>CAXBHX010000010.1:0-116771 GCA_963975655.1 uncultured Verrucomicrobiales bacterium
AAACGCTCCATCCCCGTAAAACAGGGACTCACCGCCTTAGATTGACGCGAATGGGCCAGTGATCTAACCCTGTTAGAGGCACCTCGATTGATCTAGTCTCCAAGAAAACCCGGGAGAACCCGCTCAGGGAAAATCTTCAGCATGTCGCCCATGCCTTTATTGTGTGAAGTAACAACACCGATAAGGTCGAGTTCAGGGAACATGAGGATAAACTGACCTCCCGCACCGCGGCCGGATTTGCAATCGAACGTCTTGTCTCCAACCGGGGCGTCGTGGCGCCACCAGAAGTAGCCGTAGGAGGCTCCTTGTTGATTGGTGTGAATACGACTGGTCGCTTTTTCAACGAAAGCGGCGGGGATGAGTTGTTCGCCTTTCCACTGGCCTTTATTCATCACCAGCATACCCCATTTGAGCATGTCACGTGATCGGAAGCTGCTGCCGGCCGCCGACTTGGGCAGTCCACTGACATCATCCTGCCAGGCGTAGTGAATGATTCCCATTTTGCTTAGCAGTTCCTCATTTATGAAATCGCTCGCTGATCCGGGAACGACGGCTTCGAGGACCTGCATAGTGATAGACGGATCTGAACCCTGATACTTGAATTCCCGGGGCGCCGCGGGAATGGGTGCACTGTTCTCAAGGTAAGTCTGTATCTGGCCTTGTCCCTGAAGGATGCCCGGTGTTTTCATCAGCTCTCCAGCCTTCTTCTGATCGATCCTGATTCCGGACCCCATATTCATGGCCTGAGCCACGGTGATGTCGGTGGCTCCTTCAACGAGATTGCTTTGATCCACCTCACTGAGAAAGTTGACCGCCGGCTTGTCGAGATCGGCCATCGTCAAATACCCTAACTGAATGGCGCGACCGAGTGCCATGGCGGTGTATGACTTCGTGATGGACATCTGGTAGTGAGGGTAGTTGACTCGTCCGCGCCGATAGTAGGACTCGAAGAGTAGTTTGCCGTCTTTGAAAATCAGCAGACTGTCCGTTTCCCCCTGCTCGCCAGCGGCGATTTCTTCGGCGAGCTTGAGAATGGCTTCCTTATCTCCGCCATCGGTGCCGAGTTCGCCCACAGGAATGCCATCATTGCGGTCACCCGGGGCTGCGTTGATGAAGGGGCTTTTCAGGTCGGGCAGTTTCGCCTCGAGCGAGTAAGAAATATCGGCGGCGTTGAGGTCGGTGACTTCCGGAGCGAGTCCGTTGGCTGGCTCTTCCGCCCGAAGGATTGGGCCGCCGCAAAGGGCTGCAAGCAGGAGCGAGAGGGAAAAAGTGTTGGGGCGTTTGTTCATGCTGGATATACCAGTAGGGTGACAGTGCCCTGATGTCACATAACGGGATGAGAGAATCGCGCCGTCTATCCGAGGTGAGGTAGGCGGACCCGGTGATTAGGAAGTAGAAAGAGCTGAAGACGAAGTCTGACGAGCGACTCGAAGTCGATGTATTCGCTTCTTTAGCCAAAGGAACACGCCAAAGGCAACGATGATCAGGGGTAGGTAAGGTTCGGGGGCCTCCATGAAGTCGAGGGCCTGGTTTCCCTGGAGCTTTTCCTTCTCCTTACGTTTCAGCATCTTCCATTGAGCACTGCTTTCGACGACTATGTAGGCGGTTGATGGTGTCAGAATTCCGGTCTCGCGGCTGGTGCTGACTGCTGCGGTGATCAGATCGTCGGTCCTTGCGGGGTTCCACCGGATTCTCGACTCGATCCGTTGGGCATCGATCGCTTTCGAGTAAGCGCTCATTGCCGGTAGCTCATTCTCTCCCTGAATGGGATGAAACTCTCCGCCGCTGGGGTCATAGACTTTGATCGTCTCCCCGGAGCGAAAGGATGCGATCGAAGGCCCGTCTTCGACGGATACCACGGCGTTGCTTTCTCCTGAGGATAGAATGAGAACGGGTTGGCTCAGTTGAAGTTCATTGGCCTTTTCTCCGCTGAATTGTTTTGCATCGACCGATTTCGCACCGTGATACTTGATGAAATAGCCGTCCACATCAGGGGTGGCTGAGCGATACCACATTAGCTCTTTTGGAATTCGTTCTGGAGTATCGCTAGATTCGATCAGAACGAAAAGGGGATACTGAAGAAGGTCCTTCGTATTCTCCGCTTCGGCTTGACGGATTCGGAACCGGCTCAGGCAGCGTTGCAGCGACTGCTCTGCGAGAAAAGCTCCGCGAAGTGGTAGAGATTCAATCAAGTTGCTGGTGGCCTCGGATTTTAGTTCGGCTATGGCCCGTAGGTGCTCGATTGAATTCACAAACTCGTAGTTGGCCGGCGACACGGTGAAATTTTTGATTGCAGGAAATTCTGCGGCGACCTCTTCCATCGATGTGATGGCTTCTTCCTCTGTCAGCCCTTCAGATGACCGATCCACGATGAAGTGGAAATAAGGTTCGCGATTGGTTGCCGGCATTTCCCCAGCTGCTTCCGCGGAGAGAAAAAATGATGAATTGGCATCATCGGATTTAATAGCCATCAGGTTCTCAGAGCCGCTCTTTCCTGCAATGGTCTCTTTTCCAATGCGAAGTTCGGGTGAATATCCCGGTGGCGATAGAAACTCGATCTCAGTGATCCGCGTCTCGCCTGCAGCGAAAGGGAACACCCGAAGGCTGAGTTGATGCGGCGAGAGATAGGTCAGGAGGCCCGGATCCCGGCGCGAAGCATCACGGATCATACGATAGATCCACATGGCTGTTTTCTTTTCAAAGATTTGGCCGGGAACTCTTTCGTCGCCGACGAGCAGCCAGTAGCCTGAAACGAAGACGCCTTCCGGGATGTCGATCGTAGTGGCGAATTCGCTTTGGACCTTGGACGGATTGTGCAGTTCGAGTTTCACCAGGGTGCGGGTCCCTTCGGTCGGGTCCGTCGAGGTGGAATGGGTGACCTCTTTGAGGACGGCACTCTGCGGGGGTGGAACCATCCGTGTGCCTCCGATTGCTCGATTGTTGCGATTGCCGGCCATTCCGAATCCGAAAATACTTTCGTCTTCTCCGACTGGCATTGATCTTCCAAAGAAGGTGTAGTGGATGTGATTCAACTTCTCGTCACTGAGAACCAAGCCGTTGAGAACACACTCATTATACCACTCCGTCAGGAAGGGGAGATAGACGCCGTTCTTCACTTTCTGTAAGCGAGAGAGACTTCTCTTCAGCACTACTCTGCTGCCATTGAACTGCCCGTCGCTTTCCAGGTTGGGGGAGTAAACGTAGTTGATGGCCTGATGGAGAACCGCTCGATCGATGATCATTTCCACCTGGGCATAGGCGGGAAGAATGAGTGCAGCGAGAATACCGAAGGGGATGAGTTTTCGTTCGGGGCTCCCCTGATGAAGCTTGCGAAGATGAATCAGAAAGAGGGCAGTCGGACTTAGAATGAGGAAGCCTGATCCAGCGGCGATGATGGCAATGGCCGCCAGTGGCAGGTAGGGGAGGAAGATAAAAAAGAAATACAGGGTGAAAGGGAAGAGCGCGCATTGAAGTAGCCAGATGACCCGGTCCAGTTTCAGGATATGAAACCTTGGCACGGTCAAGAGAATGCCGTTAAGAATCGTCAGAGTATAGACCGGCCAAGTCTGGAGATCGGCAGGGAAGGGGATGGCACGATTGAGTAGCAGGCCACCTATCGGCGCCACAATGGACACGATTGCGATGAGGATGGACTGTCCCAGTTGCCCTTTCTCCAGCGCCCAGGTGAAAAGCAGGGTGATGAGACGCAGGACTCCGGTCAGGCAAATCAGGCTGGATGCGGCAACGAACAAAAAGATGAGCGTTCCCGGTAGGTGCTCGATCCAACTTCCGTGACCTACGTGGAGGAGTAGATACCAGACCAGAGGAATGCCCAAGGCCAGTCCGAGCGAAGCACCGATATCCTGTCCACGTCTCAACCGAATCGGGAAACAGGCCAGACCTAGCGCCGATAGAAAAATGGCGGGCATCATAAAGACGAACTGATAGAAAATCAAAGTCTCAGGAACCACGATCCACAATTGCAGCGCGGCGGGAACAATGCCGTAGATCTTGGTCGTGAAGAAGGAGAGGTAGACGACGGCCGGAACGAAGATCAGCCAGTTCCACCCCCAGGGGATACGATCGGAGCGGCGTGACTGCCACAAGGTGAAGAGGCACCCACTGATGAGGATGGCCAGCTCAGCCATAAAGAAAATAACCGCCAGCTTTTTCTGCGAGTCATCGACCTCCTCCGAGAGGAGATGGTAGCTCCTCAGATTGAGAATCAGGAGGATTAGCTGCGGCACTGCGACGGTGACGAGCATCGTGAGTGGATGCGTCACCAGCCTCGGGAGGAGACGTCTTGTCTCCGTTTTGAGTGAGGCGGACTCAGGTGGATTGCTGTCGGTCATAATAATTTGTTAGAAAGTTCCAGGAAAGGACAAGGACGGTGACGAAGACGGCTACTCCAATTGACTGATGAATGATGCCGTCAAAAGATGCCGGTATGTTCCCGAAAGTGGCGGACCGGAATTGAACCGCACTGACAATACGGGAAGTGTTTCCCAGTAGTGTCAGGACGTAGACGACAGCAGGGATGAGACAGGCGCGCTTGAGCGCCATTTTTGGCTCCGATTTGAAGAAGGTGAGCCCGATTAGCAATGAGGTCAGCAGGCAGAAGAAATCAAAGCCGCTGCAGGCCTCTGTGACGGCCACTTCAATTGAGCGGTGTGCGAGAGTGATGGCGTCAGGTTCAATTGACAGGGGAGTGCCCAGAAAGATGGCGGCAGCGCGGGCAGCAGGCTCAGAGAAAAGCTTGATCTGCAGGCTCGGAACGAAGTGTGGAATCGACTGAAGAATCAGAAAGAGGACGATTCCAATGGAGTGGGATCGAAGCCATCGCTTCGGGGGCGTGCCCACCTCGAGTTCTCCATCTGTGACATTCATGGTGATATTCTTGCATCACGAATGTGAAAGAGGTGCGAAGTGAAGATGAAAGTTCTGTGAAAAGTAGACTCGATCGGGATGTTTCGGCCCGGATGAGCCTATTTTTCGTCTTCTTCCAAATCGGTTGTCTCAGCGGAATCTGAAACCTGAAGCAAACGCATGGGTACTTCGAGTTTGATGCCGGACTTAGTGAATTCCCGCTGGATCCGAAGATTGACGTTCTGGGAGAACTCAAGAAACTCCCAATACTCGGGGGGGTGATACCAATACATAAATCGCAGATTCAACGAGTCGGGATGGATCTCGGTGAAGAAAACCCGGGGCGGGCGCTCGGGGTCCATGCCTTCGTGATTGTCGAGAATCTCACGAATGATCCCAACGGCTTCCTCCATTTTGTCCGGAGAGGTGTCGATGGGCAGGCGGAGATCTGCGAGGCGGCGAATGTGAAGGCGCCGCCCGATGTTCTCGATATCGGACCGGGCCATTTCTTCATTGGGGATAGTGGCCTGATGGCCATTCAAGAGCCGAAGGCGGGTGGATCTAATCCCGATTTCCTCAACAAGGCCGTCATAGCCTTTTACTACAATCCGTTCGCCGATCCGGTAAGGCTTATCCATGTAGATCATGATGCTACCAAAGAAATTCTTTAGCGAATCTTGGGCTGCGAGGGCGAATGCGAGGCCTCCCACCCCGGCGCTGGCGAGGAGTGTCGACAGAGGGATTCCAAGATACTTTCCTCCTTCTAGAAAAACGAGTGTCGCCAGAACAATGCTTAGCACTCGGGCAATAATTCGAATGAGCTGGGCGTCGAGGCCTTTGGTGGGAATGCTGGGCTTGGATATAATGAATTCGGCAATGCGATTTCCAAGTCCGTTGATGACGACCATGCTGGCCAATAAAAAAATGAGATTGGCGGAGAAGGAAAAAAACGAGAGGGAATTCCCCGCAATTCGAATCTCATCGCGGACAACCACGATGAAAATCGTCGGCACAAGCATGGCGAAGATGGGATAAAAGAGGGATAATCCGTAGCGAACTAGATTTGTCTCCTGGCTCTTGGTGGAAATTTTCCGGCCAAAGTAGTAGGCCAGGATCATGGCGACGCATGCCAAAATAATGGCAATTCCAAGCGCGATCCACTGCCACAGTGCTTGTCTTGCCATGAGGCGAGTGCGAAAGGATCTCGGAATCGCATTTACCAGCGGTGCGATTCTCGGGCCTGGTGATGTTAGATACCACGCGTAGAAGTCTCGGCTGGCGCCCTTCTTGTAGGGAAGGTCTTTAACGAAATCGTAATTCCTAATGGCGTTGGTGATAGACGTCGGGCTGAATAGGTAGTCGCCACTTCTGGGGCCCTCAGTGACGCGATGGATGACCAAATCTGTGCCTGGAACTCGCCATCTTTCAAGCAATCCGGAATCCGTGTCTGCTTGCAGTTCGTCGGGGCCTGGAATTTGATCCAGTGGGGGAACTCTACTCCGGTCGAGGATCTCCTTGATGCAGGCGGCCGCTTCTTTTCCTGTTGTCTCTCTGGCGAATTCGGGTTCTTCACTCAAATCCAGGGTTCGGAGCAGCTCGTTGACTAATCTCTGCGTCTGAGCCTTCGTTGGCTTAATATCCTTAGTCTTCGTATCGTGGAACAGGTCGAAGGCCTGATTGCAGAGATTGGTGAAACTCTCAAGGGTTGACTTCGGGCTAGAGTTGTCGGTCGCGACGACGAAGAATTCGTCTTGATCGGCGGCTTGAATTTGCACTGTCCATAAAAGGCCGCCGGCTACGATGGCGGTTTGTAAATAGGAAAACAGGCAGGCGAGTCGAGATGGCATGGCGAGAGGGATAGATTTAATAGGTCGCGACTACGGACTGACAGTTTTCACTTCCAAAGTCAAGCGGGCATAAAGCTCCTGTTCGGAGAAAGTATCCCTCAGGAAATCACCAAGTTGAGATAATTTCAGTGGCAATCTTTGCATCCATTCCAGGGCTGGCACTCCAGACCATGATGGTGCGCATGATTTCTCGGGAGAAGTTGCGCTCATCGTATGCCGGTTTGGCGATCCTGCCATTGCTGTCACCAACGAGCTCAATTGAGCTCGGATCGAGGCGGAGTGGTCTTTGCCGTTTCGGTGCACTTTCAACTGAATGGTGTCTCCCTTTTTCGTGCTGTTGAATAATTGGGTGATCACAGCCGACTCGGAAGATGATTCCGCGAGGCCTGCTATTCTGTCGTCGATGATCTGCGCGTCGCTGGCTTTTTCGGCTGAGAGAAGGGGCCGGTAGAAACGACCTTCACGAGGAAGGTTAGAGCTGCAAAGCGACAAAGGATTGGTTTCGTAGAGCTGATCCTAGCAGGGGAGGCAGAGGTCGGGAAGTGTTGGATTGCGGGATGAAAATGAGGTCACAAAAGCGAGGGATCATCCGAAGGGGGCTAATGTAGCGACACCGAGTAACATGCGTTTGCATCTTTGGGCAATCCGTCGACCATTCCCCTCGAAATGGAACGTCGTGTCGTCATTACTGGGCTGGGAGTAGTCACCTCATTGGGGTGGGACCTTGCTGAGTTCTGGGACAATATCATCAATGGGCGCAGTGGAGTGAAGCGGGTGACTGCTTTTGATCCGTCTATTCATCGCTGTCAGATTGGGGCGGAAATTCTGGGCTTTGATTCGACGACGTATTTCAAAAACAAGCGCGACGCAAAGCGGGCCGAGCGATACATTCGTTTTTCGGTGGCTGCTTCTAAGATGGCAGTGGCGCACGCCGGGATTGATTTTTTAAGGGAGGACCCAGAGCGATCAGGGGTTATTTTGGGAACCGGGGTTGGCGGGCTGCAGACAATTGAAAGGACTCAGGACGTCTTCAGAGAGGGTGGCCCCGGCAAGGTGTCGCCTTTTTCCATTCCGATGATGGTTGGCAATGCCGCGGGTGGAATCGTGGCGATGGACTATGGGATAACGGGTCCCAATTTCTGCGTGACCTCGGCTTGTGCTACTGGGAGTCATGCGGTGGGAGAGGCCTGGAAGACACTTAAGTTCGGTGATGCTGATGTGATGATCGCCGGCGGATCCGAAGCTACTATTACGGATCTGGCCTATGCCGGATTCGGGAACATGCGGGCGCTGAGCACTCGCAATGACGAGCCGGAGAAAGCTTCCCGACCATTCGATCAGGACCGGGATGGATTTGTGATGGGTGAGGGAGCTGGAGTGATTATTCTTGAAGATCTGGAGCACGCCAAACGACGGGGTGCCGAGATAATTTGTGAATTGGTCGGATACGGAACGTCTGCCGACGCATTTCATCCTACCATGCCGCATCCCGAGGGCCGAGGAGCCAGTCAGTGCATGGATCGCGCGCTGAAACATTCAGGGTTGCGTCCCGATCAGATTGACTATGTCAATGCTCACGGGACCTCAACGCCTCATGGCGATTTGGCTGAGACGATTGCCATCAAGAAGACGTTCGGTGAGCATGCCAAAGACGCACTTATGGTGAGTTCTACCAAATCGATGACGGGACACATGCTAGGTGCCGCAGGAGGGGTTGAGTTGGCGATCTCTGCTCTGACGCTTCAGCATCAGATTGTTCCTCCAACGATCAATCTGGAAACGCCCGATCCGAAGTGTGATCTTGATTATGTGCCAAACGAAGCCCGTGAAGCACGGGTGCAGGCCGTGTTGAGTAATTCGTTTGGATTTGGCGGCACCAACGCTGCTGTGATTGTATCCAAGTATCAGGGATAGGCGGAGTTAAGCCTGTTGCCCGGGCGCTGGAATGATCACTTCGTCTTTTCAATAGTAAGAAACCGAAGGACATCACCTCGTTCTACTTCGCCGCCGACGCTGACTGAGAAGAAGGTCTCTCCTTTGGGGAAATGGAGATCGGAGAAGACCACCTCGGTGGCATCGGATTCAAGGACTCCTTCGAAATTGATCTCACCGACATGAAGCGTTACTTCGCGCCTGCCAATCACATGGTCCCACTGGACTCTTGCCTTGTAGGGGCCTTCGTCGACGATCTCGACCATCCATTTCCCGGCGGTGCCCCAGCCATCTGAAGAGGACACTCTCCAGTCCTGAATCGAAAGGTCGGTCACGGTCTCCTTGTCTGAACCAATCACGATTCTCGGTGGCGCGTAGTTATCAGGTCGGGTGGACGACACATCCTCAAACCAGGCCTGATAGGCCGCTTTCATTTCCGTGAGCTTCTCAGGCATTTCTTCGGCGAGGTTCTTCGACTCACCGACATCATTGGAGACACGATAGAGTTCAAATGGGATGTCTTCTTTCACTGATTCATTGCCGAACCCGGTGGGTCGAAGCAGTTTCCAGTCCTGGGTTCGCATTGCGAAATGGTGAAATGGGACTGGTTCGTCGCCTCGGTGGCTCTGCAGGAACAGGGCACGGTCAGCCCACTTGCCTTTCTTGGCCCCAAGTAGGGGCAGCAGGCTTACTCCGTCGTGTTTGACTCCTTCCGGAGCGGAGACCCCGGCAGCGTCGATGACGGTGGGATGTATGTCGATATGTGCGGCGATGCGATCACTCTTTGTGCCGGCTTGGATATGTTCGGGCCAACGGGCATAGAACATGGTGTGAATCCCTCCATCGTGCACATGGGATTTCATGCCGCGAAAGTCTCCCACAAAGCGCATCGTGTTGGGGCCGTTATCGGTGAAAAACATCACGAGAGTGTCTTTCTTCAAGTCGCTATCCTCAAGGAAGGCGTCCAGTTTTCCAAAGTTCTGATCAATGTTCTCCACCATCGCATATACCCGGGCGACCGTGTCCTTGTGCTTATCGCTGGTTCCGCCAGCGAGTGCCGGGGTAAGGTCGATGGACTGGTAGTAGGCGAGTAGTTCTTCGGGAACATCGTGATAGGGGCCGTGTGGCGCGTTTGGCGGCAGGTAAACGAAGAAGGGCTTCCCGGCGGCATTCGACTGCTTCATGAAGTCGATCGCAGCATCGAAATAGATATCAGTGCAGTAACCTTTGGACTGAACTTGCTCACCGTTGTGGATCAAAATGGGATCGGTGTAGCGCTGATTGTTTTCAATGGGCTCTGAAGGCTGAGCCAGACCACCTCCTCGGTGGATGAGTGCTTCGTCAAATCCCTGGTCCTGAGCACGGAGAGGGTAGTTGTCTCCGAGGTGCCACTTGCCGAAGATACCGGTGGCGTATCCCGCCTCGCGAAGGGTCTCAGCGATGGTGACCTCTTCGGGCTCCATCATCGAGCGTCCCTTAAACGTATCGATGCAACGTGTGCGGTAGTTGTAACGGCCTGTCATCAAGCTGGCACGAGTGGGGGAGCAGACCGGGGATACGTAGAAATTTGTCAGCTCGGCACTTTCTGAAGCAAACCGATCAAGGTTAGGTGTTCGAATGACAGGATTTCCCGTGACGCCGAGATCTCCGTATCCCATGTCATCCGGCATCACGATGATGATGTTGGGTTGAGCTCGGGCTGAAGAACTTAGTAGACCGACTGCTACGAGAGCGAGATAGAGAGAGGTTAGCTTCATGAGAGGGATAGGATGAACGGGAGTGGGCCATTCGTCTGCTAGCGTGGTCGCGGCAATTGCAAGATTTTTCCTCCCAATTCGGAGTGGGGGATAGTAGAACAAGGTCTGATGATAGAAAACTGGTTTGCAGACCCCGCTGAGTTTCATTCGAACGGTGGCTCGCATCTAGTGGTGTTAGGGGGCACCGTCGCGCTGATCGCGTGTATGTGTCTGATCGCGAGAGGGAAACCTCCCGTGTTGGGGATTGGCTCTCGCCTTGAGCTCGGGCAGTCGTGGGTATTGGCTGTAATCCTTTTCCTGAGTTGGCCGCTCAAGCTCTGGACTCTGCAAGTGACCGGCGGTAACCCTGTATTGCCCATGCATCTTTGTAACTGGGCGGCAATCGCTGGAGCGGTTGCCCTGATCTTTCGCCGGCCTCTGGCGGCCGAGTTGGTTTACTTCTGGGGCTTGGCCGGGACGCTCCAGGGCTTGCTGACGCCGGACCTCAGCTCGGACTTTCCGGATCCGAGGTTTTTCTTGTTTTTTGCTCTACACTCCGGCGTTGTGATCGCGGCCGTCTATGTGGTGGTGGGCTTACGTTTGTTTCCCCGGCCAAATGCCGTGTGGCGGATGTTTGGTTGGACACAGGTATATGTGGCGGTGGCCTTCGCTGCAAACCTGGCGGTGGGTCGCGTCGATTCGATTGATGGAAATTACGCGTTCCTGATGCACAAGCCGGTTCATGCTGACAATCCGCTGCTCAATGCTTTGGGGCCATACCCATGGTATATTCTGGGATTGGAGGCCGTAAGTTTAGCGTTCTTCTTTGTGCTCAATCTGCCTTTTTGGATATTACGTCGACGGACCGCCCGAAAGTGATTGGGAGTGATCCTTTGAGGGAGTCGATGAGGATCTGCATTGGATTAGGGTAGCAGGCTAGGGATAAAACCTCCCGTTTTGTCAGCCGATGGATCTCCGGGGTCGGCGGCCGCTGAATAATTTTCGACAGGAGATATACCCGAAGTCATCCAAGTTCTGAAGGTGAATGCTCAGCGCACCATCAGCTCCTGGGAGGCGTCTCTTCAGTGTCGTGAAATGGATCCTCTCACGTGTAAGTCAAGATTGCGCTCACCTTTTCAGGGA
Organism: uncultured Verrucomicrobiales bacterium; assembly: GCA_963975655.1. Lineage (GTDB taxonomy): Bacteria > Verrucomicrobiota > Verrucomicrobiia > Verrucomicrobiales > DEV007 > Arctic95D-9. The sequence goes on from CAXBHX010000010.1 coordinate 11,525, forward strand.
CTGTAATTTTCATTTCCCCGATGTCTTGAGCCCGGATCAGGAGTGGGTCCGATCATCTGTCGAGGTGGGAAGCCGCTGGTAAGATTACTCGCTGGTGCGATTACCTGATAGCTGAATCTCCTTTTGCTACGACGAGGCCGTCGATGGCGACATTATTGATTGCGCCACTGAATTGCCGTCAGGCCATCATGACAAACGCGGCCTGCGCTGTGCCCTGTAAGGAGTAGGCCCTTACAGGGCGCAGACTGCAATTAGACGAGGAATTCGTTGATGAGATTCTCGAGCATTTCCTGACGTCCACTGGCGAGGGATGGCTCACCATTGGTCGCTGCGAACGCATCGAGGTCTTCGAAGCTGCAATTGCCGGCTTCGATCTTGGCACCGATGCCGCTGTCGAAGCTGCTGTAGCGTTCGTCGACGAACTTGGCGAGACGACCGTCCTCACGGATGGCGTGAGCGATCTTGAGTCCGCGAGCGAAGGCATCCATGCCGCCGAGGTGGGCATGAATCAGATCGATAGGCTCGTGAGATTCGCGGCGGCGCTTTGCGTCAAAGTTGAGACCACCGGTAGTGAGTCCTCCCATTTCGAGTACGGCCAGCATGACCTGGGTGGTCAGACTGATGTCAGTCGGGAACTGGTCGGTGTCCCAACCAACGAGGGTGTCACCTCGGTTGGCGTCGATGCTACCGAGCATACCGGCATTGGCGCTTACGGTCAGTTCATGCTCCATCGTGTGACCGGCCAGCGTTGCGTGGTTGGTCTCGATGTTGAGCTTGAAGTGATCCATCAGGTCATACTCGCGAAGGAAGTTGAGGCAGGCCGCCGCGTCGCTGTCGTACTGGTGTGTTGAAGGTTCGCGAGGCTTGGGCTCGATGTAAAAGGGCCCGTTGAAGCCGATCTTTTTCGCGTGGTCCACTGCCATGTGGAGAAAGGCCCCGAGGTGGTCCAGTTCCCGTTGCATGTTCGTGTTGAGCAAGGTGGAGTAACCTTCGCGTCCTCCCCAGAAAGTGTAGCCGAGTCCGTCTAACTCTTTAGTCGCTTCGAGTGCCTTCTTCACCTGGGCTCCAGCGTAGGCATAAACGTTAGCGTCTGGTGAAGTGGCTGCTCCGTGGGCGTAGCGCGGGTGGGAGAAGAGGCAGGCGGTTCCCCAGAGTAGCTTCACGCCGGTCTCAGACTGCTTCTGTTTGAGCTTGGCCACGACTTCGTCGAGAGCCGCGCTGGAGGCAGCGAGATCGCCGAGCTCGGGAGCAATGTCACGGTCGTGCCAGCAATAGTATTCGATGCCCATCTTGTCGAGGAACTCGAAAAAGACGTCGACCCGCTTGAGCGCGTTATCGACGGAGTTGGATCCGTCGTCCCAGGGCATGTCCGCCGTGCCTGCACCAAAGGGATCCGAAAGGTCGTTGCGCATCACGTGCCAGTAGGCTCCGGCGAAGCGAAGGTGGTCCTTCATGGATTTTCCGCCGATGATCTCTTCAGCATTATAGTGCTTGAAGGCGAGAGGATTTTTCGAGGAAGGACCCTCGAATTGGATTTTGTCGCAGTCGAAATATTGCATGGGTTCAGTAGGGTTGTTTTTTGGATCGATCTTGTATGTCTGGGATGAGAATAGCGATTTTCTCACCTTTTGAAACCGCATATTGCGTATCTATTCTGTTGATTTACGTCAAATGATGCAGTGAGGTTATAGGTGATGAATCATCAGGTCGCGATTGTCATGTCAGAGGTGTTCCTGCGAAGGCTCACTCCCTCGTTGATCCCGTTTGTACGGCGGCAGCAGGACTATCGTATTGTCAGTATTCACCGATCGCTTGAAGAGTTGAGATCGCTGTTAATGGAACTGCAGCCCGCGGGATTGATCACGGAATGGTTGCCTGAAAGAACCGAGGCACTTCTGGACCTGATGCCCAAGGTGCCGACGGTCATTGTTGATACTGATTTTTGTTACCCGGGCGTCGTCAGCGTGGATGTGGATGACTGGGCGGTGGGGCGGGAAGCTGCTGAGACATTCATAAAGTCGGGTTACCGGAGCTTTGCCTGCCTCGGCAATGGGTTGCCCTATTCCAATCAGCGCATAGAAGGGTTTCAGGCAGCGTTGGCGGGAGATGCCAGATTTGCGGTGCACCATGAAACGGGCTTCGAGGACACCCGCTACAGTGAGTCGTTTGTCAGGCCCGGCGGAGCCTTGGGGCGGTGGCTTGATGAATTGCCGAAGCCGGTCGGCATCTTTGCGGTTCATGATCCGTTAGGACGGTTTCTCTGTGGAGCCTGCCAGCAAATGGGATTAGATGTTCCTGAGGAAGTGGCCGTGATCGGCGCGAACAACGACGAGCTGGTCTGTGGTCTGACCTATCCAATGCTTTCGAGCGTGGCGATCCCGTGGGATGCTATAGGGGGCACTGCCGGAGAGGCGATGCAGCAATTGATTCACGGCGAGCCGGCCGATTCGAAGTCGGCCAGATTGATTCCGCCCAGTGGGGTCGTCTTGCGGCATTCGGCGAATCACTTCGCGATCGACGACCCCTTGTTACGCCGGGCCATGTCATTTCTCTCAGAGCGTATGCAGGACTCCATTAATGTGGGGCAGATGTGCGACGAGTTGCGGGTAGCGCGTCGGACGCTGGAGCGGAAGTTCAAAGAGCACTACCGGTGCACTCCGTGGGAAATGCTGTGTCAATTGCGGGTCAGTCAGGCCAAGCGTCTATTGTCAGAGACCAATCATCCAATTTCGCTGGTGTCCGAACTTTGTGGCTTTAATGATCCGGAACGTATGGCGGTAGTCTTTAAGCGGGTCACAGGTGAGCCTCCTTCGCACTACAGAAGGTCTTCCGGAGCGCGGTAGGGCAGCTGCTTTTCTGGGCTGTCCCTATTTGCCGGGACAACCAGCTTCAGGGTTTCCTGAAAGCTCGAATTACGAAAGTTCCTGCCTCGAACTAAATCAGTTGTTGCCGCAGTTCATGGGTAAAGGCACTCAACGCTTGCAAGGGATTCACCCATTTTCGCTGTCATCATTGAAGAGGTGCTTCCACAATTCTTACAATCTGACTGAAGACGAGTGAACTACTCATTTTGTTTTTCGCGACCGCTCACTGGAATAGGAGCGTTGAGCAAAAGGCTATCCAGATCCCGAAGATTCTGCTGCGCGAGCCCGATCCAGTTCTCCTCTTCTTCGTGATGGGGAGCAATCATTTCGATCGACTCAATCTCGTGCTCTTTGAATCGCCGGGCCGCGTCCTTAGCGTGGTCGATGTCGTGTCCGAGTTCTATCAGGGCGGCAATGCCACAATCCAGAGATGATCCTAATTGCTCAATGAAGTAGCGCACATCGGCCTTGTGCAGCCGGTAAGCGTGATCGCGAGAGCAGGCGCGAGCCAGAATCTTCAAATTCGGATAATGGGTTTTGCAGGTCTCGATAATCTGCATGCACTCGTCTTCATCGTCGATCGCCAGAATGAGGAGATCGGCCTCCCCGGCACCAGCCGCCTGCAATAGCCTCGGACGTGTGGCATCGCCGTAGTAGGCCTTCAGGCCGATCCGTCGCAGGAGGTCAACGTGGTCACTGTCCCGCTCTAGTACCGTTGGCATGCAGCCAGCACTACGCAAGAGTCGCCCCAGGGGATGGCCAAAACGCCCAAAGCCCGCCAGCAGAACTTTGGCTTTGTCCATCTCGACGTCATGGGCTCGCTCATTCTCATCCGCCTCGGAGGTTCCAAGACGTGGGAGAATGACTTTCTGAACTAGCAATAGCAGAGGCGGTGCGAGTGCCATGGATAGGGCCACCGCAGCGATCATCTGCGCTGCGAGTTCTTCTCCAATCACGCCTTGCCCCAAGGCAAAGCTGCCAAGAACGAACGCGAACTCTCCGCCTTGAGCCAAGGCGGCGGCGAAGAGTAGGCGCTGATCAAAGGAGAGGCCAAACTTCTTCGCCAGGAGATACAACACCCCAAACTTGAGTGCGATGAGAGCAAATACCATCAGCCCGATGGTGAGCGGTTGAGCTGCGATCAGCTCGAAGTTGATGCCTGCACCAACCGCAATAAAAAACACAGCAAGCAACAGCGCTTTGAAGGGCTCGATATCGCTCTCCAGCTCGTGACGAAACGGACTGCTCGCCAGCATTACGCCGCCAATGAAAGTGCCGAGTGCGGGGGACAGTCCAACCGCGTTCATCAATAGGGCCACTCCTACCACCAGCGTCAGGGTGGTCGCGGTGATGGCTTCGGTGACCTTGAGTGCAGCGACCCAGCGAAGCCAGGGGGTTAACAAAAATCGACCGACGACCACAATGGTCGCAATCGCTCCGAGAATCAGAAGCCCTTTGCTCCAGCCTGGCACAGAGTCAGCCCATGTGAGGGTAGCGTGATCGACTTCACTGTGTGCAATCGGGAGATGGGCCAGCATGGGGAGCAGTGCCAGCATCGGGATGAAGGCGATGTCTTGAAACAGCAGTACCGCAAAACTCTGGGTGCCCGAACTGGTGTCGCTCAGCCCTCTCTCTCGCAAGGTCTGCATCACGATGGCAGTGGATGAGAGTGACAGAATCATTCCCACTCCGATCGCTTCACGCCAGTCGGTGCAGATCAGCATGGCTGCGGCGCCCAGTACTGCCGTGGTGGCAATCACCTGTAGGCCTCCCAGACCAAGGATCGAACGTCGCATGCGCCAGAGTCTTGTCAGATCGATTTCCAATCCGATGACGAACAACATCAACACAACGCCAAACTCAGCGAAGTGCATCACCTCTTGCTGGTCGCCGACAAGGTTCAATACCGAGGGCCCGATCAGCGAGCCAATGATGAGGTAGCCGAGGACTGCCCCGAGTCCAAAGCGTCGCCCAAGTGGTGCGGCGATGGCGGCTGCGGCTAGATAAATCAGTCCGTTTGTGAAAAGTGGGTCCATTTGATTCCGTAGGGGGGATGAAGGAGTTAGGCTCCATCGACTAACTCACCATTCGGCGGATGTCACCGAATTCTACCAATAGCTTGCCTTTAAACTCACCGAAGCCCCGCCTATTTCCCGTCCGTTGGACGATGATGGACGAGATACAATCTGCGAGAAAAGAGGAGCAGCGCAAAAAAGAAATTTCCTATCAGCCTAACTCAGTCATATTGAATTGATGGCTGAAATTTACGGTAGTGATGCCTTTTCACCCGATGAGATCGCCGATCGTGTCGAGCGAGTTGGGGTGAAAAAGGCGGAACTCCCATTCCTCAAGGTATTCGCTCTGGGTGTTCTCGCGGGCGGCTTCATTGGGCTGGGAGCACTGTTCTATCTCATTGTAGCGTCGGATGCGAATCTGAGCTTTTCGATTCGGCAAATTCTTGGAGGACTTGTTTTTTCATTGGGACTGATACTTGTCGTCGTTGCCGGGGCGGAGCTGTTCACAGGAAATAATTTGATGGTAATGGCTTGGGTGAGCCGAAAAATCAGCCTGACTCGACTTCTCCGAAATTTGGGAATTGTCTACCTGGCTAACTTCATTGGTGCAGCCGGTTTGGCGCTTGTTGTCGAAAGGTCAGGACACCTCTCAATGAACGATGGGGCCCTCGGCGAAACCGTAGTTCGAATTGCTGAAGCCAAGTTGGCTATGCCATTTATAGAGGCCTTTTTGAAAGGGGTTTTGTGCAATATTCTGGTTTGTCTTGCTGTGTGGCTGGCGATGGCGGGACGCAGTGTCGTCGATCGCATTGTGGCCATCGTCTTTCCAATCACTGCGTTCGTCGCGGCTGGGTTTGAGCACTGTGTTGCCAATCACTACTTAGTGCCACTCGCCATCTTTCACGGTGGAGGTGAGATCTCGTGGGCGGCGTTTTGCGTCAATAACCTGCTTCCGGTCACTCTGGGGAACCTGGCGGGAGGGGCGGGAATGGTCGGCCTCGTCTACTGGGCTATCTACCACAGAAAGCGGGGGGAGTAGCATTGCGATGGGCCTTGGTGGCACCCGATGAAGTCTCCAAGGAGATTTTGGAGAAACTTGTCACAGGACCTGACTTTAGTGCTAATTGAATCCCACTTCGACTCATGCTTTTCCCCTTGTGCAGATTCAATTGTTCGGGGCTCGTTCTTCTTTTGAAATAAGAGATATGATCGAATATTATTCCGACTTTGTCTTTTGATTCGTATGGTTCTTGATGAATCTCAGTGAATCTAAACGACTTCGAGCCTAGCTCTCCCTATTCTCATGTTCACACGATCCCAACCAGTCGACACTCTGCCCCTTGCTTTAGAGGACGGAACCGTTTCCGCCACTGCGCTGACCCTCGATCGCGAGATGTCGGTGCGAAAATTTGAAACGGCGACCTTCGGCCTCGGATGATTCTGGGGACCCGACTCTCAGTTTGGGAGTCTTGATGGAGTTCTTCGCATTCGAGCCGGCTATTGCGGCGGGGAAAAGGAGTCGCCGACATACTATGATCTCGGCGATCACACCGAAGCGGTTTCTTTCGACTATGATCCAGGAGTGATTTCCTACAGCGATCTTCTCCGGCTTTTCTGGGCGAATCATCGCCCCGGATACAACAATCCAAAGCGGCAATACTGGCATGCGGTGTTCTATCGAAATGAGGAGCAGCGCTTAGCCGCAGAAGCGTCACGCGACGAGTTGGTCGCGGCGGGCCAGAGGGTCGAGACGGAGGTCATTCCATTGATGCAGTTCACCTACGCAGAATGGTATCATCAGAAATACTATCTGACTCAGTTTCGTGAATTGCGTGCTTTTTTTGAATCGACCTACCCAGATGCGAAATCATTGGCGGATTCCACGGTGGCAACACGGCTCAATGCGATTCTTTTTTCCGGAGTGGGAGACGTCCGCATGCTGCTTGATTCGGAGATTGAACGGTATGATCTGCCGGCCGAGCTGAAAGAGATGGTTTTGAGCCGCGTCTAGACGGGCTTTATTCCTGCCCTGAATTCTGTTCTATCTGGATAATTCTGCTCTTGAACTCCTGAATGAGATTAGCCGATCTCTCAGGGCCGCCATTGGATATGAATAGGTAAATTAGCCAGGCCCAGATGAAACAGCCGATGATCTCCTTGATAGGATTGAAGCGATGGGAAAGAGCGCGCATAGTTGAATTGGCTAACGCCCTGTCAGGGTCTTGAGTATTCCAGTGAAGATCAGTCCGATGACTCTAACGAATAGAGAAAGGCTGAAAACAAGTGCGAGCCACAGTATTTTTACAAGCAGGGAGGCAAGATAGAGAACGAGCAAAACCAAATTCACGGGCGCCCGGGCAATGGGGCGCAGGATGCGATGAAATAGAAAGCCGGCAAAGCTCAATGGATGGCGGGGATCGATGTTCCAAAGTTCATCGGGTCGATAGAACCAGCTGCGACGAGGGCCCGCTTCTTTCGCCGCGATCCGTCCTGCTGCAATGGCCTCGTCCAGATCGACGTCGAAGAACTCGCGTTTGGGATTAGTGCGATAGTCGTCCAGTGATTCGTGGATGAGACGCTCAGCAATGATGCAGTCTTCGGTGTATCCATACCAGGATACGGTGAATGGAGTAGGGACGCCGGTGGCCTGAGAGATCTCTTCTGCCCGGCTTTCGGGGTTGTGCACAGTTCGCCCGATTTTGAGCCGATCGGGATCAAGCGATTCGTTCTGGAGGATGTAAATATAGCCGGGGTTCAGAGCAACTCCCATAGGCGTAAAGTTAATCCCTTAATTGGGGAACGCGAACGGGTTTCGCGTTCATTGAGCGCAACCGTATTGCGAAATCGGGTTTCTATGTAACAGGGTTGAGCCTTCGACTCTACCCTGATGACGGAGGCTGCGGAGCTCGGTTCCCGATGGCCCGCTTCAACAAGACCATGCCGATGACGGCAGCAATGCCGGAGGCCAGCAGAATGCCGGTCTTGGCCTGATCCAGAATCGGTGCCTCGAGGGCGAGGTCTGCAATGAACAGGGCCATGGTGAACCCGATGCCGGCGAGAAATCCACCGGCAGTCAGCATCATCCAGGTCACGCCTTCCGGGAGCTGGGCTTTGGCAAATTTGATCGCCAGCCAGCTGAACAGCACGATACCCATCGGTTTGCCAAGGACGAGTCCGGCCATGACCGACATCGCTACCGAAGTCGTCATCGCATCGGCAGTGAATACCACACCAGCATTCGCAAAAGCGAAGACGGGCATGATAAAGAATCCCACCCAGGGGTGCAGCATCGTCTCCAGACGCAGTAGAGGGGAAATCGCCTCCCTCGATCCGATTTCCACCGTATGCAGAAGTTGGCGCAGTTCGGCGTCAGTTTTGAATCTCTCGCCATTGATCAGGTTCCCTGATTTTTCAATAATCTGTCCGAGGCGTCCTTGGCTGACCCAGCTCCTGGCCGGCGTTTGCAGCCCGAGAATCACCCCCGCGAGGGTGGCGTGAATGCCCGATTCGTGAAAGGCATACCAGATGGTGATGCCCAGCAGAGTATAGATGGGAATCGACCGCACACCCATGCGAGTTGCCAGTGTGATCAGGGCGATGCCCAGGACTCCAATTCCCAGTGCGAACAGGTTGATGCTGTCGGTGTAGCCGATCGCAATCACAAGGATCGCACCGATGTCGTCGACGATGGCAATGGACAGCAGCATGACGCGCAATTGCTTGGGCACGCCGCTTCCGAGCAGGGCGACACAGCCGACGAGGAAGGCGATGTCGGTGGCCATTGGAATGCCCCATCCTCGGACGCCTGGGCCAGAATGTTGTAAGAGGAGGTAGAGTGCCGCTGGCAGCACCATGCCGCCAATCGCAGCAGCCACGGGAAGGGTCGCCTGTCGAAGGCTACGTAGCTCTCCCATGACCATTTCGCGCTTCACTTCGAGGCCAACGACGAAGAAGAAAATTGTCATCAGGCCGTCGTTGATCCAGTGCCGAAGCGAGTGTGAAACATGGTAGTCGCCAGCATTGAACCCGACGGGTGTCTTCCAGAATGCCAGAAAACCTTCCGAAAAGGGCGAGTTGGCCAGGATCAGCGCGGTGAGCGCAAAGACCAGCAAGACAATGCCGCTGGCGGCTTCGATATGAAGAAACTTCCCTAGCGTTCCAGTGAGGCGATCTACAGGCTCAGATGGAAGGTCGGATTTGGGAGAAGCATGTTTCATGTTTCCTATTCTACGAGTGCTGAGAATGATAGGTGTGCGTAATCTGAGGCAAGATTGATCTTAATACTTGCCTCGAGCACCGATTTTTGATGATTGCACCAAAACAACCTCTCATATTGATGCAATCCGGGCGAGGGCGGGGCCGATGCTTTCTATGGCGTGGCGCGAGGTGCCGCAGTCGAACCCAGATATTCAACTAGGGTGGGCACGCCTTCACTGCTGGCGAGCAGAGGTTTGGGATTCTCCACTTTGCCCGCAGGACGAACTCCTGCTGCTATCCCGGCCACGTGTGCTTCGAGCGATCCGATCAGTTCAGCGACGATGTCAGGGTGCTGGTCGGCGATGTTGTGCTGCTCACCTAGATCGGCATCGAGATTATAGAGTTCGGTGACGGTGTCCGCCTTGGCGGGGTAGTGAATGAGTTTCCATTTGCCGCGTCGGGCGCCCGCGTTTTCGTAGTAGAGCGTTTCGTGCGGGGACTTGGCGCCAGACTTGCCGAGCAGGATGTCGCTGATGTCGTGGCCGTCGATGACGCGGTCGTCAGGGATCTGCAGATTGGTCAGTTTGGCGATGCTGGGCAGCAGGTCGATGGTAGCGCCGATCTCTGAGCTGACGGATCCGGCAGGAATCCTTCCGGGCCACCAGCCGAGCGTGGCCACCCGCATATGGCCTTCATACTTGGGGCCAAACTTGTGACCCCGGAGCGGTCCGGAAGAGGTTTTGCCGGAGCCTCCATTGTCGTTGGTGAAGAGGACGAAGGTGTTCTCGTCGAGGCCGAGTTGTCGGAGCGTGTCGAGGATGCGTCCGGTGCTGTGGTCGATTTCGCTGATGAGTACGCGCATGACGTCGCCTCCGGTGGCTTCGAGGCGTTCGGGGGTGACCATGTGGGGGGAGTGCACGGCGGTGTGGGGCACGTAGGCGAAGAAGGGCTCATCTTTGTGCCGCGTGATGAAGTCAACAGTCGCATCGGTGATGGCGTCGGTGATTCGGGCCTGGCTGTCCGCGTCGGGAATGTGGGCGACGGCTTCGTTCTGAACCATCCAGGCCAGCGGGGGAAAGTCGTGCTTGGGATTGCCCTGGACCCACATGTCGTTGGAGTAAGGGATGCCCTGGTATTCGTCGAAACCCTGGGCCAGAGGCATGAACTCGGGTTGATCGCCGAGGTGCCACTTGCCGAAGCAGCCGGTGGCGTAACCTCCTTGCTTCAGAAGATCGGCGATGGTGATTTCGTCAGGATTGAGGCCGCGTTCGTCCGCAGGGAAGACCACGCCTTTCCCCATCTCGATGCGGTCGGCGTAGCTGCCTGTGAGGAGGGCTGATCGGGAGGGTGTGCAAGCCGTTGAACTGACGTAGAAATCGGTCAGCTTGATCCCCTCGGCCGCCATGCGGTCGAGGTTTGGGGTGGGGTGGTCGGAGCCAAAGGGGCCGATATCGCCATACCCCATGTCGTCGATGAAGATGACGACCACATTGGGTTGGTCGCCCGGAGAGCGGGGGTTCTGGATAGGGCTCAGTGGTTTGGCAGGGGCGGGATCCGAGGCTGGGACTGGTCTCGGTCTTGCCGTTGCTGATGCCGTTTTTGTTGTGGACTTGGCCGGTGGGACGGGTGCCACACCGTTGCCCCAGGCGGACTCGAGTTCGTTGACGACGAGGGAATTGATCTTGAGTTCGTCATTGCCGTCGATGGCGACTCGGCGATTCGCTGGATCGGGCACGATGACGAAGCTTGCCGCAGCAGATCCATCGTTGACGAACAGCTCGAGGGAGGCGCGGTCGACGAGGGCTCGCAGCGTGACCTGGCCTTCGACGGTGGGTGCGGGAATGCGGCGGACCCCGTCGTCACGAAAGGGGCCTTTCTTATTCCAGGCAGCGCTCTGGCCTTCGACACGGGCGGTGTTGGTGAAGACGAACTCATTTGCACCGGCATCGTAGTGAATCTCCGAGCCGCGAAGGTTGAGCGTGAAGTCTTTGTCGGGCGAACAACGAAGGGTCAGGTCGATCAACTCGGGTTGGAAATCACTGAGTGTGTTGTTCGCGTCTGCGGCGGTGATGTTTTTCAGCGATTTGCTGCGAGCGTAGAGTTTTTCGATTTCCTTGACCGGGTTGCGAAACATCTGGATCCCATCGGGTGTGGTTTTCAGTGTGATCTCGATCGGGACCGACATCTGCTGGTTGAAAGGCATTCCCGCTTCTAGAAACGGACGGTATCCGGGTTGCTTGGCGCGAAGCCAACCCACGTGAACGACCCGGCCATCGGGCCCCTGGTTAAAAGCCTGGGCGGCATACCAGGCGTCGCCGTAGTCGAATTTCAAGCGGGTACCGTTTTCGTCCTGCTCGCCAAAGCCCGTCCAGTTTTTCCCATCGAACTCCCCTATCTCGTAGTGGGCTCCCGCATCGGAAATGATCCACTTCACATTCTCCGGATCGCCATCGACAGTGACGGCATACATATCGATGCATTCCGCGGCTTTGTTAGGGACGTCGCCGATAATTTCCCAGTCGATCAGGTTGGTGGATTTCCAGAGTCGGACCAGTCGATCGGGTCCGCCGATCATCATGATGGTGACGTAGAAGTCTCCGGGAGCGAAGTAAAAGACGCGCGGGTCGCGCTGTCCTTTGGAGAAACCTTCCTGGTGAGGGATGAGAGGTTTTCCGCCGTAGATCTTGGTCCAGGTCCTCCCTTTGTCCGTGCTGTAGGCGCCGCCCTGGAAGAACTTCTCGTGCGTGGCTGAGTAGATGGCAAAGAGGGTTTTGGTAGCGCCTTTCTGTTTGCCGAGGGCGTTGTTGACGTCGACCACGGCGGATCCTGACCAGATGGCGTGGACTCCCTCCGAGCCGTCTACTTTCGCGTAGGGATTGATGGCGTGGGGGAGTTGCTCCCAGTGCATCAGGTCGGTGCTGACGGCGTTGCCCCAGGACTTGGTGGCGCTGGGGTTGCCCTTGGCGTTGTGCTGAAATAGCATGTGCCATTCGCCGTCGTAGTAGACCATGCCGTTGGGGTCGTTGAGCCAACCCATGCGCGAGGTAAAATGAAACTGAGGACGCAGCGACTGATCGTAGCCAACCTGTTCGTAGAGCGGGAAAGTGGACCACTCGTCTTTTAGCATGACGCCGGGTTTCGGTGGTGGCACGAAGTCGATGGAGGTCTTTCCGGTCGAGGGGGATGCAGGGCGCTGGGGTGGTGCCGGTTGGACATGGTTGAGATTCTCGGGGATCGAAGACGGCATCGGTTTGTTAGACTGGAAAATGTGATCCACGTTGATGTGCCCCCAACTGCCGGTGGTCTCATCGATGATTCGGAGGGAGGCTTCTTTGCCTTGGAATTCACTGACCTCCCAGCTTTGCCAGTCCATGATTTCTTCGTTGCCCGGATTTTTCAGTGAGTAGCCGGTCGCGTAGCGAACGACTTTGCCGCCAACGATCAGTTGGATCGCGGCTGTATCGGGATGCTTGCCTCCGCCGATGAGAAAGTTGAGGTGGGCACGCTCGACCTTGAAAGGGGGCGAGGTCAGGGTGCCGGTGCTCTTGTCGGCGTTGAGGTAGCTGTTGATGTAGCCTTTTCCGAGGGAATGCGCGAGCTGATTGCGCGGGCCGTTCTTGGTCGCGGGTGCGTCTCCGAAGGCATCACCAGTGGCTTTCCAGTCGCCGTAGCTGTCACCTTCGAAGTCAGTGATGAGAATATCGGAGTCTGCGGGCTGGTAGGGGGCAGGGGAGACTTCGACTCGACTGGGGCGGCTCTTGGTCGCAGTTTTTGGTTTTTGGTTGTTAGTTTTTTGTATGGGATGTGGGCCGTCTGATGGCTGTGTATAGTCGGCGCTACGCTGGTGGGCGGCCGGGATGCCGGGGGCCTCGTTTTTCGGGAGCCATTTGCGGTGGTCGGCTAGGACTTGGGCATTTTCGGGATTGTCGGCCACGTTAGTGTGTTCCCAGGGATCGCTGTCGTGATCGTATAGTTCTTCAGTGCCGTCGTTGTAGTGAATGAAGCGCCAGCGGTCGCTTCGGATGGCGTGGTTGCCGGGACCTTCGGTCATGAGAGCGGGGCGGTCCCACTCGGCCCTTGGATTTTTCAGCAAGGGAACGAGGGATTGGCCGTCGTTGTCTGCCTTGGGAGGTAGCCCCACGAGATCGATGAGAGTGGGGTAGAGATCGATAGTGCTGACGGGCGTGTCACAAATCTGACCGGGCATGCTGCCCCCCCATTCTTCGCTCTGTGCGCTTCGAAGGGCAGGTGGAACGACAATGATGAAGGGAATGTGGTTCGCCTTTTCCCAGAGGGTGAATTTCACACAAGTCTGCTTGTCACCAAGGTGGTAGCCGTGGTCTGACCAGAGCACGATGATGGTGTTATCGGCTCGGCCGGATGCGTCGAGTTTGTCGAGTAGGCGACCCACCATCTCATCTGCGAAGTCGGCAGCAGCCTGGTAACTCTGAACCATCTTTTGGAGACTGCCCACGGAGCCGGGCTCCTGCCTGGCGGTGCCTTCCCAGATGAAGCCTTCCTTGCCGACCATGCGCAGGCCGATGTCTCGCACGTCGTCGAGGTCGCCCTCGGGCATGGGAGGCATGACGACCTGGTCCAGTGGATAACGGGAGAAGGTGCTGGGGGGCGCGTAAAACGGCAGGTGGGGATTGAAGATGCCGGCGGCAAGAAAGAGCGGTTGCTCCCAGTCTTCGTCCATGCGCGCCTCGACCCACTCGCACATGTCGACGTCGATCATCTTTTCTTCGTGCTCTCCCCAGTCGAAGGCGAGCCCGGCGAGGGGAGTTTTGTCCTCTGGTTTGAAGCCGTTGTGATTGTTACCGCGACCGGGGCCACGAATGCCTAGCTTGGGAAAGAATTCCTGAAAGGAAGGATTATCAGGATCTTCTTTGCCAGTTCCTCCATGGTGATAGATCTTGCCTGCTCCGCGAGTGGCGTAGCCGCCGTGTTGTTCAAAGTATTGGGGAAGAGTGACTGCATCGGGTAGCTTCTCGCGCCAGGCGTCCTTGTTGCCGTAGACGCCGGAGGTCGATGGGAGCAGCCCGGTCATGTTGGCGGTGCGGGAGGGGTTGCATCCGGGTGAGGCGCAGTAGGCCTGTGAGAAAAAGGTGCCTCTGGCGGCGAGGCGTTTCAGGTTGGGCGTCTGGATGGGGTTGTCGTCGTCGAAGAGGGTACTCCAGTCGTTCATGTCATCGATGGCGATAAACAGAACGTCGGGATGGGCCGGTTCAGCCTGAAGGGGCTGGATCGCCGAAGAGAGTAGGGCGCCGGCCATGACGGCGGCTGTGATTGAGAGAGGAGGTTTTGAGTGCATGGTCGAATGCCTGGTGTGCTTATACCATCTCAACAGTGAAGCTGGCGGAATAAAGGGGTGATCTTTTGGGGGAATGAGCGCTTTGCGGAAGTGTTAGAAAGTTGGCCGAATCTTTCCAATCGCTATGTTCCTACTCAGTTACGATGCCCGCATCGCGCCTTCGTAGCGCCGTGCGCTTGAAATGATTCAACTCAGCTATTCCGCCAGTTTCACCATCGAAATGGTATTAGCGGGTCCAGATGGAGTTGAGGCGATGGATGACAAGGGACTTAACACGAGTGTCTTTATCACCGGAAAGGGTGGTCTCACGGGCTGCGAAACGATCAGGGGGGCAGGTGTGGATCACGTAGGATTGACCGCCGTCGGTATAGACTTCGTTGAAGGTAAGGTCGGTGAAGATGGAGGCGCTCTGGCCTTCAAAACTGGCGTCGATTCCATTGATGAGCAGGCTTTGGGGGCCGCTCTTATCAAACTCAATGTGAACTTCGGTCAACTCGTCCTGACAGGCTGCCAGGAGTTTGTTGGCTTGATCGACGGTGAGATCTTTTCCTTCGGCGATTACTTCAGCACGCAGCTGTTCGGTTTCTTTGACTGGATTGAATAGGACTCGAAGCCCTTCGTCGGTTTTGCGAAGGGTAATTTCGTGAGGAAGACTCATGGCCTGATTGGTGATCTGGCCAGGAAACAGTTGAGGGTATTTCAGAGTGCGGATCCAACCAATCTGAATGCGACGTCCGTCAGGCACATCGCTGAAGGTCTGGGCGGCGTAGAAAGCACCGTGCAGGGATGGGAAGGGACCGCTTTCCTTGGTGAAGGTCTTTCCGTCAAAGTCGCCGATGAAGTAGCGGTTCTGGGCGCCGTAGAGGATCCATCGGGATTCGCCGGGTTGGTTTTCGACAGGGAGTTCGAACAGCTCCGGGCACTCGTGAACGGAGTGACGGTCGGTGTCAGTGAAGGCACCGGTGCGGGTCCATTGACGAAGATCTTTTGATTCGTAGAAAGCGACATTGGCATTTTGAAACTTCTTCTCTCCTTCGGGAGGGATGGCATCAGTCTCGGCGCATGGGGACGTGTTATAGACCGCCATGACCCACTTCTGCTCCGGCTCATACCAGATGATCTTGGGGTCGCGTCCGCGGTGTTCAACGACGGGATTTTCTTCGAGTTCGGTGAAGGTGAGCCCACCGTCCTTGCTGTAGGCGAGGCATTCTCCTCGACCCGTACTGGTGAAGGCGACAAAGAGAGTGTTCTTACCGAGGCCGGCTGAGTTGTTGAAATCGACAAAGCCGCCGCCGGAGAATGCCATATCGCCCACGGTTTTCTGATAGAGGGCAATGGGTTTCTCTTCCCAGTGGATCAGATCGGTGCTTTCCCAGTGGCCCCAGTGCATGTTGCCCCAGCCGGTGCTGAAGGGGTTGTACTGGTAATAGAGATGATACTTACCTTCGTGGTAAACCATCCCGTTGGGATCGTTGTTCCAGCCGCGGCGGGTGGAGGGATGGAACTGATTGCGGTAGGGGTGTTGGTAGTCATCGTCGGCCAGAGCGTCGTTGGCGCTGCCGGTGCGGATGCTCCTAAATGTGGCGGCGAAGGATTCCGGAAAACCTGTGTCGTTTTCCGGTTTGATGGTGATGGTTTTCCCGGTGAGGGCGAAAGAGTTGATGGGGTAGGCGGCGAGCCAGTGAGGGGTGTCGGGTGCAGGAAGCTTGACGTTGAAATTCTGGATCAAGGTGTCTCCGTCGTAGAGGCCCAGTCGAGTGGCCTGGCCCTGCCCCCCGCTTGCGACGGGAACGATGAGGTGAGAGCCGTCGACGGTAAGTTCTGTCGAGAGTGTGACTCCGGTGATCGGAGGTTTGGCAGTGCTAGCTTTCCCTTTCACCTCCTTGAGTGGTTGGTTTGAGAGGACGGGATGATCGACATTGATGTGGCCCCAACCGGTGCTGTGGTTGTCGACGACCTGAAGGGTGGCTTCTTTGCCAGTGAGTTTGCTGAGATCCCAGCTGAGCCAGTTCATGGCTTCCTGACCTTGTGAATTCTTCGTTCCTGTGCCTGTTGCTGTTTGAACAATCTGGCCGTCAATGACCAGGTTGAGGCAGGTTTTGCCTGCATGAGGACCACCTCCAATGAGAAAGTGCAGGAACTTGCGATTAATGGCGAAAGGTGGGGAGGTTAGGGTGCCGGTCGGCTTGTCGTTGGGTAGGAAGGAGTTGGCGAGGCCTTTCCCTATGACTTGAGAGAGCTTGTTCTTGGTGATGCCCGTTCCGCCGGGGCGTTTGCCAAAGGCGTCGCCGGTTATGGTCCAGTCGCCGTAGTCTTTTCCTTCGAAGTCGGCGAGGACGCGGTCATCGGGATTGGGGGCATAAGCCGATGGAGCTGGCCTTTTCTGTGAGGGTGAGGGTGGCTTGTTGGCTTTTGGCGCCTCTTTCGCACTTCCATTTTTTGAGACAGCTTTTCCTCCGCCAAATTCACCTTCAGATACAGTGTCGCCGGCGGCGTTGAGGGTCTCTTCGGTGGGCTTGCCGAGGTAGGTACGCAAGTTGGGGAGATCGTGTTCGTAGGGGATGCGCGGTTCGGTAGAGCGTTCAAGCACACCGCGAGGGCGGAAGAACTCGGGATCGAGCACCTCTTTACCGTGGGCGATGCAAAGCTGTAGCAGTTCTTCGGTCAGTTCGGGGTGTTCCTGGGCGAGGTTTTTGGTTTCGGCGACATCACTGCCGAGATCGTAGAGTTCAAGTTTGGCATCCCTGCCGTTGCGGACCAGTTTCCAGTCGCCGCGTCGTACGCCCATGTCTTCGTAGTAGATGATTTCGTGGGGAGACTTGGCTCCGGCTTTTCCGAGGAGAACGTCGAGACCGTCTTTGCCATCGATCTTGCGATCTGCGGGAACGTTGCCGCCAACCAGTTTGGCGAGTGATGGCAACAGGTCGATGGACATGAGGAATTCGTCGGACTCGCTGCCGGCGGGTATAGTTCCCGGCCACCAGGCGACGAAGGGTTCGCGCTGGTGTCCTTCATATTTGGGGCCGCCCTTGTTGCCTCGAAGGCCGCCCATGGCTTCGGGTGAACCGACGCCGCCGTTGTCGGAAGTGAAGATCACAAGCGTGTTCTCGGCGAGGTCGAGTTTTCGCAACGTGTCGAGAATGCGACCGACGGAGTCGTCGACTTCCTCGGTGGTGGAGCGGTTCACCACACCCTCGGCGCGGTCAAAATGCTGGCGTCGGGCGTAGCGGGGAAAGTGCACATAGGCGTGGGGGACGTAGCAGAAAAACGGCTGTGCCTTTGTTTTTAGTTTTTGGTTTTTGGTATTTAGTTGCTGGATCCAGTCGATGGCTTTGTCAGTGAAAGTTTCGGCGAGCAGGGCCTGATCGTGGGAGTCGGCGACGTAGGCGACAGGATCGTTCTGGAGAATGATGGGCAGGGGCGTGTAGGGATCCTTGTTGTGGCGATGACCATTGCCATTGCCCGGCCACATATCGTTCGAGTAGGGGATGCCGTAGTAGTGGTCGAAGCCGTTGGATAGGGGGAGAAATTCGGCCTGATCACCCAGATGCCATTTACCGAAGCATCCGGTGGCGTAACCCTGCTCCTTGAGCATGTCAGCGATGGTGACTTCAGTAGGGTTGAGGCCCCAGTTTTCGCCAGGGAAATGCACGGTGCCGTCCATCTCGATGCGACGAGCATGTGTGCCAGTGAGCATGGCCGCTCGGGAAGGGGAGCAGGCGGTGTTGGAGGTGTAGTATTGTCGCAGGCAGAGACCCTCTGCCGCCATGCGATCGATTGAGGGGGTCTGGTTGGCGGTGTCGGAGAAGGGTCCAATTTCACCCCAGCCCATGTCGTCGATGTAGAAGAGGACGATGTTCGGGCGGCCTTCGGCCGTCGTGGTTGGTGGTTGGTTTTTTGTTGTTGGTTCTTTTGCGAGCGCGCCGCAGGCGAACAGGAGAAAGGCGGCAAAGCAGAGTAGCGATGCAGTCGGGGGAGTGCTGGATAGGTTCATGGGATGGGCTGTGAGAACTGAAAGATTTAGTGGGTAAAAGCTGACTCCTTTGGTATCCAATCTCAAGAGATCGCAGATCGCTTCCATGTCAAAGATGGGCAATGGCGCGTCAGGGAGTCGGATAGTTCTACTGCGGGGGAAAAAGACATAAGACGAGAACAATGTTTTATCATGAAATCAAGTAGTGTCAGATCGTAGAGTCGAAGGGGACGACGCTCAATAGGATCGATTCCGATTTTTTTGTGACAGATTGAGACGCCCGCTTCGACGGATGCAATGTAATATCGCTTTTCTTGTTTACGGATATGGCCAAACAAGGGCTCGATCTACAAGGATTGTATGACGAGCGATAGTGGCTCTCCCGTGGAGTTGCGCTGGTAGCTTTGAAAGCTTGGGGCGGCCTGGACATTTGGTCTCAGATTTTAGCCAGTGCAGAAGCCGTCCTTTGGTGCGATCACTGTTTGAAATTTCTGGCCGCCTCCGGTGGAATGGGAGCTGATGAATCAAAATTGGTCTCGATGCACTTCTGCGAGAATGCGGCGAAAGGACTGCAGCGGTGAAATGATTCTGCGCCTTCGCCAAGATCTATATCTACTTGTATAGAGGCCGTATTCGTCTTGATGAAACAGATACATTCGCCTTGACCTGATACTGATACTCCAATAGACCAGTGAAAAGGCCCACTCCCCACCTACAGATGAATAGTTTCAATGCGGCTCTGCTGGCAGGAGTAATTCTGCTCTTCGTTTCCAACCTGTCAGGACAAGGAGGCGTATACTTGAGCGGTGCTGATGCACCCAGGCCCAGCAAAACACCCAGTGGGATTAACCTGAGAAACTCATCCGGTAGCGAGGGGGCTTTCAATGTTCGAGTATCTCTGGCAGAGATGCGTGTAGAATCCGACTCCTCTAAAGGGGGTGCGGGCATGACAGGTCGGCTCAATGTGTTTCGTAAGTTTTTTCGTGTGGAGATCGCGGGAGCGACACGGTTGTCCCAACCTGCTTCGCTTTCGGTGAAATACGCCATTCAGGAAGGAGAGGGGATCAGCACGGCTGAGGAAACGGTCAGCATTGATGCGCAGGGTGCGAATTTAATTATCGATACCGGAGGTTTTGAGGATAAATACGGGACGGAGGTGAAAAGCAAAACTTCAGGTAGCAAGGTTACTTCGACCAAATATAAACACTTCGAAGCCGAAATTGTAGCGGCTCACATTACAATTACTGACAAGGCGGGCGCTGAACTATACGTAGGCGGATGGCCCGAGGCTGAATCTCGGCCAGCAAATCTTCCTGAGCACTTGAAGGTGAGGGCCTATACCTCCATTGACGGTAGGCAGCTAAATGCAATCGTGTCCGCGGTGGATAAGGAGTCGGTCATTTTTCTGATAAATGGCAGGCCTTTCAAAGTCGATTTGTCCAAGCTCACGGCACCGGATCGTGAATTTCTGGAGAAGGTGAGAATGCAAAGTCAATAGCTTTCCAGTTTGGTAGGCTTGCTGGTTTCATCCCGTGAGAGGCTCATCCGAATGAGGTGCGGAACGAATGCGATAGCGCATGTGGAGGCATCCATTTGCACCCCCATCAGGTCACATGAATGCGGTTGGCACTTCCTTGATGTAGACTGGATGAATTCGTAGGCTCATCATCAATCATGAGAGCCCCTATCGCTGGATTCGTTCTGCTTGCCCTTTCCTCGGCATACGGAGATGCCGCTATTCCTCCGGGCCAGTTGAATTTCTTTGAAAAGAAGGTCCGGCCGCTCCTTGCCGAAAAGTGCTACAGCTGCCACTCTGCGGACGAGAAGATCAAAGGAGGTCTTCGCCTCGACACCAAGGATTCCACTCTGCACGGAGGCGATACTGGAGCGGTCATCGAACCGGGTGACCCTGAAGCCAGCCTCCTCATTGAAGCGATCACCTGGGAGGATGATGATCTGGAAATGCCTCCGAAAGAAAAGCTGAAACCGAGCGAGATCAGCGATCTGAAAAAATGGATCAAAATGGGAGCGCCTGATCCTCGGGTGGAGGAAAGCGGTTCCGCCGTTTTGACGCAGTCCGACATCGACTATGAGAAGGCGCGTGAGTACTGGATTTATCAGGCGCTGAATGCGTCATCCGATGCTGACAATCTTGACTCCATTGTAGAGTCCGCTTTGAAAGAGAAGCACTTGAAGGCTGTCGGTGTTGCCGAGCCAGAGAAACTGGCGCGCCGTCTCTACTACGACCTCATCGGCCTGCCGCCTACTCCTGGTCAGCTTGATGCGTTCCTCACCGAGGTGGCACGACAGGGGCGGGACAGCGCGACGAATCGTCTGGTTGATGACCTTCTCGCTTCCTCTCATTTTGGAGAACGGTGGGGTCGTCACTGGCTCGATGTGGTCCGCTATGCGGAGAGCAATGGGATGGAGCGCAACTTTCTTTATCCCAAAGCTTGGAAGTATCGCGACTACGTCATCACTTCTTTCAATGACGACAAGCCATTCGACCAGTTCGTCCGTGAGCAAATCGCAGGGGATCTGTTAGGGAGCGACGAAGGAGTTGTCGCCACGGGATTTCTCGCGATCGGCCCCAAGATGTTGAACGAGCGCAGCAAGGAAGTCTTTGGGTATGAAGTGATCGACGAGCAGATCGATGCCACCACTCGTGCCTTTCTGGGGTTAACCATTTCGTGCGCCCGATGTCATGATCATAAGTTCGATGCATTCTCTCAAGCCGACTACTACGCCCTGGCCGGAATCTTTCTCAGCAGCCAAACCCACTTTGGAACTCAGTCAGGGGGAGGTAACCGTCAAGCATCCACTCTGATGGCCATCGGTGACGATGCCGAGGAGAAGCATGCGGCACTGACGGCCTACCAGAAGGAGATGGTGACTCTCACCAAGCAACTCCGCGCCCGGGAGGGAAAGCTGAAGAAAGCTAAGCAGCAGCTGGCCTCTCTCAAGAAGGCGAATAATCGCCCCGCGATCGCGAAGATGGAAGCCAGCATGGAGGATGCTACGGATGACATGAAGGAATATCGGGAGCGAGTCGACCACATGAAGGGTGACAAACCCGAAGCCCCCGACTACGCGATGGGTCTTTCAGATAGAGAAAGTCCGAGCAACTCGGCCCTGCTGATTCGTGGCAATCCTGACACTAAAGCTGATGTCATTCCGCGAGGCATTCCCACTGTATTTGAACCGATCACTGGAATACCGAACATCGCCGAGGAAAGCAGTGGGCGGCGCGAATTGGCGGACTGGGTGGCTCGTCCCGACAACCCGTTGACCTCCCGGGTCATGGCGAACCGAGTCTGGTCCCACCTCCTGGGGGAAGGCATTGTGCCAACCGTCGACAACTTTGGCACGAGTGGTCGCGCGCCATCCAATATTGCGCTGCTGGATCATCTCGCCTCGTCCTTCATTGATCACGACTGGTCCGTGAAAAGCCTCATCCGGGAGATTGTATTGAGCGACACTTACCAGCGGAGTACTGACTTTGATCAGGAGAATTACCAGATCGATCCTGACAATCAATTTGTATGGCGACAGGGCCTGCGTCGACTCGATGCGGAATCGATTCGTGACTCCATCCTCAGTTTCTCTGGAGACCTTAGCCTTTCTCCTCTCCAGGGGTCGGTCGTTGCCCAAATGGGCAACGGAAACTATGGCCGGGACAAGCGGTTGACCGCGACCCTCTCCAAAGGAATGCAGACGACCCATCGCAGTGTTTACCTTCCGATCGTTCGCAACGCCACCCCTGCAGGGCTCAAGATTTTCGATTTTGCCGAATCAAGTCTCATCGTGGGGAAGCGCAACGAGACCAATGTTCCCTCTCAGGCTCTTTTCATGATGAACAGCGGTTTCATCACCCGTCAATCCGAGCAGATCGTGGCGCGCCTTCAGGCTAACGATAGTGCCCATCCCGGGCAAGCGGTGGAGAGAGCCTTTAAGCTCATTCTTGGTCGCACTCCCCGGGAGGAAGAGACGGAGCGTGCCGCCAAATTGATTGCCTCGCACCCCACCCCGGAAGCGGGTCTGATTACCCTGTGTCAGGCCCTCATCTCATCTGCAGAATTCCGATACCTCAACTGAGTCCCCCCACCATGAAATCCTACGAGTGTTCCCAAATCGTTTCTCCTGGACTGACTAGAAGAGATTGCCTTCGAGGCGTTTCAGCCGGGTTTGGCTACGCCGCCTTTTCCGCACTCGCCGCGCAGCAGGCTCAGGCTGAGGCGTATCAGAATCCGCTTGCTTCGAAGCAAGCGCATTTCGCACCGACAGCAAAGCGAGTCATCTTCGCCTGCATGCGCGGGGGGCCCTCTCACGTCGATACTTTTGACTACAAGCCTGAGTTGGCAAAGAACGATGGCAAAACGGTAGAGGGCAAAGGGAACAGAAAGTTGAAGAAGAGTCCATGGAAATTTCCTAAACGTGGAGAAAGCGGCTTGCCCATTTCGGAGCTGTTTCCGGAACTCGCTCGACATGCCGACGACCTGTGCCTGCTCAATGGCATGTATGCAGACACGCCGGCCCACCCTCAGGCATTCGTGCAGCTCCACACTGGCAGTTTTCAGTTTGTCCGTCCTTCTCTAGGTGCCTGGTCGCTTTATGGGCTCGGAACCGAGAATGAAAACCTGCCGGGTTTCATTACGCTCGCGCCGCCCGACCGTGTCGGCGGGGCTCAGAACTACGGGTCGGCCTTTTTACCGGCCCTCTATCAAGGAACCAAAATTGGGGACTACGGCCAGTCCGTGAAAGACGCCGGGATCGCCAACCTCAGAAACAAACGTCTCGATCCTGGTCAACAACGGGCGCAACTTGATTTCCTCCAGACCATGAATCGAGACCTGCTCAAACAGCAGAAGGAAAGCAGTAAGATTGAGGGCGTTATCGAAAGCTACGAACTCGCCTTTCGGATGCAGGCTGAGATGCCGGAGTTGATGAGTTTCAATGATGAGCCGTCCAAGGTTCAGGCGAAGTATGGCATCGGCAAGGACGCCAAGCTCGACAGCTTCGCCCGTCAATGTCTCATGGCCCGCCGGTTCGCTGAGGCGGGCGTCCGGTTCATCGAACTGAGCCATGGCAGTTGGGATCAACACAGTGGTTTGTCGAAAAATCTGGCGAACAACTGTCGCTCTGTCGATCAACCGCTTGCAGCCCTGCTCGATGACCTCAAGCAGCGCGACATGCTCAAAGACACCCTCGTCGTTTGGGGAGGAGAATTTGGGCGAACCCCGGATGTGAAACAGGCGGATGGCCGTGATCATAATGCCTCAGGCTTCTCATTCTGGATGGCTGGAGGCGGAGTGAAAGGGGGGATGAGGTATGGCTCAACCGACGAAAACGGAATCGCTGCGGTGGAAAATCGAACTAACTTTCACGATCTTCACGCCACGATTCTGCACACTCTCGGGCTCAATCATGAAAAGCTCACCTACCGCTACGCGGGACGTGATTTTCGCCTAACTGATGTGCATGGAGACGTGATGCACGATATTTTGGCGTAGGCTGCGACGGGGCTGCGTTGAAATTGCAGGCACACATGTCCTGGCTAAAGATTGTGTAGCGTATCAAATTGTAATTTTCTAAAAAATACAATTTCGATTTTGAGCCATTTGTTCCTTGTGGTTCGGCCTGGAATTTTTGATCTATTGTTATCGATCGCTAGCAACAGGCGTGAGCGAGTTTCCGGCGATTGAGACACAAATTCTTAGTGATTTTTTAACCACTGTAGATACGTTTTTTCAATGCTATCTATTGCGCCGCCCCAGCGTAATGACTGCACTCGATCATATCCGTTTTTTGCAATGCTGGCTCTTAATGCATCATCGATCAATAGTGCCTTTGTCGCATTATAGAGGTGGGGGGAGGTGGGCCCTTCGATATGCATGATTTCCTCTTTGTCTTTCAAATCTGCGGGAAAGCCTACTTTAGTCGCAATGATAGCACAGCCGCATGCCATGGCCTCTGCGCTGACTAAGCCGAAGCTTTCGTAAACGGATGGCATGATGAGTATCGAAGCCGATTTGTATATGGCTTTTAGATTATTTTTATCCCTCTCAAAAGGAGTTACTTCGATTTGGTTGCACACGGAACTCTCAAAAACGTCTTCCTTCTTAAAGTCTTCACCCACGCCGATCAATTTCAGCACACTTTGAGGGTAATCCTGGAGCAATCGTGACATGTCACGTGCAATGACTTGAGTTCCCTTGATTGGGCGCCAATTGCCGCAAAAAGCGATCACATGCTGTCGTTCAAATTCGATTTCTAAGTCTAAAAATTCATCGAGAAGGCAGTTGTCAATATTGAGAATCCGCGATTTCGATTGATAGCCTTGATCTAATGCGTAATCCCGCTCAAATTTACTCACTGTTACAATGCCATCAACGTCTTTGAATGCCTTTTCAAATCGAAGGATTTGATTCAAATGGTACCACTTAGGGGGAGGGGATGATTCCGGGTGTTTGGACAAGACTTCAGCAACATTAGTTTCTAGTCCATTGGAGTGGATAACCATAAAGGGGCGTTGCTTGCGGCGTTTCAGTATCGACACCGTCAGCCATGCTTCAGCCCCATAAAACTCAATCAGATCATATTGCTCTTCTTTTGTTTTCCTTAAACAGAAGATTAGCATTCCGAGCGCTTGCCGATAGCGTTTTGCGCGGCCTTCTAAGGAAGGGAATAGTTCGATGTCTTCAGGGCCATGTAAATCAACCTTATGCCCGCGCTCCTGGAGTCTTCTTGCGAAATTCACGATAATATATCCTGAGCCTTGTGACTCAACTAAGGGGCAATTGCTGATCGTTAAAATCTTCACGAACAATAATGAAAATTGATTGCCTGTTTCTTTGCGAGCCTAATCACCTTTTAATCGATTAGAATCTGCGTTTTCTATCACTTTTGTTAGGGCGTTGGTCAGGCTGGGATTGAGGGGTGCAGGGGGGGGGAGAAAGGGTTGAATTTCGTCTCTATGGGAAGGCTTTGCAGTGAAAGCGAACTTGTATACAAGATCCGTGCCGCAGCGCTGAGAGGCTAGGAGTTTGGTTTTCATAGCGGTTAGCCGGACTTTATCATGGGGTGGCAAGTGTCTAAGCTTGGCGGCTAGTTCAGATAGAGCTTGGACCACTCATAGTTGCTCACTGGCGCCGATAGCTTCTGCTTCTGTTTCACCCCAACCGCCATTCGTTAACGGTGTGTCCGGCTGTCTGCCCTGTGGATCCTGCCGTGCGCTCACCCCTAGGCCACTCGGATTGAGAGAATTGCGGTTACTTTCCTATCGAAATGTCGATATTTTATGAATATGTGTTAATATTGTG
This sequence comes from uncultured Verrucomicrobiales bacterium, assembly GCA_963975655.1. Lineage (GTDB taxonomy): Bacteria > Verrucomicrobiota > Verrucomicrobiia > Verrucomicrobiales > DEV007 > Arctic95D-9. Next base: position 37,207 of record CAXBHX010000010.1, read on the forward strand.
GTTTTTATAATGCAAAGGGCTACAAAAATACATGTTGGAGGGAGTACCGCAGCCTTCATTTTCACCATGGGCCTTCTCATTGCTGACGCAGAGGAAGCTCCTGTATCGGGATTTTCGGTGGACACTTCGAGCCGGAATTCTGTGTTATCCCTCTATCACCAGGGATACATTCCATCAGAGGGTGCCGAATCGGTTCATGGTTGGACCGGGGACGTGGATGCCTGCGACGAAGGAGACGTCTCTGTAGCGTTTCGCAATCACGTCTTGCGCCGGATCAACTACTATCGGGCCATGGCGGGTTTGAGTTCCACGATTACTTTCGATGCTACTAAAAATGCGAAGGCGCAGAAAGCGGCGCTCATCATGGCTTATGAGAAGGCACTCTCTCATTCCCCTGGCATCAACTTCCCAACCAATCCATGTCTCTCTACTGATGGCATTGAAGCTGCGGGCAAGGGAAACCTGTCTTTGGGAAGCTTTGGGCCCAGCGCCATCGAAGGTCAGCTGATCGACGACGGGTTGCATAACAACGTCGCGGGGCACCGGCGCTGGATTCTCTATTCTCAGGCACAGGAAATGGGTGTCGGAGACATCCCTGTTGATGCCCCCAATTTTCCCTATTCAGCGAACTGTCTCTGGGTCATTGGCGACTTTACCGATGCTCCCAATCCGAGTCCCGAAATCGCGTGGCCTCCCAAAGGGTTTGTACCCCACCATCTTGCACCTAACGACACCCAGGCCTATCCGCGATGGTCCTATGGGTATCATGCGGCTGATTTTTCCAGTGCCACCGTGAGTATGACCAAAGGCGGGAACGCCGTCTCGGTTGTGCAGGAGTCCGTTCAGAACGGCTACGGCGACAACACGTTGGTTTGGCGACCGAGCGGCATTCCAGCGGAGGCTTCCGACTCCGATATAACCTATCAGGTGACGATTAATGGTATCGCCAACGCTCCCTTTACCAGCCGTACCTACGATGTGACTTTGATCGATCCGTTTCGGCTGGGGGACGAAATCACGGTGACTGGGCAGGGAGTTCCTAACCTGGGACTGGCCAATCAGTACAGCTTCAACACCATCAGCGGTGCGGATTCCTACCGTGTCTGTATCGCAGAACCTGCTGCCGGTAGTTGGACTGAAGGAGCTGAAACAGCACCTTTGCCCAATGTAGCTGATGGAACCGACGCGGCCTATTCGCTGCTCTCGTCTACGTATAAAGCGTCGGGGGCGAAAGCCTTTCATCTGGCCACTCCTGCTTCTGGCTCTGCCGATTCTTTCGCGGTGGAGCGTGATATTGTCCCGGCGGCAGGAAGCGAGATCCAGTTCAAATACCGCCGAGTGTTCATGCATCCGGATACAAAACTTCGGGTTCAGGTCTCCCGCGATCAAGGCCAGAGATTCAGGACGATTCACACTATAGACGGAAACAACTTGGGGAGTTCCGCTCAGTGGGATCCTTCTTCGTTTCTGTCAGCCAGTGTGGCCATCCCTTCGGCCTACCAGAATCGCCCCATCCGCATCCGCTTCCTGCTTGAGCCCACCGGTTCGACTTTTGTCGGGTCCTCTTCAAGTTACGGGATTCACATCGACGATATCAGCGTCACCAATCATCAGGAATTTACCTGCCTCGAGTTCCAGGATTTGGCGGGCGATGCCAGCAGTTTCGAGTTCACTCCCGTGATAGCCGGGAAAGACTATCTATTGATGGTGAAGCCTGAATTGGGAGGCCGGTATTGGGAATATGGACCGGTCAAAGCAGTACAGAGCAGCCCGGCTCTGACTCAATTATCGATTGTTGATAGATCTGTGCCCGAAAATGCCGGAACCGCGAGTTTTGCGATCCAACTGACACCGCCGTCTCCTGTTTCCGTGACGGTGGACTTTGCGACGAGTGATGGGTCGGCGCAGGCAGGAAGTGACTACACCGCCATCAGTGGGCAGAAAACGTTTTTAGCAGGACAAACGCTACTCACCGTCGACGTCCCCATCCTGGCGGACTCCGACGTGGAGGGGGACGAAACGTATTTTCTCACTCTCTCGAATCCCGTGAACTCGAATCTGGATGACGCCGTCGCGACCGGGACCATCTCGGCTCCGATCATACTTCCGCAATACACTAGCTTCCAATCCTTTGCGACGGCACACGGACTATCAGGAGACCCCATGGAGGACTCGGACGATGACATGGTCGCTGACTTTTCGGAGTGGGCTTTAGGCGAAACTGATCCTACTCTCCCGGACTCCTTTCCGACACAGCATCTCCGCTTCCAGCCTCTCAGTGGAGATAATTATCTCACTCTGTGTTACATCCGCCTCACCGGTGGAGAGGAAACGGCTTCGAATTACGAGCGTTTCGGAGGAGTCACCTACCGAGGAGTGGGTTCCATAGACCTAATCGAGTTCGATCAGGTGCCCGAACATGTCGCCGCTCCAGCCGGACTTCCTGCAGCCCCGGCCGGCTTCGAATGGGGTTGTGTTAGATTTCCGTCAAAGATCAAAGATGTCCCCTCCGGCTTCTTGAAGATGGAGGTGCTGTTGGCACCATAAGAGTCATTTTGATCGACCAGAAACATATCAAGGTCTGCACTTTTAGAAGCGACTTTCACGAGTCGAAAAAATCACTCGACCTGAACTCACTTCTGCCTGGCCTCAAAGTGCCTTGTCCACGTCTTCGAGGAAGATGAATTCCGAGGCGGGACTTTGTAGAGATTGAGGACGCTCCTGCCTGCTCAAAAGGGCCACGGCACCACCACGGTGTCGAGCTTGTTGGGATCGATCGAGAGCTTCACCTCTTTGCTTACCTCTTCGAATGTGGGCTCGAAACCTCAGTAGAAAAGGGCATCGCCACTGAAGGGGCACCTCTCAGGATGCTCACCAATCACGTCTTATAGGTAATAATCCTATCAATAATGAATTGCAGTAACTGTAATAATGAGGTTCACTTCTCCAGCCATGATTGGAAAGCCCGCCACAGCAATCATCCAGTCCGCGTGTTGGTGCGTCGCCCCTCCAATAAAGAGGGGCTTAATCTTAGTAATTTGAATGAGAATACCCAGCTCAATTCACCCGGTAATTCCGGGGCTCATTTGTTTTCTTGGTTTTTTCATCACTAGGCTACTCGCGCAACAGCCGGGTCTGGATGCGGCCCCTGCAATACTTCCATTCCTCAATGGAAACCTGCCTTCGCTGACTCCTCAGGAAGGGGACGCCTGGCAGTTGGTGGACGCCTTTCCGAGTCTCACGTTTGAAGCTCCCATGCAACTGCTCCCCGTGCCGGGGACAACCCGTCTCATGCTTGCTGAAAAAAAAGGCATTCTCAAAGTCTTTGAGAATAACGCATCGACTTCGAGCATCACCACCTTGATTGATCTGTCCGATCAAGTTGAGGGCGGCGGCGACAGCGGTTTTTTCAGCGTTGCGTTTCATCCTGAGTTTGGGCAGGGAGGATCGCCGAATGCGCAGTTTCTCTACGTCTATTACCGCTACACTCCGGATACAGATGAAGGCGAAATGGCCTACTGCCGATTGTCGCGGCTTACCTGGAGCTCTTCGGACGACAGTATCGACCCAGCGAGCGAGTTTATCTTGATCCAGCAGTATGACCGTCAAGGCTGGCACAACGGAGGCGGACTCTTCTTTGGGAACGAGGGGTTTCTCTATCTGGCCATCGGTGATGAAGGCGGAGCGAATGACCTCTACGATGCCACTCAAAAGATCAACATAGGATTGCTGTCCGGAGTCTTTCGAATCGATGTCGACCAACAGGGAGGAACTGTCAGTCATCCCATTCGCCGGCAACCTCAGAACCCTGCGCCTCCCCCGTCGGGTTGGCCTGACTCGTTCTCTCAAGGGTATTACATTCCAAATGACAACCCCTGGTTGGATCCCGCTGGATTGATCCTTGAAGAGTTCTGGGCGCTGGGAGCTCGCAGCCCTCACCGAATGACCATTGATCGGCCGACCGGCGATATCTACCTGGGAGATGTGGGACAGTGGGACCGGGAAGAGATCAGTCTCGTCGTCGCAGGAGCAAACTTGCAATGGCCCTACCGGGAGGGAAGTATTCCCGGCCCGAAATCCAAACCGACTCAGCTGATCGGTATCGACACGCCTCCTCTGCTCGACTACGCAGACAACGACGGTAGCTGCGTCATTGGAGGCTATGTCTACCGGGGGCAGAATCACCTTTCCAGCCTCGGTGAAAAATACATCTTCGGCGACTACGAAACCGGCGGTATCTGGGCGGTCACCCGCAACGGCATTAACGTTACCAAGGAACTTCTGCTCACGGCCGACTTTGGCCCATCTGCACTGACCTCATTCGGTTTCGACGCGAGCGATGAAATCTATACTCTCAGTCGCTCCAACTCGAATCAGGCCTCGGGCAAGATTCATCGTCTTACTAGAGTCGGTCCGAGCTCTCCGCAGCCACCCGTAACCCTAAGCCAGACGGGGGCCTTCAGCGACGTAGCTTCCCTGACCCCATCTTCAGGATTTATTCCCTATCGCGTGAATGCTCCCCTCTGGTCTGACGGCGCAATGAAAAGCCGCTGGATAGCCATCCCCAATGATGGCACCCCGGACGAGCCCGGCGAGCAGATCGTCTACTCAGAGAATGGAAATTGGCAGTTCCCTGTGGGAACCGTAATTATAAAACAATTCACCATAGCGGGGCGTCGGGTCGAAACTCGATTTCTCGTTCACGGAACAGACGGCCGATGGTTTGGATTCACTTACAGATGGCGGGAGGATCAGAGCGATGCCGACCTTCTTCTGACCGGCGAAGAGGAGACTTTCAGTAATGCCGGCCAATCCTACCAATGGTCTTTCCCCTCGAGGGCCGACTGTCTGCGATGTCACACCTCCAGCGCTGATCGCGTCCTTGGACTTCGAACCCGCCAACTGAATGGCAACCTTTTCTATCCTTCCACCGGCCGAATCGCCAACCAACTTATCACCCTGAACCGTCTCGGTTTCTTTAGCGAACCTCTCGAGGAATCAGAAATTCCTAACCTTCTAACATCAGCAGCTATCGATGACCCAACGGCGAGCCTTGAGCTCCGTGCCCGCTCCTACCTCGACTCTAACTGTGCCCACTGCCACACGCCTGAAGAGGGGATTCGTGAGTTCGACTACCGGCTCACAACTCCACTCAACCTCGCCGGGGTTCTGAATGGTCCCGTTGTTAACAATTTCGGATACACTGGAGCCACAGAGATCACCCCGGGAGACGCCTGGCTTTCCATGGCCTGGATCCGGCAAAATACCAGCGAACCCAGTTTAAATATGCCGCCGCTTGGCCGGCACACAGTTGATACCGAAGCCATAAACGTGCTCTATCAATGGATTGAGTCCCTCGAACCCTCTGGCAGTTCCTTTCCTTCCGACCTCATGTCATCCCTCTCGTTTGAAGAAACCAGCGGCGACACCGCCAGTGACCAAACCGCAAACGGTAATGACGGACAACTAGACGGGGCAACCACCTGGATCAACGGACATAGCGGATCGGGAATTGCGACCGATGGATTGTCAGGTCTCCTGCGTATCACCCACTCCTCTGACATTCACCTTGGAGAAAATAACCACGATTTCACCGTCGCTTTCTGGGTAAACCTTCAGGAGGATTTTACGGGCTCGTGGCGAGGTCTCGCCGGCAAGGGATCTTCCTGGGACCAGCGTGCACTGGGTGTCTTCCTAAGACCGGACAGCAATCAATTGGAAATTTCCATCAGCACGAGCGACGCCTACAACGAAGGGTTCTCCACCGCGAGCTCGCTTCCTGTGGGTGAGTGGCGGCATCTTGCCTTCGTGAAAGAGGGCTCTGAATTGCGCGCCTATTTCGACGGACAATTTGACCGCAGCACGACTCTGGCGGGAACTACCCTGGGCACACTGGAGGACTTTTATCTGGGGCGTGGCCCGGGGGGGGCAGAATACACTTCCGCTCACTTCGACTCTCTGCAAATCTACAACCGAGCCTTGAGCCTTTCTGAACTGCAGCAAGTTATGAGCAATGACAACGCCGGCGGGCCTTCGCCGGATTCGAGGGCACTCTTTGACGAGGTCATCAGTCTCACGGGCCTGAGCGGAACCGACGCTGAGCCGGAATCCGCCCCCTTCGAAGAGGGTGTCAGCAATTTGATGAAATATGCCTTCAATCTCGACTTGAACGGTCTGGACTATCACGCAATGCAGTCCGGCGGGATCTCCGGGATCCCCGCTACTGTAATTGTCGACGAGGTTGGCACATTGATCTGGAGAATAGAATATGTCCGCCGGAGAAAGAGCGGACTTATCTACACCCCGATGATATCTACCCAACTCACCGACGAGAGCTTTACACCACTAACCGCGGAAGAAACCGTGACTCCTATCGACCAAATCTGGGAACGCGTCGTCAACAAACTGCCCATCTCTGGTCGACGCTCATTCAGTAGAATTAGAGTGACCCTCCCTTGAAGATTTGCGCCGCCAGTCATCGGGAAGCGGACCGGTCATAGCCGCTCCTGCTTCCATGAACAATTAGCCTGTCCCTTGAAAGGGGGGCTGGTGGCTGGGTGGAAGTGAGGTCGTGTTGAGATTGCGATTTTCCGAAGAACGTAATAGATTCGGAATGAAGTGGAGAAAGGCGTCTGCCCCCGCGGAAGCCGAGTAGACAGGCACCTCGAAGAGTCGAGCGAAGCATCCAAAGCGTAGCGAAATCAATTATGTGTGAGGGTAAATTCTGTTAGGTCCGAGGTGACGGGAGTGAAGCCGATTTCAGGCGATGACGGCACCCCTTCTTTTGAAATTCTGAAGGTGTCATCCCAGTCGGTCCGCGGGATCAACTTTCACTCGGGATTGCAGAGCTTTCCCTTGGCGTGCTCTCTTCCAATTTTAATTGCTCTTCAAGTTGAGCAATTCGTCTATCGAAGGAGTCCTGCAATTGCCGCAGCATCTCCATCTCTGGAGTCGTCTTTTCATCTGTCAGAAAACGAAAAACATCGTGGGAAGGTCGGGAGGTATTATATCCTGGGAGATAGTCTTCAAGAAAGGTGGCGAAATCGGGCGCCCCTCCGAAAGGCGGGCGATTCTCGCTGGGCATTTTTGATTCTTCAAGAATGTCGGCATAGAGAGACTCAAACTGATCCACCCCTTCGGCTAGGCCTGCGCTTTCTCTGACAAGGCTGGTCAAGGCATCGAGGTTTGCCCAATCGAGTGACTGAAAGGCATCTTCAATCGTTTTAGCATTGACGGGATGAGAGAGAATCCCGCGTCCCAGGTTCCAGTGATACCATTCGCTCCAGTTGGCGGTATTGAGGGCCCCGGCAAGGCCACGGTGATCCATGACGATGACTCCGCAGCCGCATGTTGCCGCTTCCAGCGCCATTCTCGCTGTGGCAAAGACAAGGTCGTATTCGGGCAGTAAGTCGTGGAGATTATCAACTTCATTTCCAAAGGCAGGACCTAGACGATCCAATTGGATGCCGTGTCTTAGACATGCTTCCTGAACCAATTCTTCATGGGCGGATCCTTTCGAAAGGATGAGCGCCTTCGCGGGTTTCTCTCTGATGACGGACTTTGGCCGATAGGCGTCCAGGTCCACCCTGTTATTGATAATCAAACTCCGTTCTTCGGGAATCCCGTGCTCCTTGAGCCGGCGCAGGCACAGGGCATCGACAGCTACGTATCTGTAGATCGAAGGGTGAACGAATGGGAGGTCGTGGTAAACATCATAGTCGTGGCACACCATGAGGCACGGGGTATCCGGGAATCGCGTAATGGCCGCAGCGATGCAGGTGTTATGATGCCCGTGAATCAAATCGGGGATGAAGGGAACCTGCCCGATCTGTTCAACCACTGAGATTCCTTTGGCCTTGAGGCTTTTTGCGAGTTCTCCGCATTGAGGTGAATAGAGAACGACATCATGGCCTCTTCTTCGCAGCTCCATCAGGAGCTCAGCAGTAACCACCTCGGTTCCACTTCTGCTACAGGCGGCGATATTGGTGATGAGCAATTTCATGCTTCGATTCCCGTCTTCTTCAAGATCGCTCTCATCAATGGTTTCACATGAGAGCGAAAACCGATTCGTTCAGTATATTTCCCTTCGGCAACGCGTCGGTCTCCATGCTTCTCGTAGAAGGGAGTTTGTGCAAATTCAAAGGCCTCAAGATCTAGAGTCGGGCTCTTCTGGTGACGGAAAGTTTCGGACCTTGTGGAGTATGACGTAAGCGATAAATCGTCCTGCGGAATTTCGGGAATACGGCTTTGCAGCTTAAGGGCATAGGCTCGCTTCGCTGCCGCCATTTTCGAATCTGCATCCACGGTGAGATCGTCCGGATGTGCTTTTCCTTGTTCTACCGTTTCCTTGGTCAGTGGAATCGTCACAGATGGCAATTGCCGGGAAGAGTTCAAAGCACAGAAAGCCGTCAGATCGTGAACCGGGTTGTAACCTTCATATCCGTCACACAGCAGAATGTCCGGTTGGAATTCATCAATATGCCGACGAAGGGCGCTAACTAGCTCAATCCAGGGCGTGTCATCGCTTTCCAGAATCGAGGAAAAGAGTGTGGGCTCCGAGATGATGCTTTCAAGATTTACGTATCCGTCGTGTCCTTCATCCACCAGTGCCTGGTGACACAATTGATGTCGTGAAACTCCTGTGGCTCCTGCTCCATCGCTAACGCAATAGAATCGGCAGGAATTCAGTGCTGCAAAGTGAAGGCAACCCAGCTCGTGCCCGGGATGGCCGATCACGATCAACGCGCGAAGTGGCTTGATTAGTTCCATCTCAGATGGTGAAAAATAAGGACTGATAAAAGGGGGCGTGCACCCGCGGAAAACGAGCGAATCAATTTTGGTAGTTCAATCGTAGGAGGTGACGGAAGAAAAAGTAGGCGACAGGATCGGCTACTATATTGATTTTTCCGGACGAATCTTGTAAATCGTCGAGTAAAGCACAGGCACCAGAAACATGGTGAGCAGGGTGCCAAAGCTGAGGCCCGCCATCACGGTGACTGACAAGCCGACCCAGAAGACATCCTGGAGCAGGGGAATGACCCCGAGAACAGTGGTCGCCGCAGCCAACGAGACCGGCCGCAGGCGGGAGAGTGCCGCGTAGATGATCGCCTCGTAGCGGCTCTTACCTTCACTTAATTGCACGTTGCATTCATCGAGCAGGACGATGGCATTTTTGATCATCATGCCCACCAGACTCATGGCGCCGAGTAACGCAACAAAACCGAACGGAACGTTGAAAATCAGTAGCCCCCATGAGATTCCGATCGCGACAAAGGGGACGGTCAGGAGAATGACGATAGGAGGTTTGTAAGCATTGAATAGCCCTACGATGATCAGTAAAATGATGATCACCGTCGGGGTAATTCCGGGGACCAATCCCGCCTGGGCGTCGACGGTGTCTTCGTATTCGCCTCCCCATTCCAAGGAGTAGCCTGGCGGCAGACGGTCCTCGAGTAAGTCGAATTCCGCGAGAACGGATTCCCGCAGTTCCGGCAGGGTAACGCCGGAAATGGGATTGGCTTGCACGGTGATGGTTCTCCGCCGGTTGCGGCGGCCAATGATAGGATCCTCCCATACGATGGGAACCCCGTCGGTCACTTGTAGTAAAGGAACTGTTGTGCTGGAACTCGCGGGCTGCACCTGGATCGAATCAATCGAAGTGAAGTTCTGGCGCTCATCATCGGTCTGCCTCAGGACGATGGGCCTCACCTCGTCGTCCTCCCGGTAAAGCCCGATGGTCCGCCCGTCGAAGGAGCGCTGGGTGGCACGGGCGATATCATCACGAGTAATCGAAGCCCACCGGGCTCGCTCCTGGTTGAAACGCGGCTCCAGTGCGGCGATCCGCTCCCGCCAGTCTGTTCGGGCGGGACCCGACAACGGGTTGTCCTTCAGAATATCCACGCCTTCTTCCCCGATAGCTCTGAGCTCGGCAGGATCCGCGATGGCCGGTCCGCTGATCCGGACCGCTGATCCGGACCGCTGATCCGGACCGCGAACCTCCAGGTCGTGGCTGGCCCAACGCCGTACTTTCGCATCGAGACCAGAGTGTCCGGGTATTGCCCGGTCAGCCAGGGATAGTATTCATCGATTAGGCCGTCGATATCGCGAAAGTCATGCACGTTCACGATCAGCTGCGCGTAGGACTGATTCGGTGATTCGGGATCGACCGGCAGATAGAAACGCGGCGGTCCTGCGCCAATGAAAGCAGTCACGTCCTGGACTCGATCGTCCGCGCTCAGCTTGTCTTCCGCCGCTTCGAGATCGGATGCCACCTGTTGGATCCGGGTGCCCTCGGTGGCGTAGAAATCGATCATGAATTTCTTCATGGATGAGTCCGGAAAGAATAGCTGGGAGACGAACTGAAAGGCGAAGAGCGATACCAACAGCAGGGCGACCGTGCTTCCGATGGTCAGCCAGCGAAAACGGATCGCCGTTTCGAGGAGCCCTCTGAATTTCTTGAACATTCCGCTGGCATAAGGATCGTTGTCTTTGCCGCCATCCTTGGGATCCGGTACCATGTCGATGCATTGCAACGGAGTCAGGGTCACCGATACCACCCAGCTGACGACCAGGGCCATCGCCACAACGGTGAAGAGGGTCCGGCAATATTCCCCCGCGGAATCGACCGAAGCGTAGATTGGATAGAACGCCATCAGTCCGATCACGGTCGCGCCCAGCAGTGGAATTGCGGGTTTGGTGGCGGATTCGATCGCGGCCTTTTTGCGGTCCATGCCCTGCTGTAGACGCACGACCATGCCGTCCGCGACGACGAGAGCATTGTCGACCATCATGCCGAGCGCGATGACCAGCGCCCCCAGAGACATTCGCTGAAGGTCAACCCCGGTGATTGCCATGACGACGAAGGTGCCCAGGATGGTCATGATCAGGGCAGTGCCGATGATCATGCTCATCCGCCATCCCATAAAAAGGGTGAGTACTACGAGGACGATCGCGACGGCCTGGGCAAAACTGACGAGAAACCCGCTGACGGCTTCGTCGACGATATCCGACATCCAATGCACCTTTCGCACTTCGATACCAAGCGGCAAAATAGGCATTAATTGTTCGAGCCGGCTCTCGATCGCTTCGCCCACGGTCACGACATTGGCGCCAGCGCTGTTGGTGATTGAGATGCCGATGGCTGGCTGACCGTTGAATCGTAGTTGGGTGAAAGGAGGCTCAATGTAACCCTGCCGAACCGTTCCGAGGTCCTTGATTCGGATCAGTTCCGTCGAGCGCTCAGAGGCGAACCCGGCATCCGGGTTCTGAAGGCTGTCCAGCATCGAAGGCCGGACGGTCAATTAGCCAATCTCTTCCGGACTCCGAAACTCCCCGGTAGGAGCGATGCGAATCCGTCGATTGCCGATGTCGACATTACCGGCGTCGACGATCATGTTCTGCTGGCGAAGAGTGTTCTCGATGCTGGAATCGCTGAGCCCCAGTTGGGCGAGTTGTGTCTCAGAAACATCCAGATAGATGACCTGCTGCTGAACGCCCCAGAGATCGGCGCGCGACACACCATCGACGACACTCAGTTCCTTGCGGAGATCCTTGGCGTAGCGTTCCAACTCGGCAGCGGTGTAACCATCTCCGATCACAGCCAGCTGAAATCCGAAGACATCGCCAAAGTCGTCGGAGATGACCGGTTCCTCAACACCGGGTGGCATCGAGGTTCTGACATCGTTGATTTTCCTGCGCAGTTCATCCCAGATCTGAGGAAGCCGGTCGGCCCAGAACTCGTCCTTGATTGAAATCACAATTTGGGTCTGGCCCGGACGGGACCAGGATTCGACGAAATCCAGCTGCGGCAGCTCCTGGAGTGCGATCTCGATGCGGTCGGCGACCTCGAGTTCGACCTCTTCAGCGCTGGCCCCCGGGTAACCGACAGTAACCACCGCGGATTTCACTGCAAACGCGGGGTCCTCCATCTGGCCGAGGGAAAAGAAACTCCCGACTCCGGCGATCGCCACCACCACGGCGACGAAGTAAGAGAAGGCACGGTTCTCGATGGCAAATCCGGCTAATTTCATCACAGAAGTTCTCTGAAACTACTGAAACATTGGGGTGACTACCTGTCCCTCCTCGAGGAAGTGGACTCCGGCCGTGGCGATCATCTCACCCCTCTCAAGCCCACCTTCGACTACGAACCCGCTGCTGATGGCATCGCCCAGATCAACCGGACGAAGGGTGACGGCATTCGAAGTCTCGTCGATGACCCAGACAAAACTCTGGTCCTCGGTCTCGGGGGCGAACACCGATGTGACCGGAATCACGAGGCTCATAGGAGGGGCACTGTCCGGGGGAATGGCTTTCCCTGAGGCACGGCCTGCCATTCCCGGTAGAATGGAAACGTTCTCAGGTTGATCCATGATGACGGTCACCGGAAAAGTGCGGGTGGTCGTCGAAGCTTCCCGTCCAATCTCCTGGATCTTCGCCGGTAGTTCGACATCGGGAAACGCATCGAAGGTGACGCTGATGTCTGCGATGTAGGACACCATCGAGATCAGGGTTTCAGGAATGCCGACCTCAAACTCGATCTGAGTATTGTCGAGCAGCCGGACAATCATCTGCTGAGCCCGGATGTTTTCAAAATTCTCGACATAAGTTGCCACGATGGTGCCGGCGAAAGGCGAGCGAAGGGTTGTGTCCTTCAGGGCGTCTTCCGCTGTCTCGAATGAGGCCTGGAAAGAGGTGATATCGGCCTCGGCGACCTCTACGGTTTCGCGAGCACGGTCGACAGCCGCCTCGCTGACTGCTCCCGAATTCTGTTTCTGAGCGTTGACCATCCTGTCCAGGTCGACCTTGGCCCGGGCGGCGGTGGCCTTGGCCCGATCGAGACCGCCCTGCGCGTTGCGCAAGGCCACTTTGAAGTCACGGGGATCGATGTTAGCGATGAGGGCGTTCTTCTCGACCACGTCGCCGACTTTGACCGCGAATGCATTGAGCGGGCCGGAGACTCGGAATGCCAGGTCCACTTCCTGAGCAGCCCGCGCGCGGCCTGGGAAACTGCGTCCAGTCAGTCCGTCGAGGTCGCCGACTTTCAAGGCCCGGACGGAGCGTATGGTGTCTTCGACAGGTTCCTCCGTTTGCCCGCATCCCGCGATCAGGAATGCCGATATGATGCTTAGAATTGCGATCCGTTTCATTCTATTGAAGGAGGTTTGTTAATTGTTAGGTGGAATTAAAGGAGGGTAAACATCAATTCGCCGGCAGGCCAGCTTGATATTCTTCGTTACTTCTATTTCGTTCTTCTGCGGTTGGTTTTTCCGATTCGGCTTGTCTGCGATCATAGAGTTCTGCACCGAACTACCAACACGACTTCCTGTTTCGGAAGGAAGGCGGCGAGTCGTTCTCTTACCTCGGCCAACTCCGGGTTGTCCGCCTGATGGGTCCATTCCCGGGGATCACCCTTGGGCCCGTGGTGAATCTCTCTGGCTCCAAAGGTCTTTCTTTGAAGCACTGTGGCAGACTCACCTGTCTCTTTAGTGGTTTGGTATGAAGATCATCTTTCCCGCAACGGAGCTAACTTGTTGAAGCCACTTTTCGAGCCGATTTTTCGAGAGCTCAAGCCGATCTCTGAAGATTACGACCGGGCGAGTGCAGTAAAAATAGGCGGATGGCTGATTATTGACTGGTATTATATTCTTCAGGACATCGCTCCGGATTGAGGAGGGAGGAAGGGGTAAATCTTGTCTTCGTGGGAAGAGTTGGACCTGAAGGCAGACTTGCGTCATAGCTACCTTGATCATGTTGCTTCAAAGGTTTCACAGAAGGGGAGAGGGGGCTCCAATCGTGGACTAGCGACCTAGTCGAGCTGTCATGGGGCGGACCTGATGTCGTCTTTCCGACTATGTCGCCTTGCATTCTTCTTACAAAATCTAGAGAATCCTGATAGGTCGCAGGGATGAAGGAGAGTTTATGAATAGAGTTCCACTTTTTAGATGGCTCCGCAATATCTCCATCGCGCAAAAGCTCTATATCACGATTGGTGTCATGTCAGTTCTGATCATGATAGAACTGATTACCTTAAGGGTCTCAATTGCTACGCTCTCCTCGGTAAGGGCATCCGTGGAGGCGGAGGGGTTCTGGTCAAAGAATCAGAAAGACGCCGTTTTCTCGCTTATCCAATATTCGCATTCAGGAGATGAAGCTGACTTTGGTGATTTCAAAGTGTTCCTCGAAATTCACGGAGGGGACCGAAAGGCGTTCGATGAATTGAAGAAGGAAACGCCAGACACCAATATCATGCGGGAAGGCTACCTGCAGGGTGGAATCCATCCTGCTGATCTCGACGGGGTGGTCAATCTGTTCCTTCGGTTTCATTCAGTTTCCTACCTTAAAAAAGCCATTCAATTTTTCTATCACGCAGATACTCTGGTTTCTGATCTCAGGGATTCAGCAAACGAAATCTATGCGATCATATCTGTTTCGGGGGTCACAGCGACGGATCAGATTGATCCGGTCCTCACCAGAATTGCTCGTCTGAACAAGGCGTTCACGGAAGTCGAAGGGGATTTTTCCTCGACCCTTAGTGAGGGTTCGCGTTTCCTCGAACGTCTTGTTCTCGGAATTGTTTTCTCCATTGCCTTGACCGTTGAAATTTCGGGAATCTTACTCGCCATCACCTTGAGCCGCAGTATTTCGCGTGGAGTAAACGAAATCGTAAAAACCTCAGAGGAGATTGGAGCCGGGAATCTTGATGCCCGAGCCACCGTCTTCTCCGAAGACGAAATCGGAGAACTCGCCCGAGCCTTCAATCTCATGATCAATGATGTGGCGCAGCGAAATCGAGAGTTGGAGCAGTTTGCCTACGTCGCTTCTCACGATCTGCAGGAACCCCTTAGAACGATCACGAATTTTGTGGGTCTACTGGAGAAAGAACCAGAAGGCGAGAAGGCCAAGCTATACATGAAGCACGTATTGAAAGCGTCTTCGAGGATGCAAACCCTCATCATGGATTTGCTCGAACTGTCTCGGGTAGGAAATGATCCAGCCTTCTCCAAGGTCTCTTGCCATCTTGTAATGGAAGAGGTAGTCAGTGATCTGAAGAATGCCATCGAAAAGTCGGACGCGATAATAACGATCGATGAGCTGCCTGAAGTATTCGGGAACGAATTGGAGTTGACGCGGTTGTTCGTAAACATTGCCAGCAATGCGATTAAATTTCACAAGCCGGACGTCGCACCCATCATCCGATTAACGGCGACAGAGAACATGACTCACTACCTATTCTCCATCACCGACAACGGCATTGGCATTGATGAAAAGCACTGTGAGAAAATCTTCGTTATCTTCCAGCGGTTACATTCCGTCGATGAATACCACGGGACTGGGATCGGTCTGGCAATCTGCAAGAAGATTGCTGAACTTCACGGCGGAAGAATATGGGCCGAGCCAAATTCAGACGAAGGTTGTACTTTCCATTTCACCATTGCGAAGTTGGCTGAGTGAATGCGAATCATTCGCAGCCTTGTCATTCTGTCGGGTCGGTGTTTCACCTAGTTGATGGAACCTTGTATTTTCAACCCGCTCTCCGTTGGTTAGGGATGCATGAACGACCCAACCGTTCTCATGAAGCGAATTAGCTGTATCCTTCTTATCGACGATAGTGAGGCAGATAATCTGTTTCACCGGATCATTATCGAGGAGTCCGGTCTCTGCGATCAGATCAAGGTTGCCGAGAACGGCGAGAGGGGACTTGAATACATCAGGAAGTCTTTCGACGCCGGGAATGATGATCAGTATCCCAGGGCTAATTTGATTTTATTAGACATCAACATGCCCCGAATGAACGGTTTTGAGTTTCTTGAGGCATACAGGGAACTGCCGGAGGAAGTCAAATCAGGCATCATCATTGCGATGCTAACAACCTCCCTGAATCCAGCTGACCGGGAAAGAGCCTTGGCAACCGGAGAAATCCGCGACTTTCAGATTAAGCCCTTGTCCGTCGAAGTTCTTGGGGGAATCGCCGAGATGTTTTTCTGAGCCCGGTAAAAAGGGCGATCGACATGGTTCAAGTTGATCAGGTCAGGAGCCGACGGTTTTTCCAGGAAGGCACAAAAGTGGAAAACGGATTGATCTGGCGCCTCAGAAGCTGATCCCGGATTAAGCACTCTTTGTATTTCCAGCACAGCAACTTTGATCGAGTCCTCCGCCGGCATAAGGCAGGAGCCCAATGTTTGGTAAGAAGGAATGGTGGACAGTTTTTACCATGCCCCTATTTGCCGCCAATCCAGCACCCGGAGAGAGCCTCAGTTGCAAGAAAGAGGTCTTTTCAACGGCCTGATTTTCGGGATGTTCTCATATGACTAGACTCCTTCCCCTTTGTCTTGCTCTCAACTTCCTGTTGATCCTACCTTCCTGCGAATCCCCTGGGACATCAGGTTCGGGCGGTAAAGTGAACGCGGCGCCCAATTTCGCGCGTCTCGGTCTTCGTAAGACCGGGCAGGTGTCTCAGGGCAAAATGTCTTACTACAGCGTGAAGACAAACGGGGGGACACGCACTGCGAGCGGTGAACGCCTTTCCAATTCAGGTATGACCGCTGCGCACAAAACCTTCCCGATGGGAACGATGGTTGAGGTGACCAATCTCAATAATAACCGATCTGCGATTGTGAAGATCAATGATCGCGGTCCGTATATCCACGGACGTATCATTGATGTCTCCATTGGGGTGGCAGGGCAGCTTGATTTCGTCAGCAGCGGAGTGGCACCTTGTCGTGTTGAGGTCTTGAAGTCGCTGTAAGGGGAGTCTAGAGGAGCTTGAGCAACGAGTGGAATGGCTGAACTTTGCTAGCGATCGGTAATGTCATCAATGACGCTTCCGAGTAATTGACCGGTCTCAAGAGCATGCTCTCGGATGTAGGAGTCGTGATCGCCCGGTATGTGTTTGATCTGTAGTTTTCCGGAGATTAATTCCTGCCAATTCTTAGCCCCGCCGATTCCCCCTGACGAGGTCTCCGCGACCATCAATGTTGTATCACCTTCGAAATTCGAGGGCTGGTAATGAAAGAGCGCCAAATAGTAAGGATAAACCCTGGATGCGAGATCCGCTCCATGAACCTTTTTCAGTCGCTCATACCCTGTTTCCCGGAAGTGGCTGAAGTATTTTCTAGTCGGAAAAAACGGATCCAACAGAATTAGTTGAGCGATTCTCTCTCCGGAGTCAATCAACTGTTGAACGACTTCATAGGCCACTGCGGCGGCGATACATTCACCGCAAACAACATAAGGCCCCAGAGGTTGGATCCGTTTGATTTCGGTTATGTAATCTCCGGCAATTTGCTTCACTGAAAGTGTTTTATCTCCTCTCGATTTTCCGAGTGGTGCTTCAAACCCATATACATTTCGGTCTGACTCGAAGTGCCTGACTAGGTCGGAGAAAACTAGAAGTTCATTCTTTGTTCCCATCCCGCCGGGTATGAGGAAGAGTGGGATTCGCTCGCTCCCCTGTCTCATCACTACGACAGGGGAGTTTTCACCAAAGGGTTTCGGTGGCTCTTCGTATTCGCCTGAATCGCTTCTTCTCAAAGCTTCAAAACTCCCCCTCACTGTGGGATTCTCGAAAAACCAGGATGTATCAACTTGCGTCTGAAAAGACACGCTCAGTGTCTGCAGGAGGGATGCAGCTTTGACTGAGTCTCCGCCCAGATCGTAGAAGTTCATGTCCATGCCTGGAAGGCCGTCTAAATTGAGGCAGTCTTTCCAAATCTCCGCCAATTTACGCAAATCATAATCGAACGAATCATCGATCGGTAAGCCTGATGAATTTCTCTCAAGGGGCACCGGAACAAATGTGCCCGAGCGAAATCCTGCTAGCAGATCGCGGCGACTGACCTTTCCCGTATTAGTGAGGGGGAAGCTTGCTGGATCGATGTGGACGATACACTCCGGCTGAACTCCTGCATAAATGGAAGCTTCACGCGAGACTTCCCTTGCGGCCCGTTGAATCGCCTCCTTACTGGAACTGTCGATCGAGAAATAGATGACCATGCTATCGCTTTCGATGGCGGAAGCGGCCAGATAGTCCGACCTGATTCCAGGGATCTTTCGCAACGCTTCTTCAACACCCAACAGCGGAATATTGCGTCCTCTGACAATGAGAATTTCTTTCTCACGCCCCGTTACGGATAACGCGCCGTCTTGAATAAATCCCAGGTCGCCAGTGGAAATCCAGCCATCAACGGAATCGAGTGGCTGCAGTATTCCTCTCTCATCGAGAAACCCGTCGATCATCCCCATCTCCAATTTCGCCTGGATGAGGCCAATCTCAGATTGAGGTGCGACCCGCCCGTGCTCATCGACCACTCGAAGCGCCTTTCCAGATACGCATCCACCTAACGATACATAGGGAGAAGTGCGTTTCGTCCCCAGAAGTGTGTCCAAAGTGGTGAGTTGGGTGACAGAAAGTAATCCTGTCTCGGTCATCCCGTATCCGAAAGCTGTAAGCAAGGGCAAAGCGGTCCAGGGATCGAGAAGCTCATTCAAGCGCTTTATCACAGTAGGGACAATCGGTTCGAGTCCATAGCGAAGTGCTTTCAATGACGTCAAATCCATCAATGAACCGTCTCGTTCCAGGCACTCGACAAGGCGGGCCGCCTGAGTGGAGGACATCACCATGGTTTCGACACGATGTCTGGATACGATTCGCAGAAGCGAGGCCGGATCGGCTGAAAAGCATTCTGGATGGACCAGAACGCTAACCTGATAGATCGGGAGCAGATTGACGAGTGCTGAAATGTTGTCGAATGGCAGATACGTCAACCCGACTTCAAAGCCTCCTTTGCGATTCCTTGCTAGATTGATTTGCCGTTCGACCGTGGCCTGGAACGATAAGGCCGCCAACTTCGGGTTTCCGGCTGTCCCAGAAGTTTGAAGATAGAAACTGGTCGTCTCCACGTCATTTGGTTTCCAATCGAGTTGCCTGTCTATTCCTGTAAATGTCGTGCTGATCACTCCTGAATAGAGAGACTTGCTCTCCGCAGAAAACTTCAAGGTGATTGCTGGTGTTGTCACCAACCAGCACGGACCAAGACAGTTGTGGAGATATTCTGAGCGTTGAGGGAAATCAAGAGACCTTGAGTTGCCGCGTTGAACATGCCAGAGGTAGATATTACAGCGGTGAGCAATTGCCGCCCAAGTGGCAGCAATCAAGTCCACATTGGATTCAAAGCAGAGAATCAGGCTGGCACCCTGTTCCACCTCGCAGGACTCCAGCTCGGCTCTCAGCGATTGTGCCCGCTCCCACTGTTCCTTGACGGTTATAGTCCGGGGATGCTCGCCGGCATCAATTTCGACGAATTGGGACAGCGGGTATTCGTTGATCTTCTCTGCCAGCAACTGTCCCAGTGAAGGAAGCGACTCGCGTCCGCAGTCCCAGGGGGCACCAGTCAATTCCGATCTCATACGATCTCATCCATGGCATGAGAAGCCTGGGAAAGTAATTCACATCCTAACGAACTCATCTGTGCGTGATCCCTAATGGTATGAGATCCATCGGAGAACGCACGACGGCTCGAGTCCCGCATGCTCCGAACGGTCTCCTGATCCACTGTTTCATCCGAGTTCAGCCACGTATTCAGGGTCCAGGCAATGCGAGCACTGACCAACGTGGCATGATAAATTCCATCCATGGGGCGCGGATCACTTCGCAGAGGGGACGGGTAGCGCTCCTCAATCCTGTTGAGCACCAAAGGCTCTTCGCAGGAAAGGGCAGACAGGAGACTGTGTGTCGATTCATGGACGAGAAACTCAACGGCTTGTTCAACGGTTCGATAGGCATCGGCATTAATAAAAGTCGCCCCCCATAGAAGAAAAGAAGTTACCCCCGCAAAGTTCCTGCCGTTGGCTTCTGGATTAAGTTCTCCGACGTAGATCCGCGTCCAGAGCAGTTCGATTTCGCTTCTTAGTGCCGGTGAAATCCTTGATAGCAGGTCTAACCCAAACTCGAGATTGTTTCGAATGCTCTCAAACTTGACACTGGGAGCTGCAATGATTGGCTGACTTCCATAGTCATCCGTGAAAAGGATCTGAGGGAATCGGAGGTAGTCATTGCCTAATTCCTCTCTTGAGAAAGGCGCAATCTCAAAGGCTGCGTTACATCGGCACAAATTGCTGATCTCTTCGAAAAGTTCTAATGCCCGCTCTTCTTCATTCGCCTTTACTAACTCAACCAAATCAAGGTAGCGCGCAAAGACGACAGGGGATTGTCGCCTGGTCTCGATGGAATAGCGGATCGCTTCGACAAGGTCGGAAGACTCTCCGGAGCTGATCTTGAGAAAATCAAAAAGGTAAATGAAGGAGTCGGCCAGTTGTTTCCTGATGGCCGTCTCGTAATACTCCAGATTCCTTGGTAAGCTGAAAAGCGCTACCACTGGATTAGAAGTAAAGAGTTACGTAGGCGCCCTGAAGTTCGGAGTTATCAAAGCCGAAATTGCGCAGTAGGGTCATGTGTTTCTAGGCGAGATGATCACTATCAGGTCTCGCCCTGCCCAACCTTGGAGTGGAGATTGATGATTGAGCTTTCTGAGCCACCTTCCTGCACCCGAGGAATAGGAGGCGCTTCGTCGCCGATCTTTGAATGCAGGTTGCCCGGATCAGATCCGGTATCGCCCACCTTCGCAAACTGGGAGTAGCCGAAGAGCCTAGAGGGATCCAGCTCTCTGGATTGAGAGTCTTTAGAGATGATCATAAATAGACTTTGAGATCACCCTTCGGAAAGTCAACTACATACTAATCACAATCAATTCTCTTGTTCCCTACCGTGGATTGAGTCCCAGGAAGATAGGGGTTTGGAAAATTTCAAAAGAAGGAGGAAGGCAATATGGCGAAGCCCAAGCGGAATCTGCCCAAGGTGATGCGAAGCTGGAAGCGGCCTGGAAATACTGAGTGACCCCGAATCCGAGCTCGGAGCCAAAAGGGGCTGCTCTGGTCGCTCAGGCCTTGTACCCGAAGAAGTGATTTTCCTTGATGAACGTTGCGACTTCGGGTGGGACTAGCGTCTCCCACGTCTCGTCTCCTGAAGCGATGCGGGCGCAGACTTCCCGGCAGGAATAGGGAATCTCGGTGGGTTTTCGGTTTTGCAGTCCCACTAGGGAGCCTTCCTCGATGCAGTAGCGATGGAGATGCGCGGTGGCGCCGGAAAACTCAAGGTCCTCCACGCGCACCACTTCGCCGGTATCGGCATCGAGCATCGGGTAGACGTAGAGCCTGAGATCATCCTTAAAGAGATGGCCGAAGGCTTCCAGAATTCCGCCATCCATGGCTTTGTAATACTTGGGGTGAAAAACTTCCTTTACCAGACCGACTCCCAGGACTACTCCGATTCTCTCATCTGTATAATTGCCCAGGTAGGCGGCGATTTTATGAAACTCCGCGTGGTTGGAAACCATCACGGTCTTGCCGAGCGCTTTGAGGGTATCGACCCTCTCGAGGAAATCCAGAAAGTCGGCGTTGCCTTGCTGGAGAAGGTTCTCCGTCGAGATTTCCATGACCTCGAGGATCTCAGGACCGTCGGGACCGAGGTCTTCGCGGAACTGTTCATTGGCCGCATCGAGCATGTCGAGGTTCACGCGTGTCACGGGGCGGAAAGTGCCGCGTTCCACGAGGAGCGCTTTCTTGTAGAACATTTCAGAGCCGTGCCGCACGTTTCCCCAGGGATCGAAAACGACGGAGTGTGTCATGTTCTTTTCGACGAGGAGCAAGTTAACGATCCGGTTGTCGAGTTTTTCGAAGTCCGGGCCTTCGCCGAGAATGACGTCGATCTCAACGCGGTCGGGATTGATTCCGTCGAGGAGAGAGTCGAGAAAGGGGTGAACGTTGTCGCTGCCGAGGTAGTGGAACGCGGCATAGATCAGGTTGACCCCGAGTATACCGGCGGCCTCCTGTTGCTGAACGTTGTCCCGGTCGAGCAGGCGTACGTGCATGAGAATGTCGCTCGGGGGCGCTTGAGGTTTCGTCTGAAATCGAATTCCCATCCAACCGTGGCCCTTGTCTTTCACCTTGAAAGAGGTCGCGGCAACCGTGTTCGCGAAGGCGAAAAAGCAGGTTTCCTTCCCGCGCTCATCGCCGAGGCGTTCCTCGAGCAAGCTGTACTCGTGATCGAGCATACTCTTCAACCGTCCACGGCTGACATAGCGGGCCGAGTCGCCGTAGATAGCGTCACTGAACGTCATGTCGTAGGCCGACATGGTCTTGGCGATCGTGCCCGCGGCACCCCCCACCCGGAAAAACCAGCGGGCGACTTCCTGGCCCGCCCCGATCTCCGCGATTGTGCCGTAGCGGCTGGGATCGCGGTTGAGGCGAATGGCTTTGGAATTGGCGTTCAGGTTTTCCTGCGTGGCTGTCATGGTGATTGGTTCGGCGCCTATGAGGTGTGATTCTGTATTGAGGGCCCCGTTTGCGATCCGGTCGAATCATTCGCGAAGAGCTGCCTCGCGTCAACTCCTGTGCGAACAATGATCCACCCGAAATCTAGCCCCTCTGGTAGAAAGCCTATTCTTTAGAAAAGAAATCTATCGGCAACTCCAGTTCGAGTTCACTACGGTCCAACGTGACAGAGAACTCTTTCTTCTTCGGATCGTAGTCGGCCGTTCCTGCACCACTCTGACTGAAGAACGTGTTGTCCCTCACTCCGGAGTGACCGTTTTGAATGACGTCATCTGCAATCGTGCCGGTTCCGTTTGAGATTCGAGCCCATTTGCGATCGGTTGTCATCACGCCTTGTTTGGGATACCACGCGAGGCGAGCCTTTTGTCCCGTCTCTCCATTCCTCGCGTAGTCCTCGACGAAGGAATAAAACCCCGTCAGCTTCTTCTTAGTCATCACGGTTTGGTAGGAAGCGATCTTCTTCCATTCCTTTCCCTGTTCGCTGATCCACGCGGTGTAGAGGGTGCCTTTCTCCTGCGGAGTCAGCTTCACGAGGAACGCATAGGTTTCGCCTTTCTCCCACGCAAACGGCATCATGGTTTTTGCGCCCGAGCCCTCACCGCCGAATCGACTGCTCTTTGCCTCCGGATGGCTGAACAACACCTGCGTCCGATCCGCTTCATCGACACTGCTGCTGTCGTGGGCACCACCGCCTTTGTCCCACACCGAAAAGATGGCGAGAGGACCGGAGCCGTGATCCTGAATCCCAAAGTAACCCACATCAAAACCAATGGTCGCAAAATAAGTATGGGTCATCGATTCCTCGACTTTGATCTCGTTGTAGTAGGCCAGAACCGTTTCATCCGGGCTCGGATGGTGATACCGAATATGAACCGACGGCGCAAAATAAGCATATTCCAGATCGGTCGATTCCTTCAGGCGCTCCTGAATTCTAGCGTGCCGCTTGTCGCGGTCCGATTGGGCGTTCACCACGTCCTGCGGGAGAAAGGTCGCCAGAGCGAGGGTGATGACTAAATAGACATTGGGTTTCATGAGCAAAATGTAGGGGGAGTTATGATTTTAACCCCTCTCTCGAATCATGCAGGCTTCGAGAGATCGCCGCCATCAAATTCCCGGTCATACAATCAGGCGATGGCTCCAATTCCTTTGCCGCCGCAATCAAAAACGTGGTGATAGCACATTCGGTCATCTATTCGCAACAATTCACCTGTCACTTGTGAACACAAGGCACTGGCTAACACTAGCGCAATTATCACGAGAAGAATCGCTGCGGCCGCGCATTTTGTTTTGATTGCAGTGACCTTGTCGCTAAATTTGGATGGCCGGCTGATCTCGGGGGCAACTTGTCTTCCTCCAACCTCTGCAAGCCGGGAATGAACGTGGGCGTTCGCAGTTTTCTCATCCTTCATCCAACTGGCGAACGCGACGGGATCGGTGTAACCGTTGATGATATCCGAGGCGAGATTTGTGCTGCGCGAGGCCGGCTCCAGCGCTGCGCCGAAGTAGGATGGCTGCTCCAGGAGGGCGCGCATGAATACGTAGACGTTTTGGCCATAATCCCAAAACTCATCGAAAACGCTGTTTATCCAGTTTGAATCAAAACAACCGTCCGTGTTGGATTCGATTCGCCGAGAAAGGATGTCAGTCATGACGACAGCGTTGTTCAAGCCGTTCCCACAGATCGGGTCAACCAGAGTCAGACAATCGGAAGCCCCCATGACGATAGCGCCGGAGGGGAGACGTCCGACCGGTTTGCGCACTACCGGTGTGAACGCCCCGTGGAGATACGCCCGCTCGTCGGACAGTTCAGCCCCTTCGAGGGAAGCCGCATAGTCGGGGCAATACTGCCGCACACAGTCGAGGGCAAAGGCCAAAGCATCTTCCCCATCGTTTACTTCATCATAGCGCTGGTGGAATGAGGATCCCGTCTGTGAGAATATGAGAATGGAGGTCGCCTTGCTTCCGTCGGCCGCGAGTATCGGCAAGAGCACGATCTCAGCACTGCCGGGGACGATGGAGATCGCCATGTTGGACAGTTCGATATCGCGATTAACGATCAGCGCCGTAATATGCCGCATGGGCGCGGTGTAGGGAGGCGAGCGGTCGGGGTCGCGCTCGAACAACTTGGATAGAGGCCCTTTGCCGGCAGCGACTACGACGAGATCGTTCTCGGCCGCATGGCGCTCCAGGTCATCGGTCCCCGTTTTCTCGATGACGAGGTTTCCGCCCCGTCGCTCGAACTCGTCCATGAGCGCAGGGAACTTTAATCTGAAGTCCAACGCCATGCCGGCACCATCGGCGAAAGGAGCATCAAATGCGGTGGCCAGATCGCCCGCCTCGCTACGCACCTCGATTTCGATTCCAGGCACGGGCTTGCCTTTCTCGCTCCAGAGATCGAGTCCGGATTCGCGCTCTATCCTCCGTTTGTTATCGAACAATATCGCGGTCGCCATGAGGGGACCCGTGGCGATCTCGTCACGAGTCCTCGCTGAATATAGAGTTACTTCGTAGCCCGGCTTGTCGTGCAGGCTCATGGCCAGTTGCAGTCCAGCTTGACCAGCCCCGATAATGGCAATTTTCTTTGTGGGATTCATGATGATGCTCCTTTCGCGGTATGATGCCAATGGGTTATGCGGACTCGAGCTCAACGGCTACAGGTACGGGGTTCGAGACGATATCGAAGACCGGCGAGATTCGCGCGAGCTCCTTGAGCTGCTCCGGAGTAGCGTTCGACTTGACCTTGAACTTGATGCGAATGCTCTCATAGCCATTGCGAACGTTCTCATCGAGGCGGAGGAAGCCGTGCAGATCGAGGTCGCCTTCGAGCTCAGTCTCGACTGACTCGATTTTGATCCCCTGCGCGGCGGCGTGGTAGACCATCGTCGTAGTCATGCATCCGGCGAGCGCGTGCAGGACATACTCAACCGGGTTTGGCGCCCGGTCTTCCCCAAGCAAGACTGCTGGCTCGTCATTCTCGAGGACGAAGGGTTCGGTGCGCGTGTCGTCTTCCTGGCAGGCGCCGTAGAAACCGTTGATCTCGGTGCGGTTGAACCCGCCACCTTGCCACTTGTTCTTGGCACGGAATTGGAACTTGGCGATCGCGGGCTCATTTTGCACCGCGGCGACGGTCTCGCCTAAGGCGGTGACATTCACTCCGTTGATAATGCTAATTTCATTCATGGTGGGTGTTTCAGTAGTGTTCATAGGATTATTCTTTCTTATTAGGGTTTCGTTTATTTGATGTGTCCGCCGATCAGTCGGCGTTCTATAGACTCTTATCGCTCGATCCGTGCCAACCTCTACGATTGAGTCCTAACCCGCTCTATATAAGTAGATTGTGAGGTCTGTCTCTCGCCTGAATTCGCCCACGAGAATTCGTAATTCTCGAAATCTCGTGAGTATATTCACGAGTTGTCGGGAGCTATCGCTTCAAATCCCGGGATCTTGCCGATTGGCTTATCTGATTTCTCAAAATGGCAAGAACTCGGGATAGACGGAAGCTCTGCTAATGATTTCGCAACGAAAGGGTTGTTAGCGAGTTAGGAATCCTATCGACCGGTTGGCACGGGCAGTGCGATGCCCAATGGCAGGAACATGACATCAGTCGTCGCCATCTCAGTATCTCGTTCTCCCTCGGGCAGGCTCTCGTCACGAGGCGTTGCTGCGGTGGTATCATCGTTTGGGCGCTGCCGAACCTGATCGACGGTTTGCCAAAATTCTGACGCAGTCTCAAAAGCACCTTCGATCCCGCGGGAGAGCTGAACGAAACTCCAAAGAACCCGTCGATTTGCGAACAGACTTTTGGCAAACAGTCTAGTCGCCGCACTGGGGCTTTCCACCGGCGATACCTCGATCGGCTCTATGTATGTTCCGTTTCCTTCCTGACAAACGCATACTCGATCAAGTCCCGGGCGAGGCCTATCGGGGGCGTTCGACACCGAGAGCCTTCATCCGCGACGACAGAGTCGAAGGCTTGAGCCCGAGCAAGGTCGCGGCACCATGTTCGCCTGACACTTTCCAGTCGCACTTGCTCAGCGCTCGCAAAAGGTTGGCGCGCTCGAGTTCTTGAAATTGGACAGCGTTCAACACCGTGCCTTCCGGGGAAGAAGAGGTTTCCGATCTCGGCTGCGCCACAGAAACGCCGACCACGGGCATGGCACGTTCGAGGTCCAGGTAACCAGGTCGCGATGTGATCAGGGCCCGCTCGAGGACATTCTGCAATTCGCGGACGTTCCCCGGCCAGTCGTGGGCCAGGAGACGTTCGGCAGCGACTTCGGAAATCTCCACTTCCGCGCGTCCCATTTTCTCGCAGAGGTTCTTCACGAAGTGTTTCGCGATGATTAGTACGTCGCTGCCGCGCTCGCGCAGGGCGGGAATGTCGATCGGGAAGACGTTCAGGCGGAAGTAGAGATCTTCGCGAAAGTTGCCCTCCTCAATTTCGATCTGTAGGTCGCGGTTGGTCGCGGCGACTACCCGAACATTCACCTTTTGGGTCTTGCCGCTCCCGACCGGCTCGAATTCTCCCTCCTGCAGGACGCGCAGCAACTTTGATTGCAGGTCGATGGGCAACTCCCCGACCTCATCGAGAAAAATCGTGCCGCCGTCGGCCAGTGCGAAGCGCCCCTCCCGCCGGGTCGTGGCACCGGTGAACGCGCCTTTCTCATGACCGAAGAACTCACTTTCGATCAGGTTTGCCGGGATCGCTGCGCAGTTTACTTTGACGAGAGGGCCGTCACAGCGTGCGCTCGCCTTGTGGACCGCACTGGCAAATAATTCTTTTCCAGTCCCCGTCTCGCCGAGCAAAAGAGTCGTCGCGTCGGTTTTTGCCACCTGTTCCACGGCTTGCAGAACGCGCTTGATCGATTTGCTGCGGCCGATGATCTCGTCGTGATCACGCAGTGCGCTGAGCTCTTGCTCGAGGCGTTCGTTCTCGCCGGTGAGTTGTTCTATCCTGCGTTCGGCCTCGAGCCGGGCATTCACGTCTCGTACAATCAGGGTAAAGAAAGATTGCGAGCGCGAGATGGTCGCTTCCGTGTAGAGAAGTTCGCCATCGTCTCGAATGGTCTCCAAGCCGCCCGGAATCCACTTGGCACTCTTCAAGCCTCCGTCACATCCAAGTTCCTCGACTATCTGATCGAGCTTTTCGCAACTATCGTCTGAAAGGTAATCGGTAAACGATTTCCCGACGACATCCACGTTCTTGCAGCCGAGCATCACCTCGGCCGC
Source organism: uncultured Verrucomicrobiales bacterium (assembly GCA_963975655.1). GTDB lineage: Bacteria > Verrucomicrobiota > Verrucomicrobiia > Verrucomicrobiales > DEV007 > Arctic95D-9. The sequence goes on from CAXBHX010000010.1 coordinate 64,819, forward strand.
AGGATTGATCAGAGAAACCTCGAGCCGCGCGTCGAGTTCGACGATGCCATCCATCGCGCCGTTCACAAGACGTCCGAGCTTTTCCTCGCGTTCGTGAATCTCGCGCTCGGCGCGCATTCGCTGCAACTCCGCTGCGGCACGTGCGGCGAAGATCCGGAACAAGTCGACCATCTGTTGGTCCTCTGGCATAGGTCGATTGTCCAATACGGCGAGGTGGCCGAGGATGCACCCATTCACATCTTTGAGCGGCACGCCCATGTAGCTCACCGCCCCGCACGGTTTCAGGTCGGGGTCGTCCGGGTAGAGTTCGATGACTTTATCGGCAACGTGGAAAAGCTCCTCCGACTCGATTACCGGCTCACAGGGCGTTCCCTTTATTGCGTAAACGTAGTCGGGTACCCACTTACCGCCGAGCCAGAACGCAAAAGCCTTCAGCCGCAACTCGACTGGATCGAATTCAGTAACCCATGCTCCGTGCACCTGAATCGCTTTCGCTAGATTCTCGACAAGCGAGGCAAAGAAACTCTCACCAGTGCCTGTAGAAGTTCCCTCAACAATAGCCCTCAGGGCAGCACTCTCGTCGATCTCCCGTGGGCGTGATTCTTGATTCTGATTGATTGGAATTTTCTTTTTCAAGGGGTTCTATCGGGGCTTCTGACCGGTCGGGATGGAGGGGGGCGAAAGGGTGGAGTTTCGTCTTCAATTGAAGAGTTGGCCATGAAGACAGGATGGAGTCAAGGCTCTGTGCACCGGGATAGATGAACACCAATGAAATTTGGGGATTTCATCCCACGAAATCTCAGGGCCTGGGCACGGGAATGCGTTAGCTTCCTGGGGGAACTGGTTATTGAATTGTAAATCCCTGCGATTCGATCAGGCTACTGTGTGAGGAGGTCTGCGTCCTCGCAGGCTTCATCCCCATCAAGAACCAGGGTGCAGCCAGCATTAGGTGACAGTTCCGCAGCTTCTCATCCGAGTTGTATCTCGTGCCACCAGCCTTCGGGGAGAATCTCTTTAGTCGTTTGGAAATGGAGGGTGTCCGATCGAGACGAGACTGCCAAAGCAGTGCAACGCAGAAGGAATACGATGAACGTTGGGCGGTGGAGATAATCAAAGCAGCTGTAACGCACTACGGAGTAGAGCTTGCAGAATGGCGGAAGAAGGGAATAGGGGCTGGAGGCGAAGCTCGGGCGCATGGGTGATCACGCGAGAAACCTGTGTGTCGCTACTCTGAATCTCGGAGCGATTGAATGGGTGCTATGCTGTGAACTCCATTCATCCAATCAGAAGGGTCGCAAAAGCTCCTGATTAGAGCTTGCTCGGAGAGATAGAGGAAAAGAGAGCGTCAGAAATCTTGGCTGACCCCATCGCTACGCTTCGGTGGGAATGCCCCATGGCTCTTCTCGACTTTCCGCCGGAATGGACTTAACCCTGTTGACTCATGCGCTTAACCCTATTGACTCTCGCGAGTCTCTTTCTCTTTTCATTCGCATCAAACGTGATGGCTCAAACTGAAAAAACTGCCCCTCCCTCGGGAGAAGACGATCCCCTCATTTGGATGGAGGAAGTCGAGGGCGAGCGAGCGCTTGCCTGGGTTCGCTCGCAGAACGATCGAACCCTGGCCGAATTGCAATCCGATCCTCGCTATGAAGCCTACGAAGACGCAGCGAAACAGATTCTGACTTCGAAGGAGCGAATCCCTTATGGTCGAATTCGTGGCGAGTATGTCTACAATTTCTGGCAGGATCAGAAAAACGTTCGAGGCCTCTGGCGTCGCACCTCCCGGGAGAGCTACGCGACCGAAGAACCGGAGTGGGAGACCCTCGTCGACTTTGACCAACTCGCCGAGGAAGAAGGAAAGAACTGGGTGTTCAAAGGCTCCTTCACCTTTCACGACAAGAAGACGGACAATTACCATACGCTCGTTTCGCTCTCCGACGGAGGAAAAGATGCTGTCATCAAACGGGAATTCGATCTCGAGAAAAAGCAGTTCCTCAAAGGGGGATTCGTGACTCCAGAGGCGAAACAGGACGCCGAATGGCTCGGGCCTGACACTTTGTTGATCGGCACGAATTGGGGAGAGGGTTCGCTGACCGATTCAGGCTATCCTCGCATTCTCAAAAAGTGGAAGCGTGGCACGCCGCTCTCGGAAGCTGAGGCCGTGATTGAAGTCGACAAGAGCGACGTCGCAGTCTGGCCGTTTTCAATCGAGCTAGAGGATGGAACGATTCTCGCCCATGCCTCCGAGTCCGATACTTTTTTCACATCTACCTACTGGTGGCTACCGGATGACGGTTCGGAAGCGGTGAAGTATCCGATTCCTTCGAAGTCGGACATCCAGGGGCTCTATCGGGGACAGTTGCTCCTCGCTCTGAAGGAAGACTGGGCCCCAAATGGTCAGGAGACGTCCTTTCAAACAGGGGATCTCGTTTCTTTCCCCCTGAAGCCTTTCATCGAGACAAAATCCCTTCCCAAAGTCGAGCTGGTGTTTCGACCGAACAAGAAACAAGCGGTCGACCACGTTGCCATCGCAAAAGGATCAGTGCTGCTTGTGATCAGTGAGGATGTAGTCGGTAGAGTCTTGCGAGTCGATCGTAGGGGGAGCGAATGGGTGAGTGAACCGGTCGAGTTACCGGGAAAAGGCCAGCCCGGGATCGCTTTTTCAGACGACGACGAAGAGACTGTATTCCTCAACTACGAAGGCTTTCTAACACCCGATTCGCTTCTCGAATACAATAGTGCCACCCGAGAGCTGAAGACGCTCAAAAGCCTGCCACCTAAATTTGATGCCGAGGGCCTTGTCGTGGCACAACATTTCACCGAGTCAAAAGACGGAACCAGGATTCCCTATTTTGTGATTCATCGAAATGACGTCAAATTTGACGGCTCCACCCCCACACTCCTCTACAGCTACGGAGGATTCCAGATTTCGCTGCAGCCCAGCTACAGCGGCACGATTGGGAAGCTCTGGTTGGAACATGGAGGAGCCTATGTTCTTGCCAATATTCGTGGCGGCGGAGAGTACGGTCCAGAGTGGCACCAGGCAGGGCTGAAGATGAACCGTCAGCGGGTTTACGACGACTTCATTGCTGTCGGTGAAGCGGTGATTGAGTCGGGACTGACCTCACCGCCGCATCTCGGGATCATGGGAGGATCGAACGGCGGACTGCTCATGGGCGTGATGCTGAATCAACGTCCCGATCTCTGGAATGCTGTCGTCGTGCAAGTGCCACTGCTCGACATGCTGCGTTATCACACTCTTCTCGCCGGCGCCTCATGGGTCGACGAATACGGCTCGCCCGAAGTGCCTGAAGAGCGAGCCTTTCTCGAGACTATCTCGCCCTATCACAACTTTATCGCGGACAAAGAATATCCCGTTCCCTTCTTCGTGACATCGACCAAAGATGATCGCGTTCATCCTTGTCACGCCCGCAAGATGGCAAAGCTCTTTGAGGAGGCGGGAAAGCCGTTTTTCTACTACGAGAACATCGATGGAGGGCACTCCGCCGCCGCCAATCAAACCGAACGAGCCAAGCGGACTGCGCTGGAGTATGTTTATCTTACCCGACGGTTGATGGGGCGTTCCGGGAAGAGGTGAAGCACTCACCCGACTCGCGGGGAAATGAAGCCATTTGTCAATGGCTGTCACCTGACCCGAATGGCACGGTTTTAAGGGGGGGGCGGCGACCAGAGGCCCAACGGGCCGGACTCAATTTAGCCTAGGGGGGGCGGCCATCCGGCAACGCCCTAGGTTTAATGGCAAAAACCAAGAGAGCGCTGAAAGTGGAAGGCCACCCCGTGCGACCTCAATTCGTTTTGCCATGCCGGTTGACGCCGCTCGGGGCGGCCTTCCGCCTTCAGGGCTCTTCAAATATTGGCTTTCGATTCCCAGGGCGCTGCCCTGGGCTACGTTGAGTCAGCCCTTCAGGCTTTGCTTCCACGAAGGTATCTCTTAAAACCGTGCCATTCTCACCTGATCACTCTCTTATTTCAGGCGTCCGACATGGCAAAACTGAAGATGCAATACAACTGCCGATGATCGGCTTCCGGTTCCTGCCGGTGAAGGGAGTTTCCTTCTGCCTGGGGCGCCCGGGCGGTAGATTCCGTTTTTCTTGACCCTCGAAATGGAACTCTCAATTCACCTTGTCAGCGCGTATGAGTCATGGTTGGATAGAAATTGGATTCTTACTGTCTCCCTCACATTCTGAATACACACTGGAGCCGCCGCACTGAAAGAAAAACGTCCACTCTGGAAGCGCCTCGCGCTCGTTGCACTCATCCTCACCGCCGGCGGCTTTTTCGCCGACGATTGGCTGGAAAGCAGGGCCGGTGCCCTGATTCACCGGATCCTCGAGGAGCACCAAATTCATGCGGACTATACCGTTGAGAGCTTCTCGCTCGGTCGAGGACTTCAATGTAAGAACGTCGTCCTGCATAGCACCAGCGAACACGACGACCCGGTCTTCTCTGTTTCAGAACTCGCGCTTAAGTTCAATCTCATCGAGCTGATTCGAACGCGATTTTCGACCATCGGCGTCACCTCGCGCCACGCATTTTTTAAGGCGCACCATATAGAGCCCCCTCTCGAAGTTCAGGATCTCAATCTGGATTGGAAGGTGCGCCCCGGTCATCTGACCATCACCGACTACCGGGGACTTGTGGACGGACTCCAGGTGGAGGCTTCGGGCGAATTGGCTATTGAGAACGCAGGGAGCGGTGTGCGACTCTCCGGAGGTGCGCCGACACCAACGACGCCGATCTCCGAACTCGACCTGACGGCCATCGAGAAGTTGTTGCCCTTCCTCGCCATCAATTCCGAGGGCACACCGCCGGTCCTGCGCCTTAACCTCAACCGCAGCGCCGGGGGTCCTCTCGAGGCCAGTGGTGCCCTGACGGGCAAGGCGTTCACTTGGCGCGGCGTTGAATTCGATTCAGTGGACGTGGCCTTCGAAACCATAACCGACTCAGGTGGCGTCGCCAGACCCGTGCGCTTGCGGTTCTCCTCGATCCAAATTGCCCAGGGCGGAGGGCAGCTGACAGGTAAGGCGATGTATCGCCCGGACACACGGACAGTGACCATCGATCACCTCGAAGCCGGCATCGATCCGTTCACGCTGGTCGCGTGGATCCAGGCGAAGCCAGTCACCGGGCCCAAAGGGATACACTTTGCGAAGCCGCCTCAGTTGACCGTTTCCGGAACCATTCCCCTCGGAGCCCCCGACAAGGCGAAGCTCAGCGGCACGATTGCGGCTCCCTCTATCACTGTCGCGACGCCGAAAGGCAGCGGGCTGGCGATCTCGGAGTTTAAATCGAGATTCACCCATGCTGAGGGCGTTCTCAAACTGCCGGACCTCGAGGCGGCAATCGCGGGTGGAACGATCGCGGCGCCCAGCGAGGTGCGACCGTTCGCGAAACCGCCCCACTTCACTACGGACCTGAAGTTGGAAGGCACCTCTCTCGTTCAGCTGGTCCATGCAATCGACGCCCACGATATGCGAGCCGATTCGGGCACGCTCTTCGCCACCTTCAAGGGCGGTGGTGAAGCGTCGCTAGCTGCCATCGACGGTGGTGGCGAAGTTCGCATTTCGGACACTGACCTGGGTTCAGTTCCCCTCCTAGGCACCCTCGGCCCACTCTTCAGCCAAATCGTTACCGTCTTCATGGGCGGCACATCAGGCTCCGGGGTTTCCTGCGACTACCAATTGAATAAGGGCGTTTTCACTTCGAGCGACATCCGCATCAGTAAATCGGCTTTCGAAATCAACAGCACGGCGCAGGTGGACTTTCCCGCGCGGCAGCTTCACGCCACTGGCGCAGTGGCGACCGAGGGTATTACCAAGCTCGTCACCGCACCAATTGGTAAAGTGCTAGAGCTGGAAGCCTCGGGTTCCTTTGATAACTACACCTGGCGGTTCAAGAATCTACCTGGCCTCGAGGACATTGCGGACATCGGAAAACTGATCGACGGCGGGGCCGGTAATAAACTCGGGGACGCGGGCAAAGGCGTAGTCGGAACGGTGGAGCGCGACGCCGAAAATGTCGGTGAGGATGCCGGCAAAGGGGTGAAGAAGACCTTGGGCGAACTCGAGAAACTGATTCCGGGCAAGAATTGACTTTAGGATTCGGAAACCCTTCTTCAGAGGCTTTTGCAGATTAGGAATTAGGTGACAACATTCAACGGTTTTCATTGGCGAACCACCTTCACTAACTAACTAACTAACTAACTAACTAACTAACTAACTCTCTCTCTCTCTCTCTCTCTCTCATTCGCATCTTCCTTCAATTTGAAATGCTGACAGGCCATCCCACCGAAGTGTGTTCAGCGGCGAACTCCAGCCAACAGATTAGAAGGTTCGCAAAAGCTCTTGATTCGGACTTGCCTGAAGCGATAGAGGAATGGAGTGAGTCAAGAATTGTCGACTGCCTCCGTCACGGGGGGATGAGTAAGGCTTTGGCAATGGCTTCACCTGACCCCTTTGGTTCTTTCAATGACCTCTATCGAGGCGTCGGTCAGGCAGGGATTGAGGGGGCGTTTCCGAATCACCACCTGCTAAATAGCGAAGCAGCGATCTATACTTGATTCACTTCCCACCCTTGGCGGTATTTCTTCGTTAGAAACGGATTCGCCTCCGGCAGATTTGTAATCGACAGATTTTTGGAATCCCAGTTTAGCGTTTGTTTGGGAAAATGTGCCGCTACATTTCCCAACTGAACCGCTTCCGTCAATGGCCCGGCGTAGGCAAAGTCGTCTGATAGTGATCTGTCATTCTCGAGGCAGGCGTCGACCCAGTCATGCCAGTGGTGAGCCTTCCCAGGATCGGGGAGCTGATATCCCGCAAAATCTTCTTCCGGATATAACTTTGGAGTCCCCCAATGGGGAACCAGTAAATAGCCTTCTGTCCCGATGATCAGTGAGGCGGGTTGCAGGATTTCAGCCCCGCCGGGGACACCCTTTAAATTCCATTTGGGACGGCGCCCCCCATCATACCAGGTGATTTTCAGAGTGTCATTTTCGGTGTATTGCGTTCCCGGAAAGGTATAGACAATCGTTTCCTGAGATGGCCAGACTTCATCATTCATTCCGCTGTGGTCAGACATCAAAGAGAGGGGAGCCTTTAAATCCATGGCAGTGAAAAGCGGGTCGAGCAAATGACATCCATTATCGCCAATCGATCCGGATCCGAAATCCTGCCAGTCGCGCCACGTAAAGGGATGATAAACGCGGTCAGCACCGTATTCCCGAAACGGTGCCGGCCCGATCCACTGATCCCAATTCACTTCAACCGGAGGTTTCCCTGGATTTTCTGGTCGGTCCAGTAATCCTGATCGACCGTGACCTGCCGCGCTGATCCAGGTGTGGACTTCCTTCACTTTGCCGATCTTTTTCTCTTCCTGAATGAGAAGCTTGGTGCAGCGGTATTGAAACTCCGAGTGGATTTGGTTTCCCATACGGGTGACGACTCCTTTTTGTTTAGCCAGAGCTGCCATCTGTCGGGCCTCCCACACGGTATGGGTGAGGGGCTTCTGGCAATAGACATGAAGCCCTCGCTCCATGGCAGCCTGGGCGATCACGGCATGGGAGTGATCGGGCACCGTCACGTTCACCGCGTCGATTTCGCTGCCCATTTTGTCCAGCATGACTCTAAAATCATCGAACTTCGGGAGCCCCGGCCACTGGCTTTCAGCCTGAGCAAAATGACGCGAATCAATATCGCACAAAGCAACCATCTCAACCTGTTCATGCTGACCTATCGTGGAAATATCTTTCCATCCCATATGAGCACAACCGATACCGGCGAAGCGAAGTTTTTTTGAAGCGGCCATAAAGGGTTGCTTGGGAATTGCACTCTAAGGATTTTTATCAGGGCGACGGTCAGGTCGGGATTGAAGGGGAGAAAGGGTGAGGTTTCACCTTCAGGGGAAGAGTTGGCCATGAAGACAGGATGGAGTCAAGGCTCTGCGCGCCGGCCATCGGGAGGCGGACGGGTTTGTCCGCTCCCACTTCGATTAGCCATTAATCTGTCTCTTGTGCACGAGTAAGGTGGCTCACCCTCATCCAATGAGATTTACCTTTCGCCATCTATTCCGGCTCACGCCTGAATAGATGTCTACCTCTACTGCCGCGCCCTTCACCGTCACCACGGCGTAGCCTGGCAGGTTGGCGTATTCAAAGCGGTCGACAAAAGGTCGCTCCTTTTCGTATACGGCACGGCGTTCGATTTCAGTGCCCGGTGAAAAAGTGGGTTCCACTTTTACCTGATCAGCGTTGTAGTGCTTCAACCCGGTGAGCTCATTCCTGGGGGGGACATTTGGATCCTTGATCACACTGCTCAGAGCCAGTTGAACAAACCGGCCGCCGCCCCGTGTCTTGCGCGCTGCCAAATTGTATTTGTGGATGTGCCCACCCAGCACCATGGCATTTTGTTTCCCCAGTAAGTCCAACAGTTTTTCCCGTCGGATTCTCTGATCGGAACGCGCATAGAGATGCCAGGTCGATCGGGCGCCGTAGGGGATGACGGGCGGATGAATGATGGCGAATAGATGGGGAGCCGTCCGGTGTTCTGTGACCGCTTCAAACCAATCGAGACTTTCGGGATCATAAGCATCAAAAAAGGCAAACTCCACCGGACCTCGTTGCACGGTATAAAAACCCCGGTCCAAGGGATCGGCATCCGCACGGAAACGACGAGCCTGGCTGCTCAAGAACGGATGGAACACATTACGATAGGCTTCCTTGGCGCCATCACCTGTGATGTCATGATTGCCCTTCGTGAATAAGAAGGGTACGCCCAGATCAGCCTGTTTGATGAATTGAATGGCGTCCTCGTTGTGCTGCGTGGCCAACTCCAGGTTGCCGCACAAGCCTTGCACGAAATCACCGACTTGAATGATGCATCCAACCGGTTCTTCATCTGCTTCCTGTCGGTCCACTATTGTCTGGCGAACCGAAGCCATCAGCTGCGGCATGACCTCCGAGGTGATTTGGCTGTATGTCTGAGCCGCTCGAATACCGTCTGGCTTGTTGGCTTCCAGCCATGCCATGTCGTGGTGCTCCAGCTTGTCTAGATGAAGGTCGCCCAGGAGTAGAAATGAAAACCGCTTGGAGGATACCGCCTGGAGGTTGCAGGCAAGTGCGCCTGCCAGTGGAAGCTTGAGAAAATGACGCCGGTTCAAGTGGGATCCCATGGCGAGATAGTCTGACTAGGGTGCCCGCCTTTTACCAATCAAAATATGAGGCTCGAGCGTAGAGATACCTGATCTCAGTAGGCCTGAGCCGCGCCATTTTTGACTGAACTGGGATCCCGCATGAGCCGGATCTGATTGTCTCTATGAGCCGAGCAGTTCGGTGCTCAATTCTCTCCAGAGAAGAATCGCATTCAGCGGCAATTGGTAGCGTTCATCCCTCAACTACTCTGCTGTTTTCTGATTCGATGAAATTGCCAGCGGCAAAGTCCGTTCTGCAGCAAGATTCCGAAACCAATGAGACAGGCCATCCCGATCGGCCCGTAAGCAGTGACCACGAAAGGGGCTGCGATCAAAGTCAGGATTAACTTGATCACGGCAAACGTCGCCAACTTGCCAGTGTGGCCCACCATGATCAATAGATCTTCGGCAGGTCCTAGACAGAGCGCCACCAACCTGAAGATAAGAAGCACCCTGAACACGGGAACCGCCTCGGAAAAACTACCACCAAAAAGCTCCATCAGCGGGGCGGCCGCGACGAAGGCAACTACGACTGGAAGGCCTAGAATGAGCAGGCCGTTTCGTATCAAACCTCGGTAAAGTTTTGCGGTCAAAGGCCAGTTGTGCTCGTGCGACGCCCGGGAAAGTTGAGGCATCGTGATCGCATAGACCGCTAGAGCGAGCACTTCAAACAACATGAATAGCCGATAGGATGTCGTCAGATAGGCAACGTCTGCGGACGAATGCCAATGTTCGAGGATCCCAAGTGGGACAATGTAATTCAGCGCTGAAAAGAGAGACGAGGCAAAAATGGGTAGCCCCAGCAAGAGCTTGTTTCGCAATTCGCCCATTTCCGGGCAGCGTATTCCAATACCGAGACCTGAAAAGCCGGGCCCCCGAAGAGCCCCGAATCCCGCTACACAAAAGCCCACCGTATAGCAAATCAAGGCAACCTCAGGAGTCAGTTTTGAGCTTGCCACGAGCAGAAGGATTAGAAAAATTCCGGTCGCTGCGACGTGCCTGTAGACCACTCCCAGCATCGGTCTTCCCATCCCTTTAATGGCCTCTCCGTTGATACGGCACAGCGCCACACCCGCGATGCACGCCGGCAAGAGAAAATACCAAACACGAGGACGATCGATATCGGACTGGATGAACAGCGCATAAAGGGATAACAAGAATCCAATCACCAACGCCAGGGCGACAGCGATGCCGCGCACGTTCGCTAAAAACGTGGCGAGCACCTCGCGTTCAGCGCCTACCAATCGAGGCACCTGCCGGAGGGATATTTTATCTAGCCCGAAAGTCGCTACCCGGCCTAATGACATCAGGATGGCTGCCCAAAAGAAGAACTCGCCCGACCCCTCGTCACCAAGAGTCCGCGCAATCAACACGGTAGCAAAGAACTGAAGAAGAGCGCCTCCCAGGCGAAGGCCCGGGGGGAGTGACAATTTCAAGAGATGGGCCCACGATAAGCCTCCAAATTTACCATTTTGGTTTTCCCAGCGCTTAAACACTGGATGACTCCTGATTCTCCCCACAACTATCCCTTCCGGTCTCTCCATCATCATGGAAGACCAGCCGAATCACCGGGGAGAGGACATCAGCTGCCTCTGCGCCACGTGGATTCTGGATCGTAATGCGCTGAGCATTCGGCACTATCATTTCCCAATTCTGAAGAACCTCCTCTAATAACACTGCTCCTCGCTTCAGTGCGTCCGCCAGATCTGCTGGCTCTAGTCGATCGAATCGACTGCGTCCCCGCTCCCGTCCGCCCAGTCGGGGAATCAATTCGGAACTGTCGACATCCACACTGATGGCGGTCGTGGGCAACCATGGGCGTGCGGCTACTAAAAGTTTGTCAATCACCTCCTGACGCGCATCAAGAGCAATCGACCAGACTGCCTGGAGCACGCCCTGCTCGGAAATTGACCCGTTTCGTGGAGAGTCGATTCGACGGAGTTCAGCAAGTAGATTGAGTGACTTTGTCACCATGTGGCGTTTTGATTTCTGGCCACTCTTTCGAATGATCTGTGTGATACGGAACGCCGCCAGGGGATGTCTCATGGCAAAGAGCGATGCTCCGAAAAGCTTCGAAATCTGGGAACAGAACCAGTTCTGTTCATCTGCCGAAAGAGAGACCGTGTCACCGATCATGGGGCTGCCCTCCTTGTTCGAAAGTAAATGCCCCAACTCTCTGCAGAGGTATGATTTACCGGCTCCAGGCAATCCGACAAACTCAATTCTCATGCTCGCGATCCTCCATTGGATATGACCGAATTGAGAGTGTATCACGCATTGACGAAATTCTGGAAAGGCTCAAATTCGATTTTGAATGCATGGGCTAATGCAACATGACATATAGTGTCGATGACGATGTCCTCTCAGGACAAAACCATATTGATTGAAGCTTGATTTTTCAAGGGTTTTTATCGGCGTGAAATTTAGGAATCAGGGGGCAATATTCAACATTTCCATTGGCGAGACGCTTTCACAAACTCGATCTCATCTGCTTCTTCCTTCCATTTGAAAGGCTGAAGGGCCATCTTAATAATTTCCTTTGCCGCCAGAAGATGATGCTTTCGAGCCAACACCTTGCTACGGTCAGGGGTAAGAGTGGAGTGAAGGGAGGAGAATGAGCTTCAAGACATGGACGCTGCCCCCTGGTCATACACCATCTAAGCGGTGTGCTTTTCGCAGGTCCATTGCCAGGTGTTGGGATGGGACCAGTCTTTGACGGTCAGAGTCACTTCCAGTTCATCGCCGATCTCGGCGTGGCTTTGATCCAAGCGTAGAATTCTAAAACCCCAGTGGGATGCCCGGTTCGGATCGAGCGGACTCGAACTCAGCACCATATCGTCATCCACCTTGGCTTTCATGAAGACCACAAGACCATCGATAAGACCTGCGTGTTTCACTTTCCGCGTGAATGTCACCGACGACGGCAATGTCGACTCAGTGATGGTGTGTAGATCCACTTCCACCATCGGAGCCGGCTCACCCGAAAAGTGTTTCACCATACCCAACTCACAGCTCACCATCCTGTCGTACTCCGGGTTCTCGGGACGACTTCGCTCCATGCTGGAGAAATCAAATCCGTGCACGTCAGTGAGTTCCCAAATGTAGGGCACTCGCTGGTCGTCATGCAGCGTCATCGGTTCACAAAACAACTCGAACTGACTCGGCAAAATCAGTCCGCCCGGTTTGAGTAGGCGGTCGCGCAGATCGCATACGTTGGGCACCATTGCCTCATCGAACAAGAAATCTCCAACCTGCTCGTGGAGGATTACGTCCACCGGAGCATCAAGGTGAAACTTCGAGCTGTGCATGTCCTTGAAGTCCACGTTCTCGATACCATTCTCCGCCGCCAGTGCTTTGGCGTGCTCTATGATGGAGGAGTGCTCAATCGCATAGACCTTTGCGGCGCCTCGGCGCGAAGCAAACGCGGCGAGGATACCGGTGCCCGTGCCCAGATCGATCACTCGATCGCCCGGCTTAATGTGCCGGTTGATGGCCTCGTGATAAAATGCCATGCGGCGCTTGTCGCCCAACATCCGCTCTTGCTCATGCAGATCAGCAAAAAGGTCCTCATTGAATTGACGATACTTTTCGGCAGGCGTCTCGTCCCTTAAGGGCGAGGAAAACCAATCACTGGTAGGGACTTTCTTTTTCAAGAGCGTTTAGCGGTGGGGCGGTCTGGCCGAGTTTGAAGGGGAGAAAGGGTAAACTCTTGTCTTCATGGCGAGAATTGGCCATGAAAACAAACTGGAGTCAAGCCTATGGGCAGCGCGAACCGTTGTTTGTGGTCCCTGATGTTTTCCCTATATCTTGACCTTTCATCCTTTCGTAGAACGTTCCAAAAACGTTCGATTTGTGATTCAGAATCTCTTGCGGATCAGCGATACAAGGGGAGCGTGGTGAAGTTCCAGAAGGCCGCCTTTTTTGAGAGATTCCAGGCCGTGAGTAATTCAAGAAAGAAAATCGCTGGGGTTACCTCGTCATCCAGGGATGAATTCATCGACACACCCCGCGAGTCGATTCCTCCGTGTTCGTAGGTTGCTTCGCTCCTTCTCTGACGGGTTTTTGCGCTGCCTGAGAATTTCTGTAATACCGCATGTCGTCCATGTCCGACCACATTCAGCCTCCACTTCAATGAGGGGGGCATCAAGCTGTCCCGTGTGAACACGATGGAATTTTACCGGTTGAATTGCTTGTCTGGCTTGTGGTATGAATTCAGAGGGCGTCCTGAAAATCTGATGAAGCATCCAATTTGTTGCGCGAGTTCCATTCTATTTAGTTTAGCCCTTTGCCTCTTGTTGCCTTCGGCGCATGCCAATCTACCCGCCAGGAGTCAGGAGCTAGTCAATAAGCTTGAGGAGTTTGAAAAAGCGGAGGAGGCCGCTTTTCGTGAGAAGGTTCAAGAGAAGAGGGAGGCAGTGATTAAGCTCCTGAAGGAGCACGCAGTTGTCGAGACGAAGCGTGGTGATCTGGATGCAGCCTTATCCATTTCCACTGCAATCATAGGACTGGGCGGAAAGTCGGACTCCATAGAAGCGGCGCCCGGAGCGGCGGCTCCCGAATGGAAGATTCCGGATGATGCAACTCGCTACAAAGGCGACTACTACAAAGTTTATCCACTCAACGAAGCGATTACCTGGGACGAAGCGCGGGTGCAGTGTCAGGCGCTCGGCGGCGAGCTCGGCTGGATTGATCGTGAGGAGGATGATGAGTTCCTCCGGAAAATAATGCAGCCGGCGGTGGATGCCAAAGGGCATGCTCCCATTTGGATTGGCGGGAAAAAGAACGAAGCCGGCGTGTGGGAATGGCTCTCAGGCAAAGAGGTTGAAGCGGGGTTCTGGGCGAATCAGTCCGATGCGGTTTCTGCGGCAGACGTCAGCGTCATGGTGCGCTGGATCGGGAGCTTCAAAGCGAGTCGACCCGACAGCGACCGGATCATTGGCTATTTGTGTCGGTGGAAGCGGTAGCTGTGGGATTACTCTTGAATCCCAATCAGGTCATCGACCGTCACGATAACTGGGGAATGTTCAAGATAAGACTGCTGACCGCTTCCGTGATCCAAGAGGATCAAGGAAAAGTGACCAAACATGTCGATTGCCCCCTTTTTGTGTCGGTTTAAGGAAGAAATGGATGAGGCTACTTTGAGGATTGCGGGGGATTCATCGATACCCCCTGCGAGTAAATTCCTCCGCAATCGGAGGGCGCCTCGGTTCTTCTCTGACTGGATTTTAAGTCGCTTGAGGACTTGTCGAGTAACCCTTGTTGTCCGTGTTCGGTTGGGCTGGATACCACATTAATCCTCCACTTTAATGTTAGGGATACGAGTGATCCATTTTCCTGCCCCTTGCTCAGTTCACTCGCCATTGCCGACTGTATCGGTGGGGCCGGTGAATCCCGGTCCGCCGCCGGCGACATAGCCATGACTGGCACCAGATTTGTCCAGGCTGACCCAGAAGGAAAAGAGGCTGCCGTTACTTAGATGAAAGCGAAGCCGCACCGGTTGGCCGGATAGCTTGGACAGATCTTCTTTCCAGGTCACCGACGCGAGTGTTTTGTCGGAGGAGACAGGTTGGCAGTTGTCGATCGTGAAGGGTTCGATCACGGCTCCGTCTTGATCCAGAACCTCTGCTTTGAGTTCGCCGTCAGGACAGTCTACGTTAACGAACAGATGCTGGCCTTTGAAGGTGAGAGGGCGGGTGGTTAGTGTTTCGACCTTCTCGCCGGCGTCCATCGAGGCAAATCCATCGCGGCGAATGATAGCCAGACCGGTGGCGGCATCGGCATCCCAGAAACCTGTCTTGGATTCATCGGTGTTGTACATTTCACGGCTCGGTTTGGCGCGGCCGGAGAAATAGAAATACAGATTGTCGCCGACGACGAGGCACACATTGGCGACCGACTGGACATTGCCATAGCGCCAGCTCTCTTCATCCCAGGTGCAGGAGATAAATCGTCTGCGATCGGGACGGTTCCAGTGAAATCCATCGCGACTGAATCCTAGCAGGATGTCATTGCGTTTCTGCAGGTTCTGCTTCTTGCAGCTTCCGTTGGCGGGGCCCTGCCAGATCGAGAAAGCGCCAATCATCAAGCTCTCATAGGGCGTGGCATCGAGATTGTAGAGTTCGGCTTGGGTTCGGTAGTCTGCTACGGTGTGTTTGGGGTCAAGGGCCTCGCCAGCGACCCAGAGGACGCCTTTTTCGTCATTGACGAGGGCGCCTTCTGAGATGAGTTTTTTGGGATCGGAATTCTCACTGTAACGACGTCCGCGACCACCCCATTTGTATCGTTCGCTGAGCACCCAGACTTTTCTGAACGGATTGTAAAACACCGTGGTCCGGTCACCATGGATGCTCTGCTTGGTCAACGGATCCGTCCAATGGATCCCGTCCGGGCTGGTGCGATACACCATGGCCCAGCCCTTCATGTGTCCACCTTCGGTTGCGAAATACTTGAAGCGTTCATTGGGATCGGTGGCGTCGTGGTCCAGCCACACCGCGGTAGTGTCAATGCTGCGATGGGCCTCCGGCTTGATGGGATTGAGGACGATGTTGGTGCCGTCTTTGATATCAAAGGTCGGCTTGTCCCAATGGATTCCGTCCTTACTGGTGGCTAGGCAACTGGAATGGAGATAACCGCCCGTGTACCACATTTTGAAGAGCTGATCTGACGGGTCATACCAGGCGCCGCCACTGAAGGGCGCGGCAAACCAGGCGCCACTGCCATATTCCCAGGGCTGATCCGGTTTCATGACCGGGTTTGACGGATGATACTCTGCGGTGTGGAACGTTCGTTTGAGAGTGGTTTTCTCAATCAGGAAATCATCGACCAGCAACTGGCGTCCCACATCAATCGGAATGACCTCCGGGGGATGGGTCAGGTAGGGGACGGGGATCTGTGACTCCGGGTCGCGGTCGTAAACCGGAGGCCAATCGTCGGGCAGTTCGATTCCGTTGTAGAGGGTTTCCCCGGCGTAGGTCGATCCTGTCAGGAACGCTAGCAAAGCCAGAAGTGTTGTTTTGATCGTCATGTTTTGATTGGAAATTGCTGGTGGGAGGGCGTTGTCGGCGTCGGTCAGGTTGGGATTTAGGGGGGCGAATGGGGAAGGGTGATTCACCCAGGGAAGAGTTCGCCATGAAAGCCGAAGTTCGTCAAGGACTGGTGCGCCGTGATCACTGAATTGAGATGAGATATTCTGGCCTGGGAGTTGCCTGATACCGGGGCGACGATGGAGCGCATTTGGGCTAGGCGTATCGAGGATGAATCACTACGCTGATTCGCATGACAATGAAATACCCAGTCATCATTGGTTCCTTTCTTTTTATGATTTCGAGTCTTCTAGCATTCGACACCGAGACACTCTCGAAGCAATGGCGATGGATCAACGAAGAGCCGTCGGAATGGCAGCTGACGGATGACGGGGCCCTGCGCCTGCGGACCCAGTTCGGCCGCATCTGGGGCGGAACGGGAACCAAAAACATTCTGGCGACAAAGAAAGTGCTGGGAGAGACCGCCGACATCGAAGTCACCGTCACGCTCGAAGATCCCGCGGAGAAATGGGAGCAAGCCGGGCTGCTGGTTTATATCGACGACGACAACTTTGTGAAGTTCATCGCCGAGTATATCGATGGCCAGATGTATGTCGTCATGGCGCACGAACTGGAGCGCAGAGGGGCTGTCACCTCGAAGGAACCGATCGACTCCAAGACGGTTCGCCTGCGCTTTGAAGTGAGCGGCAGCCAGGTCAAAGGACTCTGGAAACTGAAGTCATCGGACAGCGAGTGGAGAGAAGCGGCGATTTGCGAGTTTCCCGAGGCTTCGAAAGCGCAACGCTACTTTGCTCTCTTTACCCAGAACGGGCCGGAGAACGAAGTTCGCTGGGCGCGGATGGAGGAGGAGAGGTTGGCGATTGATTAGGTGGGCGGATTGGTGACTACCTAGCGACACTGATTGCCCCCGTTCACCGCCGTGTTCCCGCGGGGTGAAGTGATATTCTTAGAATTCTTTGGGATAAACGCTTCGCCAATTTGGGAGTAACGTAAGGCGGAGAAGGAAGATTAAGTTGAGAGTATTCGTGCGCACCCGGTGGAGACCTATCGATAGGGGGCGGGCCGTCGGGGGCCAATGCTCAAGATTTCTCGCATGACTTCGATCCATACGTCGCCGGATCATGCGTCTTGTGTCCCCTTTCCTGAAGTGGGAGGCTTTTCGTGTGATCCTTGCCACTTGTGCCCGCCGATTCTTACACTGAATCTTCTTGTCAGAAGAATCCTTTCAAGGTCCACTTACTGCCAGCCGAATGTCGGCGTATTACTATGTCAACGACACCCTCTTCATCGAGTTCTTCCCTGGGTTGGGAGCCGCCCCTTCCGGAGGAGCTACAGCGGATGCTGCCGCAGTATGAAATCAGCGGTATCATCGGTCGAGGCGGTATGGGAGCGGTGTACCGGGGACGGCAAGCCAAGCTCGACCGTGATGTTGCGATTAAGCTTTTGCCGGAGACCCTGGCCCAAGGAGATGACGAATTAAACTTCGCTGCTCGCTTTGAGCAGGAAGCCCGTGCGATGGCCAAGCTGGATCATCCCTCGATTATCTCGGTATTCGACTTCGGTGAGACCAGTGATGGGCAGCTCTATTTTGTGATGGAGTTCATTGATGGCATGGATATCCATCAGTATCTGCAGCACCACAATGGTAAGCTGGAACAGGATGAGGCGCTATCGATCACCGCCCATGTCCTCGATGCGCTGGAGTATGCACACAGGCACGGTATCGTTCACCGTGATATCAAGCCGGCCAATGTTCTGCTTAATCATGAGGGGCGTGTGAAGATCGCTGATTTCGGTCTGGCGAAAAAGCTCACGGTTGCGGGGGAGGATGACTCTGCGCCCGCACTAACGATGACCAACATGGCCATTGGCACGCCGGATTACGTAGCCCCTGAGGCTCTTGATAGTGATCAGACACCTGACCATCGTGCGGATCTCTACGCGGTTGGGGTGATGCTCTACAAGATGCTTACAGGGAAGCTGCCGAGAGGGAACTTTGAATTGCCCAGTGAGATGCTGGCCGAGCTGGACCCCCGACTCGATGGTGTCGTGTCCCTCGCATTGGCACCCGATCCGGACAATCGCTACGCAACGGCCAGTGATCTGCGCCTGGCCATTGATCCCGTGATCACCAGCCCCATGAGCCGGGTGCAGATGACTGAGAAAGAAGAGTCTGATTCTAAGGCAAGTGCTTTGGAGGAAGCGGAGCATTCGCGAGCGCTTCAGGCTTCCAAGATCCAGTTGGCCAGACAAAAGCAGGCCAAATCAAAATTGCATGTCGGTATCGGAGTGGGGGCATTGGTCCTCATCGGCGGACTGGTGGCATTTCTGATGAATTCCGGGGAGGAAAAGGAGGAGAGTGAGATATCCGTGGCAATCGTCGAAACGCCTGAGGAGCCTCCAGCTGGGAAGAGGGAGCCCGAAAGTCCGGTTAAAGTCGTGGAGCCGGAGACGGCCAATAGATCTGAAGCCTCTCCAGTGGAAGATACTCCTCCCGATCTCGCGTCCACAACGACAGAAATGGCTGCTGGCTCTGAGAATGTCGAAAAACAATTGATTCCGGAATCCGCTCCGGTCACATCAAAGCCTGCCGTATCTGTTGTTGAAACTCCGCCTCCCGCAGAGCCTAAGGAAACGATGATGGAATCGCCGCAATCGGAGTTGGCATCTGTCCCCGGTTTGGGCCAGCTCCTAAAGAGTTACCTTGGTGCCCGGAATGATAAGGTCAGTGAATTGTCTCGCCAGTATCTTGGAGCGCTCAATGGTAAACTCAATAAGGCTGCTGATGCCGGGAACCTGAAACTCGCCCAGGCTTTTGAGGGAGAGAGAGTGTGGACGGAGGAGTTGCAGGAAACTCTGGTTTCGCCATCAACTGATCCTTTTCTTGCAGTGGGGGAGAGCACGACCTTGCCACCCCTGGCTGAAGGTGTTCCTGAGGATTTGGTGAAATTACGAATCATCTGGACCACCCAGAGGGAGAAGATTCGTGAAGAACTCGATACTGCGCTTCAACAATCCCTTAGGAACCTTGAAGTTAGCCTGACCAAGGCACGCGATCTCGACAATGCCCAACAAGTGCTGACCTATCGGGAATCCTTTGGCAGCGCGACACCCACCGCAAAGACGACAGCCGTTCCAGCAAAAAACACAGAACCCGATTCATCGGGGAAAGCCACGACCGCGCTCACTTCCGCGACAAAAGACAAGCCATTCGAGAACAGTCTGGGGATGCGCTTCGTCCCCGTGCCGATCACGGGCGGTCCGAGCGATGGGGAGATCGTGCTGTTTAGCATTTGGGAAACACGGGTGGCGGACTACGAAGCCTTCATCAAAACGAATCGCAATCGCGAGTGGCCGGAGCTCGATTTTAAGCAAGACGACGATCACCCTGCGGTGAACGTGACTTGGGAAGATGCGGTGGCTTTTTGCGAATGGCTGACGGAAGAGGATCGAAAAAAAGGCAAGCTGGGAAAAGACGAACACTATCGCTTGCCGACTGACCATGAGTGGAGTTGTGCGGTGGGAATTGGGAAAGAGGAAGACGAGGCTTTGCTTCCGGATGCGAAGAGCGGCAAGATCGCGGATATCTACCCGTGGGGGAAAAAGTTTCCACCACCGAAAGGAGCGGGCAATTATTATGGGGAAGAAACGAAGGGAAATCCTTTCGATATAAGAGAGCCGATAGAAGGCTACGACGACGGCTATGACAGAACGGCCCCGGTAGGAAGTTTTGAGGTAAATGAATATGGCCTTTACGATATGGGAGGAAACGTGTGGGAGTGTTGTCAGGAATGGGTTTCAACGAAACAAGTAAGGCGTGTGTTGCGCGGCGGCTCGGGCCTCGACAGTCGCCTACTGTTGTCCTCGGCTCGCTTTAGCACCCCTCCCGACCGTAGTATTGGCTTTAGCGGCTTTCGGGTGGTCGTCGCCGGTGTTGGTGGCACAGCGGCAAATCCGACCAAACCGGATCCCGAAAAACCAGCCGCACCGAAGCCGCTGGCCACATCAGGGAACACGGCGATGTCTATCGCCTCCGCCACCAAAGACAAGCCCTTCGAGAACAGCCTGGGGATGCGCTTCGTTCCCGTGCCGATCACGGGCGGCCCGAGCGATGGGGAGATCGTCCTCTTCAGCATTTGGGAAACGCGAGTTAAAGATTATGAAGCCTTCATCAAGGAAAACAAAGATCGCGAGTGGCCGGATCCTGATTTCAGACAAAAAGACGATCACCCGGCGGTGATGACGAGTTGGGACGATGCGCAGGCCTTTTGCGCGTGGCTGACGGAAGTGGACCGGATGAAGGGCAAGTTGGGTCAAGACGAACATTACCGTCTGCCGACCGATCACGAATGGAGTTGTGCTGTGGGGATCGGGAGAGAAGAAAATTCAGAAGAGAATCCCCTTACGAAGAGCAACAAAATCACCGGAATCTTTCCTTGGGGCACGGAGTGGCCTCCACCGAAAAAGGCGGGGAACTTCTACGGTGAAGAGGCGAAGCAAAATCTTTCTAAAACTCACAAGCAGATTCCAATGGATGGCTACGACGACGGCTTTGACCGAACCGCTTCGGTAGGAAGTTTCGAGGTAAATGATTTCGGACTTTACGACATGAGCGGAAATGTGTGGGAGCATTGCGAAGATACCGTTGTCGCTAAGGGTAAGAAAAAGCGCGTGATACGCGGTGGTTTCTGGGGCGATGTATCGCAGGATGAACTTCGTTCCTCACGTCGTAGTTCCTGCGTTCCTGAGTATTTTACCAACAGTATTGGTTTTAGGGTAGTGGTCGCTGGCGGTGGATTGGAAGACAGCCCATAGAAGCCCGTCACTCCTGAACCCTTGGCGGGCACGAACACGGCGATGGGTGTTGCCTCAGCCACCAAAGCCAATCCCTACGAGAATAGTCTGGGGTGCGCTTCGTCCCTGTGCCGATCACGGGCGGCCCAAGCGATGGGAAGATCGTCCTGTTCAGCATCTGGGAAACACGGGTGGAGGATTACAAAAAGTTTCTCAAAAATGATCGTGACCGGCCTTGGCAAAAGCGTGACTTTTTGGAGGATGATCACCCGGCTTTCCGGGAATGTCGTCCTCGCTGTTGCCGTGGGCTCTGGGGTTGAATCGTAGCGACCCGGAGGCGGGGGCAGCGAATGCGAATTCTAAAAGTGGTTTCCTGGCAGTAACCGCAATGCCTTAACCGTCACACCCGACTCGGTGGTGTAGAAATCCTTCTATTCAACGACCGGATTCCGAACATCCATCGCGCAACGAAATCCCGTATGGTTCGAGGGGGAATCATCGTCGATCTGATCCCGCGATCCTGGCTGATACCCCTTGCACCAAACGTCCGAACACAGGAAGGATCCGCCTTTAGTCACGCGGGAAATTGGCTCCGTTTTGGAAGCATTCGTATCCTCTAGCGAAGGCCCAGTCGAATTCGGAGCGGTCGCGGAAGGCAGATCATAGGCTTGTGGGTGATAGAGATCGGCCACGATCTCCCAGATATTCCCCGAGATGTCGTAGAGGCCGTAGGCATTGGGAGGAAAGTTTTTCACTGGTGCGGTGGTGAAAAAGCCATCCGCCTCCGAGTTGTTTTGTGGCCACTTTCCCTGCCAGATGTTTGCCATCCAGACGCCCTTTCCTTCGGGGAACATCTCACTGCCCCAGGCGTAGGGTTGGTGGTCCAGTCCACCGCGAGCTGCCTTTTCCCACTCGGCTTCGGTCGGGAGCCGCTTTCCCGCCCATTTGGCATACGCGGCCGCATCCTCGTAGACCACATTGACGACGGGGTGTTCCTCGATTCCTTCGAGGGTGGTTCCCGGCCCCCCCGGTGTTCGCCAGCTCGCTTGGGGCTCCCAGTTCCACCATTGGGCGATGTCTTCCGGGTCGTAGAGCTCACCTTCCGGCGTCGCGAAAATCACCGATCCGGCGATATGGCTGAATTTGGAAGCCTCCCGAAGATGCTCCATCGAGGCGAGAAGGTCGTCACGCTTTTCTCCCTTCGCATGGTTCGCGAGTAATTCGAGTCGCGCCAGATTCCTTCTCGTATCCGCCTGGAGTTCCCGCACTTCCTCCTCCGGAAGAGGTCGCTCCGCGAAAGTCTGGTAGCCGGTTGTATCGACAAACTCCATAAACTGGCGATTGGTGACTTCGGTCTCGTCGATCCAGAACGCATCGACATGAACCTCGTGAATGGGAAAAGCCGATTGATGCGAGACTGAGTCGCCGCTCTTCTCCTTGGCATCGCCGCCACGCAGAAATGACCCGCCGGGGATCAACACCATCCCCTCAGGTGCATTCTCCGGGATCGGAAGCTGTTGTTCGGATTCGGCCGGGACTGTCTCGGGCGAAGATGTCGGGTTCCTCTCTTCACCTGGACCAGGTTCCGACGGTTGCGAACAGGAGCTCAGAAGGACGATTGTCGAGGCGAGTGAGAAAAGTGGGCGATTCATACCGGGTAGGCGAAAACTGTAGTGGGGCCGGGTCACCTCATCCAGCAAAAATCGGCCTGTTCGAGGATCGCTTCCAGTAGAGTTGGGCAGGGCTCGACCTTGCAAGCTAAGGTTTCGTCCGTTAGTGAGGAGGTCGATCTTAACACGCTCACCTTTCGCATGAAGCCATCGTTTCTCATCCTCACATCTCTCTGTTTTTCCTTTGCTCTTCCTACTCTTGCCGAAGAGAAAGGGGCCGCTCATAATGTCATCTTGATTCTCGCTGACGACCTCGGATACGGGGACCTCGGGGTCACAGGAGCGGAGGGCTACGATACGCCACACCTCGATCAGCTTGCCCGGGAAGGCGTTCTCGCAACCCACTACTACGCGGTTTCACCCGTCTGTTCCGCATCGCGAGCCGCTCTACTCACAAGCCGCTATCCCCCTCGCACGGGTGTGCTCGGGGTCATCGGTGCGACGAAGCCGGATCATTTGCCACTTGAAGAAGTGACTCTTGCCGAGCGGTTTCGCGAGCACGGCTATGCCACTGCGATTTTCGGTAAATGGCACCTCGGCAATCACGTAGGGGTCTGGCCGCTGGAGCAGGGGTTCGATGAATGGCAGGGCACGGTTGGCTCCAATGACATGGGTCGCGACCGACCCTCCCTGGAAGCGCGTCGTGCCGGCAAGGCAGGCGTCGAGTGGGTCATCAACAGAGAGGTGACCGAGATTGATCCCGACCAGTCGCTCCTGACGCGCCGCACGACCGATCTCGCGCTCGACTTTATCCAGCGGCATGAGGATCAGCCCTTCTTTCTCTACCTGCCACTCAACATGCCGCATACGCCGTTGTTCGCGAGTGAGTCCTTTCGGGGATCGACCCAGCGAGGACTCTATGGCGACGTCATCAGTGAAATTGACGATGCTGTCGGTCGGATTCGGAAGGAGTTGGTGAGGCGAGGCCTTCTCGACAAGACTCTCTTCGCCTTCGCCTCCGACAACGGTCCCTGGCTCATTTTCGGCGACGAGGGAGGCTCGAACCATGGTTTGTCAGGAGGAAAGAAACAAACCCTCGAGGGCGGCATGCGTGTCCCCCTGATTGTTCGCGGACCAGGAGTCGTTCCCGGCATCGTTGATGCGCGCCTCAGTTCCGGGCTCGACCTCGGGCCGACTCTCGCCTCGCTCGCAGGAATCCCGTGGGATGAAGCTCAGCAAGTGGATGGGCGCGACCTCTCGTCGCGCTGGACCGGTGGGAAGGCGCAGGAGATAGCAGAGAAGCCATTTTTCTATTTTTACGATCGGGAGGTCCGGGCGATCCGTCTCGGACCCTGGAAACTCCAGCTCGAACACACGGATGCGCAGACGCCAAACCTGGACAGGATCGGCTACGGCGGCGAGCGAGGCGAAGTGATGAAAGTGCCTCGCCCCGAAGCGCTCTATCATCTCGGGTATGATCCCGGTGAACAGATGGATCGGGCTGAGCAGTTTCCTGAGAAAGTGAAAGAGTTGCAGGACAAACTTGATGTGGCCAACGCCATCGCTGAGACACCGCTGCCTCAGTTTCTGCTTGAACCCTAGTGGACGTTGTAATCCGCTATCCCGATTCTTCCGCTACACCACGTCACGAGTCGGGGGAGTCGACTCTCGGTGATGCGTTCTTTCGGAGAAACGGTGGTGAGAATTCACAGTGCCATTCTTATCTGGCCGCTTTCTCGATTTAACCCTGTTGACCTGACTCGACGGCGGGTTGCCTGATGGCAGTTTAACCCAATGGAGTATGTGGGTTGGGCGTCATCATGTAGGTGACTAGCTTAACAGTTTTTCGTGGATCGGGTATACTTTCATGTAGCCGGTTGCCAATTCCATGAAATTTAACACCGCACTAATCCTCGCTCTCAGCACTCTTCTGGTAGCCCCGTTGTCATTTGCTTCCGCCGCAAAATCCGGAAACGGAGCATTCGACGTGACGAAAGCGGCCAGGGAAATTGACGTGCTTGTCGAAGCCGGACTTAAGAAGAACGATCTCAAGCCCAACCCTGAGGTCAATGACGAGACTTTCGTCCGACGTGCCTATCTCGACATTGCCGGGCGCATTCCCACGATTGAAGAAGCCGAAAATTTTCACGGCTCGACTTACGACCGCAAACGCGAGCAACTGATCGCCGACTTGCTCGAGAGCGACGGAGCCGTCAGTCATGGCTATAATTTCTGGGCGGACGTGCTGCGAATCAATACCGAGCTCGGAACCAACGCTGCCGAGGCGGAAGCGGCCTACCAGTTGTGGCTGAAAAAGGCGATCGATGAAAACATGCCCTACGATCAGTTCGTTCGTGAGATGGTCGGAGCGCGCGGCACGATTTGGGACAATGGAGCAATCGGTTACTATATGCGTGATCGAGGCATGCCTCTTGATAACATGTCGAATACGGTCCGGGTTTTCCTGGGCACCCGACTCGAGTGCGCTCAGTGCCACGACCATCCGTTCGATAAGTGGACGCAGATGGATTACTTCAAGATGGCGGCTTTTTCTTACGGAATGGCTGCGACCGACCGAGTCGATAATTTTCCCAACCGTAGAGCGATGCTAACTTACCGGGGCAAGCAGCAGTCCGAGGTGCAAAAGAAAGCGGTTCCCGTCAAAGGCTTTCCGCAAATTCGGAATCAGGAGATGCTGGATCGCTACGTGAATCAACCGACTTATGAAAAAAGCCTCGCGCGCTTGGAATTGACCGACAAGGAGTTCCGGACTCTGGCCAAGACCGCGCTCGAGGCCACTGATTCCTATCTGCGTGACAACCTTGCCGTAGAACAGGCGGACGCCGCTCTTTACACTCCGCTGCGGCGCGTTCACACGGTCGAAAGGGAGATCGATATCAAGCTCCCACACGACTACCAATACGATGATGCGAATCCGGACGACATCGTTGCCGCCTCGACCATGTTCGGTGGCCATATTGATCCTGAGAATATCGATGACAGTATGATCGATGCCTACACCGCGTGGATAACGGCGCGTGATAATCCTACCTTCACCAAAGTCATCGCCAATCGACTCTGGAAGCGGGTTTATGGTCACGGCGTTTTTGAGCCGCTTGATGATTTAACGGAACATACCGCCGTGGCGAATCCGGAACTCCTTGCCTACATCGAAGCGATGATGCGCACGCTCGACTACGATATGCGCAAATACATGGAGGTTCTTTACAACACCCAATCCTACCAGCGGGCCGCGAACCGCGAAGAGGTTGTTCTCGGTATGCCGTATCATTTTTCCGGACCGACCTTTCGTCGAATGAGTGCCGAGCAGATTTGGGATTCCATTGTCGCCTTGGCCCTGCCCGAGGCTGATGGATACCGTCCACGCCTGAAGTCTCAGCTCGCAGCGATTGAGCGAGTAAAGAAAATCCACGATGTCCTCGCGGAACGCAGCGTAGAAGACTACATCGCGATGGTGGAAGAAATTGCGAAGGAGTTCGAGGACTTGAAACCGAAACAAGAAGCGCTTCGCGTCCAGATGAATACCGCCCGCGACGCAGGTGAAAAAGATCTCTACAAAAAGCTGAACCAGGAATACTACGCGACGAGGGATAGGAGTGATGAAATCGTGGCGGAGATTGCCTACCGCCACGTGGGTGAGGACGTCAAAGAAGACGATCTGCTCCTTGCGATGGGAATGTCGGAAATGAAGATGCAGATGAACGGTGGCATGATGTCCGCGAATGCTGCGGGCGAACGGGCCGTGCTCACCAAGTTGCCGAAGCCGGTGATGCCCGAGCCTCCTGCCGACCTCGACACCCGGCAGAAAAAGCAGTGGCTGGCTGGTCAGGAGAAAGCATACCGGGCCTACACTTCACTCATCAGCGGAATGGCACGGGCTTCGGAACTGGAATCGCCAGCTCCACGAGGCCACTTTCTCCGCGAGTTCGGGCAGTCTGATCGCGAGGTCATCGAAAACGCTGCGGATCATGCGTCGGTGCCTCAGGCTCTCAATCTTCTTAACGGCACTATGGTCGAGGCGCTGACGAACCCATTCGCAGTCTTCGGCAGCCGTCTCCACGAAGCGGGTGATGCGGATGAAAAGATCGAACTGATTTTCCAGGCGATGCTGACACGCGAACCCACCGCGAGCGAACGGGAGCTCGCACAGAGCTACGTCGAAAAATACGGCGACAGTGCCTACGGGAGAATTGTTTGGACGCTTCTCAACACTCGGCAGTTTATCTTTGTCCAATAATCCCGATTCTCTATCCGTCGCCACAACCAACCATCTGGTCTCCCTAGAAAAGAATCATGAACTCAGCCATCAAAGCGAACGAATGGAACCGCCGGCGGTTCATTGAAGGAACCGCAAAAGCTTTCCTTGGAGTCGGTGCCCTCGGAATGACGAAACGCGCGGGCGCTGCTGCTGGGCCTGGCCTCGAGTTGCCTCCTCGCATCGGTGCGGCCAAACACATCATCTACCTCTATATGGATGGAGGGATGACTCATCTCGATACCTTCGACACCAAGCCGAAGCACAAGTATCAGGGACCCACCAAGACGATTGACACCAATGTCGATCACATCAAACTCTCGGGGCATCTCCCGTCGCTGGCCACTCAGACCGACAAGCTCGCGATCATTAATTCGATGACTTCCACCGCGGGAGCTCACTCTCAGGGAAACTACCTCATGCACACCAGCTACGAGGAGCGTGCTACGATCCGCCACCCGGGACTCGGTGCCTGGGCACTCAAGTTCAGGGGGCGCATGAACCCGAATCTTCCCGGTTCTGTTTTTGTCGGAGGGGACAGCCGGATCAACGGAGGCGGTGGATTTTTTGAACCCGAGTTTGAGCCGCTTGCGATTAATAATCCGAATTCCGGTCTGAAGAATTCGCGGCTCCGGGGGATGGACCAGGAACAACTCAACCAAGATCTCGAGCTTGCGAGCCAGTTTGACGCAGAATTCCACGAACGCTACAACGTCAAACAAGTCCGCGCCTACACGCAAATGTATGACGACGCGGTCCGCATTATGCAGAGCAAAGATCTGCAAGCGTTCGACCTCAAGGAAGAGGACTCGACGACCCGTGCGCGCTATGGGACGGATCCCTTCGGTCAGGGATGCTTGCTGGCCCGACGTCTCATCGAACACGATGTCCGTGCCGTGGAGGTGAGCTATCAGGGCTGGGATATGCACAATAGCGTGTTCATCACAGCACCGGAGAAGTGCGCTATTCTAGACCGGGCAATGGGAGCGTTGCTTACGGATCTGGAGCGCATTGGAAAACTCGATGATACGGTTGTGGTGCTCACCACCGAGTTCGGGCGGACACCTCGCGTCAATGGCAATGCCGGTCGCGATCACCATCCTCAAGCCTTCAGCTCAGTTCTCGCCGGTGGCGGGTTCAAGGGCGGAACCGTTTACGGAAAAACCGACGAAGGCGGCGAGAATGTAATCGAGAATCCAGTCGAAATTCAAGACTTCAACGCGACGATTGCCCATGCGATGGGCTTGCCGCTCGATCAGGTTCTCTACAGCCCCAGTAAGCGCCCCTTCACCGTCGCGCACAAAGGCGAGCCGGTATTGGATCTGTTTGCTTGAGGATTCGAAAGGAGGAAAGAGAAATCGCGCGGGGCCTGTCCCCATCAATTGGATCGGTATCCCTCTCCACGAAGCGGGCGATGCGGAAGAGAAGATCATACAAATTTCCAGGGGATGCTGACACGCGAACCTAGCGAGAGCGAACGGGAACTCGCACTGAGCAATGTCGAAGCGCACGGCGACAGCGCCTACGAGAGCATTGTCTGGGCTCTTCTCAATACTCAGCAGTTTGTCTTTGTCCAATAAGCCTCATTCGTTTCTCGTCTCCTGACCCCTTTTACTGGAATCGCGGCGTGGATTCACGGTCCTGTCGGAACGCGAAAGTTGGTAAACCCGACAAACATTTTTTTGGTTCTGCTCGTGCAAGGCAGGCAGGGGTTGCTACAGTAGCGAACCGTATCCATGGGAATCATTGTCCTCTCTATTATAGTCATCCTGTTCGCTACCGCACTGGGCGCGATGATCTGGTCCCTCGTGACCTACAATCGATTTATTCGACTTCGGAATCAGCTCCGTGAGGGTTGGAGCGGGATCGACGTTCAGTTGAAACGTCGTCATGACCTCGTCCCCGGTCTCGTCGAGAGTGTCAAAGGATTCAGGGATCATGAAAAGGACGTCCTCGAAGCAGTGGTCCGGGAGCGAACCGAAGCCCAGGGTGCGAGAGATGCCTCCAGCGCGACAGAACCCGAAGCTGCCCTGAGTCGAGATCTCGGAAAGATCATCGCGATCGCTGAGTCCTATCCTGAAATTCAGTCGAGCCAACATTTTCTCCAGCTCATGCGAGAGCTCGTCGAGATTGAGGAGACGCTTCAGTACGCACGCCGCTACTACAACGGATCGGTGCGAGACTGGAACAATCTGGTCGAAACATTTCCTTCTCGCATCATAGCGGGGATCTCTCAATTCACCCCTGCTTCTTTCTTTGAGATTGAACAGGCGAGCGAAAGGCTTCCTCCTTCCATCGCCAGTCAGATGGCGACGACTTAGCGCATTCCTACTTATGAACCGTTTCTGTAGTCCCGCTCCCGCCCTCGCAATTGCGCTGTTCTTCGGCGCGATTCTTCCAGCCTTTTCCGAAGAACGAATCCTCTCTTACGACTCTTGGATTGAAATCGGAGAGGACGGAGCCATTGACGTGACCGAAACGATTCGCGTTCGAGCTGAAGGACGGGAAATCAAACGCGGGATCTTTCGGGATCTTCCTGTGCTCTACAAAGGGCGTTGGGGACTCAAGGAAGAGAAACCTTTCAAAGTTCTGGAAACGACTCGAGACGGCAAAAAGGAACCTCATGAGGTCGAAAAATACGAGGCAGGCATCCGCATTCGGATCGGCCAGGCGAATCACGAACTCGAAGCGGGAGAGTATACCTATACGATCCACTACCGCAGCGAAGGGCAGTTGCTCTTCCATGACGAATTCGATGAGCTCTACTGGAACGTCACCGGCAACGAGTGGGCTTTCCCTATCGATTCCTCCAGCGCGACCATCGTTCTCCCGGGCTCCCTCGAAGTTCGATCAGCCGAGGGCTACATGGGGGAGAGAGGCTCGAAGGAATCGCCCCAATCGGCGACGGTTTCCCGCAACGAAGCCACCATCGCAACCAGTCGGGTTCTCGCCCCTGGAGAAGGCCTGACCATCTCGGTGACCTGGCCTCACGGATATTTAAATCCTGAAACCTATGAGCGGAACATCGGTTCTCTTTTGACTCAGAATCTATTCGCGCTGGGAGGACTCGGGCTCATTGCGGTGATGCTTCTCTGGCATGCCATTGCATGGCTGTTGGTCGGGAAAGATCCCAAGGTAGGCGTTGTGATCCCGCAGTTCAGCCCGCCTCCGGGATTTTCCCCGGCCGCTGTTCGCATGCTCGATCGAATGAAATTCGACAACGGGTGCTTCGGTGCCGCGGTGATGGGGTTGGGTGTCAAAGGAGCGCTGAGGATCGAGGAGGAAGGCAAGGTCATCACTCTGACGAAAACGGACGAGGATCCTTCTGAGCCTCTCACTCCGGATGAAGCAGGCCTCTTATCCAAGCTGCTCGGTTCGAGCCAATCGGTCGAGCTGAAGCAGGGCAATCACAAAATCCTCTCCGGTGCTCGAACTGGCCTCCGAAAATCGCTCGGAAACAAATTGGAGAAATCTCACTTTCTCGCGAACGCTCGCTACTGGGTGCCGGGTTTTCTCATCTCTCTCCTCGCGGTAGTGCTGCTCCTTCTGAATTCCGATCAGAAGGAAGTCGCGGCGTTCATGGCGGTCTGGATCTCGGGCTGGACGGTTGGAACAGGAGCCCTTGTCTCTTCGGTCGTCAGTCAATTTCGCAGCGGAGGCCGGGCCGCTGGGATAGGGACCAGTCTTTTCGCGATTCCCTTCGTGCTCGCATGGTTTGGAGGGATGTTCGGTTTCTACCTATTGGCGGGTCCACTCACCTGTGGCGCGTTTCTGGTTTGTATTGTGATCAACGTGCTCTTCTACCATTGGATCAAAGCCCCAACGCATCTGGGGCGCAAAGTCCTCGATCACATCGAGGGGCTCCGACACTACCTGTCTGTTGCTGAAGCGGATCGTCTCGCGGGATTCTCGGGACCGGATCGAACACCCGAGCTTTTCGAGAAGCTGCTCCCCTACGCCCATGCCCTCGGCGTCGAACAAAAGTGGTCGGAACAATTCACCGAAATCCTCGCCCGTGCAGGGCAAGGCGACTCCGGCAATAGCGGCTACCGGCCGAGCTACTTCAGCGGGTCCCACACCGGACTCGATCGAGCCATGGGCGCGGCGGCTCTCGGCGGAGCCCTCACCAGTGCCCTGACTTCTGCTTCGACCTCTCCTTCTTCCTCCAGCGGCGGCGGAAGCGGAGGTGGTGGCTCCTCCGGTGGTGGAGGCGGCGGCGGCGGTGGCGGCGGTTGGTAAGATGTAATCGATACCTTTTTCTTAATCCTTATCTTTTTCTTTTTCAAAATACTGAGCGGTTTTGTTCTTTCCCGAGGCGACCGCCGAGGGGTAGATAGAGAAAAAGAAAAGGAGTAAGAAAAAGAGGAGCGAAGCGGATGCAAAGCTGCAGCTCGTGCGAGCTTTGGCGAGTAGGATAAAAGGAAAGGAGGTTCCCCCACCTTCTGCCATCCTTTACTTTTTTAAGCATTGGAGCGGGCCAGAACGATTTAACTGGGTAGGAATTGTATTGACCTGAGCAGATAGATCTCCCTAGCATTCACCATGACTTTCTATCAAAACCAGAAACATTTCATTCTCTTTGTCTGTCTCGTTGGGGTCTTCGTCGGCGGTTCGATCAGCGCTCAACCCCATACACCAAAGAGAGGGACTGCGGAGCGGACTGCAATTCTCGATGCCGTTCGCTTTCCCTTGCAGGCGGCGGTTAACCAGAATGTCATTTTTGTCGTTGAGCACATGAAAGTGGAAGGTAATTGGGCCTTTTTGAAGGCAACTCCGCAGACGAAGGCGGGTGGACCGATTAGTTACAAAGGAACCAAGTTTGCGGTGGATGCCGAGGAGGCCGATGAATTAACCGTGGCCCTGTTGCAAAAGCGTGGGGGCAAATGGGTGGCGGTGAGTCATGCCTATTTTACCACTGATGTTTGGTGGGAGGGGCTTTGGAATGAATTTCCCGGATGTCCCCGGTCGATTTTTCCTTAGCAATAGGCTGCTTCGGGATTCTCCTTCGGAGAAAAGGTTGCGGTGACTTCCCCCCCGGAAGAAGTTTTAGGGAAAGGCCTGAATCACTTCCTGCCAACCATCGAACGATGGCCGGCCTTAAAACCGTGCCATTCAAGTCAGGTGACAACATTTAACAGGGTTGTGTGTGAAGGTTAACCCTGTTGAGGTGATGGGAGGAATTTCAAGAATTACTCCCCATTTGCCTTCCCTCGCTTAGGCTTCCCGCTACCACCTTTCTTCATCAGCGGCTCAACGCAATCCGCTGCCAGCTCCGCCTCATCCGGAAAGATGGCATCCACACTTTTAAGGTATCTCATCAAGACTTTGTCCATCGCTTCGACCTTTTCAGGCATAGACGCGCTGAGGTCGCTCGTCTCACTGAGGTCATTCCTCAAATCAAACAACTCCACGCGATCCATGGCCCAGGACTTCACGATTTTTAGATCCCCTTGGATCAGTGCGGTCTGCGCCGGCCAGACACCGGTGGGGTAGTGGAAAACGAGAAACTCATTCGGGCGCTGCACCTGCCCCTGACCGTTGTTCTTCAGCAGCGACACCAGACTGCCGCCTTCGATCACCTCGGGTAGAGGAAACTCGGGGTTGATCAGTTCGAGGAAAGTGGGCATGAGGTCGTAGCCCACCACGGGAGTTTTGGAAAAGGTATTTGCAGTGATGCCAGGGCCACGGGCGATGAATGGAACCCTGATGCCGCCTTCGGCGACGAAGCCTTTGCTGTAAGCAAGTGGCCAGGCCTTACGATCGGCGATGCCGTGCAAGCGATCGTTTGATTGATCGTAGCCGTTGTCGGCGAGGTAAAAGACATAGGTGTTGTCGGCAATACCGAGTTCGTCGATGGCGTCGATGGCGTCGATGGCGTCGAGCAGGCCGCCGACTCCGGCGTCGAGGTCTTCGTTCATGCCAGCGAAGACAGGATCGCTGTGGCGTTCGCCGGGAGGCAGGGCTTCGTATTTGGCCAGCATGGCGGGGCTGGATTTGAACTTGAGGTGGTCGGCGTAGTGGGAGGCCTGCAGAAAGAAGGGACGTTCTTCGGCGACCGCCTTTTTGATGAAGTCGACCGAGCGCTTCGTCACGCCGTAGACGCGTTTGGGGTCTTCCGGATTCTTGCTGCTGTCTCCATCGCCATTCCCGGTATTCCCGTCGGAGACATCGTAGCCGCAGTCCTCAGGTGGTGCCGAGACATGCCACTTGCCGATGTGGGCGGTGGTGTAGGCGGGGTTGGCCTGCTTGATGAGATTGGGAAGGGCGAGCTTGGGATCGCAGTGTTGCTTGTGGGCGGGGGAGTTGTGGGTCACTCGGGTCTTGGGGGGTGGGATGCCAAACTGAATGCTGTGCCGGGTCGGAGAACAGACCGGGGCCGAGGCATAACCCTGACTGAAGCGCATGCCTTCGGTGGCGAGGCGGGCGGAGTTCTTGGTTCTTGGTTCTTGGTTCTTGGTTCTTGGTTCTTGGTTCTTGGTTCTTAGTTCTTGGTTTATCTGCTTTCGGGAGCGCTTTGTCTTTCGGTGAGGTTTTTGCGGCGGGGGCACCGGTGATCATCGATTCGTCCCAGCCGAAGCGTTTGAAGTAGGCTGTCATCTCCTCGTAGAGACGTTGCGTCATTTCGGGTTTTTCCTGGGCGAGATTGTTCTGCTCTCCGATGTCTTCCTTGAGGTTGAAGAGAAAGACTTCATTGGTGTCGATGTCTTTGATGAGCTTGTAGTCGCCTTGAATGAGGGTGGCGTCCTGAGGGGGGCGGGGCTTGGAGAATTTGAAAACGAGGAAGGGATCCTTCCTGTCGACGGGGGCGTCACCGGCACTTTTGACATGGGCGGCGAGGCTGGCTCCTTCGACGCGATCGGGGATGTGGTCAGCGTCTCCGGCGAGATCCATCACGGTGGCGAAGACGTCGGTGCCGACGACGGGGGTGGTGGAGTGGGTGTTGGCAGGGATCCCGGGGCCGCGCACGATGAAGGGAACCCGGATGCCGCCTTCGCTGACGTGGTATTTGTGACTGCGCTGCGGGTAGGCCTTGTAGAAGTCCCGCTCCTTCACGGTTTTGCCGAAGTCCCGTTTGTTTTCGTAGCCGTTGTCGGCGGTGTAGATGACGTAGGTGTTGTCGGCGATACCGAGCTCGTCGATGCGGTCGAGCACCAGGCCGATGCCGGTGTCGAGGTCTTCGTTCATCGCGGCCCAGAGTGGGTCGTTGTGATAGTTGGTCGCCTTGTCAGCGTGCTCGGTTTTGTACTTGGCAATGGTCTCGGCACGAGCCTGATACTTGAGATGATTGGCGAAGTGAGAGATCTGGAGGTAGAAGGGATTGCCGGCGGCGACTTGCTCCTCCATGAACTCATTGCTGCGTCGGCTGAGGTCGAAGATCAGCTTGGGGTCATCGGGATCTTTGGAGTTGCCGGTTCCATTGCCGGCACCACCATCACTGACGTCGTAGCCGAGGGTTTCGGGGGAGCGGCCAATGTGCCATTTGCCGAGGTGGGCGCAGACGTAGTCGGGATCGATGCTCTTGAGAATCTGAGCGAGTGATTCATCGTTCTGGGCGTCCCAGTCTTGGATGCCGTCGGCGCCGAAGATGCCGAGACTGGTGGGGCTGGTGGGGCTGCGGCCAAACTGGATGGCGTGCCGGGTGGGGGAGCAGGTGGGTGCCGGTGAATAGGCCTGGGAGAATCGCATGCCCTCGGCGGCGAGTTGGGCGAGATGCGGGGTCTGAAAGTAAGTGCTGCCGGAGCCCGGGTCGTCGGGATCCATGCGGGTGGAAAGAGCGTTCCATCCCTGGTCGTCGCCGAGAATGAAGACGAAGTTCGGCCGCTTCGCGGCCGAAGTTGTTAGTGGTTGGTTTTTAGTGGTTGGTTTAGGGGCGCTGGGTGTTTTTTTTCGGACGAGTTGGAGAGAAAAATATGATCCACCACGATGTGGCCCCAGCCGGCGGTGGCGTTGTCGACGATCTGAAGGCGGGCTTCTTTGCCGGCCCACTTCTGGATGTTCCAGGAAACGCGTTCCATGATCTTGCGCTTCTGGCTGTCTTTGCTGGCAGGGCCTGTCGCGGTTTTCACGACCTCGTCTTCGACGATTAGATTGACGCAGGTCGTGTCGGCGTGTTTGCCGCCGCCAATGAGGAAGTTGAGGTGAGAGTGCTCAATTGTGAACGGTGGAGAGGTGAGGGTTCCGGTGGGGCGGTCACCTCCGCCGGTGACGAAGGTATCAACGAGTTGACGGCCCTCCTGACCGGTGACCTTGTCGATCGCGGCGCTCGGCTTTTCGCCGAAGGCGCCGCCACTGAGGGTCCATTCGCCGTAATTGGGACCCTCGAAGTCGGCGAGAAGGCGGTCGCCCGGAGCCAGCTTGACGGGCTGGGCCGGTTGGGCCGTTTTCGCATTGGCGTTGCCCATTGCTTTGCCTTTGGCATTGTCTTTACTTTTGCCCTTCTGGGGGGCAGGGGCTACGGGAACTCTGGCGCCGGCTTGGCGATCTGAGGGTGGTGACAGGGTGATGTCGGCACCGTCTTGATGGCGCTTGAGATAAACATACATGGCACTGCAAAGGGAGCGGTCCCCGGAGTCGAGCAGGGCCGTGTTGATCTGTGTTTTGCCAGCCGGCAACCTGACCTGAAAGGTGGTGTGCGTGGAACCAGCCGGCGCGTTGATGGTGTAATTGCCGCCAGCCACACGAAGGTTGGTAGCCGCGACGGGGCGTGCACCGCGTCCCTCGTTTTCTGGACCCTCAACGCTCTCGGTGAAGGTCTTGTTGGACTCTTTGGCATACCGGCGCAGTTCAATTTCGTAGATACCCGGCTGATCGACGATGACATTCCAGTATCCCAATGCGGTTCCCTGAGTGAGGCCGCCGCGGTTGTCACAGTAGTCGCCGGTCCAGTCCTGAGCGTAAAGGATCATGGGGTTGGCTTTGGGGGAGCCGACCGTGATCCAGCGAGGGGTGTCGTAGATCGGTTTGACCTCCTCGTGCCAGCTGTTGTAATGAGCGTTCATGGCAGAGACGACCTCGGGATGCTGTTCCGCGACATTGCTGGCTTGCCCGGGATCGTTGCTGACTTGATAGAGTTCCGTGCCACGGATGAGACGCCACTTGTCCCAGAGCACGACAGCGGGATCCCAGGGCTCGCCGGAGACTTTGTATTGGATCACGAGTTTGCGATCGGGAAGGGTCTTCTTCTTCCCTTGCAGTGGGCCGGCGAGACTGGAGCCGTCGAGCTTGATGCCTTTGTCCTCGAGGTCGCAGAATTCCATCAGAGTCGGTAGCAGGTCCTGAACCTGAGTGAGGGTATCAATGTTAGTCCCGTGCTGGAGGTCGCCTTCCGGCCATCGAATGAAGCAAGGGACGCGGTGGCCGCCTTCGAAGACGCTAGTCTTCTTGTCACGCATCCCGGCGTTGTAGAGCGCTTGCGCTCCTTTGCTCTGGGTGCCGTTGTCGGAGAGAAAGACGAGGATGGTGTTATCGCGCAGTTGGTTCTCGGTCAGGAATGCCTCGAGCCTGCCGAGGTTGTCGTCGAGGTTGGCGATCATGCCGTAAAAGGTGTCCGGAGCGGGATGGCCGTCGTGGGTGACGCCGGTGTAGGGGGCCGAATACTCCTCAGGACAGACGTTGGGCACGTGGGGAGTGTTAGTAGGCAGGTAGAGGAAGAAGGGTTGGGCGGCGGAGCCGTCCGTTGTTGGTTGTTGGTTCTTTGTGATTTGTTTTTTGATCCACTTCATCGACTCATCGAAGAAGATGTCGGTGCAGTAACCTTCGAATTTTTTGTCGACTCCGTTGTGCTCGAGGACGGGATCGAAGTAGGTGTTCTGCCAGTAATCGGCGAGTGAGGTGATGCCCCAGGCGCGGTGATGAATGGTTTCCTGGAAGCCCCGGTCCTGAGGGCGGAAAGGGTAGCTGTCTCCGAGGTGCCATTTGCCAAAATGACCGGTGGTGTAGCCAGAGTCGGCGAAGTAGTTCGCCATCATGGGGATGTCAGCGCGTGGCATGGAGCGCCCCTGGCACACAGCGGTGCAGCCATTGCGCATCGCGTCGAGACCGGTCATGAGTTGGCCGCGGGTGGGGGAGCACATGGGCGCGACATGGAAATCGGTCAGGCGGACGGACTCGGCGTGGAGTCGATCCATGTTGGGTGTCTTGAGGACAGGGTTGCCGTGGGCCGAGAGGTCGCCGTAACCCTGATCGTCGGTGATGAGGACGATGACGTTTGGACGCGGAGCGTCCGAAGTTGTTGGTTGTTGGTTCTTAGTTTTTGGTTCTGCTGCGGTGAGCGTGGCTCCAAGCAGGAAGGTGATAAAAAGGTAGGCGGTGAGTTTCATAGGGCTGATAGCGGAAATAGATCGGTCTCGGTGGAATCTTTCCACTAGTGTAGACTTAAGTCTTTTGCTTGATGTAGTGCCGGGTCTCCGTACCCGGCGGCAGGCTTTGGCAATTGCTTCGCGACGGGTGCGGAGACCCTTGTCTACATTTCCCGCTTGGAGTTTTGCTAAAGTTTACACGGGTGGGCTTCATTCTCTTCATTCGGTGTCAATTTCCCAGATGCGATTCTCCCGTGCTTCGAGGTATCCCTGGTTGGTGGGTTTCATTTTCCATATCTCGACTTTCTTGATCGTTGTGGGCTTGGAGAATGAGTAGGCGTCAAATCCAGTCGCATCCTGGCAGTTCATGTCCGCCGCCACCAATGCCTGTCGATTGTTCACGAAGACTTCAACGAAGTATTTGTCGATGAAGATACGAAGTTCCACATCTTCGCCTTCCGGAAGATCGGAGACTTTGAAAGGCGCTTCTACTCCGCCAACGCGCAGGGTGCCGTTATTCGGTTGGAAATAGATGGGTAAGCCGATGCGATTCTCGTCGGTAAAGAGACGGAAGCCAAAGCGCTTTCGCTCGGCCTCTTCGCGATTGATGCTAATGCGGATTTCGTAGGAATTGCCCTCAAGATCCGCGATGCGCGTGGTGGGGTTTTTCCAGTCTATGCCTCCCTTCGGCTCAGGAGGAACGACCTTGATGTTCTCGTGGGTGACGAGGTCGAAGCGTTGCAATTCCAATTCGCGCAGAGGTGCCATGCGCAGGCCTCCGTCCTCACCCAGACTCAATTCGCGCGGCAGGGATTGAATCGATTTTGGCAGCAGTGACTCATCCGCGGTCGCTGACCAGGCCCACATGACACGTCGACCGTCCGGAGTGAGAACGCTCTCAGGGGCGAAGATATCCCGGCTTTGCAAACCCAGGTTATCCAGATCCTGGCCCTCTTGTCGCCAGTTCATTCGGCCGTGGAATTCGGGTACGAATTGTTCGGCTTCGGCGTCCCAGTCGCCCAGGTAGTAACGGCAGCCGAACTGATGGCTGATGCAAAGCAGCATCCATTTGCCTGCCCCGTCCCCTGCGGGGTCGCCAATCGGAAAGAAATTGCCGCAGGAGATGTCTTCCCCGAGAGCGACGTCATCCAGTTCGTGTTTCATGAAATCCCCAACATAGGTCCAACTCTTGAGATCATTGGATTTCATGAGGGGCTGTTCTTGCCCGCCGGAGTAGGCGTAGTAGGTGTCGCCAATACGGAAGCAGTCCGGATCCCAATATTTTAGATTCGGTTCTTCCCCATCCTTTGTTTTGGGCTCAATGGGAAATGGGTTTTCCCAGGCCGAGATTTGGTGGTCTTTGGCGATGACGATCTGGTTGCGCTTGGATCCGCCGCCGTGGTAGATCATCGCGGGTCTGCCGTCCTTCGTTATAAAGCCTGTGCCGCTGCACATGGTATGACCGGTGAAGGTGGGCTGCAGCTTCGTCTTCTGCCAGGTCCAGTGCAGCATGTCCGGGCTGGTGACATGGATCCAGGAAAGGCCCTGTCGGATTTTGCCCTGGTTTAGCCATTCATGCTTAATGATGTAGTGCAGGTGATAGGTGCCGTCATGGTAGATGGCCCCATTCGGGTCTGCCGGGTTGCTGTCGCCGCCCGGATGCATGAGGTGGAAGGATAAGTCGGCGGAGCCGCCCGTGGTTAGTGGTTGGTTTTTAGTTTTTGGTTCTTCTGCCGGGAGCGTGGTGGAGAAGATGAGGGCCGATAGCGAGAGTAAAGGTATTGGAATTCGTGGGATCATCGCGAAATGGTGTGAAGGATAGGTGGGCGCCGATTTCCTAACTATTGGATCTTTCCGGTATTGGCCCCTTTGGGCAGCGGCTCGGCGTTTTCGATTTCGGCCATGAGCTTGGCGAGTTCATCGACCTTCTCGGGGAATTGGCTGGCGAGGTTGGTTTGTTCGCCGAGGTCGGCTTCGAGATCGTAGAGTTCGGCGACCTTTTCCCGGTCATCTTCGATGGCGTAGCCGAAGAAGTGCGCGTCGGGCTTGAGGTATTTCCATTTGCCCTGGCGGACGCCGGCTTTGTCGAAGTAGAAGTAGTCGCGTCCAGTCTCGCGATTGCCGAGGAGGAGGTCGGTCTGGTCGATGCCGTCGATATGCCGGTCAGTGGGGATCTCAAATCCTGCCAGATTGGCGAAGGTGGGGAGAAAATCGATCGTGGCAAAGATGGCATCGGAGGTGCGGGCTGCGGGCACCTTGCCGGGCCAGCGGGCGATACAGGGGAGGCGGTAGCCACCTTCGTAGCAGGAACCTTTGCCATTGCGGAGTGGTCCGGCTTCGCCCCAGAAAATGGAGCCTTCGGGGTGCCCCTTTTTCTTCTCGTAATACTTGGGCTGATTCCAGGGGCCGTTGTCGCTGGTGTAGATGATGAGGGTGTTCTCGCTGAGTCCCAATTCATCGAGCGTGTCGAGCAGTCGACCGGTTTCGTAGTCAAATTCCTCAACCACATCGCCGTAGAGTCCGCCGTCGGATTTGCCTCGGAAATTGTCGGAGGCGTCAATGACGGTGTGCATCATGGTGTGGGCGAGATAGAGAACGAAGGGCTGTGCAGGATCGCGTTTCTCTTTGAGCCAGGCGATGGACTTGTCGGTGTAGAGATTGATGAGGCTACCCATGTCCTCAGTCATGCCTGCCTCTTCGTTATTTTCGTGGAATCGGGCTTTGCCTCCGTCGTTCGCGCCGAGTGGACCAAAGTAGTAGTCGAAGCCCTGGGCGTTGGGCATGCGCTCGAGGATGGGTTTGCGGTTGGAGACGTCCCACTTGCCGACGCAGGCGGTCTGGTAGCCTGTCTCACGGATCAGTTCGGCCCAGGTGGTTTCATCGGCGGGCATGCCCCAGCCCTGACTGCGTCGTGGCTGACGGCCGGTAAGAAGGGCGGAACGCGAGGGACCGCAGACGGTCTGGGAATAGAAGGAGGTGAACAGGGTGCCTTCTTTTGCGAGTTGGTCGAGGCGGGGCGTCTTGTTCTTTTGGTTGCCGTAGCAGGCGAGGTCGGCGTAGCCCTGGTCATCGG
This sequence comes from uncultured Verrucomicrobiales bacterium, assembly GCA_963975655.1. Lineage (GTDB taxonomy): Bacteria > Verrucomicrobiota > Verrucomicrobiia > Verrucomicrobiales > DEV007 > Arctic95D-9. Next base: position 105,117 of record CAXBHX010000010.1, read on the forward strand.
TGAAGATGATGAGGATGTTTGGGCGAGCCACCTCTGGCCGAGCGGAGCTCGCCGTGGTTGGTGGTTGGTTTTTAGTTTTTGGTTCCTTTGCCGCGAAGGCGGCGGTGCAGAAGAGCAGAATCGCGAGCGAGAGGATGTGGCGCAGTGGGAATGGGATCATCGGGTAGGTGAGGGGCGGCTTCGGTATTCACTCAGAGGTGGCATGTCGCCGGAGTTCGTATTTTCGTCACCAAAACTATCGTATTTTTTGATGTGTCTCAATGGGACGAATTTCGTTTTGTTTGTGATGGATTGTGGTACGACGCGATCTCTTAGGCTAGGCGAGCCGTTCTCTTGAAGCCTCATGCTCTATAGTGTGCATCGGGCCTGGGGTAGGCTCCCACGAGAACTAGATCGCCCTGGCCAATCAGGACGATCTTTTCCTGAATTGTAAACTGAGACAGGTGTTCCTTTTTGAATCCAGAACTCTCTCCAAGGGAACCGGATCCCGCAACATCCGAACTAGGCTCTCGAGATGCCGCCTTGTTGGATGGCTCTAGTCCCCAGTGATCAGCTAGAGATGCCCTTTACTACTTTCTCGGATACTCGGTCTCAACTTTGTTTTTCTTTACCAGCTTAGGGTAGCTCGATGCGTCTACCGAATATGCTTCGGTGTATTTGAGATACTCGACCTTAATGTTGAATGAAAAGACGTAAGAAATGTCGAATTTTCCACCTCGGAAATTGTCGGTCGTCTTTAGCGTTGCCTTGTATTCGTAATTCCCGTCTCCCTTTTCGCTCGTCAGCTCCACATTGAGATCTTCGATTTTGAAAATAAGGCGACCGAGGTAATGTTTTTCTGGAGAATAGTAGAATGTTAATTGGTTAGTGTTGCGCCCATTTGCCTCGATCTCTGCAATATCTTCCCGAAGAAAACTGCGCATCATGGAATCGTTGTTTATTTCATCAAGAATCCATTGAGTGAATAGGGTGGGGTCAGGGGCACTCTCATTTTCCGCGTGCTGGGTAAACATGTTTCGATACTCATACTCCTCTGCCATTAGCCCGCAGAGAGGTATGAATTCGACCATGAGGACTAGGGCTGCGATGAGCGGGAGGGTTTTCATAACATGTGCAGTGATTTGAAGTGAGGTGTTGCTGAGAGTATAGGGAGAACTTTGATTTTTTGAATGCTATAATTGGGGATTCCTCAAGCTCTTTGGAATTTGATTTGAAGGTCAATTCGCTCTTTTAGATCGCGCATGGAAGCGATGGACTCGCGGTCTGGGGTTCGATTGGAAACCGAAGGGGCAGCAGAAAGCCGAAGGGCCGCCTTAACAAAGTCAGAAGATATGCGTTTTTTTTGCAGTCATTCGTTCCCAAATATGAAAGGCTAGTTTCCTGTTGCTCGAAAAGCTTTTGAAGCCATTTTTTCGGTGAAATGAAACCGGGACTATCCGGTTGGCGTAACACCATTCGATTGTCGAGCTACATAGTCACATCAACTCATTCTACAAATGAAGATACCACCGATAAAACTCAAACGTTCCGCGACAGCGCCATGCGCAATCGCTATGTTGATTACTACCTTCAGCCTGACTGCATCGGCCGAGACCACGGTCACAATCAACGATTTCTACCGGCCGTTTGCGCTCTCCGAGATTACGCCGAAAAACATGCAGCGGTGGCCATACTACCGATATGCGTCGATGAACTGGGACGACTACGGTCTCTTCGGCACCGTTTCCCTCATGGCGGCGAAGAGCCCTGCTGAGCTGAGTGTGGCGGACTCGCCATTCGATATTCAACAGGAACTCCGCGAAGGGCTGACATTCGTCGAGTCGCTGACCGCGACCCAGACCAAGGGGTTCCTGATTCTGAAGGATAATGTGATTCTGGGCGAATTTTACGACAATGGATTCAGTCGTGAACAAACACAACTGCTGCAGTCCTCGTCCAAGACTTACGCGGGCATCGTTGCCTCTAAATTGATCGACGAGGGCAAACTCGATCCAGACGCAACGGTGGAGAGCTATCTGGCCGACTTCAAAGGTTCCAAGATTGGAAAGGTCAAAGTCCAATACGTTCTCGATATGCAGGCCGGTCTTCTGCCTGCGACCGACTATCATGTGCCGGGAGGCGAGGCGTTTATGTTCGAGATCGAGCAGGGCTTAAAGCCGGGCGACCCGACCGGTCACCGCAAGGCAATCATCAATACCAAGACGCAGAACGCACCGGGAGAGATCTACAACTACAACGACAAGAATACCGATCTTCTCGCGATTTTGGCCGCAGAGGTGACTGGCCAACCCTTCAATAAGATCTTGTCGGATCTCTCCAATGACTTCGGCGCTACCAGCAATGGTTCGATCGCGTTGACCGTCGACGGAACAGCCAGCCCTTCCTATGGCATCAGTGTTACCTTGAGGGATTACGCGCTATTCCACCAATGGATCGCCCAGGGAAAAGCGCCAAAGAGCTTTTACAGCTCGATTCAGGATCTCGACAAAGACCTGCTTGCTGAGTCCGAAAAGGGGCAGGGAATGGCCGCCGCACTTGGGTCGAAGGTAACCTATGGATCGCAAGGATGGTATCTGCCAGAGCACAAGATCGTCCTCTCGATCGGGTCCTATGGTCAGGTCGGTTTTAGCGATCTGGAGTCCGGGACTTCGGTGGTCTTCATGCAGGACTGGGAGGACAATGGGGTGACGGAGAAGCTGGTTGATACCGTTGCTCGCGCGTTGCTCGTCATCAAACAGTTGAAATCTCAGTGAGTTTCGTAGGTCCTGCGTAGATGGCAGTATCCGGCCCCTCTATTGATCCTATCCAAAAAATACAATCATCCTATGAAATCATCCTATCTGCTACCGCTTGTCCTCCTGTCGGGGTTATTTATCTTTGCCGCCTCTCATTTGTCGTCCCAGGAAAAAGGTCCCGGGATCCTGACCAAGGAATTACAGCAGACGATGTCAGTCAAAGACATCGTCGCAGAGATGAAGGAGGGGAACGCGCGTTTCGTTGCGGGAAAGTCGGGGGAGCACGATTTCCCGACACAGGTGCGATTGACCGCGACGGGGCAAAGCCCTGCTGGGATCGTATTGGCCTGCATTGATTCCCGGGTTATTCCAGAGATCATCTTCGATGTCGATATCGGTGATATTTATTGTGCTCAGGTTGCAGGAAATGTGATCAATGAGGACATCGCCGGCAGCATGGAATATGCCTGTGCCAAGACGGGCTCGAAGCTCGTTTTGATTCTTGGCCACACCAACTGCGGCGCAGTGAAGGGTGCCATCGACGGGGTGAAGCTCGGAAACCTCACCGGCCTGTTGGGGAAGGTCCAGCCTGCGATCGATGCGGTGACGGATGTTCCCGGCGAACGGACCTCGAAGAATAAGCCTTTCGTGGATGCGGTGGTGTTGAAAAATGTCGAATTGACCATGGAGCGAGTCCGGAAAATGAGCCCGGTGTTGGCTGACTTGGAAAAGGAAGGGAAGATCGAAATCCAGGGCGGGGTCTACGACGTAGCGACTGGAGAAGTGACCTTCCTCGGGGAATAGGGGATAGATTTCCGTCACGCTTTCGTTTAGCGCTGACTTTCCAGCGATCACAAACGCTTCGATGGTGGCCGCTGTCGGGCCACCGGTCTCACGCTCGGCGCGGAGGAGGTCGGCCCTTAGATAAATGCGTTTAGCTGAGTTGGGACTCAGCCAGATCACATAGGGCTCCCTTTTCACTACCGGGGCTCCGATAGCAAAATCACGTGTGGTTTCGGGCAGACCTGACCCGCCTGCTCTGCCGCGAAATGGTGTCTGCCCCCGGGAGATCTCTGCAAAAACCAAGACGAGCATGATTTCGCTGCCCCACGTAAGTACCCAGTCGATGGTGCGTCAGATAGATTGCCATGACTGCCCCCCGCCAGACCCGTATCAAAAACGCCCTCTGGGGACTTTTCGCCGGTGATGCGCTCGCCATGCCGGCGCATTGGTTCTACAAAATCCAGAATATCAAGGACACCTTCGATGGTGGGATCTCAAAATACGAAGCCGCTCCGCATCCCCACCCGGAGAGTTTTATGGTCGGAATGGGGTATCACCCTGACGTCAAGAAAGCCCAGTCACTCGGACGACCCTATGACATTCTTCACGAGCACGCCCGCTTCTACGATACTTCCTTTTCTGACCTTGAGATCGCAACAGGTGAGCGTGAGTCCGAACATGGCAATGCGACGCCTTCGCTCGAGGACCGCTATCACTACCACCATGGTTTGAAGGCGGGTGAAAACACCACCGCCGCGCAGCTGGTGAGGGTGCTGCTTCGCTCGGTTGCCAAAGAGGGACGCTATGACGAGGATGCCTTTCTACGGGAATTCGTCGACTTCATGACGAGGCCGGGAAACCTCAAAGATCCCTATCAGGAAATTTACCTGAGAAGCTGGTTCGAGAGCTTCTCAAAGGGGCGTGACCCGCACAACGCTGCCGAACGCCAACGGCGCGTCTGGTCGATCGGTTCTCACGGCGGGATGATCCGTCCACTTGTCCTCTCGCTACTAGGCGAAACCGACTACCTCGCGCTAGGCATGGCGGTGGAGCATCAGAATCTCACGCATCGATCGGAGAATGTCGCCGCTGCGCTAGGCATTACCGTGCCGCTGCTGCAGGATCTCATCGCCGGAGAGAATCCCATGGAGGCCGCCACAAAGCGGTCGGCGTCCCTCCGCGCCCCGAAGATCACCGGAGAGGAACTGTTCGCGATGTATCGCGACCATCAAGGACCCGGCAACATTCCTTCTCGCCGAATGTGGGAGCTGCATACCCAACTCTCCAGCAATCCCTTTGATCTCGGAGCCGTCGCGCAGGAGTCACCCGAAGACGTCATCCTGAAGCGGTTCGCTACGGCCTGTTATCCCGAGCACGGCCTTCCGCTGCTGCTCTATCTAGCTGCCCATCACCAGTTTGACCCTGAAGCGGCACTTCTCGCTAACGTGAACGCCGGTGGTGATAATGTGCATCGCAACGCAGTTCTCGGCTTGCTCGTTGGAGCCGCTTCAGAATCTTTTCCGGAGCACTTGCGTGAGGGCCTCTCCGACAAGGAAGCAATTCAGAACGAGATTGATCATTTCGTCGAGATCGCCGCGTCAGGCGAGGTTTGGTAGGCTGGGAAGGGTAGGGGCTGCAAGTGCCTTGAATGTCCCGTCCGTTCAATTCAACCGAGTGAAGTCGTGGACCTGACCCAGTTGAATGGTGAGCCTACTTCTGAAATTTCAGGGGCGGATGCCGCCGGAAACGTGGCTAATTTGTCACCGTATCCGCCATCGGATCACTCATCTTTTCCAACAATGGATTGCACTTTCAAAATGATATCATCGAACTGAAATGGTTTGGTCAGGTAGCCTTCGGCACCGAGGGCCCCAGCCTCGGCGATGGAGTCAACATTGGCGTGGGCGGAGAGAAATACGATAGGGATATGAGCGGTCTTCGGGTCGCCCCTCATGCGTCTGAAAGTTTCGAAGCCGTCAATGCCGGGCATCTTGATGTCGAGAAGGACGAGGTCCGGACTGATTTCACTGACGGTCGTCAGAGCTTCCTCTCCGGATTGTGCCACTAGCAATTCATACCCTTCGGGTGCCAGTGCCTGAAAGAGCACCTGAAGGTTGGTGGTGTTGTCGTCGACGAGAAGTATTTGAGCAGGCATGAAAGGTATATATGGCTAAGCTACGTCGGGGGACAGGGTGGTGGCAATTTCCTGTAGTCCACCGAAATTGAAGGTAACAATCAATCCTTCGAGATGGTGGCCGGCCCCTGAAGTCGCCTCATCGCTGAGAAGGGTCGTGGCAATTTCGTTGAGCTTGGTCATGTTTCGAACCTTGGCGGCATGGGCGAGTTGAGTTGCGATGTCCTCCGGAAGCACCTCAAACAATTCCATGGGATCTAGGTCGGCGACGGGGTCGTCGTCTTCATTGAGGTGGAGTTGGACAAACTCGATTTCCATTGCCTTGGCCATCTTGGCCGCGAGTTCAGCTACGCTGATGGGTTTCATCAGAAAATCGTCGAAGCCGGCATCGAGCGCTTTTTCCCGGAATTCGGGGAAGACGCTGGCGGTCACTGCGAAGATGAGATTGTGCTTCAGCTTGGGATCTCTTCGGATCTCTTTGACGACTTCGATACCGTTCATGCGGGGCATGCGGACATCGCATAGAATGATGTCGAATTCTCGTTCCCGCAGTATGTCGATCGCTTCATCACCGTCGGTGACGAGGACGGCTTCGAACCCGGCCTCAGTGAGGAGTTGATTGAGAATGTCGCGGTTGGTTTCGCGGTCATCGGCAATCAATACTGAGCGCTTCATTTCCGGAGGAAGGCTGAAGGAAGTGTGCGTGTGAGGGGCTGTGACGGAAAAACCCTCTTCTTTGATCTCATCAGTTTCCACAAGGGGAAGCGTTAGGGTAAAGCAGCTGCCGTCATCCAATTCACTGGTGGCGGTGAGGGAGCCATCAAGGGCCTCGGCTATCCGGCGGCTGATGGCCAGGCCAAGCCCTGTTCCTCCTTCGGTCTCTCCTCCTTCGGCCTGCTTGAAGGGATCGAAGATGTCCTTCAGCTTTTCCTCGCTGATTCCCATTCCCGTGTCCTCAATCTCAAAGCGGAGCTGGCCTTTGGTGACTTCGGCGGTCCGCAGCGAGATGGAGCCCTCGGGGGTGAATTTGACCGAGTTTCCGAGCAAGTTGATGAGGATCTGTCGCAGCTTGATCGGGTCGGTCATGATGCCACGGGGGACTTCGGGTGAAGTCTTGACAATGAAATTGAGTCCCTTTTCTTCAGCCTTCGGTTTCACGATATCCTGAACACCGTCAATGAGATGGCTGAGATCAGTGGGTTTGAGGGAGATCTCCATCTTCCCTGCTTCAATCTTAGAAAGATCGAGTACGTCGTTGATGAGATTGAGGAGATGTTCGCCACAGTTGCTGATAGACCCGAGGCTCTGCTGTTGGCTCTTGTTCAGGGAGTGATCCCTCTGCAGGATCTGCACATAGCCGAGGACACCGTTGAGCGGAGTTCGGAGCTCGTGGCTCATGTTGGAAAGGAAGTCGCTTTTGGCCAGGTTGGCAGCGTCTGCAGACTTCTGGGCTTCGGCAAGCTCGACGGCTTGGTTCTGAGTTTGTTCGAGGAGATCGCGCAGTTCATCCTGGCGATGTGCGGAGATCAGCGCGACGCAAATCCGGTCGTGGACTGTGCGGATAAAATCGACATCGGACTGTGGGAAAGCTCGAACAGACGCAAGCTCGACAACGGCCAGTAACCGCTTGTTGTAGATAAGGGGAAAGAGCAACAGGGCTCTTGGTGCGCTGTCGCCGAGAGCCGATTGAATGGTCGCGTAATTGTCGGGAAGTTCATTCACCTGGATAAGTTTTCGATCTTCAGCTGCCTGCCCGATGAGACCTTCTCCAATTTGGATGACGCGGGATGGATCTATTTCCGAGCCACCTCCAAAACCAGCCGCGAAACGAAGGGTGTCGGCGTCGTTGTCCTTGATGAACAGGGCCCCGTGCTGGGCATTCAGATGTCGGCACAACGTATTGAGAACTCCGGTGGCCAGCTCGCTTCGGTCCAGGACGCTACGCATCCGGTCATTGAGTGATTCCTGACCGTTCCGAACCCAGTCCCTTGCCTCAGTGTCGCGGTCCTTCTCCTTGAGGTTGGCGAGCATGTCCTGCAGTGACTGGCCGAGAGTGTCTTCGCCCGACAGTAGTTCGACATGGGAATTCAGTTTTCCGTCGGCCACGTCTTTGGCGACGTTGGCTTTGTCTTCGAGACTGGAAAGGAAGCCGTTCAGTGTGGTAGACATGGTGCCCAGTTCATTGCTGCCTTGCACGTTAAGTCGGCTGGAGAGGTTTCCGCTCTCCTTGACCTTTCCAACGGTTTCGACCAAATCGGCGATGGGGCGAGTGACGGCGCGGATGATTGACCAGGCGATAAAAATGGCGAGAAGAGCCGCAAAGATCGATCCAATGACTGCCATCTGAACGGTTGTTGCGTTGTCGCTCTCAACCTTCGGGCCGAGTGTGTCCTGGGTATCTTTAAGTGAGAGTTTAATTAATTCAGCCGTCTCCGAAATACTGCGATCAAGAGGATCCAGTTGCTTCTCCACCAGGTTGTTTCGGTTATGGATAAGCGTCACAATCTCTTCAAAGGCAGAGAGGTAGACCTTGCGTGCTTCTGAAAAGTCTCCGAGTTGGTCCTGTCGCTCGGAATCCTGAATGGCCCCGGACATCTCAGTATAGCTTCTTTCGAACCCATCGCCGAGCTCGGCGCGGACGCGAATGACGTCGGCGGATTCATTGCTGTCGAGGAAGCGCAGTAGATGAACGCGACCAAGAAGGACGCGCTTAAGTGCGATGCCGGCGAGGTAGGCGGCTTCGGTATCCTGATCGCGATTAGCGGAAACCATGATCCGTTCGAGATCTTCGCGCATGCGCACTCCCTGGGGGTTCAGCATCTCCTGAACGATGACGTCGCGCCGCCGCATCAGATCGAATGCCTCGTTGGCCTTGTCGTCGTATTCATCCAGGTAGTCGACCAGCTTCTGGCTCATCTGGAGGCGACGAGGATCGTCCATGGAGTTCTGCTGCTCGATGGCAAACTCCCGGGCGGCATGGAATCGCTCTTTGAACGATTCAACGACGGCTTCGTCACGGGTGCGGAGGAATTCCTGAACCGCGTTTGAAGCGATCAACATGTTGGCTTGAACCCGGCCGGAAAGAATACTCTCGCGCGCAAAGCTGCGGTATTCGCTGAAACCGTCTGCGCTCTTGAATAATCCAAGGATGGCCGACGATGCGACCAGAGCGGAGACGATGATGAGTAAGCTGAAACCGATGCCAATTTGGTGGCCGATCTTGAGATTGTTAAACATGACTGGGTTGGATAATGCCTCCTCGGGAATGCGTGTGGAAGGATACGCCTTTCTTCAACCGTTTAGCAATTCTAACAAAAAAGAATTGTTCGTCCGAATTACCCCCCCACAGGGGGAGTCTCCTCCGGAGAACTCCAGCCGATGTGCGATTTGCCGAAATGGCCCGTCGGCTATCCACGGTCCCGCATCAGGCTGGCGATGGGTAGTCCGAAATTCAGCCTCGTAGGGGGGGGAAGTTAGGATGGTCTTCCTCTCCGAATGGCAGCTGGTTTCGAAATGCAGAGCACGCAGGTTTGACGCGGACCGAGTTGGAGAAACTCGAGGGTGTGATGGGATCGAGGTTTACAACAAGCCCTCGATCGGCAGCCAGCTCAGGATTTCGGCATTGAAGCGCTGCCAGAAACTGGTGGCGGGTTCGTGGTCGTAGCGAACTTCTTTGCCGTCTTCCTGGGTCACCCAGACGAGGCGACGGCCGTCCAGTTCCAGTCGATAGGTTTCCGTGGCCAGGGCGGGATCGACGGTTTCGGGTAGGTAAGAGGCGAGTTCGGGGCAGTCGAGGAGCGCTCCGATCTCGGTGTTGAGACGCTTCGAGCGCGGGTCGAGATTGTAAGAGCCGACGAAGAGGGTGCGGCGGTCGATGGAGTAAGTCTTTGAATGTAAACTCGTATCGAGGGATGCGGCCGTGCTCCAGCCGTGACGCACGCTATGCACCCCCGGGGTGGGTTTGAGTTCGTAGAGCTCGATGCCGGCGCGCAGTAGTGGCTTGCGATACCCCTTGTAGCCGCCATGGACCGCGGCGCTGTCGGTCGAGGCAAGCGAATTGGTGATCACAACGACTCGAGGTCCGCGCTCGCGCAGGGCGGCAAGGTTGGCCACGCCTTCTTTGCCGGGCACGAAGTAGGGCGAGACCATGAACAGTTCTTCCTTGGACCTCATGGCCTCAGCTCTCAGGGCCGGAGCCATGTGTGTCCGAGGGTCCCTGGCGGAAGTGGCGACTTTGTCGGGATCGTCATACACGATCCGGGCGGACCCCCAGTGGTAGGGCAGCTGGCTTTTTAACTGTCCGTCGAACATCGACCCGCGTAGCTGATTCGCATAGGGACTGTTTTTCGCGACCACCTCATGCGCGGCGAGTTCGGTGCGCATCGCCGCGAGATCCTTCTCCGGATCGCTTCCGCGAGCCAGGTCGGTGATCCCAATCGCCGACTGGTTGTTCCAGTAGAGGTCGAAGGCCTTCGACACCTCTTTCACCGCGGGTCCGATCATGGCCACGTCAAGATCGGAAAAATTCATGACCTCATCCGCCGCAAAGTACTCGTCCCCGATATTGCGCCCGCCGAGAATCGAGACCTGGCCGTCGGCGGTGAAGGATTTGTTGTGCATCCTCCGGTTGATCCGCCCGAATTCTAACATCATGCCTAGCAGTTTCGGGGAACGCTGGACCACGGGATTGAACAATCTCACTTCCAGATTGGGGTGGCTGTCCAGCGCCAACAGGTTCTGATCGCTGGGCTTTGATCCAATGTCGTCAAACAGGACGCGCACGCGCACGCCGCGGTCCGCCGCCCGGAGCAACCGTTGAGTGAGAACTTTTCCGGTGAGATCATCCTTCCAGATGTAATACTGCACATCGAGGCTGCGTTCCGCCGCATCCGCGAGCACCAGCCTCGAGGCAAAAGCGTCTTCTCCGCTTTTCAGTAAACGCGCCCCTGACAATCCGGGATGGGCCGCGACCGCTGGCTGCACCGTTTTCGCGAGAGTGGTGCGAGGATGGCTCTCCAGAGCGATGGATGCCGCCCTCTCACTGACGTCCGGCAAACCTGCGCAAGCGCCGAGCGAAAGACTGATCAGTGCCGCGCCCAGAGAGGGTCTCCAACACTGATTAATCGCGGATATGAGTGAGGCCATATGTCCTCGAATATTCATCCCGCGATTTCGTTACGCCAGCATAAGTTTCGGAGGAACGACGAAAAGAGTGGGGAGTCAGGTCTTCAGCCCGTCCTGTGGCGACTCCCGCCCGTAGGCAAAATCAACAGGGTTCGCTATCTCACTGAACCCTGTTGACTGGTGAACTATTACTCGGCTGCAGTCAGTGTCGCAATCACCTCTTCGACTTTGTCTTTTCCGTAGCTGTGCCCTTCAACGGTGGTGACGATTTCGCCCTCGGCGCTTTTTGCGATGATGCCGTGGACTTCCAGATCGGATTCTTCGATTTCTTTTTTGGAGTCACCTACTCCTACTTTCACTGCCTTGATATCGACTGTATCGGCGTGCTCGTCTTTGAGGCCATTAACTATGACCGTCACTTTTGCACACATAGGTCAGCCATCCAGATAGTAGTAGGACAGCTGAGCTTTCTTCTCGTCGCCGCTTGCTAACCCGAAGGTAGCCAGCATCGCCAAGACCGGTAGGAGCATCTTCCAGTAATTCATGGTCGCCTATAATAGCGGGCAAGGGCCTTCATTCAATTGGCGTGATACCGCTTCTGCTACTCATGCGGGTTTGTGACTAGTGGTCGAACAGACCTAAACTGACGTATAGGATCCCAAGCCAGTTCCGACTCCGATCCGACTGATCGGACGATCGAGTGAAAGGGCACCGCTGGCTGGGCCGAAGGCGGTAGGGACAGGCGGCCCGCCTGTCCGCGAGCGGCGAGTGACTATCGCTGGCTCGGAAAGCTTGACTGAATTCCCGACTGCAAGCTGACACGAGGACGACCGGGCCGGTCGTCCCTACCGGCTTCGCACTGACCAAAGAGCACCGCTG
>CAXBHX010000011.1:0-115333 GCA_963975655.1 uncultured Verrucomicrobiales bacterium
AGGAATCAGACTTCCCGGATTCTACCCGTCACACCCGACAGTTTAGTCTTGGCGAAACACTAGGCTCCGGCATCTTCTGCCGCCAGGTCCCAATTCTTACTCATGCTTGAGGGAAACTTGTATTCACGAACGAGGTTTCCGTCCAACTTAACTCTGAGGATCAATCCTTCTATCTGGTCCGTCCGCGAACCGCGGAACGAGGTGGCAGGCTTGCTTCAGGTGCCACCCGAACATTGACTCAACGGTAACTTGGTAATTCGAGTCAAATTGATCGGATTCGTTGAAACAAAAGCCTCCTCTCGGGGCTGAAGTGCCGGAAGTGCCATCGTCTTGTATGTCACCTTATCTGTCCTCGCTCGATCCTTGAAGGGATTCACGTAGGCCGCGTAGAAAACCTGGTACTCAGCGGTAAGCCCTTCAAAAACAGCTGTGCCGTTATTGCGAAGCTCCAGCTTAAATCCACTCGCCAGGTTCACCGTTCGATAGCCATTCGCGGGATTTCGCTTTTCGCTGAGTTCCTTCTCTTCGTCTTCAAACTCAACCCACAGATTGCGCCCGGCACTCATGGCAACCGCAGCCTTCTTGATCAGAGCCTGATCCTCTTCAATAAAAGACGAAACCGGCGCCTGGATGCGTCGATTCCCTTCGAGTTGAAGCGTAGCCATTTGGGACGCTTCATCAAATCCAAGCACTTCAGCCATCACCTTCTTTGCCCCGTCTGCACTGGTAAATTGGTGCCAGTCAGCGAAACAAAGTGGCGACAGGAAAAATGCGGCAATCACTTGCGCAATAATTAGTTTTTTCATGACCTTTGGTTAGTAGATACGACATCACCATCTAGATGATCCCTGCTTTTAAGAAAAATACGGTGAAAACTAAAGACCAAAAAGCATCGCAATCGCCTACCCCACTGGACAGGAGCTAGCCTGGCCTCGTTCCCCACGCATTCACTCACGGACCTTGAACCAGCGCATGAGCTGGTTCAAAAGAGGAAATGAAGGTGGCAATTTTAAGGATGAAGACACTTTCTCTCTCGGCCACAACAGCCTGGAGAAGCTTTCGGTAGCTGATTTTCAACGAATTAGACCGATCAGAGTCTCACATACCAAAGAGCGCATTGGATCTTCACGTAAAGGCGCTAAAGAATCCAGCCCCTTCAGGCTTAAACTACGCTCTATTCAGATCGTGATCGACTACTCCCTCACCACTAATAATTCCAGATACTTCGCCGCCCCGAGGCGGTTGGAGAGACTTCATTGCGTCCTGCTCGGAGCCGTCACGCTGGCTTCCGCCTCCCTTTTGCTGAGTGCCGAGCCCTCCGATGTACGGGCAAAATTGGAGACATTCCTCTCCGACAACTGCTACGAATGCCACGACGACCTCACCGATGAAGGCGACCTCAATCTGCTCGATCTTGAATTCGACATTGAGGATCCCGGAAATTTCGAAACCTGGCGCGCCGTGCACGATGCCGTTTCCCACGGCGATATGCCGCCGGAAGATGAGACTCAGCCCAAAGGGGAAGCCAAAAACGCTTTTCTCAGTTCTATCCAGAAGCCACTGATTCAGGCTGACCGCGAAGCTCGACAACTGTTTGGCCGAGTTCAAACCCGCCGCCTCACCCGTCGCGAGTACGAGCACACTCTCCACGATCTGCTCGGTATCGATATCCCGCTTCAACCCATGCTGCCAGAAGACCCGACTCTTCACGGTTTTGAAACCGTTGCCGAAGCCCAGCATATTTCGCACTTCAACCTCTCCGCCTACCTCACTGCGGCGGATACCGCTCTCGAAGAAGCCTTCCGCCGCACCGAGAAAGAAAACAAAGTCTACTCCCGCACTTTCACTGCCGAAGAACTGGGCTCGGAGAAAAACCGCGGCTCCGGCAACTACCGCGGGCCCGACTTTCAAAATGGCAGGTCCATCACCTGGCCCATGGGCTTACAGTTTTACGGTCGCATGCCCCGAACCGATGTGCCCGAGTCAGGCTGGTATCGCGTCACTCTCAAAAACGTGCAGTCGGTCAACCCTATCAACGGCGTGGTCTGGGGCACTCTGCGCTCCGGCTTCTGCTCCTCCAATGCGCCCATGATGTTCCCGGTAGGCATTGTCGAAGCAACGCCACAAAAACGCGACATCGTCTTCGAGGCGTGGATCGAAGAGGACCACAACCTGGAGATCAAACCCAACGATTCCTCCTACAAAAGGCCGGGCAGCGGCGCCACAGGAGGCAATGTTTCCTATAAGGGCCGTGACCTGAAGAAGGACGGCTTCCAGGGCATCGCCGTCACCGGCATCAAGATGGAGCGCATCTACCCGAACGCAAACCGCGACCAGATCATTCAAAACGTATTCGCTGCCGTTGACTGGAAGGGCAGGAAAGATGGAAAGCCCAATCGCCAGGTTCTAGCTCCCGCCATCAAGCGCTTCGCCAACCGCGCGTTTCGACGGCCCGTCAGTCAGGAACAGATCGATCCATGGATTGACCTGGCCGCTAAAGAAATGGAGAAACCCGGAACCGGCATCAGTGACGGACTTCACGCGGCCTACCGCGGAATTCTCTGTTCGCCCCGGTTTCTCACCTTCGTGGAGACACCTGGAAAACTGGACGATCACGCCCTCGCTGCGCGCCTCAGCTACATGGTTTGGAATTCCATGCCGGACAGAGCGCTCCGCCTCCTCGCTGATCAAGGCAAGCTCACCTCCGATCCCAATGCCCTCCACAAACAACTCGATCGACTCCTTGACCATCCCAAGTCGGAGCGTTTCATCGCCAGCCTTACAGATCAGTGGCTCACGCTGAATCAGATCGATTTCACGACACCAGACCGGCGTCGATTCACGACCTTTGACCCGATTGTTCAGGACGCCATGATGCAGGAAACTCGCACCTTCCTCAAGCATCTCATCCTTGATGATCAACCTGTCAGCAAACTGATCCTGGCCGATCACTCCTACCTCACCGAACGCCTCGCTCGATTCTACGGGATGAAAAACATCAACCTGACTCCCGGCAATGGCCTCCAGCGAGTCAAACTGCCTGACACGCACACCGGCGGTCTCGTCAGCCAGGGCGCCATCATGAAAGTCACCGCCGATGGCACCACCACCTCCCCCGTGGTTCGAGGCATCTGGATCGGTGAACGCATCCTCGGCATCCACATCCCGCCCCCGCCTCCCGGCGTTTCCGCCGTCGAACCCGATATCCGCGGCGCCGTCAGTATTCGCGATCAACTCGCCAAACACAGCAACGACGAATCCTGCTCCGCCTGCCATCGCAAGATTGACCCCGCTGGCTTCGCCTTTGAAAACTTCGATCCTGTCGGCCTCTGGCGCACCGGCTATGGCGCTGATAATAAAGGGGCCAAGGTAGATCCCTCTGGAGTCACCCCGGATGGCAAAGCCTTTGAAGGCATCAACCAATGGAAGCAGCACTACGCCAGCCGCCCCGACATGCTGGCCAAGGCATTCGGCGAAAACCTCCTCACCTACAGCACCGGAGCCCCTCCTCGTTTTAGCGACAAGTGGGACATCCAGCAAATTGCCAACCGCACTAAAGACGAAAACTACGGCATGCGATCCATCGTCCACGCCGTCGTGGCCACCGAAGCCTTTCGCAATAAATAATCCTAACCGGACCAGAACATGAAGAACGTAAATTTCAACTTCGGCAAGAAGCTCTCCCGCCGCGCCGCTCTCCGCAATGCTGGTTTCGCCATGGGACTACCCATACTCGACGCCATGGTCCCCGCTTTCGCGAACACCGAGAGCCTGCCCAAAGCCAAGCGCTTTATCGGAGTCAGCCTGTCGCTCGGATTACACGGACCTTCCCTCGTTCCTGAAACTGCTGGCATCGGCTACAAGCCATCACCTTACCTCAAGTCTCTTCAGGATCTTCGCGACGACTTCACCGTCGTCTCCGGCACATCCCACCCTGGGGTCGCAGGTGGTCACACCGCCGAGGGCAGCATTTTCTCCGCCTGCCCCAACAAGAATGGAGGCAGCTCGACCAACACCATTTCGCTCGACCAGCTTATGTCCAAGCACCTCGGACACGAAACCCGCTTTCCATCTATGGTGCTCAACACCGG
This sequence comes from uncultured Verrucomicrobiales bacterium, assembly GCA_963975655.1. GTDB lineage: Bacteria > Verrucomicrobiota > Verrucomicrobiia > Verrucomicrobiales > DEV007 > Arctic95D-9. Next base: position 4,092 of record CAXBHX010000011.1, read on the forward strand.
GAGCAGTTCCAGCCCGTCATACACTGAAAACGGCGCCATGATTCCTGCGGCGGAAGATCCCGTAAAAATCTTCAACAAACTATTCAAAGATGACAGCGCCAAGGAACAAGACCGCCAAGCCGAGCTGATTAGCAGCGGACGCAGCATCATGGACATCGTCGGCGGCGAAGCCAAGGCCCTCCAGCGCGAACTAGGCTACGGCGACAGAGATAAACTGGAAGATTGGTTCACCAGCGTGCGAGAGCTCGAACAGCGCCTCGAAGCCAGAAAATCCTGGGTTCGCACGCCGAAACCTAAAGTGAAAGCAGAAGTTCCCAACAAGGTTGATCGCGACAACACCATCTCCATCGAGCACGCCATGCTCGAAATCGTTCGCCTCGCTTTCCAGACTGACTCGACTCGGTTCATCACCTTGCATGTCCCTGGCAACGCCAAGGTCAACGGCATCGAAGGCGTCGACGAGGGATACCACAGCCTCAGTCACCACGGTCGAGACGAAGAGAAACTCGAACAGCTTTCCATCGTGGAGCAGGCCGTGATCAACGAATGGGCTGGCTTCCTTCGCGACCTCAAAGCAGCACCCGGTGAACAGGGCACCCTGCTCGATGAGACCATGGTCCTGCTGACTTCAAACCTTGGCAACGCCTCCAGCCACGACAACCGCAACATGCCAGTCCTCTTCGGCGGCGGCGGCTTCCAGCACGGTCGTCACCTCGCCTTCGACCAGAAGAACAATTACCCGCTGCCGAACCTCTACCTCAACGCCCTCCACCAGCTCGGCCTCGAAAGCGAATACTTCGCAACCAGTACCGGCTTGATGGAAGGAATGGTGTAAGCGAATACATCCCCTCAAGGAGAGGCGGTTAAAAACCGCCTCTCCCTGGGTAGCGCCGAGCGGCTCGCTCGGCGAAAATGCTCTAGTCCCTAATTTCTAACCCCTCAGAAATCGGCGCTTCTTTTGCCGGCCCCCATCCAATGCAGCCCGGATGACCAAACTACCGCATTCGTTACTATTTATTTTTCCGCATGTGGGCTAGTGCCGCCCTACCCAATTCCGTATCTCGCCCTATCCCTCCGAGATACGATGGTCTCCTCATGCTGAGAAACATATGCCGACTCCTTTGCTTCGTTTGCGCAGGGGGATTTTCCTCCTTCGCTTCCTATGCAATGGAGGCAACACCAGAATCGGTTTCGACCTTTCTCGACCAATACTGTATCCAGTGCCACGGCGGCGAGAAAGTGAAAGGCAAAGTCGACTTCACCACTGTCTCCGTCGAGACCGCCTCCAAAGAGCACTTCGACTTCTGGGAACTCGCTGCCGAAGTCGTCGATTACGAGGACATGCCCCCTGAGGATGAAAAGCAGCCCACCGCAGAGGAGCGCGCTGCCTTCCAACAGTGGTACGAGGCCAACTACATCCATGTCGCTGCCAGCCCCGGCGTCTTTCAGCCCCGACGACTCTCCACTCCGGAATACCGGAACACGATGCGCGCTCTCTTCGGATTCGACCTCGAAAACAAAGTCGCCAAATCCGAGCAGACCGCCATTGAGCCTTCCCTCATCTTGAAATTGATGCCGACCGACCCACCTGGCGAAAGCGGCTTCATCAACGACACCCACGCAGCACCACTTTCCACCGTCCTCTGGGACCAATACGCCTATTTTTCCGAAGTCGCGCTTCACCAACTATTCTCCCCTCAGGGCCACAAAGCGTTGAAATCCATGCTCGGCGAAGAGCTCCCTGGGAAATTCAAGCACAGCGACTTCACCCAGAAGCACGCACGCCAGCTGATTGAGCATTTTGCCCCGATCGCCAACCGGCGCCCCGTCGACCAAAAGGATATCAATGAAATCCTAACACAGCTCGAACCCCTTTCCGGCGTCAAGCTCGTCGACGCCCTCAAGTTCGAGATGAAAACTATCCTCATGTCCCCGGGGTTTCTCTACCGGGGAATGCGGATGAAGCGAACCCCTGGGCAACAACAACCAGTCGACAGCTACGAACTGGCCGAGCGACTCTCCTATTTCCTGTGGGAAGACATGCCAGACCAAGAACTTCGCCAATGCGCCGCCGACGGCAGCCTGAAGGACCCGGAAACTCTTTCCGCTCAAGTCGAGCGCATGCTGGCTTCTCCAAAAGCGAGGTCACTCTCCGACAGTTTCGCGACCCAATGGCTGGTTCTCGACGAAATTGACGACGCCTACAGTGACCCCTATTTACTCGATTCCTTCAAAAATCAGCCACTCGACTTCCTGAATTATCTCTTCACTGAGAAACGACCGGTCATTGAACTGATCGATTCGGACGTCACCTTCGCCAGCCACGTCACCGCATCGATCTACCCGAAGGACAAAAACAAGCTGGAAAAGTATGTGAAGCCTAAAGGTATCGAAAAACAGGTCGTTCCGAATCAGAAGCTAGCACTCGAAAACACCGAAGGTCGTGGAGGCCTTCTCACCATGCCCGCCGTGTTGGCGATGAACCGGGGACCCATCCTTCGTGGCACCTGGACTCTGCGCAAAGTCCTGGGAGAGCATCTCGGAGAACCTCCCGCCGACGTGCCCCCCATTCAGTCAACCATCGGAGACAAGAAGCTCAGCTTTCGCGAAAAGTTTGAGCATCACCGGGCCAATGCGTCCTGTGCTCGTTGTCATGACAAGATCGATCCACTTGGATTCGCCTTCGAAGGCTACAACGACAAAGGTGCCTATCTGCTCTCCTCCAACAAGTCTCCTTTGCCCAAAGGCATGCAAAGCAAGGATAAAACACCTGCGAAAATCGACACTTCCGGCCAATTGACTACGGGAGAGTCCTTTCAAAACTTCGAAGAACTCAAAGCCTTGCTTCTCACTACCCGGCGCGAAGACATCGTTCGCAACGCGGTCGAGCAGACGCTCTCTTACGCCCTTTGCCGGAAACTCGAGTCCCACGACGGCCCTGCCGTAGAAAGCATCACCACCACCCTGCTGGAATCCGACGGCACCTGGCAGGACCTTTTCACCGGGGTTGCCAACAGTCTGCCCTTCCGCGAAACTATTTTCAGCAGCGATTCCGAATCATGAAGCGAAACTGGAGCATCAATCGACGCACTTTTCTACGCGGCGCAGCCGGGGCCATGATGCCCCTGCCCTTCCTCAATCTGATGGAGGCGAGTGCCGACACTGGCGTGAAAAACCTGGCCGGCGAAACCACTCCGCCTCTTCGTTTCATGTCGCTGTTCAAGCCGAACGGAGTGCACCCACCTTCCTGGAACATCAACGGTGGCACCGAAAACGACTTCCGTATGTCTCCCTTGATGGCACCCTTTTCCCAGCATCAGGATGACCTGCTCATTCTCGACAACATGGGCGACTATGGTTTTTCATCCCACACGAATTCGACCCGCCGTTTCCTCGGTGGCCACCACGGCAACACGGAGCAAGCGTCGATGGATCAGCTCATCGCGGATCATATCGGAAGCGAAACGGCCCACCGCTCGCTCGAGCTCACCACCGAAGGACTCTTTACCGGACAGATTGGTTGTAGCTACATTTCCTACGGGCCCGATGGTGCCCCCCTTCCCCGGGAGAGCGATCCACAGCTCATCTTCGACCGCCTCTTCCGCAGCCCGCTGGACATCCCCTCCAAGCGCACGGAAATGACCAGTCTTCTCGACCGCGTCCGTGACGACGCCAATTCGCTCATGCGAAAGGCAGGCTCCGAGGACAAGGACACCCTCGATGAGTATCTTTCGGTCGTCCGTGAAACCGAAAAGCGCATTGAGGTGATGAACAAAGGAGGCAAGTCGTCTCCGATCAAATTCGAAGACATCGAGCGCCCTCCCCTCGCCACCAATCTCGACGAGCAGGTCGAGACGATGATCGACCTCATCGCCCTGGCCATGTGGACCGACTCGACTCGCTGCGCCAGCTACATGCTCGGTAACAGCAACAGCCGGATGATCTTCGATTTCCTCGACATCCACGAGCAGCACCACTACCTCTCCCACTTCTTCAGAAACTTCAGCCGCGAGAATATCGACTCGCTTCTCAAGATCAGCCTCTGGCACATGGAGAAGTTCGACTACCTGCTCACCAAGATGAAGTCCTACAAGGATCACAACGGCAGTCTGCTGGATCACAGTGTCGTCCTCTTCGGTTCAGGCATGGGACACAGCGACAACCACACCGCACAGCGTGTTCCCACCATCCTTGCCGGACAGGGCGGCGGCATGCTCAAGACCGGTCGCTACCTTCGCTACTCTGAGAATCAGGAACTCAGCGATCTTCACCTGGGTCTGATGCAGGGATTCGGATTACCGATCGATTCCTTTGCCAACTCCAGCGCTCCCCTCCCTGGCCTGGACGGAAGTGCCTTCAATGAATATCGCGAACGCCCTTTCGACAGCTGGATCAAACTCTCCAGCGGAAAAGTCACGGTCCAGGGACGACTCGTCATGTCAGAGAACCTCGACGAAGCCAAAACTTTCTACATTGAAGTCGCCGACAAAGAGCCAGTGCGAATGGATGTTCAGTTCCGTGATTTTCACGACTTCAACCTGGCTTATCACGTCGGCACCCCGATCACCCTGACCGGCGATCGTAGCGAGAAAGATGGACAACTTCAGATTACCAAGATCAGCGATCTCAAGTCGGTCTTTGGCAAAAGCCAGCCGGGGAAAAAGAATGGGTGAATGTGGGAGATCACTCTGAATCGATCGCTCTAATTTCCAGCACCAGTGTGCCGCTCTTCAAAGAGCTTCACCGGATCGTAGTCAGGCCGCTTGTAGAGATCCTGCTGACGATCAATCTTGCAGTAGGGATAGTCGTCGAAGATGTCTCCTTGTCCGAGAATCCGAGGGTCTTCCTGCGCGATTAACTCCTCTTCCATCTGAGCATAGAGGTCTTTCATCAGCCCCGCATACTCCGGATCATCGGCCAGATTGTTCACACAATCGGGATCCTTCTCCATGTCATACAATTCGTCAGCTGGACGCTTCCCAAACGCTTTAAGGTAGAAATCGTAGTCCGGGTCGGCTTCGGTCAGCGAGGTCAGGTAGGACTTGGTCGGGGACCCATCGCAATTCAAGAGACCCAGCTCCGGGTTTCCACCTGGCCAACGGTCTGGCTTGAAGTTGTGCACGTAGAACCAGCGATCATTGCGAATCGCCCGCGCCGGATAGCCGACTGACAACTCGTCGCCGTCGGTCCGACCGATATCATGACGTTCCTTGCCCAGCAAAGTGTGGTCACGAGTCTCATCAATTCGTCCTGACTTCTCAGACAGCAACTGCTCCATGAAGCTGGCGCCAGTCATCTGCTCGTGCAGTTCCACACCAGCCGCCTCAAAGAAAGTCGGGGCCACATCCGGGAAGGTCACGAAATCCGTCACTACCCGCCCGGGCTTGATCTTGTTCCCCCAGCGAGCTGCCATCGGAATGTGAAAGCCGTCATCATAGATCTGCCCCTTCACCCGGGGAAACGGCATGCCGTGATCGGAAGTCGCAATGATCAAGGTATTCTCCAACTGACCGTGCTCCTCCAGGTGCTTCAGTGCCCGCTGGATGTGAGTATCATACCACTCCACTTCGATCGCATAATCAGCCAGATCACCGCGAATGGTTTCATTGTCTGGGAAATAAGCGGGAACCGTCACCTTCGACAAATCACGGCCGTCCAGTTTCCAGTTATCGAGGCCATAACCACGGTGTGGCTCTTTCGTACCAAACCAAAAGCAGAAGGGCTTGTCCTCCGGCTGCGCCTCAAGGAAGGCTTTGAAATTCGCGGCGTAGTCAAGATTACTCATCCCTTTGTAGGGAGGATTCTTCGTAATCTGATTCCAGGGATGTCCGGCGGGATTATCGCTATTCTTCTCTTTCCCAGCGTCAACGCCCTCCCAAATACCAGGGCCCCAACCTTTGCCCGTGAATCCCATTTCGTATCCCACTTCTTCAAGCAGATAGGGAAAGAATTTCCACTTCGCAGACAGGAAGGGATTGTGATCACAGGCTTCTTCCAACTGCCATGAATAACGCCCCGTCAGCAAACAGGCTCTCGCCGGCGCGCACTTGGGGTTGCAGTTGTAGGCCTGAGTGAACAGCACCCCCTCTTTCGCAATACGATCAAACCCGGGAGTTTCCACATAGGTGGCTCCATAGGCACCAAAACTATCGCGGGACGCATCGTCGGCAATGATGAACAGAATATTAGGCCGTTCGGCGCCGTGGGCGACACTACCTGCAATGAGACCCAAAATGAGTAGCCAGTTTTTCATGCCTCATACCTACAAGAAAATGGGGCTCAAACAATGGCGCACTCATGGCACCGTTTTGATATTCGAGGCATAGAAAGCGAATACGTGAAGGGGCGAGTCGCACCACCAATTTCACTTTCTCAATCACTTCTTCGCGCCCAAGTCACTTTCCACAATCCAATCGAGTCGTGCTATGTCTTTGTTATGAGTCGCTTCTTCTCAGCTATTTCGAGATCCGATGCAGCGCACTCCTTATCGCGGGGCGACTCAACACCCTCTCTTCGGTCCGCACCAAAACGGTCAATTCGCGCTTCTCAAAAAAAGAGAAATGTAAGAGAATCGGACCCATCAACCTTCCTGAAAATTGAGTAATGTAATCGAAACATTGGCAAAGCTGGTTTCGATCAACAGCGTCAACCCGGAGTGGGACGGCCCGGGCGAGGCCGGAATGGTCCAATCTGTCACAAACTTTCTCGAAGCGGCCGGCATCACCTGCGAAACCGATGAGATACTCCCCGGCCGCTCCAATGTCATGGCTCACATTCCCGGACGGGACTCTGACAGGTCGGTGATTCTGGAGGCGCATCTCGACACCGTCTCCACCGGAGGGATGACCATCCCCCCGTTTGATCCAGTCGTTCGTGACGGGCGAATATACGGGCGCGGATCCTGTGACACCAAAGGCGGACTCGCCGGCATGATGCACGCCTTCAAGTGGTTCTCGGATACCGGGACCACTCCAGCCTGCGATATCTATCTGGCAGCAGTCATCGATGAGGAACACGCCTTTCGCGGCGTTCTGGGTGCCCTTGATTGGCTGGCCCGACACAATGTATCACCCGAAGCAGCCGTCGTAGCGGAACCCACCAATCTGAGGCTGGTGAGAGCCAACAAAGGGGTGCTGCGCTGGAAGATCGAAACACGGGGCAAGGCCGCTCACAGTTCGAAGCCACACCTCGGAAGAAATGCGATCACGATGATGGCTGAGGTCATCCAGAAAATTGAAAGGTATCATCAAACCCTAGCAGAACGCTCCCACCCTCTACTGGGGGCCGGCACTGGCAGCATCGGAGTGATCGAAGGCGGAGAGCAGATCAACTTCGTTCCGTCGCGCTGTGTGATATCACTCGATCGACGTATGCTTCCCGGCGAGACCGAGGCTAGCGTTTCATCTGCCTACGAGGATGTTTTGTCCGACTTTTCAAGTGACGAGATCACGATTCATTCGGCGGACCTCGTCGACGAAGCGATGGAAACCCCGGCATCAGCTTCAGTCGTCGCCACCGGATCGGCCGTCCTCGAAGGAATGGGTCTGGATCCGAATCCCTGCGGTGTACCATTCGGTTGCGATGTGACCAAATTTTCGCGCGCGGGCATCCCCGGCATCATCTTCGGGCCCGGGTCGATCGATCAGGCTCATGCCGATGTGGAGTATGTCGACGTGAATGAGGTGGAGTTGGGATTTGAATTCTACCGCCGGTTTCTGCTGAACTACGCTCAATGAAGCGACAGTCACGAAGGAGATTTCTAGGTTCGGCAAGCATGGGACTTGCAGGCGCGCACGCACGGATGTCAATCGCTCAAGACGCCCCCGCCGGGCTGATCGATGCTCACGTTCATGTTTGGACACCGGACACAGAGAGTTACCCCATCTCGCCAAATTTCGAGATCAAAGACATGGACCCAGCTTCGTTCCTGCCGTCAGAGCTTCAAACCGCGCAGGTGGGAAGCGGAGTGGCACGGACCGTCCTCATTCAGATGAGTTTCTACGAATTCGACAATCGATTCATGCTCAAAGCCATCGCTGATCACCCCGGTCGATTCGGCGGCGTGGCGATCGTTGACCACGAAAAACCCGCGGTCGGCAAGACGATGAGGAGTCTAGCCGAAAGAGGAGTGAAAGGTTTCCGCCTCTATGCTTTTTCCGACAAGGTCAAACACTGGGAGCAGTCGAAAGGTATTGAGACGATGTGGAAAACTGGAGGGACTGAAGGGCTGGCCATGTGCTGCCTGACCGACCCCGCATCGCTGCCGTTGATTCACCGAATGTGTCAGATGCATCCCGAGACACCCGTGGTGATTGATCATTTCGCACGGATCGGGATGCGGGGCGACGTCGACCAGAAGGAACTGGACTCCCTACTGCGCCTCGCAGACTTCCCCAACACTTATGTAAAGACATCCGCCTTCTACGCACTCGGGAAAAAGGAACCGCCCTACGAAGACCTCGCACCACTCTTTCGACAGGTTTACAACGCGTTCGGTTCAGAGCGGCTGATGTGGGGCTCCGACTGCCCCTACCAGATACAAGGCGACCACACTTACGCCGCGTCGATTGGACTGGTGAAAGATCGCCTCAACTTTCTGACCGTAGAGGACAAGCAGAACATCCTCCAGAATACAGCCAGTAAATTATTCTTCAGCTAGGGTTCCCGCACCTAAATTGCTTTCGAAAGCGAGGCCAGAAATTGCTCAATGTCGTTCAACCGATTGTAGCCATGAACGGAGATTCGCAGACGCCCCGCCTGATGCATCACATGGATATTCTCACTGAGGAGTTGTTGATTGAGCGCCGCATCGTTCTTCGATTGAAATGAAATAATACCGGAACAGTTCCCCGGCTGGGATGGCGACATCGTTTTGATCCCAAGCTCAGCCAAACCATCGTGGAGATATTCGACTAGCCGATCGCTGTGTTCTGCGATCGCAGGAACTCCGACCTCATTGAGACAATCGACACCGCTGCGCAGAGCGTAGATGGACGGGAATGCCGGCATTCCGACAGAGAATCCACGAGCACCGGGATAAGGCTCGGCCCGTGAAAAGCGATCCGAGTCAAAGGCGTTGGCGAGGTGATACCATCCCCCGGCCCGGACCACTACTTTCTCTCTGGCATGATCAGGAACCGCGACGACGCATCCTCCATGTGAGCCCAGCAGCCATTTATAGCTACTCGCGATGATGCAATCTGCATCGAGACAATCGAGCACGATCCGCCCAGCAGCTTGAGTGACATCAACGGCAAGAATGGCTTGAGGGGCTTTCTGACGAACCATATCCCGAAAAGCCGCCCAGGGAATACGATAGCCGGTCAGAAAACTCACCAGTGAGACTTGAACCAGCCGGGTCTTCTCGCTGAGTAGCGGAGCGAGATCATCAAGCTCAAGCGCACCTTCACGATTCTCCCAAAGGCTGACCTTCGGACCCGAAGGAAGCTGGAGCCACGGCGTGGCCCCGGCTGGAAAATCGAGATCAGTGATAACCACCTCACCCCCCTCTCTCAGGTCGATTGCAGAGGCGAGGAGGTTGTAAGCTTCCGACGACGACGAGCAGAATGACACCTCCCCCGGAGTAAGTTTCAGTAACTCAGCCACGCTCCGGCGACAGGTTTCAAACTCCTCGAAGAGCCCGTCACGCCCCGCCATCCCTTGTGTTTTGCGATTGTGATACGCCGAGAGAGCTTCTCGCGAGCAATCAGGAGGTATTCCTTCGGCAGCGGTATTCAAGTAGACCTTATTCTGCAGGCTTGGGAAAAGACGCCCCCGTGATTCATCATCAAACATGTTAGCATCATAGCCGATACCACGGCGACGTCAGCACGTCATCAGGGGTGGTTTTGTCTGGCCCCCCGCCGCCTGCATTTTCAAAGTGCCTGCAATGCAGGAGCCGAGCGATACGCACCCATCGAAAGAATCTACTGGAGAGAGCCTGCGAGATTCCTTCCGACAGTCACGAAAAGAGTTCTGGTTCATGATAGCCGCCTGGATTGCTTTTGCGGCCTGGACAACCATCTACAACGGACTTTTTGCCAATCCTGGAAGTGAAGCCCCTATCGAACTCCTGTTCGGCTTTCCACGATGGGTCGTGATCGGCGTGGGCCTTCCGTGGATCCTGTCACTTGGACTCACGATCTGGTTTGCCTTCTGTTTCATGAAGGACACCGATCTGGATGGGGAGGACACTGATCAGATCAGCAGAAAGGAGGAAGGATGACCGCACTCATCAGTTTTGGCATCTACCTCGCAATCGTTTTCCTTTTGGCGTTCCTCGCCAACCGAGCCGGAAAATCCAAAGATTTCATCAGTGAGTATTTTCTAGGCAGTAAAAACATCGGCCTGTGGGCATTTGCCTTCACCTACGCGGCGACCTCCGCTTCCGGAGGAAGCTTCATGGGATTCCCCTCCCTGATTTATACCCACGGGTGGGTGTTAGCGTGGTGGATCGCCGGCTACATGATTGTCCCCCTGATCGCACTCGGACTGCTGGCAAAACGACTCAATCAAGTCGGCCGAATCGCCGGGGCCATCACCATCCCTGAACTTCTGAGGCGCCGCTTCGCAAGCAAGTCAGTGGGCAATACAGCAACCGTTCTCGTCGTGTTCTTCATGTTTTTCTTCTTGATGGCCCAGTTCAAAGCGGGTGCCCAGATCATGGCCAGCCTGCTGGAGGGAGTCCCCATCTATCAAACGGCCGTCATTGGCGTGGAGTCGATCACCGCAGGAATCCCGTGGGTCGGTGCGGCCGATGGAGACTATCTACTTTGCCTCGTCGTTTTCGCGATCTCGGTCATTGTCTACACCACTTTCGGTGGATTCAGGGCGGTGGTTTGGACCGACGTAATGCAGGGCATCGTCATGGGTCTCGGTGTGATCATCATGCTAACTCTGGCGCTCTCACAAGTTGGGGGCCTGGCGAATGCCACGCGTCAAATTGCAAAAATGACGCCCCCGGAGTTTGTCACTGTGAAACTCAATTTAGAGGATTCGGTCAGGGGTGATCTTCGGCTGCCTCGAGGCACCTGGCTAAGATTGACCGGCGAAGAAGGCGTCGTTCGCCTGAAATCGGCCGCGACGGTTTCAACCGATCAGGTCGAAACTTCCACCTTTGAGGCCCTGCGACTAACAACTCCAGAAGAGATCAAGAGGGTCCGGTCCCGAGTGGACGATGAACTGCCTGTCAGTGCAGAGATTCTCGGCGAACCGGAGGTCTATGCCTACGGAGCCGGGGAGAAAGGAGTCTATACCCGCGCTCCCGGCCCCTCGAAAGACAGTCCCGCCGGATTTCTGGGAGTTCTGCTAGCCCTAAGTTTCTTCGCCTTTTGGAACTTCAGTGGGGCCGGCCAACCCAGCTATATGGTCAGACAGATGGCGTTTCGCGATACGGTGACACTCCGCCGATCCATCATGATGGTGGCCGTCTATTTTTCCCTGATCTACTTTCCCCTCGTCATCATCTTCACCAGCGCGCGTATATTGCTACCAGGCATGGAGATCCACCCCGACCGGGTCATGCCTGAGATGGCAGCCGAACTCACTGGGAACGCCGGGATCCCCTGGCTGGCAGGACTGCTGGTGGCGGCTCCGTTTGCCGCGGTGATGTCCAGTGTCGATAGTTTTCTCCTGCTCGTTTCATCCGGAGTGGTGCGAGACATCTATCAGGAATCAATCAATCCGAAGGCGACCGGCAAGCAGATCAAACGTCTCAGTTATATCGTCACTCTTGCGGTCGGATTTCTGGCTGCGCTAGCCGTCCTTCACCCCCCGCAATTTCTCCAACACCTGATCATCTTCGCCTCAGCCGGGCTGGGGGCGTGCTTTCTGATGCCGATGATCTTTGCGCTATACTGGCCTCGAACGACCGCGACCAGCATGGTGGCGGGAATGGTCTCCGGAGGCGTGACCGTCTTGATTCTCTACCTGACCGGCTACTTACTAACCGGGCAGTTCGGAGAATACCTGCTACTGGGACTCCACCCCTTCATCTGGGCCGTCGCCTTGTCGAGCTCTGCCATTTTCCTGGTGAGCCGAGTGAGCGAAGAGCCCTCAGAGGACATTCGAAGAAAGTTTTTTGGGGAACCGTAGTCATTCTCCCCCTGATTCATCAAAACCTCACATAGCGGCTTGCCGTCACAAGGCTTCCACTGCTATGAATTCTCCGTGGGACAGGAACAAATAATCAGCATCGCCATCGGGGCCATTGTGTTCACCACGATGATCGTCATCGGGCTAGACGTCACTCTTCAGGAATTCAAACACCTATTCAAAAAGCCCCGACCGATTCTAATCGGCTTCCTGGCCCCCGCTTTGGTCGTGCCCATCGCTGTCTGGCTCATCCAGGTCACGTCGCTTCCCGCCCACATTGAAGCGGGCATCCTTCTCGTCGTCATCTGTCCCACTGGCAACTTTTCCAATGTCTATGCCTCCATCTCCCGATGCAACACACCCCTCTCTATCACGCTCTCTGTCGCCACTCCACTTCTGGCCTTCGTTACAATGCCGCTCTGGATGTGGGCTTACGGCTACCTACTTGAAGATACCCTGGAGTTTCACGTACCCACATCCGTTCTCTTTTTCCGGCTCTTCATCCTCCTCGCCCTTCCTGTCGCCGCGGGCATGTGGATGCGCAGTCGCTTCCCTGACTTCGAGCGAAAATGTCACCGGCTATTGAAACGATTCGCCTTCATCGGCATCATTCTTCTCGGCGGATACATCATATTCAGCGACAGCAAAGGGTTCTCAGAAGACTTTGGTCCTACCGCGATCGCCGCAGTAGCCCTGACCTTGATCACCATGGCAGTCAGCTACCTGACTTCCCGTATAGCCCGACTTGATCATCGCGATTCCCTCACTTTGGTCCTCGTCAACCCGGTCAGAAATCTCGCCATCGCCATCGCTATCGCGGTCAGCATTCTTCATCAGACTCAGTTCGCGGTCTTTGCCACAGCCATGTTCATGACCCAACTCCCTGTGCTCATGGTAGCCTCACTCCTGATCCGGCGTTTTGCGCCTCCTTCCAAGCTGAAGATTGAGTCCGGGGCCGAATAGAGAAGCCAACCACGTCTATTTCTCTCTCTAGAAATGGAGTTTCCTTTCCCATTCTCCAAATGATAAGGTATGGAAACAAAAGAATCACTGTCATGAGAAAGCCCCGCAATCACACCAAACTACTCGCCGTAGCGGCATGTCTTATCAGCTTATCAGCACCCTCGATGATCAGGGCTCAAGCGGTACCTGTCGGCCAAGATGCCGTCCCTATCGGTCAGGGAGCTGTTCCGATTGGTCAGTATTCTGTCCCGGTCGGCGCAAAATCCGGACCCGTCGGACAGGATGCCGTTCCCGTTGGTGAGAATTCCGGACCCGTTGGTCAGGATGCGGTTCCAGTGGGTCAAGACGCGGTTCCCGTTGGCCAGGATGCGGTCCCCGTCGGCGCAAACTCCGGACCCGTCGGACAGGACGCAGTTCCGGTGGGTCAAGACGCGGTCCCCGTTGGCCAAGATGCCGTTCCTGTTGGTCAGGATGCGGTCCCCGTGGGTCAGGATGCCGTTCCCATTGGAGCAACCTCCGTTCCTGTCGGTCAGGGTGCAGTCCCCATTGGCGCGAACTCCGTCCCGGTTGGGCAGGATGCCACTCCCCTCAAACATGATTTTCGTCCTGCCTATCGATATCCCATTCCTGACGACGGACCCGTCAAAAACAACCTGGATGAATTTCGCAAAAGGGTCGGCAACCGCGAGGGCTCCAAGAGCGATCCGCGGACAAGCCATCTCTTTGCGGATGACTTGAACGCACGAAGAGCAGAAATCGTCGGTCGATTCCTTTCCGCAATCGAACTGGAATCCGTGCTTTCAAAGGAAGTCATCGGGCGACGTCAGTTTGAAAACAGCCAGTGGGGCGAAGCGGTTCGCACTTCGGCGGGAACGCGCCCAGAGAATCTGTTCACCGCTGAATGGTGGAGTGAATATGGTGATCAGCTCGAAACGCCAGCCATCTACCCGGCAACTCGACCACTCGACAGCTGGTGGGACGGAGCTAGTTGGGAGGATATTTCGAAGGCGCTCGGGATTAGCGAATCGACCAAACCCTTCGAGTATCTCTACGACAGGAATGTGACCTTCCACAAAGATGTGATCTATGTGAACGGTCAGCCTATTGCCAATCACGAAGACTTTGTAGTTTCAGCCAAACAACTGGCCACGGCAGGAGTTGCCAGGCCCGATGCCAACTGGACTCCGATTGGAACCTTTCTAGTTTCGACCAGCCCCCGTTCGCAATCATCCCCCCAGGCTCTCCAACTGGCGATGGATCAAGACGGCAATCTGACGGGTGTCTACGCACACTGGCTCTCCAAGAAAGTTCACCAGGTTCAGGGGAAGGTCGTTGCTGAAACACAGCGCGCTGTGTTCTCGATTGGCTCCCAACACGAGATCACTTTTGAAACAGGCCTTGCCAACCTCACTGAAGATAACGTCCGGCTCTGGGTTCACCTTCCCGATGCCCACAGCCAGACCTGGCTGCTCAGCCGGATCAAAACTGCGTCGAACTAAGCGATCACCCAGTATTCCACTTTCGCCGCCAGCGGGTTTTAGAACACTCGCTGACAGGCGATCCAGAGATTCGCCCAAGATACTATTGCTCGCCGAAGACTGGAGCCTTCCAGTCCTTCGGCAGCTTGCCTTGAGGTCGAACTCCGTGTGCGTCCGACGGAATCTTAACGTCCTTCGACTTCAACAACGGTAAGTCATCAGGGAGATGCTTGATCTTGAAATCCTTGTATTGAATCTCCATGGCAGGGCCGACATGCACCTGCACAGCCAGCACTCCCTCCAATGAACGACCCACCTTGTCGAGATCGATCAGGTCCGCGGTGGGGTGCCCATCAATCCAATGTTGATGGTGATTCCCCTTCACGAGAACGCGGTAGTCGTGCCACTCACCGGGAGCAAACTCCTTAACCGGCATCGAGCCAACCACCCAGGGTTGCCCCTTGCCATCGATCACCACCTTTTCACCAGTGTGAGAAAGAATCCGGCGCCCCTTTTCCTCATAGAGCATCCCATTGTAGTTCGGATTGTTTGCCACCACATCGCACTGGTAGCCCGTCACCACATCCAGTCCCAGTTCAGGGGCCGACTTTCCACGGTACTGCAACCCGCTGTTACCTCCTTCAGTCACCTTCACCTTCACCCGCAGATCAAAGTTCTGAACGGTAGATCCCTTCCAGGTCAAAAATCGATTCATCTTGAGCGAGCCATCCGTCACTCCGGAAATGGCCCCGTCCTTGACCGACCAGTATTTAGAATCACCGCTCCAACCGTTCAGCCTCTTTCCATCAAAAAGACTGACAAAGCCTTCCTTGTCAGAATTCGAGCCTACCGCAGCCGACGCCTTGGGATGAGGAACCGTGCTCTGCGTGAACTTCGCGGTCGGCGCATCCAGTGGCCCACCCAACTCGGCGACCCGCTTCTTGGTGCGCTGTCGCATCTCCTTCAGCGTATCGGCAAAATCCGGATCATCCGCCAGATTGACAAGTTCATCAGGATCATTCTTCAAGTCGTGGAGAATCTCGTGATCGTAATCGAAGTAGCGAACGTATTTGAACGCCTCATTACGAAGCCCCTCGAAAGAAGGGATCCGCTGCCGCACCGCGACGTGTTCGTGAAATGACTCCGTGCGCCAATCCGTTGGTTTCCCCTGGCTGACTACCGGCATCAAACTGTGTCCCTCGTACCGATCGGGCACCTCCACACCTGCCCAGTCCAAAAAGGTCGCGGGCAAATCGAGATTGAGGGCGATCGCATCGGTCACCTGCCCTTGCTGGCTTTCCGGAACACGCGGATCACAGACGATCATAGGAACACGAAGCGACTCCTCGTAATGAGACCACTTCCCGGCAAATCCCCGATTCCCCATGTGATAACCATTGTCAGCCGAATAGACAATGATGGTATTATCGGCGAGGCCGGCTTCTTCCAGGACTTTCATAAAGCGCCCGATAGCCCCGTCAATTCCGCTGACCATGCGATAATAGGCACGCATGTTAGTCTGATACTTCTCGTCTGTATTCCAGCGCCAGAAGAAGCGCTCCCGATTGATCGTTGTTTTCAAGAAATCAGGCTGTGCCTCGAAGATGGCCGGATCATTCAACCTCGGCGGATACATCTCCATGTCCTCATACATGCCATCAACTGCACGCGGCCAGGCGAAGTGCCCGATTCCCGGGCGACGATCACTGTCCTCAGCGTGGCAGGCATTGAACCACATATTCAATGCGAAGGGTTTGCCCTTGGGTTGGTTCTTCACAAACTCGATCCCCTTGTCGACGATGAGCTCAGTTTCGTGACGCAGCGTTCCATCCGGCATCTCCTTGTAAAAAGGATTCCGGCCGATCGCCTCAAACTCGTCAAAGTGATCTTCTTTGACATACCCCTTTGGCATCTTGGCATGCCATTTCCCAAAATAGCCAGTCCGGTAACCGTTCTCCCTGAGAATATCAGAGTAAAGAGTCTCCGCCGCTTCAGGGCGGGCCTGCTCTGGGTTATCAGGGGTGCTGAAGCTACGCCCGGTCAACCCAGTCAATATTGTGGTACGGCTGATCCAGCAAATAGGATGGCTCACAAACGAATTCTCAAATCTTGTTCCCCGGGCTGCAAGCCCATCGATGTTGGGAGTCTTCACCACTGGATTCCCATAGCACCCGATGGTGCTGGTCGTCTGATCATCGGTGAAAAAGAAAACGATGTTAGGCTGGTCGGCACCAATGGCAGAGACGCCGAGAGCCAAAGTAAATAGGGAAACAAGCAGGGATTTCATATCTTAACAGGGTTGGGTCACCCACCAAAGAGGGTTAAGCCGAGGAATGCAACCTGCAGGCTGTGCCCGAATCGGCAACGACGTGTCTGCGGCACCTATTCAGGATCCGATGGCACATGGTACTGCTCGAAAAAAGGAAGCCAGGTGTCCCTCTTGATCTCCGGTGCATTGGATCGCGCGATGTTCAAGGTCACCTGCAACTCAACCAGAGCGGTATCGATCCTGGATTTCCCAATGCTTCCGGAAGGTGACATCTCCCGCCGAAGCTCAGCCGTAGTGAAAGGCTCAGCCCGTATCAATTCAAAGGCCCGGCGAGCCAGCGGCTTGCAGGTCGAAACGGGACGATGATGAGCGGGGTAGTGAACCTTCTGAAGATAATCCACGCACATCAGCATCGCCAGACCGCCCGGTAGCTTCCCATAGAAGATCTCACCTGGAAACTGGGCCGGAAGCTCATTCTTCCATGCCCAGATCGCCTCTATCTTTTTTCCCCACCCTTTTTTTCCCGGCTGACGGCCGGGTAGATCTACCACGTCCCAGAGACTAGGCAGATCAGATTTTTCGGATCCAAAGATGAGACAGGTCTTCACCTCCATGACAAACTCAAAGGCCTGCTCCATCGTTTTTATCTTTGGCAGTGAACTCGACATTACTCTTGCGAAAACACTAGATCATCGCCGTTCGTTCGAACAGTGAAAAACAGTTATGAACCCGACAGGAGCCTTTTGCACAAACCGAAGTCAAGGCTTACGGTAATCTGGCCCGGCACTCACGAGACGCAGCCTGATTGGAACTCACACGACAACATTCCTCACCATGGACATCAGTCAGATAAGAAAGGATTACACCAAAGGCGGGCTACACCGCAGCGATCTCCACAATGATCCCTTTGAGCAATTTGGCACCTGGCTTAAGCAAGCCGTGGAATCTGGGCTCAAGGAGCCCACCGCCATGAGTCTGGCTACCTCAGGAGGAGACGGTCAGCCGGGAATACGAACCGTCCTCCTCAAGCACTTTGACCAAACCGGCTTCAACTTTTACACCAACTACAAAAGTGCCAAAGCCATTCAGATTTCTGAGAATGAAAAAGTAGCGCTCCTCTTCCCCTGGCTTGAACTGGAGAGGCAGGTCATCATCACCGGTAGCGCCGAAAAAACCAGCGTGAGCGACAGTATGCGCTACTTCGCTTCGAGACCCGAAGGGAGCCAACTCAGCGCCTGGGCATCGCCTCAGAGCGTCGTCGTAGAGTCGCGCAAATTCCTCGAAATGCAGCTCGCGAAAATGAAGGAGAAATTTAAGAGCGGCGAGATCCCACTTCCAGAATTCTGGGGAGGCTACCGAGTCGTCCCGACGACCATCGAATTCTGGCAGGGCGGGAAAGACCGCCTCCATGACAGATTCCGATACACCCGGGAGAGTAATGGGGAGTGGCTATTAGGGCGAAGAGCCCCCTAGACCACTCCGCTTCTCCCCCCCCATAAAGATCCGGAGCAAACTTGGGAGATGCCTCTTAGCCACTCTTTCCATTCAGCGCCGACAAGATCTTTTCTGTGACCTGCTTCGCCAGCATTTCAGAACCCGCTGGTGAGTAGTGCACATCATTATCCGCCAGCCCATACTCGACCCGCTTCGGCGCCATCAGTGCCTGCAGATCATTCACCTCGATCTCGTTCGCCTCCATCACCCGCCGTGCAGCCGCGAGATACTTCGCTTCGGTCTCCGGATCGACCAATACCTTGATCTTTTTCTCTGGCTCAGGACAAGCCGGAGTCGTCGTTGCCCAGATCAGCCTGGCCCCGGTCTTCTTCAATCTCCCGACCAGCGTTTCCAGATTCTTCTCATACGCCTCCGGCGATTGATCGAAATCCTCATACCGCCAGTGATACATATCCCACAAGCCCCAATTGAAGTGAATCACTTCCCATTCCTTATCACCCAACCATTGATCGATACTGTCCAGCCCACGTTGAGTAGGCCCGGCATTCCCCCGGTTGTGAATAACTTCCGCCTGCCCTTCAAGTTGCTTCACCACATATGGCGTGTAGCCCAGTGAAATGGAGTCGCCGATGATGAGCACTTTTGGAAGAGCTTCAGCGGACGCCGGGAAGATCCAAAGAAGTGAGATAAACGCAGCGGCGAAGAAGAGTCGATTCATAAGACGGAACTACCATCCATAACTCAACCTGCCAGCTTTCTCGCGTCCTTTTTCCCGCCAGTCCAAAGCAGTTGCCAGAGCTTGATCAAGCCTCGACCATAGCCCTATGCGCCGGCATTCATTTCTCCTAATCGCTCTGAATATTCTATTCATTCTCCCGACACTTCAGGGTGCTGACAAACAACCCAACATCATTCTCTTCCTCGCTGACGACCTCGGCTGGACCGGCCTGAACTGCTTCGGCAGCGACCTCTACGAGACGCCCAATCTCGACAAGCTCGCCGAGACCGGGATGAAGTTCACCGATGCCTACGCGGGCTGCACTGTGTGCTCTCCCAGCCGTGCCGCGATCATGACGGGCATGACCCCCGCCCGTCTCCACCTCACCACCTTCATTGCCGGGCAGAACCGCCCCCATGCCAAACTGAACATTCCCGACTGGACTTTGGGCCTTGAGGATCGCTACACCACGGTTGCCGAAGCACTCAAGGCCGGCGGCTACCGCACCTGGCAAATCGGCAAGTGGCACCTCGACTTCCCCGGCAAGGCAGTCGGCCCCACTGCTCACGGCTTCGACTTTGCTCAGGATCGCCCCAAAGGCTCCAAGGGCCACTACCTCTCCGAAGCGGCCATGAAGGAACTCAACATGGAGACCAACTACGCCACGGACTACTTTGGCAAACTTGCCGCTGAGAAAATCGCCGAAGAAGGCGAGGACCCTTTCTTTCTCTACTTCGCCTTTCACGTGCCTCACACCCCCGTCGCAGGACGCGAAGATCTGGTCGAATACTTTGAAGGAAAAATCACCCCTGACCACGTTCACAACAATGCCCACTACGCTGCCATGGTGAAGAGCATGGACATGGCCGTCGGCAACGTGCTCGATGCGCTCGAAGAAGCCGGCAAAACGGAAGAAACGCTCATCATCTTCACCTCGGACAACGGAGGCCTCACTCAGCGCAATGGCAAACACGACAACTTCACCGAGAACCTGCCGCTACGTCGCGGCAAAGGCTCCGCCTACGAAGGTGGCGTCCGCGTCCCAACCATCGTTAACTGGCCCGGCGTGACCGCTCCCGGCAGCACCTGCGACGAGCCTGTCATGGGAATCGATTTCTACCCCACCCTGCTCGATATCACCGGCACCCTCGGCAACCCTGATCACAACGCGGCGATGGATGGGGTCAGCATCAAATCACTGTTCGAAGATCCCGAAGCCAACATCGATCGCGATCTCTTCTGGCATTTCCCTCACTACCACGCCGGAGGTGACAGCCCCTACTCCACCATTCGATCCAAAGACTGGCGCCTCGTTGAATTTCACGAAGACGGTTCACTCGAACTCTACAATCTAAAAGATGATATCGGTGAAGCCAAAAACCTCGCCGCCAGCAATCCTGAAATCACCGCAGAGCTTCACAAAAAACTGAAGCAGTGGCGCAAAGAAGTCGGAGCCCAGATGATGACCGAAAATCCAGACTTCGATCCAGAAAAACAGGGCGAAACAGGCAAGAGCAAAAAGTCAAAATAGCCGCCTAACCGGCCACTCCGAGGCACGGCCATTCGCACAGCTATTCCGTGTCTTCCCTTGTTTCAAATCATCCGAACTACATTTTTCTGTAATAGTTGCGACACAATTGACAATACTGGGTCAATGCAGCTTTCTCAGGGAATCGTATCACGTTTTGCCGCCTTCTTGGCTGCGCTCGTATCGCTGTCTCCCATTCGGGCTGATTCCGCACCGGAGACGGTTCCTGCGAAGGCCCCACCCAACGTCATCGTCATTCTCACGGACGATCAGGGCTACGGTGACCTCGGATGCACCGGCAATGAGATCCTCCAGACTCCAAACATCGACGCACTCTGGGACGACTCGATCCGCCTGACCGATTTTCACGTCAACTCCGTCTGCTCGCCCAGCCGCGCTGCCCTCATGAGCGGTCGTCACGCCTCCGCCGTCGGTGTGTGGCACACCCTCGCCGGACGCGACATCATGCGAGCCGATGCCACCATCATGCCGCAGACCTTTGCCGCCAACGGCTACCACACCTTCATGGCCGGCAAATGGCACCTCGGAGACAACTACCCCTTCCGCCCAGAAGACCGAGGATTCGACCAAGTCTATCGCATCGGTGGCGGCAGCCCTGGCCAGATTGCCGACTACTGGGGCAACAGCCTCTTCGACACCCGCTACTGGAACGGTAATGAGTGGGAACCCAGCAAAGGCTTCTGCATCGACCGCCAGCTCGACAGCCTAGTCCGTTTTATCGACCAACCTCAGAAGAAACCCTTCTTCATCTACTGGGCCAGCACCGCGATGCACAGCCCCGTTGGCGCCCCCGAAGAATATCTCGCCAAATACGCCGATCTCGATGGCGAGCTCCAAACCTTCTACGGCATGGCCAGCAACCTCGACTGGAATATCGGTCGTCTCCGGTCCGCCCTCGAAGAACGCAACCTCGCCGACAACACCATCCTGCTCTATCTCTCCGACAACGGTTCAGCCTGTGACAAAAAGGGTGAATTCGATGCCTACAACGCCGGACTCCGAGGCAAAAAGGGCAGCACCTACGAGGGTGGCCATCGCGTGCCCTGCCTTATCCACTGGCCTGCGGGTGGCCTCATCGGCGGCAGTGATCGCCCTCAACTCACTGCTCACTATGACCTCTTTCCCACCCTCATGGAACTCTGTGGCCTCACCGCACCTGAATCCGCTACCTTCGACGGCCAAAGCCTTGCTCCACTGCTGAATGACGCCGAAACCAATTGGCCCAACCGAACACTCATTACTGAAGCCAAGATCAACAAACGCGACCGCCCCTACGATTCCAGCGCCATCATGTCAGGATCCTGGCGCCTCGTAAATCAGGCCGAGGAACTCTACGACCTCAGTAGCGACCCTGCTCAAACCACCGATGTCGCCGCGAACCACCCCGAACTGACCGAGCGCCTCCGCCAAAGTTACAACACCTGGTATGAAACCCTGAAGCCGACCTTCCCTGACGTCGCACGAATCATCGTTGGCGCTCCTCAGGCCAATCCGGCTCGGCTCACCTGCATGGACCTGCACGCTATCAACGAAAACGGAGGCAAAACAGTCTGGAACCAGAAAGGCGTGCTCACCGCCGCTCGCAACTACGGCGTTTGGAAAATCGACGTCGCCATAGCCGGGACCTACACGATCTCCCTGCGGCGCTGGCCATCCGAATCGGGGCTCAAATTCTCCGACACCCCTCACAAAGGCACCCCCATGACCTATCGTGAGGCCCAACTCAAAATCGGCCCTCACGATCTCACCCAAGTCATCGATCCCCACACCAGCAAAGTCGCCTTCACCATCACCCTCGAATCCGGCCCCACCGACCTCGACGCCGTTCTCATTCAAGCAGACGGCAAGAAGACTACCGCCTACTTCGTCACCATAGAACTCAATCACTGACCCCCAAGGAGCGGCGGTTTTTAGCCGCCGAATTAATTTACCAGGCGGTTAAAAACCGCCTCTCCTTGACTCACCACCATGAAACACGCCCTCTTCATCCTCGCAGCATCCCTGGCTACGGTCCTCCATGCTGCTGACCGCCCTAACATCGTGTTCATTCTAGCCGACGACGTTGGTGCCGATATGTTCTCCTGCTACGGCCAACCCGGCAGCGCACAAACTCCCAATATCGACCGCATCGCCACCGAGGGGGTCCAATTCGAGACCTGCTTCGCACCCGCCATCTGCGGCCCCTCCCGGGCTCTGCTCATGACCGGCGTCTATGCCAATCGCACCGGTGCCTTCCGCAATGACATGTGGGCCTTCGATTCTCGCGGCACCCTCTTCACCAATCAACACAGCTGGGGCAAGCTCATGCAGGAAGGCGGCTACCAAACCGCCATCGCCGGCAAATGGCATTGTGGTGCCCTCGAGCCCTGGGAGGAAATGGTTGGCTTCGACGAATACTGTCTCTATGAAAGTGCCTCTAAGATCAAAGACCACTTTGGTATCGACGTGATCGCCGACGGTCGCCGCGAAGACATTCAACTGCCCGACGATCGCTACTGGTATTCCTCCATGATTCAAAACGGCGAATACGTCGACGTCAGTCAAAGCAATTTCGGCCCTGACAAGCGCTGTGAGTTCCTCATGGATTTCATGGAACGAAAAACGAAGGCCAACGAAACCTTCATCGCCTATTGGCCTACCGCCATTCCCCATGGCCCCTATTCCACCACCCCGGACGCAGGCGATGTCATGGACATTGAACTGCAGAAGCCCGACGTCAGCGGCATGAGCCGTGAGGAAAAGGAAGCCGCCATCACTGCCTACGAAACCGCACAGAGCCAACGCTTCACCAATCTCATCGAATACCTCGACAAACTGATCGGCAAGCTCATGACCCAGGCCGAAGAACTCGGCATCTACGACAACACCTACTTCATCTTCTGTGCTGACAACGGAACCGCCAGCACCGCCAAAGACCGAGGCGTGGAACGCGGCGTTCACGTGCCCTTCGTCGTCCGAGGCCCCGGAGTGAAGCAACGCGGCCTCACCTCCGAGCTGACCGACTTCTCTGACATTGCCCCCACCCTGCTCGACATGGCCGGGATCGATCAGCCCACTGATGTAGCCTTCGACGGCAAAAGCCAACTGCCCTTCCTCACTGGCGAAAGCGACACTCACCGCGAGTGGATCTACGCCTACACCGGCCCCGTTCAGGTGCTACGCACCAAGGGATTCCTGCTCGAGGCCCGGTCGCCATTCTACGGCAAGCCGGACGGTCGATTCTATTCCACGGGGGACAATCGCTTTGGACAAGGTTACACCCGCCTCGACGGCAATCCCGAATTCGCCGAAGCCCGCGCCAAGTTTCAGGCGATCATCGACTCCCTGCCCTCCCACCTCGAAGAAGACCATCCCTTCTGGAAAGGAAAATTCGGCCTGCGCTGGTTCGAACAGAACGACCGCGCCGAACTCGCCCAAAAGCAACTCTACAGTCACCCCGACTATCGGTTCTACGACGAAGAAGACTGACGCGGATTCGCCGCAGTGATTAGAAATTAGTTATTAGTATTTAGTGATTCACTTTCCTATGAAAAAATCAATCCTCACCCTGACATTCCTGCTCCTGGCCATCTCGCCCGCACACTCCGAGGAACTCCCCAACATGGTCTTTGTCCTGACCGATGACCAAGGCTGGGGCGACGTCGGTTACAACGGCCACCCCAAGATCAAAACCCCGCACCTCGATGACATGGCAAAGTCCGGGATCCGCTTTGATCGTTTCTACGCCGCTGCATCCGTCTGCAGCCCCACCCGTGTTTCCTGCCTCACCGGACGCAACAACTGGCGTGTCAACATGAGCAGCCCCATCAATGAAAACGAAGGTCACCTGCCTCAGGAAGAAATCACCATCGCTGAAGCACTCAAAGAAAAGGGCTATGCCACCGGCCACTTTGGCAAATGGCACGTCGGCGGCTTTAATCCTGAAACTTCCGGCGATCACCGCATGCCCCCGTGGGAAGTCGGCTTCGAAGAATGTTTCTCCACCCACAACGTGCTCGTCACTTTTGATCCCTACGCCAATCTTCCCAAACACGGCATCGGTGCCTCCTATTGGCACAACGGCCGTAACATTCCTTTCGAGGAGGGCCAGAACACCCCCGAACTCCGTGGCGATGACGCCACTATCGTCATGAGCAAAGCGATCGAGTTCATGCGAAGTCAGGCGAAGGAGGGAAAACCCTTTCTTGCCCTCGTATGGTTCCACAACGTTCACACCCCTCTCGGAAAAAACCCCGAGTTGATGGCTCAATACGCCGACTGCGAGGTGCAGGAACAAATTTACTACAGCAACATCACTGCCATCGACACCCAGGTCGGTGCTCTCCGCTCTGCCCTTCGCGACATGGGTGTGGCCGATAACACCATGGTCTGGTTCGCCAGCGACAATGGCCCCAACCTCAAGAACAACGAAAACGTCATGAGGGGTGACGCTCAGGACGGCAAATTCGCCTACACCCCGATCGGATCCTCCGGCGCCTACCGCGGCTGGAAACGCGACTGCTACGAAGGTGGCCTCATTGTTCCCGGTCTCTTGGAATGGCCAGCCAAAATCAAGAGTCCATTCGTTTCCGATACACCTGTCGTCACCAGCGACTACTTCCCCACTGCTCTGGAAGCCGCCGGCATCAAACTCCCCACCGACCGAGACTACGACGGCGTCAGCCTGATGCCCCTTATCGAAGGCAAAGAATTTGATCGCGGTGGCGGCATTGGTTTCCACGCCAATGGTATGCAGGCCTGGACCGAAACCCGTTACAAGATCGTCCGAACCCTCAAGGCAAAGAAAAAAGCCGATCCATCCTGGGAACTCTACGATCTGATCGAAGACCCCTTCGAAGAAAGTAACATCGCTGCCTCCACCCCTGAGGTTCTCCAACGCCTGATCGCGGACTTCGACATCTGGTCAGAATCCACCGAAGCTGACCTCGCCAAAGTCATGGCCAAATACTACCCCAAGAAGAAATAGTACAAGCGCCTACTCTTACTCCCCAAAAGGGCCCTCCATCGAATCAGGCGTCTAATCTCCCCAATGACCGATGAAAAATAACAAATGACTAATTCTTAGTTCCGTTCTCCGAAAGTCTCACGACTTTCGCTCCCCAATCCTCCTCTCTCACCCTGTCACCTCATCATACCGTGAAACCCACCATCCTCTTCCTCCTCACCCTGACACTGGCCCTCACAGCCAGCGCCGCTGAATCCACCCCACTCTTCAACGGCAAGGACCTCACCGGCTGGTTCGGTGCCGATTACGAAGTGAAAGACGGTATTCTCATCGTCACAGGCAAAAACCTCATTACCAAAAAACAGTACACCAACTACGTTTTCGAATTCGAGTTCCTACTCCCTCCCGGTGGCAACAACGGCATTGGTATCCACTACCCCGGCGAAGGCGGCCCTTCCAAGTCCGGCATCGAGATCCAGATCCTCGATAACCACCACCCCAAATACGCGAATCTTCTCGACTCCCAGTACCACGGCTCGCTCTATAAACTCCAGGCCGCCAAACGGGGTGCCCTCAAACCCACTGGCGAATGGAACCGGCAGAAGATCACCGTGGACGGACCCCGCGTCATTGTCGAACTCAACGGAATCGTCATCAACGACGCCAACCTCGACGAACTGGCTGCCGCCAACCCCAAGGCTAAAAACGTGCAACGCCGCAGTGGCCACCTCGCACTCTGCGGTCACGGCAACGGCGTCCAATTCCGCAACATCACTATCCTCGAGCTTCCTGACACGGATGCCAAACCCACTCCTTCTCCAGAAAACGGCATCTACCCAGACCGTGAATCATTTGCCAAAGGCGATCACGAATTCGGTCAAGTCCCCCTCTCTGCCCTGCAACTCGACGAGTCCGCCCGCAACGAACTCAAGATCGAAGTCTGGGCCGAGTCTCCGCTGATCTTCACTCCCGTGGCCATGGATGTCGACGCCCGAGGCCGCATCTGGTGCACCGAAGGCCTCGACTATTCCGTCAACAAACGCATCGAAGCCGGCCAGTCCATCATAGTGCTGGAGGATTCCAACCTGGACGGCAAAGCCGACAGCTCCCACGTCTTTGTCACCGAGCCCGACATTCGCCACGCCCCACTCGGCATCGCCGTGTTCGAC
Source organism: uncultured Verrucomicrobiales bacterium (assembly GCA_963975655.1). GTDB lineage: Bacteria > Verrucomicrobiota > Verrucomicrobiia > Verrucomicrobiales > DEV007 > Arctic95D-9. The sequence continues at coordinate 30,731 of CAXBHX010000011.1, forward strand.
AACCAGATCGTCCTCTCCGCTACCCCCGACATCATCGTTTACACCGACGTAGACCGCGATGCCGTTTTCAATCCCGAGATCGACAAACGCGAAGTGTTCCTCACTGGATTCGCCGGAGGAAAACACGACCACACCCTGCACGCCGTCGTTGGCAGTCCCAGTGGTCAGTGGTATTTCAGCTTCGGCAACATGGGCTGCGACGTCGAGACCATCGACGGCCAACATTTCTACTCCGGCTGCTACTACGGCAACAGCGAACTGATCGGCAAACGCAGCTCCGACGGACACCTCTACATCGGAGGCACCGCCATGCGCATCAATCGTGACGGCACCGGCCTCACTGCCGTCGCCCACAACATGCGCAATCCGCACGACATGTTTGTCAGCTCCCTCGGCGACGTCTATCAAAGCGACAACGACGATCCCGCCCATTGCCGATCAACCTGGCTCATGGAACACGGAAACCTCGGCTACGCCGACCTTCAGGACGGCGCCCGCTCCTGGGAAGAAGCTGCCAAGAGCTGGGAGGAGCCAGCCGATTTTAATATGAAGCAGCGCTTCTCGGCATCCCATTGGCGCGAGAACTACCCCGGCACCCAACCTCCCGGAACCGTCTACGGTGCAGGCTCCCCCACTGGAAACGTCTTCATTGAAGGCGACGAACTCGGTGAATCTTTTCGCGGTCTCTATCTGCACTGCGACATGGTGCGCAAGGAGGTGATGGGCTACACCCCCAAGCCTGAAGGTGCCCACGTTGAAATGGGGCCTCACCATCCCTTCATTGGACTCAAGGAAGAATCCAAAGGTGAATTTCTGTTTCCCACCGATCTCGTCTTAGGCCTCGATGGGGCTCTTTACCTGAGTGATTTCTACAACGAAACCAGCCGCCGCACCCACCAAGTCTCCGGAACGATTTACCGGATCTCTCGAAAGGACGAAACACCCGTCTTTCCTGTGATTGATTTCGATAGCGAAGCTGGGCTCATCACCGCCTTGCAAAGCCCGACAATCGGAGTGAGAACCGAAGCCGTTCATCGGCTCAAATCTCTCGGCGACGATACCGCCCCTGCGCTCATCGCCCTGTTCGAGTCCGCCACTAATCCCTACCATCAGGCCCGCGCCCTCTGGGTGCTCGCCCAAACCGGACCCGAGGGACGGGCCTTCGCTGAGGGCCAACTTGAATCCTCCGATGAAACCCAGCGCCTCGTTGCCTGGCGAGCACTCCGCTTCGCCGACTCCGGAGATCTCCTCACTCGCGCTGCCCACTTCGCTCAAGACAAATCGCCAGCACTTCGACGCGAAGTTGCCGTCTCCCTGCGCGACGCCGCCTTCGAAGACTGTCAGGCCATTCTCACCGCACTCATTGCCGGCTACGACGGCGAAAGCCGCTTCTACCTTGAAGCGCTCGGCATCGCCGCCACCGGGAAAGAACAAGAGGTCTACAGTCAGGTCATCCGCCCCGAACTGACCAAGGCACCCTTCGGCCAATGGGACACCCGCGCCAAAAACCTCGCTTGGCGCCTGCACACTCCCGAAGCCATTGAAGACCTTCAGTCAGTCATCCTGGCACAATCCCCTGGTCTCGAAGAGTTCCGCCACCTCGCCATGGCCTACGCTGTCTACGCCAATAACGATGAACGCACCACTCGCATGAAGCGACTCACTGAACTTGGCGAACATCCCGCCTTCACAGCACTTGAATTTCAAATCACAGTTGAGGAGATCATCGCTAAGGATCTCAACAAGATTGAAGGCGAATTGCTTGAGACCAGCTATATCATTCCCGCCGCCTTCGGCGCCGATACCGAAATCTCCAACGTTGAAACGATTGCCAAGCTCAGTGCCGACTTCGACCGTGGCCAGGCATCCGCTCAGCTCTGCAAGATGTGTCACAAGATTCAGGGCGAAGGCGTTCCCTTCGGCCCCGATCTCAGCCAATGGGGTGGCATCCGAACCATTGAACAAATCGTCACTGACATCATTGAGCCATCCGCCCACCTCGCCCACGGCTATGACAAGCCCGTCCGCCTCACCGCCGGTGATCACGTCGCCGAAGGCCTGCTTTCGAACTACAGTTTCCACTCTGGCTCTCTCAAGCTTAAACTCTTCGGCGGAGAAACCAAAAAAATCCTCTTCCGAAAATCCGGTGCCAAAATTGATTACCTCGATGATCACTCATGGATGCCACCCGCCTCGAAAATGGGCCTGAACGATCAAGACGTGAGAAACATCGCAGAGTATCTCAAGCAAATCGGCTCTCAATAAATCTTACTCTTACTCTTACTCTTACTCTTACTCTTACTCTTACTCTTACTCTTACTCCCCATTCGGAGCCATCCGGCACCACCGCCCCCTCACGCCAGCATTAGAACAACGAAAGTTGTGAGGTTTTCGCCAATGACAATTGATGAATGATAAATAACAAATGACTAATTCGAAGCCCAAAAAGCCCACCTCTTTTTCTTTATCTTTTTCCACCTCGCTCCCGCTTCTGCGAGCGGGCCGCTCGCAGCCACCTCCCCCAGTCACCATGAAAGCCCCCCTCCTCATCCTCATCGCCCTGACCTTCGCCCTCCCCCTCCACTCGGACGAGCCCGCTCCTCTCAAACCCGCTCACATCACCGGCGAAGGACCCGGCTGGATCCCCCTTACCGGTGAAGACTTCGTCAACGTCAACTGCGACGAAGACACCTGGCGCTGGGAAGACGGCCACGCCTACTGCACTGGCTCGCCCAAAGGAGTCATCCGCATGCACGAACCCCTCACCAACTTCGAGTTCGTCTGCGAGTGGAAACACAAGAAACACGGCGGCAACTCTGGCGTCTTTGTCTGGGCCCATCCCGAGTCCATCAAGAAACTCGAAGCCGGAGAAGGCAAACTCCCAGCCGGTGTTGAAGTCCAGGTTCTCGACCTCGGCTATCGCGAGGTCTACGAAAAGAAGTTCGACAAACCCAGCGACTGGTTCACCAGCCACGGCGACGTCTTCACCGTTGGCCGCACCCGTATGGATCCCTTCCCTCCCGTCGGCCCAAAGGGCAATCGCAGCTTCCCAACCAAAAACCTGACCAAAGGCATCAACGAGTGGAACCACTACTACGTCCGCGCCATCAATGGCGAAGTCCGCCTCTGGGTAAACGGCGAAGAAGTCTCCGGCGGGACCCATATTGATCCCGCCTCCGGTTACCTCTGCCTCGAATCCGAAGGGGCGCCGATCGAGTTCAAGAATTTGAGACTCCGGTTACTGCCATAACCAAAGCGCCCCAGGTCGGCAGGGTCGACCGGCTCGGGCAACCTCAAATCGCCCTACCACGGCCAAATCAGCTCTTCCCAGCCGATTCACTCCACACCACTGCTTTTTAGATAAAAAGCCACCGTTCTCCTGATCAACGATCAGGTTAGTTTCGATATCAATATACGAGCGGAACCCAAAAAGAGCGCATAGATCCGCATGTTCATTCGTCTATCCACGACGAGGACGGTCTTCCGTGAGGAAATCAGTCCTTTCACACCCCGGAAACAGACACCATGAAAATCTTTCTAAAACTCTTCTCCATCTCTGCAGGCGCCATTCTTTTGGCAGGTATCAATACTTCATGCACCCCCACTGAAGCAGCCCTCGTTGGAGGACTCGCGGGAGCAGCAATTGGCTATGCTGCGGCTGACAGCTACAGTGGCGGCTACTACGGCGGAGGCGGCCATAGAGGTCATCACGGAGGATACGGCTATGGTGGAGGCGGCGGGTACGGCGGCGGATATCGTGGTGGCTACCGCGGCGGCGGCGGGTCTTGCTACTAACGCTTTAGTCCACCAACGAATTGGAGGACGTCGGAGCAAGGCCACCTCCCGCACCTGACGGTTTGAGATAGGAAAACCTATCCAATAAACGAACAGATATATTCGCAGATCCCATCGCTCACCGTGATGTTAAAACCGCTCTTGCCGGACACCTCGAAATACTGCCCTTCGGCATAGGCTACTTCTTCTTCGCTGCCATCCAACTTCACGACACAGTGACCGGAAATGATCTCCATGCGCTCCGGCGCGTCGGTGCCAAAATAGAATTCCCCAGGATAGATCAATCCCAAGGTCTTCTTGCTACCATCCGGCAGAATGACGGAGTGGCTGACGACTTTACCGTCGAAATAGATGTTCGCTTTGGTTTGAACAGTCACGTCCGAAAATTCGCTTGATAGGGCAGTCATAGGGTCAAAGAAGTAGGCGAAAATCCAGCCCCGGGCAAGCCTTGCTTCCGCCAGCATCGATACGACCACTCTCATGGGTGATGCGCGCAGCGTGATCACGCGATTCTTCGCTAAAAACCAGCTGCAATCGTATCGGTTTCGGAGTTTCGTTCGTTTCTATTTATGATGACCGATAAACCCACTGAAAAGAAACCGACTTCGCGTCGAAAATTCCTCGCTGGCTCCGCGGCGGCTACCGCAGTCGCCGCCCTTCCAGTAGAGCTTTGCGCTCAAGTCGCAGGAAGTGACTCCATTAAGGTCGGCATGGTCGGCTGTGGTGGCCGGAACTCTGGAGCCATTGTCCAGAACCTCAACGCCAACGACGGCGCACAACTCGTCGCCGTTGCAGAAGCCTTCGCTGATAAGATTGACGGCACCGGTCCTCGTGGATCCGGTCTCCCCGCCATTTCAAAGCAACTCGAGAAGATGGGCAAATCGAGTCAGATCGATGTTCCTAAGAACCGCCAGTACGCCGGATTCGATGCCTACAAGCAGGTCATCGATCAAGTCGATGTCATCTGTATCGCCACTCCTCCAGGATTCCGCCCCATTCACTTCGACTATGCGGTTAAGGCCGGTAAACACGTATTCATGGAAAAGCCCGTCTGCGTGGATGCCCATGGTTACAATCAAGTCATCGCAGCGGCTAAAGAAGCCGACCAGAAGAATCTCAAGGTCGTCGTAGGTCTTCAGCGTCACTGCCAGGATTCCTACCTCCAGTCTTTCCAGAAGTATCAGGAAGGAGCTATCGGCGAAATGATCGGTGCCTCCGCCTACTGGGTCGGGGCACGTCCCTGGACGATTGAGCGTCAGCCAGGCTGGACCGAAATGGAATTTCAGATGCGTAACTGGCAGCAGTTCCGCTGGCTCTCCGGCGACCACATCGCCGAGCAGCACGTTCACAACCTGGACGTTATCAACTGGTTCGCCAGCGGTGACTCTCTCAAGGGCGGCCACCCCGTTTCAGCACAGGGTCAAGGTGCCCGGACCAATGAGTCCAGCAAGATTGGTGAGATCTTCAATCAGCACTTCATCGAATACCGCTACGGCCCCGAAGAGAACAACATGATTCTCAACAGCCAATGCCGCCAAACCCCGGGCACCTGGCGCCGCGTTGGTGAAGAGATCCACGGAGCCGAAGGCATCATGGATCCCGGAGCCGGCCGCATCACCGACCTCAAGGGCAACGTCACCTGGCAGTATCGTAAGCCACGCACTGGCGTCAAGAACCCCAAAGATGCTGAGCACGAGAAGCTCTGGGATGCGATCAAGAATGACAAGCCACAAAACGATGCCTACTTCGCTGCGAAGAGTTCGTTCACCGCTGTCCTCGGTCGTATCGCCACCTACAGCGGCCAACTCGTCAACTGGGACGAGGCCGTTGCTTCCGACTACTCCCTCATGCCCGAGGAATTCTCGTTCGATGCTGAGCCTTCGGTTCTCCCGAATTCAGACGGCGAGTATAAAGTAGCCATCCCCGGCGAGTTCGAACTCCCCTGGAAAGCGTAGAGTCAGTCCTAATAATAATCTCACACTCAAGGGCCCGTTCATCGAAAGTTGAACGGGCCTTTTTCGTGGGAACCTTCGAATCATCTACAGCACAGAACTTCTTGACGCCCAACGCTCTTCCCGCTAATTCAGGAGCGTTCCATCTTCTTGTTTTTACCCGCTTATGACACTACTCCCCACTTTTCTAGCAGCCGCCGAAGCGCCGGCAACTGCCGTTGTTGAAGCAGCCGGGTCTAGCCTCGGTTATCTACTCGGAGTGCTCGGAGCAGCAATCGTGCTGTTGCTCGTGATGATTCTCGTGCTGCGACTGCAAGCCTTCATCGCTCTCATCATTGCCAGTATCTTTGTGGCGATCGCCGCGGGAATGCCGCTGGGAGATATTCCTGACACGATCGTGAAAGGAATGGGTGGAGCCCTTGGATTCATCGCCACCATCATCGGACTGGGCGCCATTTTCGGACAGATTCTAGAGAATTCAGGCGGAGCCAAGACGCTGGCGCATTCGCTGGTTAATCTCTTCGGTCAAAAGCGGGCCTCCTGGGCCATGTTGCTGACGGGATTCCTCATCTCGATCCCCGTATTTCTCGATGTCGGCCTTGTCATTGTGGCACCGATCATCTACGCGCTGGCTCGTGACACCAAGAAGTCGCTGCTGCTCTTCGGGCTCCCTCTCGTAGCAGGCATGGCCGTCACCCACGCCTTTGTTCCACCGACCCCGGGACCTGTCGCTGTGGCTGAAATTCTCGGGGCCGACCTCGGGCGCGTCATGCTCTATGGCATCGGCATCGGCCTTCCCACCGCAATCATAGTGGGCATCTTTCTCGTTCCTCTCGTCTGTAAGAATGTGACCGTTGAGATCCCGCATTTCTTCGAAGAAGCCGACGACTCAGGCCCCATGCCTAACTTCGGACTGGTTGCGTTTATCATGGGGCTTCCCATCGTTCTCATCATTCTCGGGAGCACCTGGGCCAAAGCAGATGATCCAAGTTCTCTGCAAACATTCGTCGCCTTCCTCGGCCACCCGGTGGTGGCGCTGCTTCTAGCGACCTTGCTGGCGCTCGTATTCCTCGGCGTCTTGCGAGGTGTGAGTAGAGACAAGCTTCTTGACCTGAGCACCAAAGCGCTGGGGCCGGCCGGCATCATTATTCTCATTACCGGAGCGGGTGGCGTCTTCAAACAGGTCCTCGGAGCGAGCGGCGTGGGCGATGCCCTGGCCGACTGGCTCGGCGGCTTCGGCGTTTCCGCCGTGGTCCTGGCCTATCTTTTCTCCATGATCGTTCGAGTGGCGCAAGGATCTGCCACGGTAGCGATGATCACAGCCGCGGGCCTGATGGCCGGCATTGTACAGGCGGGCGATTACAGTCCGGGCTATCTCGCCCTGATCGTGATCGCAATCGCCGCTGGATCGACCATGCTTTCACACGTGAACGATTCTGGATTCTGGATCATCTCACGCTACCTCGGCATGAACGAAGCTCAGACTCTGAGGACCTGGACGGTGCTTTCCGTGGCGATTTCGCTGATCGGCTTCGCTCTGACACTGGGCTTAAGCTACTTCGTGTAAGTTGGCCGAGCCCATTGGCAGAGCCCATTGGCTGGGGGACCCCAGCCAATAATATGGGGGGCAGCTTCTCGACCCATATCGAGTCGACTGCCAATCATAGCAACCCGAAGGCCCTCTCCCCGCCGAGTTTGGCATGGGAGGAGACGCACTCCTTTGTTACTCCGCTGCCGCAGGTGCGAGCTTCCAGAGATGGAAATCATCTACAATTGCTTTCCCGGGCACAGCGAAGGCAAAGTGATTTTTGGTCGGATGACCGAGGCCCGGCGAAGTATGCGAAGCCACTTCTTCGCCGTTGAGATACACCGTCAGTGTCTCACCATTGTGATGGGTCACTACTTCGTGCCACTCGTCCGCATCGATCTCGATAGGAAAACTCTTCTCCGCTGCTGCAAGCGCCTCCTTGTATTCCGCTGACTCCTTGTCCTCGCGGTACTTCATGTCAAAACGCGCGGAGCGCTCATCCGCGATGACAATGGACTTCTCATTCAGGGTCACTCCATTGATGTGCCCTGCCCAGACCGACTTATCCGCCTTGTCGTTGTAGGCCAACTTGAGTTGCCCCCCCTCCTCCAGCTTCATACGCACAAAAAGAACGCAATCACCGTAAGTCTCCGAGGTAGTTAAGTTAGTAGAAATGGCGTGATCTGCTCGCGGGGAAATCGTCATGACCAATTCGCCGTCGACGAGGTCGTTCTGCTTGTCACCCATGGCCCGGCTGTCGCTGTTGGTAGCCCAGGGCTCCCCCAGATCGTCTTTTTCATCAGAGTCTTCGCGATTAAAGTCATCCTGAATCAATACGACACCGCGCTCTTCGACCAGAGCCGCCAGAGTCTCGGGCAAATTGGGCCCGGCGGCACGCTCCTCTGCTCCGCTGGTCAGCCACTCCTGATCCGCTTCCGAGAGCTGATCCAGTTTCACAAACATCTCCGTTCCGTCAGCCTTGCGGAGATTGACCCCCAGACTGTTCTTCGAAACCAACTCAGCCTCGATGGTCGTTCCCCCGGACGAAGTCCAGGTGCGGGCTGAAAGGCTGGACGTCATCAACGCCAGCGAGAGGCAAAAGTGGACAGTTTTCATGATGGAAACCCTTTCACGAAGATACCCCGATGTAAAGGGCCGGCAGACGACGACCTTGGCGGCCACTTCTTCCGCGGAGCGTTTGACGAAGTTTACCTCTTCGACTCCGCGCTCGACCGCGACGCGAGAGTCGAGCTCACGGAGCATGAATCAGTGAGCTCAGCCTTTGCCCTGGCCGTCTCCAGACAACAGTTGATCACTCTACCTCGCCCAGGCAAATCACCTCTTTCATGGTGTGCATATAGAGGCGGCCCCCAGAGTAGGAGAACGAAGCCAATGTCCAGGTCTCCCCGGCAGGGCCCAAATCATTAATCGCTACCAGCGCATCTCGATTCAATTTCTCAGCTGAGGTGTCGATCACATAGACCGTCCCGTTCATGATCGGGAAAAAGAGATACTGATTCACCAAAGTCGGACTCGCGGCTGACACGTGTCCGAAACCTGTTCCTCGTGAGCGCTTGTCCGGAGCGATCTCCAGGCCTCGCGAATTCTTCACGTCATTGGGAATCGCGTCCTTCTTTTCCCAGATCATTTTGTCCTTCCCCTCTGCACTGGCCACCAACTGCGCCGGCACCTGCAGGTATTCTGTCGCCCCGGTTTTTACATTGGATCGACCGACCACGAGTGCATCGTGCCCGAGGAAGTAATGCCAGTCGCCCACCACCATGTTGGTTTGATTGGTGTGAGGGATCTTCTTGCCCTTGTTGACACTCGCGCCGGATTCTTGTTTCCACGCGTCAGTCTGCGAATCGTAGCGGCAGTAGTCCACCGACGCCGACACATCGAAACGTCTCAATAGTTCACCCGTCTCCGTGGAGAACACCAATTGCTCCTGCTTCTGAAACCAATAGAGCTCGTCCTCGTTCCACTGCATGTTCATCACCGCATCAGCACTGCCCAGATCAACCGTCCAGATTTCCTTACCGTCCTCAAAGGAAGTCAGACTCGGGCCATAGGGTTTCTCCAGCGGACCGTGACCACCGCCTCGTCCGTGAGCCACGGCCCAGGTGCCATCCCCCAATTGTTTAACCGTCGGCGTATTGCCCACCGCTGTACCCGCTTCGCCAACCCACTTCACCTCGCCCGTGTTCTTGTCGATCCCATGCAGATAACACCAGACATCCTTCGGATCCACGTCCTCCGGGACTGGCTTATGGCGCTGTAGCAATTGGCCCAACTTCTTGTCTTTCACTTCCACGGTCAGAATGATTTCACCGATCAATACCGGCTCACATTGACGTGTGGTGTGTCGAGGACGCGGCGTGTATTTTCGCAACCACACTTCCTTGCCATCCATGTCGTAACAGCCGATCGCACCAGAGCGGTTGAAAAACCAAACCCGCTCACCGTCAGCAATCGGAGCAAACACGGTCGAGTCACTGAAGATGCCGCTCATCTGCACTGGATCCGTGCCCGGCACATCCACCTGCCAGAGAATCTCGCCCGTATTCGCATCGAGGCAGTAGCCCACGATATTTGGCTCAAGCAGTGAATCCCCCTCTTCAACAGGACGATGAGTGGTCACAAATGCCTTGTCGCCCCACACCGTCACCGCACTTTGACCGCCCTCGGGCAAGGTCGTCTTCCACAGCACATTCTCGCCGCGCACGACGCTCCACTGAGTCACCGGATCTTTGACCCCGGCCACCTCCCAGTTGGCATTAGGACCAGCCGCCTGAGGCCAGTTTTCGGCGAGCAAAAAAGTCGGCAAAGCTGTCAGCAAAAGAAGAAATCGAAGTGCGTTCATAATCAAGACCACGAGCCTAGCCTCTCCCCCTACCCAGCAACAAGGTACCCCAATCAGTTTTCAATAATCTCATCGAGCCCTCCAGCAAGCCTCCCGAGACCCGTAGCGGTTTCGGGACTCTTTCGTCCTCGACTGCATGTATCCGTATCGCCTCCCTCTCGACATTCAAAATCAGGCGTGACCCAATGCCCCCATGTTGAGAAGCGGCAGAGACACAGCAAAGTCATACACAGCCTTGGCGGCCGCAGCTCTACTCCTAACTGCTTCCCCCAATTCCCGAGCCGAAGACCAGGCCTCCGAACCCGAAGCATCTGGTTCCATCTCACTCCACCTCAACTGCCTCGCCAAAATTCCCATCGGCAGTCTGGTCAAAGGGAAGATGGCCCTGATCAGCCGAAGCATCAACGGCAGGCAACAGGAGCTCTTGTGCGTCGGCGGAGGGAGCGACCTCCACGTCTATGACATTAGTGATCCGTCGAATCCTACCCTTCTGCTGAAGAAGAATTTCTCAGGTGACACGGCCCATCACGTGAATGACCTCTTTGAAGTCATTCACTCCGGCAACTACCTCGTGCTCACTGGATCCTACCAGGGCGGCGACACTCCAGAGAGAAACCCGGCTGGGCCACCCCTTCAGGTCGGCTGGGTGCTGATTATTGACATCTCAGCGGAAGATCCCACCCAGTGGAAAATCCCAGAGGGCAAAGCACAGGGACGATGGGCCTCATTTCTTGAGGACGAGCATTCCTACACCTGCAGCGACGTGGCACTCAGAGGCGAAGTCGGGAAAGACGGGTGCCTTTTGCATGTGTCAGGCAATTTTCGGCGGACCAGCCTAGGTGGAAATTTTATCCTCGATTTGAGCGATCCAGGGAATCCCCGGAAACGAGGCGAAATTCGCTACGTGAAAGGCGAAGCCAACTATCACGGCCACGGCATCTGCGTCGACGACCGCTACGAATACCACGGCAACTACTATCGCGGAATCTATCTGGTCGACTACCAGGATCCCGACAATCTCAAGGTCGTCAGCGATCTGGCGTATCCCCTTCCGAAAGACGCCGTGCGACAGCTCGCCGTGAATGGCGACCTCCTCTACACCACCGTCACCGTAGCCGGACGGCAAAACTACGATACCGGTCATCCTGGCGTGGCCATCATCGACGTCTCAGACCGAACGTCCCCGAAATTTTTCTCTCAAACTATCGTTCCGAGAGAAGACATGCCGATCTCTGGGGATGTCGCCCACGATTCACCGCCCCATAAAATTTCGTTCTTCAACGATAAGAAGAACCTGCTCATCAACTTAGGCTCCAAAGGCCTCGCTCTGTTTGATATCGGCACCGATCCCGAAAAAGCAGTCTACCTCGGATTGGCGGAACTTGATGAAGTCCCCAGAGGAACCCGCCCCATGGCCTGGAACGATCACGTGTGGGTCATTGGTGACGGCCCCCACTTTGTCGATGGCGGGCGAGAAGGCACAGAGCCCCAAGTCTATCTCTATCGGTGGGCGAAAGGGAAAGCCAAAGCAGCAAGTCACTAAACAGGGTCAGAGGGATGACCCCACCCTGTTCGAAATTGAGGGCATGCTTCGATATTGGCTTCAATCGCCCGGCGGGCGGACGGAAGAAAAGAACCCTGCGACAAAAGTAATTCCTGATAGTAGCCCTTTTACTGCCATTGCTCCCAACGATTCAGATCCCCCGCGACTAGTCCGGAAAGAGGGCGGCGCTCTTTCCGAAACACATACGAGAGAGCCTATAACAAATGCCCTCCGATCACGTCCCTTCCGGAGACTTGCCCTCTCCCGTCGCCGTGTCTACCTTCGCGGTCATGAAATCCCTGATCATCCTTCTCGGAGCACTCGCTATCCTGACCAACGCGGCCTACGCCGCCCCCAAACAGCCGAACATCATCCTCATCATGTGCGATGACATGGGCTGGTCGGACATCGGATGTTACGGAGGAGAGATCAATACGCCCAATCTCAACGACCTCGCCAAAGGTGGCATCCGCTTCACTCAGTTCTACAACACCGGTCGCTGTTGTCCAACCCGTGCCTCCTTACTCACTGGCCTCTACCCCCACCAGGCGGGGATCGGCCACATGACCAGCGACTACGGCCTCGACGCCTACCGCGGCGACCTCAATCAGGAATGCGTCACCATCGCCGAAGCGCTCAAGCCCGCTGGCTACCGCACCTACATGTCCGGCAAGTGGCACGTCACCCCCTACAACGGCAACGAGCTTGAGAATCCCGATACTCACAACTGGCCTCTCCAGCGAGGCTTTGACCGCTTCTTCGGCACCATCCATGGCGCCGGTTCTTTCTTCGATCCCAACAGTCTGACCCGGGACAACACCTACATCACTCCCGACAACGATCCTGAATACCAGCCCGACGGCACCTGGTATTACACCGACGCCATTTCCGACAATACCGTTCGCTACATCAAAGATCACGCCAAGGAGCATGCCGACAAGCCTTTCTTCCACTACGTCGCCTACACCGCTGCTCACTGGCCCATGCACGCGCTGCCCGAGGACATCGCCAAGTACGAGGGGAAATACGACGGCGGCTACGCCCCCACTCGCGAGGCTCGGATCAAGCGACTCAAGTTGATGAAACTTCTCCCTGACCACTGGGAACCTGCCCCCCTCATCGGTGACTGGAGCGAAGTTGAACTGAAGGAATGGGAGTCCGCCTGCATGGAAGTCTACGCAGCCATGGTCGACAACATGGACCAGGGCGTTGGCCGCATTGTCCAGTCACTCAAGGACACCAACCAATACGAAAACACGCTCATTCTCTTTCTCCAGGACAACGGCGGCTGCGCCGAAACCTTCGGCCGAGGCAAACTTGTTGGCCCTCTCGAGCGCCCCGACAAGCCTACCCTATCACCCATGGGAAAAGACGAACTTCAGACCGAAATGATTCCCGAGCAATCTCGTGACGGCTACCCACTACGCCGCGGCGACGGCGTCATGCCAGGCCCATTTCCCGAGACCGAAATCGGCTATGGTCGCAACTGGGCCAACGTGTCCAATACCCCTTTCAAGGAGTACAAGCACTACGTGAACGAAGGCGGTGTCAGCACCCCACTCATTGCCCACTGGCCCGCCGGCATTTCCGAAAAGGGAGACGCCTTCCGAAAAACCAAGCAAGGCAACCTGCACGACAGCCCCTCTCACCTCATCGACATCATGGCGACTGCGGTGGATCTCGGTGGCGGAGAATACCCTGACAAAAATGCCGGCAATGCAGTGAAACCTGCCGAAGGCATTTCGCTCAAAACAGCCTTCAATGGCGCAGCGCTCGACCGCGGCAAGCCGATTTACTTCGAACACGAAGGCAATCGCGCCGTCCGCGACGGCAAGTGGAAGCTCGTCGCCAAGGGCGTCAATGGTGCCTGGGAACTCTACGACATGGAGGCCGACCGGACCGAGTCGAGTGACCTCTTCGAATCCAATCCCGAGATCGCCAAGAAAATGATCGCTCAATATGACACCTGGACCAAACACGCCGGCGTCGTTCCCTTCAATTCGTGGAAAAAGGACCAGGCCAACAAGAAGAAGGGGAAGAAGTAGGACTGTGGCTCGAGACAGATTGCCCGTTGGTAGGGCGGGACGTCCCGGCGGGGCGGCCTTCCGCCCGCCGCGCATCATCACAGACATTCATTGCAAATACATACCCCTCACGAGGCGCGTCATTGCAGGCATTCTTTGCGAACGCATCCCCCTCACGAAGCCCGTCATATCCAGGATTTTGATGCAGAGAATACCGTTAATTGATCGCGGTCAGTGGAAGGCCACCCCGTCCGGAGGCCTGACCCTACCTTCACCAAACAGTTTTCCACATTTGGGGGTCATTCAGTTGTGTAGTCCCCCACTTCGTCATGTTCCCGTCATCTTTTCCTGCTAAACTATCAGGGACATGCGTGTACTCCTGGTAGAAGATTCCCGCCGCCTTCGCGAAACCATCGTGATGGCGCTCAAACAATCTGGCTACGCTGTCGACTCAGCAGAAGACGGCGACGAAGGCCTCTGGATGGCGCAAACCCACACCTACGACGCTGCCATTCTCGACATCATGTTGCCCGGCCTTGACGGAGTCAGCATTCTCAAACGCCTCCGGGCAGAGAACGACAAAACGCCGGTCATGTTCCTGACTGCCAAGGACACCATCGAAGACCGCGTCACCGGCCTTCGCACCGGAGCAGACGATTATCTCGTCAAACCCTTTGCTCTCGAAGAGCTACTCGCCCGTGTCGAAGCTCTCTGCCGCCGCTCCTATCAGGAAGCCGCGCCCGTGACGCAGGTAGCCGACATCAAACTCGACACTGCCGCTAAAAAAGTCTCTCGTGCCGGCACCTACCTCGATCTCACCGCACGGGAGTTCGCCCTGCTCGAACACCTCATGCTGAAGCAGGGTAAAGTGGTTTCCCGCACTGAAATTGAGGAGCACATATACGACGACATCGTCACCCCGATGAGCAACGTCGTCGACTCCGCCATCTGCGCCCTGCGGAAAAAGATCACCATGCCGGGTTCCTCGACTCCACTGATCCACACACGCCGCGGGCAGGGTTACGTGATGGAGGAGCGCTTGAAATGAAATCTATTCGACGCAAACTGACTATCTGGCTATCCGGCGGCCTGCTTCTCCTCTGGGTAGCCGCTGGCGCCGGCATCTATTTGGCAGTTCGCAGCGGCCTCCTTAAAACTATCGATGCTCAGATCGCTGTCGACAAAGACGTGACCCGCTTCCTCACCAAAACCGAAACTTCACGGGAGAGCAACCCGTTCCCGGATCGCCCCGGGGCCCCAAGGCGACCTTCAGGCCGAATGGCTCAATACGGTGAGGTCGGCAGTGGCTATTACTACCAGACGTGGGATGACCGAGGAAGCCCTACGGAGCAATCTGATAGCATCGGCAATATAATCCTTCCTTTTCCCGGCCCGTCTTCCCAGAAACCGGAATTTTCGACGATCTCAATAGAAGACGGCACCCGCTTGAGAGCTATGAACTTCCGCACGGCTCCCTCAGGGAAAGGCCGTGGCAAAGGGACTAAGGGGGGGAAAGGAAGAAACACCTCTAACTCCATCATCACGATCGCCCACGACCTTTCAGAAATGGAACAGACCCTCTCCATCCTTATAGGAGGGCTCATCATTGTCGGACTGGTGGCAGCCGGGGGAACTGTCATCCTTGTCGGCACCTCACTCAATCAAGGGCTCAAACCTCTTCGTGACCTGGGAGATCAAACGGCCACTATTGATGCAGGCAACCTCAGCGCCCGCTTCGACGCTACCAAAGCTCCGATCGAACTCAAACCCGTCTACTCCCGACTCAATGAGTTGATGGATCGCATCCAAACCAGTTTTGATCGGGAACGACGCTTCAGTGCTGATCTTGCCCACGAGATCCGGACGCCTGTCGCCGAACTCAGAATGCTGAGCGAAGTAGCCTTGAAGTGGCCCGACCAGGCTGGCCCGGACACGTTTACAGAAACCCTCGACATCGCCCTGCAGCTCGAAACGATGATCGAAAGCCTGCTTGCACTCGCCCGCTGGGAGTCGGGTGAAATGGAGCCAAAGTTTGAGCTGATTGATCTGGAGTCTCTCGCAAAGACCTGCTGGGCCCCCTATGTGGACTCAGCTGAGCTGAAGCATCATGAAGTGAGATTTGAGTTCACTCAACCCACCTTGCTCGACTCCGACCCCTCTCTCTTACGCCACGTCCTCACCAACCTTTTTTCCAATGCCGTGGAATACACTGCTGACAGGGGCGCGATCACTGTGGCAGGACTTGAGAACGGCATTCGGATCTCCAACTCCTCCCACGGTCTGACCGACGAGAACGTTTCGCATCTTTTTGACCGTTATTGGAGACGGGACGAAGCCCGCAGCGATTCAGGTCATGTTGGGCTGGGGCTCTCTCTGGCCCGAAGTTGCGCCGAAGTCCTCGGGCTGGATCTCGCCGCTGACATAGATGAAGAGTGGCTTTCATTCACCATCAGGAAGAAAACATCCACGACATAATGTTCCCGTCATGTTCGGCAATCTATAGTGGATTCAGTTAAGCAACTTCAACCCTGACAAAAAATGAAAACTAAAAAAAGCCCAATCCTCTCTGTCGCGATCGCAACTGTGATCGGCACTTCCACACTCTTCTGCATTGCTGAAGATGAAACTGGCGCTGATAAGCCCGCCAAAGAACGTCCCGAGCGTGACGGTGAGCGTCCTGAACGCGACGGTGATCGCCCCGAGCGTGATGGTGAGCGCCCTAGCTCTCTCGAAATATTCAAGAAGCTCGACGCCAATGATGACGGGGAACTCGGACCGAAAGAATTTTCTCAAGCCCGTGCTTTCGAAGATGCCGACAGGGACCGCGTCTCTGCAGCCTTCGGCCGCGATGACAAAAACGGCGACGGAAAAATCGGACCTCACGAGTTTAAAGAAGGAATGGAAGAGCGCCGCGCGCACATGAAGGGAAAAGGCCGCCCCGGAAAAGGAGAAGACGCAGGTAAGGGAAAAGGTAAGGGAAAAGGAAAAGGTAAGGGTGGCAAAGGCGGCGACGGAAAAGGTGGTAAGGGCGGAAAAGGTGGTAAGGGCGGCGGCGAAGAATAGCCGATACACCAAACTGATTTTCCCACGAATCCCGGGTTGGCACATGGTGTCACCCGGGATTTTTTATGGGGAATTGCGAAGAATGTCATATTCGCACCAATTTGCCGCATCTACCTCAAACGGCTCGGCAGGGAGTTTTGCTTTTACGCGAAGGATCTTCCACGGCGTCATGTTCGCATCATGTTTACCGGCCTAGGTTCCTCTCAGACAACAGACCTACATTACTATGAAAAAATATCCCACTATCGCATTGGCCATTGCAACCCTCTTCGGTTCGGCAGCAGTAACCGTTCAAGCAGAGGACAAGAAAGACAAACCCACCGTCGACGAACGGTTCGAGTTTCTCGATACCGACAAGAACGACGAACTCAGTCTCAAAGAATTCTCCAAAGCCAGATTTCTCGATGATGAAGGCAGAAAGCACGTCGTAAATATTTTCGAAAAATACGACAAGAACAGCGATGAAGCCCTTCGCCCTCGTGAGTTTGAGACCGGCATGGAGATCCATCATCCACACCACCACCATCGCCATCACCACCACGCCAAAGGAAAAGACGTCGGCAAAGGCAAGGCCAGCGGCAAATCTGGGGGTGGCAAGTCCGGCGGCAGCAAGGGAGGAAAAGGAGGCAAGTAAACCACCCGCGCTGACACTCCCTCTCAATCCAACTGCAACCCCTTCTCAGGGGTTGCAGAGGACCAAACTGCGAGCGATCTCACCTTTCTCCAGATCCGCGTAGGCCTCATTAATTTCACTCAGCGGATAGGTCCTCGTCAGCAACTCATCCAACATCAAGCGTCCTGCCCGATGCAGATCAATGAGTCGCAGTAAATCAATACGAGGGCGGGTCGATCCATAGATCGATCCCTTCAATGTTTTCTCTGCATACACCAGTTGATTCACATTGATCTCAGCCCGGACCGACGGAGGGGCAATGCCCACCACCACACAGGTGCCCCCTTTTCTCGTCGAATCGTAGGCCTGCTCGATAGGCTTTGCCAAACCGACGGCTTCAAACGCGTAGTCCACGCCCCGGTTCGCCGTGAGATCGTAAACCGCTTCCACAGGATTGCTTTCGGAGGCATTCACGACATCCGTAGCTCCCATCTGCTTCGCATAGGCCAGCTTTGAAGCCACTGTATCGATCGCAATGATTTGAACGGCCCCGGCCATCCTGGCCGATTGCACAATATTCAAACCAATCCCACCACACCCATACACTGCCACTGTGTCCCCTGCTTTGACATTGCCAGCATGAAACACGGCACCAAATCCCGTGATGACTCCGCAACTGATCAAGGCAGCAAACTCCAGGGGGAAGTCCTTCGGGATTTTCACCACGGCGCCCTCCGGCATGGTCGACAATTCGGAGAAAGTCGATACCCCGGCGTAGTGCAGAATCTCCTCGCCACTCGCGGTGTGAAACCGCGTCCCCCCATCTGGCATGCGCCCCGTGAACCGTAGTTTCGTTCCCACATCGCACAGTGCCGGTCGACCGCTCAAACAATACTCACACGTTCCGCAGGACATACGCCAAAGGGGAATCACATGATCCCCCGGCTCGACTGACTCGACCCCATCTCCCACCGCTTCGATGATGCCTGATCCTTCGTGCCCCAGAATGATGGGCATCTTCATAGGCATGTCGCCCTTCATCACGTGCAGATCGCTGTGGCACACTCCCGCCGCATACATTCGAACCTGGACCTCACCTGGTCCCGGAGGCAGAACCACTACCGGCTCGAATCGTAACGGGGTTCCCGGTTCGTAGAGAACAGCAGCATTGGCTTCCATGCTGAGAGTGGACCTTCCGGATGGAATTCAGGCAAGCCAATTTCGTTTGGAGCCCGTCATACAAAATTCCTGAAACATTCCAAAGCTGCGGCGTCTCATCGAATAGAAAAGGGCTACTCCCGTGTCGCAAAGGTCAAAGGCGTCTCCGGCGTTTCGGCAGGAAGCCTTCCCTGATCCACGTTCAATTTGGTCGTATCAAGCCGTGGCAACACGTGCTTGGCAAATAGTTCACACTCCTCGATATGCGGGTAACCGGATAGAATGAAGGCTCGCATGCCCATATCGATATATCGCTGAAGCTTCTGATACACCTGCTCTGGATCCCCTACAATGGCACTACCACAACCAGATCGAGCGCGCCCCACTCCTGACCAGATATTGTCTTCTATATAGTCATCGCCCGCATCGGCCCTTAATGCGTCCTGACGCATCACTCCTGCGGATTTGCTATCCTGAGATCGATTTTTAATCTCCTCCCCTTTGTCCGGATCAAGTTTCGATATAAGCCTGTCAGCCGCGGCCCGCGCTTCCTCTTCAGTCTCTCTAACAATCATATGAATACGTAGACCGAAATCTATTTTTCGCCCGAACCCTTCTGCCAGCCCACTCATTTCGCTCATCGTCGCGGCGAGTCGATCCTCTGTCTCCGGCCACATCAGGAAGACATCGCAATGCTCGGCGCACAATGCTTTTGCCCCCGGGGAGATCCCACCAAAGTAGAGCAGTGGCCCCCCGTTTTGCTGATAGGGTTTGACTGCATCTGTGTTTGGAATCTTCAGATTGTAGAAATCACCCGAATAGTTCACCTCATCCTGCGTCCAGCATTGCTTCAATATCTCGATGACCTCCCGACCACGCGCATACCTCGATTCGCTGTCGATTCTCTCACCCGGTAAATCTGATGAGATGATGTTCACCGCGAGCCGCCCTTCAGCGATGTGATCGATCGTCGCAAGATGACGGGCCAGCATCGGCGGATGAATCTCTCCCATCCTGACCGCTATGAGTTGATTGATATTTTTGGTTTGAGCAGCCATTGCCGCGGCAAAAGGAAGCGGCTCCTGTCCCACCACAAATCCTGACGGCAGAAGAATGTTCTGATATCCCAGTCGGTCAGCTGTCTTCACGATGTTCCCGCAATGCTCAAAGCTGCTTCGTAAGTTTCCGTCGGGCACTCCGAGAAATTCGTAATCATCCGCACAGAGAGCAGAAAACCAGGCCACTTCGACCTTTCGCTCCGGAGTTCGAATCGAAATGGGAGGGATTGGACTAGACATGATTGCTTGAGGTGAAATGAACAGACGAACTAAGACAATTACTACGAATCTTGAATACCAGCAGCTCATCCAAATAACTGATCTCCATCTTCAATTAATTGCATTTGCAACTATATAGCAAATCAGATCCATCATTTTGGGGACGTATCCACGGAAAAATTCAGTATGCGCCAGTGGTAGCCCTGTGTTTATTGGCTTTCCACTTTAATTCCCTTTGCAACAAAATTGGAATTCTGATACCTCTAGCCGTGACCCCGCAATGGAACCCCCTTCAGGATCGTCACCTACCACGCGAAGGAACTTTCTGGAGACTTCTTCAGCCGCGACCGCCGCATCACTGACCACTCTTGCAATTGCTACTAGCCGCCCCGTTTCCGCAAAAAACAGCGCTAGCAATTTGCAGCTTGGTCTCATTGGATGCGGTGGTCGGGGAGCTGGAGCAGCCAATCAGGCCATGACGGCCGACGACGGAGTCCAGCTTCACTCAATGTGCGACGTGTCCCGGAGCGTCATGGACGCGGCTCACGACATTCTTAAGAAAGGAAAACCCGGGCGGGTCGATGTACCGCAGGAACGTCGCTACGACACTTTCGAGGGTTACAAGCGAGTGATCGCTGATTGCGATGTGGTCATTCTCGCCACATCACCAGGATTTCGTCCACAGCATTTTGAAGAAGCCGTGGCCCAGGGGAAACATGTCTTCATGGAAAAGCCGGTCGCCAGTGATGTGAACGGAATCAATCGCGTTCTCAAAGCCGCGAAAGAGGCTGAAGCCAAGAACCTGAAGGTGGCAGTGGGTCTCCAAAGGCGACATCAACTAGGGTATCAGGAATGGATTAAGCGAATTCAGGACGGCGCTATTGGCGACATTCTTGTTCTCCGAGCCCTCTGGAACGGATCATCCCGCCCCGGCAAGCCGCGGCTTGAAGGAGAGACCGAGCTAGAATACCAGATCCGAAGTTGGTACTACTTCACCTGGCTGTCCGGCGACCACAACGTCGAACAACACGTCCACAACCTCGACGTCGCCAACTGGATCATGGGTGATCAACACCCCGTAGTAGCCAGGGGAATGGGAGGACAGGAGGTACGAAATGGCCCTGAAAACGGACAAATTTACGATCATCATTTTGTCGAATATGAGTATGCCGACGGCACCCTACTCTACAGCCAGGCCCGACAGATTCCGGGCTGTATTCGCGATATCAGCGAGTCTGCCATTGGCACATTAGGCCGGGCCGACCTCATGCAGAGAGAGTTTACTATCAGTGGTCCCCATGCCGACACGATGCGGTTTCGCACCAATGAAGACGGTCACCAACTGGAGCACTATCCCTTTTTCAAAGCGATCCGTGAAGACCTCGACTACAACGAAGCTGAAAATGGGGCCCGGGCCACCATGACCGCCATCCTCGGGCGTATGTCGAACTATTCGGGTCAGGCCGTCACATGGGAAGAGGCGATGGCATCCGACCAGAAGCTGGTCCCCGATGACCTTGTTGATTTCAGTTCTCCAGCGCCGGTTCAACCTGATTCCGAAGGATACTACCCGAAAGCCGTCCCCGGGCAGTCCGACCCTTTCGAACTCTGGTATTGACCGGACCCGCCGGGACTGACACAACAGAGTTTGGTGAAGCTCCCTACTCTGTTAAGCCTAACCTGATTCCCCTTCCCCATGAGTTCACCAAACGCTCCCAATCTCCGTTGGAACCAAGGTATCACCCGCTATCAATGGCTCGTCCTTTCCATCGGTAGCCTCGGTTGGATCTTTGATGTCTTCGAAGGTCAGATCTTTGTCGCTTCAATGCGGGACGCCATGCCTGCTTTGCTTGGCGTTGGACCGGATGACGTCGCCGTGACCAAATGGAACGAGTGGGCCTTTGGCGCATTCCTTCTAGGAGGCGCCATTGGCGGCATCTTCTTCGGAGCGCTGAGCGATAAAATTGGACGGTCCAAGACCATGATCATCACGATTCTGGTCTATTCGCTTTTCACCTGTTTCAGCGCTTTCTCGCAGGAAGGCTGGCACATGGTGCTTTTCCGTTTTCTCGTCGCAATGGGTGTCGGCGGAGAATGGGCCGTCGCCTCCGCCATGGTAGCTGAAGTGATGCCGACACGATCCCGGCCGATCATGAGCTCGATCTTTCACGCCTCAAGTGTCTTCGGCACGCTTCTCGCTGCTGCGACCATTGCGCTCCTGATCGGCAATCCGGATGTGAACGCATGGTTCGCAACCAAAGGGATCGAAGGTTGGCGAGTCGGGTTCTTTATTGGCGTTCTACCCGCTTTGCTCACCGTCTGGATTCGCTGGAAATTGAGCGAGCCGGAATCCTGGAAGAAAGCGAAAGAAAGGGAGAAAGAAGGTAAAGAGCAAGCCACTGGGCGAATCAGAGATCTATTCAATCGGGATCACCGCCGCAGCACCATGATCGGGGTGAGTCTCGCCACCATTGGTCTGGTCACCTTCTGGGGCTGCCACATTTACGGGAAGAACGCGCTGCTGCGGCAGGCTCAGAATGACATCATCGTCTCGGCCCAGATGATAGATTCCTCACCCGAAGAAAAATCTGAGTTCCTCGCGCTTCCCGAAAATAAGGCCACGGTGAAAAGGGCAGAAATGCTATCCATGGCCATCAACACCATTGGAGGAGGACTGGGCCTTGTCCTCTTCGGATGGGTCTCGCAGAAAATTGGGAGGAAAGGGGCCTTCATCTTCTACCATGCGATGGGATTCATCACTATCATACTGCTCTTCAAAGTGCTTATTCCCGGCGGGGCGTCGCAATGGGTCCTTGGTTTGTTCCTTCCTATCTTTGGATTTTTCACTCTGGGGATGCACGCCGGCTACGCCGTCTATTTCCCGGAACTTTATCCCACCCGGCTGCGAGGCACAGGAACAGGATTCTGCTTCAATGCAGGAAGACTTGGCACAGCCGCCGCCTTCTTCGGGTTTGGCGCGATGGCTATTCCTCCCTCGCCGGATGAAAAGGCGCTCATGTTATCACCCCTTTATCTCCTGGGAATCGTAGTCGTACTGATGGCCCGCGAAACCCGCAACACCGAGTTGATGGAGTAGACGAACTGGCTGCAAGAAAATGGACTCCGCCACCCTCGAGAGACTTCTCCTTCGCGAGATCCGAAGAGCCCCCGGCATCTCGCGCCGCGACCTCGCCGATCGCCTCAGCGTCGCCCGCTCCACCGCCGGCCGGCGAGTCGACCATCTTATCGACCGAGGACTGCTTCAGGAATCAGGAATCGAACAACGATCCGAGGCAGGCCGCCCCAAACGCCAACTTGAGCTGCGGGGCGACTATGGCAACTTCATTGGATTCGATTTTGATGCACGCCACATCTACGTATCCCTCATCAACTTTGCCCAGGATACCGTTGACGAAAAAATCATTCCATTGTCAGGACGCCCAACGCGGGATGAAGTCATAGACCATCTCCGCGATGCTATCGACACCTACGGGGAACAAAAAACTGGGGCACCCCTTCTTGGAACCGGCATCGGAGTTCCAGGACAGGTCCAGCGACAGGAACGCCTCGGACTTTCCTACTCCTACATCGAGGGCTGGAAAAATGTAGACCTTTGCAAAGCGCTGGAGATCGCACCTGAATTCCTGCGAATTGAAAACAACACTCGCGCTATCGCTCTGGGCGAATACTGGCTCGGCAGTGCATCAATGATTGAACATCTTGTCTGCATCACCGTCCGGACCGGAATATCAGCAGCGATTATCTCGGGCGGACGCCTCCTCCGAGGCTCTCATGAGATGGCCGGTGAGATTCGGGGCTGGACAGTGAAGAAAGACGAACTCGACAGCCCCTCTCCTAGCTGGCTTGAGGATTGTGCCACCGTTAGGGCCATATCCCCCAATGGCGTCACCACCCCCGATATCTGGAGCGAGTTCGTTACAGCCTGCCAAGATGGAAACCGGGAAGCCCTCGCTCAGCTCAATGGTATTGCCCGCCATCATGGTGATACGGTAGCCCGCCTCATCCAAATTGCCGACCCCGAAGCGGTCTTCTTTTCCGGAGCCTTCAACGAACTCGGCGAGACCTATCTCAACCGGGTTCGCGAAGCCACCGCCATCGCTCTCCTTGGCCAGTATTTCTCCCCTCCTCCCATTCGGTTTGTATCCCTCGGACAGTTCACCGGTTCTCATGGTGCCGCAGCATTGGCAGCGGAACATTTCCATCCCGCTTGAGCAGGTTAACGCTTTGAGGCAGAGACACGCCAGATTGAGACGAGGATCAGCACTGCTCCAACCAACTGAAGGCTGACGAGCCGTTCATCAAACAGCACCCAGCCTCCCAGCGTCGTCAATACGGGCCATAGCATCTGGATTGATGCCCCCGATGAGATCGACAGGCAGCGATAGCCTTCATTCATGGCAAGCTGCCCGTAGCCAGCAGCTACGCCTCCCAGCAAAAGCAGGCCAACATCGCCAAATGACAAACCGATCAACTGGGGCCCTGCGACCAGAAGCAGAGGCAGAAAAATCCACACACACTGAGACAGATAGATCGTTCCAATAGAGTGATCGACAACCAACCGCCTGACGAGCACCACCGAAGAGGCGGCGAGGATCGCACCGGCAATCGCGACCACTTCATTGCCCCCCATTGAGAACCCGCCGATTCCACCGTTGGGACTGATCAACATCACTATCCCGGCAAACGCAATCGCCAACCAGGCGAATCGTGCTGGAGTAAGATGCTCCCCCAGAGCGAGGACCGCAATCACCGTGGCAAAAATGACGTAAGTGTTGCAGATCAAAGTAGCCATACCTGCTCCCAGTGTCGGAACGGTCCAGTAGTAGGCCGCCGTGCCCAGCAATCCTGTGATTCCTCTCAGGATAAGAAGCTTCTCTTTGAACACAGGCTTGATCAAAGTCGGACGACGCCCCCGAAAGAAGACGAGCACGATGAACATCCCCACCGCTGCACGAAACAGGAGTGGCACTTCCGGAGAGATACCTCTTTCTGCACCGCTCAGATAGCGAAGCAGGAGCGCATTCACCGTGAATCCAACCACCGAAAGCAGCATCACAATGACACCGCGCCGCGAAGTGGCGTCAGGTATTCTTGATAAAGTGGGACTGAGCGTTTTCATCGAACAAAGACCGCCCCGGTGAGGTCGATCAGTCGAAAACGCAAGAGTCAGAACAGGACAGAAAAGAAAGCGAGAACAATGGATAAACCTCAGCCGGATTAACGGATACGAATAAGCCACGCAACATTGGCTAGCATGCCAATGGGGTGAATTCGTTTGAGGTTTAGGGTAAAGTTCATTTGATCCTGTGAATAATCACTCGTTCAAATACTGGGAAACGCAACGCTGGGTTCACCAGAGGCCGACGACCTCGCCCCATCCAGCTTTCATCCAAAAATAGAAACGGCGGACATTTTCATGCCCGCCGATCTTAAAATCTTTTCTGTCACCTGAGAAATCAGGTCAGCACTATCTCAGCTTTCTTCAGCCTCTTTAACGGAACTGTCCGCTTCCTCAGCTGCAGGTTCCACCGCCGTTTCGGCAGGCGTTTCGGCAGGCGTTTCGGCAGGCGTTTCGGCAGGCGTTTCGGCAGGCGTTTCAACAGGCGTTTCAACAGGCGTTTCCACCGTCGCTTCAACAGGCGTTTCAACAGGCGTTTCGGCAGGCGCCGCAGCGCTAGAACCCCCAGCACCGGTCACCTTGATCTGGTTTCCCATGAAAGATTTCCCGTGCAGCAACTCAACTGCTTTCTGCGCTTCTTCAGTCGACCCGAGATCGACACGAAAATCGCGGGTTGCTGAATCACCCTGCTCCCCAACGGCTTCCCGGGACTGGATCGATCCGATTCCGAGAAACAAATCATTAATGTCCTGATCGGTGGCTTCTGCATTGATTTGCGCGACCACCAACTCAGGAGACGAAACCGTTTCAATTTCCACGGGCTTCACCTGCCGGGTCGGTTTCTCGATTCGGTCACCCGTGCGAGTCCGCCCACCGCTACGTTCGCGACGGCCATCTCCACGGCGCCCATCTCTGCCACGGGACTCACTACGATCCCGTCCACGTCCTTCTGATCTTTGCTCTCCACCACCCGATCGATCGGACCTCCGCCCTTCGCCACGACCTTCTTTAGGCTTGTCGGATTTGGCACCAGTCACCAGCATCTGACGTCCATTCAAGTCGGTATCATTGAACTTGGAAACTGCAGTTTTCGCTTCTTCCAAGCTACCCATCTCGACAAAGGCAAAGCCTTTCGATCGATTGGATCGAGTATCCATCACCACGGAAGCTTCAACCACGTTACCGACCGTGGAGAAGTGGGCCTTCAAGATTTCTCCATCAACTCCGTAGTCGAGATTCCCCACATAGAGCCTTGCCGAGGTTGGCTCCACTGCCATTGGCTTACGGCGCTCTCGATTCTCTCGGTCCTGTGATGGCTTGCTGTCCGACTGCTTCTTCGTGCCGCTAGCCTTAACGGGATCTACCAACCCGAATGTGATGGCCTTAATAAACTTCTGCCAGCCAGTCGGCTTGGGTGTTCTATCGATCCTGCGAAGTCCTCCACGATCACTGTTCTGATTGCGATTGCGGTTTTGATTGCGGTTGCGATTGCCGCCGCCATCGCCATCGCGTTGGCCTGAAGATCGTCGTTGCTGTCCTCGATTATTTCCGGAAGATGATTGGTCCATGAGTAGAATTACAGTTTGTTTTGCTCCGGATCAGGGGGAAACGAGACGATCTATCGCCTCTTATGACTATCGTTTCCGCCAATTCAGTCGCTCGGCCCGGAGAGGGCCCAAACTAGTGCAGCAGGCTGGATGAGCAAGTATTTAACCCGTGAGCGATGCAGGAGAGAATTGCTAGATGCCGCTAAAATGGAATGTCGTCGTCGGAGGCGCTGCTTGGCTCCTGTCCGTAGCCGGCTGGCGGCTCATTGAGACTGGACCCGGACGCACCAGGATCGCTAAAACCCGCATCCCCACCTGCGCCGCCTGATTTCTCCAGCTTCCAGGCATTCAAATTCACGTAGTAACGTCCGTTATACTCGTTGCCTCGAACATCAAAGCTCACTTTCACCTTGTCGCCGATCTGGAGGCCATCGGTGAGACTGGTCTTCTCCTTCATGCACTCGAATTTGATCGATTGAGGAAACTTTCCGTCCTCCACTTCGACCACAAATTCGCGCTTTGAGAATCCGCTCGCGAATGTCTGCACTTCATCAATGACCTTCACGGTCCCTTCCAACTCAAATCCCTTTGCCATAATCTATTCTTTGTGAGCGGATTGTTCGCCCCAAATCGAGGCGAACGAAAGGGAAAACTTGCCGGGTGAAAGGGATCAGCCCTCAATCATTCGATCTGCGGCGGTATTTGACGCCTTCCTATCACTGGAACCCCCGTTGAGCTCGCTGATCTGGGTATTCAAAGTACAGAAATCATAGAGCCATCCCACTACAAATAGACCACCAGTGAGGGCATAGAGGATACCGGTGAACCATTTCCCCATATACATCCGGTGAATACCCAGGTAGCCAAGAAAAGTCAGCAATATCCAGGCAACCGAGTAATCGGTTGGCCCTTCTTTGTACCGGAGTTCCGCTTTGCGCTCCATTGAAGGAATTAGAAAAATATCAACAATCCAGCCGACCAGAAAAAGTCCCCCGGTCAAAAGCCAGATGGTTCCGGAAATTGGGCGACCAAAATAGAATCGGTGGGATCCCGTGAATCCGAAGATCCATAGAATATATCCGATGGTTTTGCTGTGCGTAGGTTCCATAGTAGCTAGAGCATCAGTGGCCGCGGCCCAAAATCCAATTATAAAAGCGCCAAGATTTCAGAAGCCATGCCCGTCTTCGTTCTAATTATTCTCTTCGTCGTCATCTCCGATGTGGCTCTTTTCGGCGCCCTCCTGCTTCTCGCCGCGTATTCCAGAGCCAATCGCCCGCCACACGTCGGACGCGGCCGGCTCGCCGATGACGGCCCCAAGCCAAACTTCGTCTCCAGCACCTCAAGCGCCCCCGATCGTTCAGTGCCTCCGTTGCGTTTCGATGATAATCCAGATGAAGCATGGCACCGCCTTCAGGAAGTCCTTTCACAGCTGCCCAAGACCGAGGTCATCTCCAGCGATAGCCACTACCTCTATGCCCAATGCCGCACACCCCTCTTCGGGTTTGTCGATGATCTTGAGCTTTTGCTGAATCGCGATGAAAAATTCATTCACGTGCGCTCAGGATCCCGGGTGGGGCGATCCGATTTTGGGGCCAATCACAAACGAATAGACAATCTGCGAGCCGCCTTTGAGTCGCCCCCCGGAACCAGATCAGATGATTAGCCATTCATCTCTCTGCGAAAGAACCAATTCTCGATAAGACTAGAACCGGCCTGTTCTGCTCATCGCTCTTCTCGAGATCCACCTCGAAGGCAACGCTCCAATCATTCAGGTCTTCCTGATCAACAAGGGTCTGCTCCACCTCCCAAATTCGGGGGTTTGACGTAACCTCAATCCGACAATGCTTTGCGTTTCGAGCTTCCGGATCGAGACGGATCAGACCGTGCTCTTCCGCATATCCAGACATCGCCTCGCCTAGACTCGGCGCAGTCGAATCCCCGTCAACTTGTTCGAGAGCCATGCCGTAATCCCCCCGCGACAGTTCCTTCACAAAATCAAATACAGCCATTCTGACAGCCCGGGTGAACGATTCACGATTCTGGGTGATCAGAACGCTCTTAACCTCGGCGACCGCCGTCTCCGCTTCCGGCACGACTTCGGGATTGCGCAGACGCTCCCACTCATCAAGAAGGCTGGAGTCGACACCCCGTAGCATTGCCTCAAAAAAGGAGGACGCCTCCTCCAGTTCTTCCGTCTTCATTGCCGGAGGCACAGTCTGCTCCAGAACCTTGAAGACCTCAGACAGATGTCTCAGCAAAACCGCCTCGCTTCGCTCCAATCCATAGAGCTTCACGTAGTCCTCGAAGGACTGCCAATTCTCGAACATCTCCCGCGCTACCGACTTTGGCCGTACCGAGGCTTCCTTCGCCCAGGGATTACTGAGCACGAACTCGTTGTATGTGCTGTAGATAAAGTCCTTCCCCGGCTTGACGTGCTCCACCTCATCCAGCCGCTCGATTCGCTCGTCAAACTCGACCCCCTGGCTTTTCATCTCCGCCATCAACTCTGACTTCAGCTTATCCACTTGCTTGCGGAGCACGACGGTGGGGTCTTCCAAAATGGACTCCACCAACGAGATAACATTGAGAGGATAATCCGGATCGTCACGATCTAATCGCGGAATCGCTTCGAGGAGATACAACCCCAGTGCTTGATTCAGAGAAAAGTCGTCCTGCAGTTCAACGTTGAGAACAATCTTAGATGGGCCGGTCCGCTCCGACGGCGGAATGATTTTCAACACATCCCCTTCCACCAAGCCGCGAAACAGAGAAAACGCCCGCCGTCGCAGAGTCGATTTTTTTCCGTCGGTTTCATGACAGTCGTTGATGATCCTACGCAATTCAGCACAACCGTCTTCATTGCTGCGGCTCAACACATTGAGCAACATGCCGTGACGCATCGAAAAACTGGAGCGCAGGCTCTCCGGAGGTGAATCGATCAACTTTCGAAAGGTGGCCTCATTCCACATCACAAAGCCCTTTTCCGGGGGCTTCTTCTTCACTAGCCGTCCCTTTTTCCCTTTATCCGCAGCCTTTTGTTCCGCCTTCAGATTCCCAATGACATGCTCAGGTGCCTGCGCCACCACGTATCCGACATTGTCGAACCCACGACGCCCGGCCCGCCCGGCAATCTGCTTAAAATCTCGTACCGCCAGAGTCTTGGTGCTCTGCCCCCCGTACTTGAAGAGCTGCGAAAACAATACCGTTCGAATGGGCACGTTCACGCCGACACCGAGGGTATCTGTTCCGCAAATCACCTTAAGTAGCCCCTGCTGCGCCAGTTTCTCGACCAGCACCCGGTATTTGGGAAGAAGGCCGGCGTGATGAATGCCCAATCCGTGCCGAAGCAATTTCTTAATCTCTTTGCCATAGGGAGACCTGAAATCGGCCCCCACCAGCACCTCAGCAATTTTCTCCTTCTCCTCACGGCTACAAAAATTCCGGCTCATCAAATTCTGAGCAGTCCGGGCACAGGACATCTGAGTAAAGTGAACGAGGTATACAGGAGCCCGATCAGCCTCGACCAATTCCTCAACTTTCTCATCGAGCGATATCTCACTGTATTCAAACTCCAGAGGCACAGGCCGATTCTCTGAATGCACAAGGACGGTGGGGACGCCGGTCAGTTCCGAAAGAACATTCTCGAAAAATGAAGTGTCGCCCAGAGTGGCTGACATCAGAAGAAAACGTGACTGAGGCATTGTCAATAGAGGCAACTGCCAGGCCACCCCACGCTCGTGATCTGAATAATAGTGAAACTCGTCCATGATCACCTCATCGACATCCGCTTTGGCCCCTTCCCGCATCGCGAGATTCGCCAGAATCTCCGCCGTGCAACAAATCACTGGAGCCCCCGGATTTACCGTTGCATCACCAGTGATCATCCCGACCTGATCCGGCCCAAATGTCTTGCAAAGCGACAGGAATTTCTCGTTCGCAAGCGCCTTCACCGGCACTGTGTAGTAGGACCGGCGGCCCTGACATATCGCCCGAAACTGCAATGCCATGGCCACGAGTGATTTCCCCGATCCCGTTGGCGTATTGAGGATCACATTGTTCCCCGCAAACAATTCCAGAATAGCCTCTTCCTGATGATCATACGGCTCGATTCCGGCCTCGACGAGGTAGGCGAGAAAAGCGTCCAACACCTCATCATTAGATGAGCGGTCACTGAGGGCGGCGGGATCAAGAACAGGCATGGGCCGGCAACACTAGCCCACCATTGAACAATAGAAAGAGCGGTAGCCACCTACCTGCCGCCTCCCCTCAGGGAAGAGTGACACACCTAATCCAGTTGGGACCGGCTCCGGTATCGAGCTGCTCAATCTGAGACAGCGCGCCGGAGTCGGGATCAATCTGATAAACACCCAGCTTAGCGGCTGTCTGGCCTGCGACGTAAAGGAACTCGCCAGCTTGATCGACAGCAAAGGCTCGGGGCACCTGCTCGCAAGGCGTATGACCTATCATGGAAAGTCGTCCCGTCTCAGGATCAACCCGGAATCCAACAATCGAGCTGTTCCCCACCACCGCTTTTCGATCGGTAATATCACGATTCGAAACGTAGAGGAATTTCGCATCCGGCGTGAGATGCAAGTCGGCTGTCGTAATCACTCCGTCAAAGCCTTCGGGATAAGTCACTATATTCTGGATCACTTTCAGCGAGCCCGCTGCCGCATCCCATTTCCAGACACCTACGCCGGGGTTCTCACGCTCCAATGTCGTGTAAGCAATACGCCCGTTCGGATGAAAAATAATATGGCGAGGTTGTTGAGCATCCCCCTCCCGTGTCGGAGCCGCACCAGAGGGCGGGTCATTTGGCTTTGCTTTGCCCGTCGCAGAATCGAACTTCAACTGAAAGACCTTGTTTGGTTCTGTCGCCGGCACGAGAAGAAATTCATTACCCGGAGCAAATACCGAAGAGTGCGATTTTTTCTCGAGAGTCAGATGAGCCGTCGGAGTGCCCTGCGCCACTCCCTCGCTGTCGACTGGCCAGATTGTCACCGTTCCGTTGCCATAGTGACTTGCAGCAAGAAATCGATCGGTCTCATCAAGATCAATATAGCTGCCACCACCAGCGATCTCGGACACCCCAATCTCC
Source organism: uncultured Verrucomicrobiales bacterium (assembly GCA_963975655.1). GTDB lineage: Bacteria > Verrucomicrobiota > Verrucomicrobiia > Verrucomicrobiales > DEV007 > Arctic95D-9. Next base: position 62,332 of record CAXBHX010000011.1, read on the forward strand.
TGAAGCTTCCCATCTGCTTGAACTTCGTAGCTGGTGATCGAATTCGCACCGGCCACGTAGGCATGGCTCTGATCACTACTCAGGGCCATCAACCCGCGAGGCTCTGCCGTTTGTATCGGATCCAGTTTCCCTGAATCTGAATCGACCTGATAGACCGTCGTGCCATCGGCAGAAGAAACAAAAACATACCGCTGCTCAGCAAGACCTACCGTCACGGAAAGAGCCAGAATTAGCAGAAGTCCGAAACAACGTTCTACGAGTGATGAGAAACACCTATTTTTCATGGAGACAAAAAGTTCAAAAGATTGGAGAGTGTCTCACAACTGCAACCTCCCGACAACGATCGTATTTCCAGACCTCAATGGGAAAGAAACGAAAAACCCCTGACGAAGACCTCGCTGGTCCTGCTCTGATCAAAGAGACCAACCGGCGTATTCGTCTGGCTCGCACCCACTGGGACGGGCACCGAAACGGCGCTTGTAGAATAGAGAGGGAACGCGCCCTCAAACTTTACCATCGCCTCACGGAACCTGAGAAAGATCAGATACCGCAAGTCCTTCGAGTGTGGCTTCGATACCGCAGCGAAAAATATTTTGGAGACCACCGGACTCCCCCGGGGACTGGAAGGCCGTAGTCAGAGAGGCTGCTAGTCGGGGTTCTGCACTAAAGTCAGGGTATTTCCCGAGCAGTCCTTGAAATCAACAAGCCAACCACCCCAGAACTGCTGCTCCGGCTCGCCAACAAACGCCACGCCTTTGGATGCCATTTCGCGATAGCTTGCCTGAATATCATCCACCCAGAATGACAGACCAGTGTGACGAGCACTCCACTCCCCGTCATCATTCCCAAGAATCAAATCGATCGAGTCAGTTCCAATAATGACATAGCCGTCCTCGGCGCCGTCAATTTTCACTTCGAACGGCAGCACCTCGGAATAGAATGCCCGGCTTTTAACCAGATCATTCGTCCAAATTCTGATTCCACACGGTTTCATCGACTCCATCTTGAATCTTTGTCACCGCGTCACCTCATCCAGGGCGCCCATACTGAACACCTCGGAAACCGTTCGCTGAGTAGACATCAGAGACTTAATCTCGCTGACGACTTCCGGGTTGGCTGCGGCCACATCCTTCATCTCGGAGGGGTCGGCCTCCAGATCGAACAATTCAATCTTGAGGGGGGCCTCATTTCCCTTCTTCAGGATATCAGTGCGAATTCCTTTCCAGCGATTCCCCAGCCACACCGACTGCTGTCCCCCGTAGCCTTGAAACTCGCGGTAGAGAAAGCTCCTCTCATCCTGACCATCACCCAAAAGGGTCGAAGCGATGCTCACGCCATCAGCATCGTCAGGCGCCTTTGTCTCAGCACCGATCAAGTCGAGCATCGTCGGTAGCCAGTCTTCAAACCCGGTGACATGATCCGTCACCGTGCCTGCCTCGATTTTGCCGGGCCACTTGACGATTTGCGGCACGCGAATACCACCTTCCCAAAGCTCTCCTTTGAGGCCACGCAATTCTCCTACACTGGCGAAGAAATCATAATCAACCTCATTCCCCAAATGGGTCGTGCCATTGTCCGAACTGAAAACAACAATCGTATTCTCAGCAAGCCCCAACTCCTCGATCAGATCCAGCACCTTCCCGACATATGAATCGAGCTGAGTAATCATCGCAGCATACGCAGCACGCGGTGTGTAATGAGGGGTGTAACCACCCGTTTCCCGGGTAAACGGCGGATCAGCCCAGTTCTCTTCGAGATACGGCTCCAGATTCTTATCCGGCACGTGCAGCGCCACATGAGGAATCAGACTCGGATAATAGAGAAAGAAAGGGCGGTCCTTGTTGGCCTTGATGAATTCGAGAGCCTGGTCGTTGATATGATCCGATGCGTAATCCTGCCCCTTATACGAGTCGTAACTTCGGGGATCGCCAGGATCGGCACCCTCGGCCAGCCCCCCGTGCCCTGGAATCGGAGGATCATTCTTCAGCGGAAAAGTTTCACTGTCACTCCAAAGGGTCGCTGGATAATAAGAGTGGGCGTGAGCCTGACAGTTAAACCCAAAAAACCGCTCAAATCCCTGCTTGTTTGGATTGCCCTCCGACCAGGTATTACCCAGTCCCCACTTACCAAACGCACCACTTACGTACCCTTCCTTTTCCAGTAACTCCGCAATCGTCACTTCTGTATCAGGAATAGGATGCTGCCCTTCCGGCTTGATCGCCTTGTTGTTCCGGACAATCGCATGACCAGGATGCTTCCCTGTCATCAACACACAGCGCGAAGGAGCACACACCGCATTTCCGGAGTAGGCCCGGGTGAATCGCATTCCTTCTCCGGCCAACTGGTCGATCCGAGGTGTCTTAATTTTTTCCTGCCCGTAGCAACCCAACTCCCGAAATCCAAGGTCATCTGCCAGGATGAAAATGATATTCGGTTTATCGGCACGAACGGTTCCCGGCAACGCAATGAAGACGAGGAGACAAAAGATCAAATAGCGACTCATCCCACAATTGAATAGGAACATACCAGGAAAGGCAAAACCGGAATGATGCCGAATTGAGTCATACAGGAAATCCCCCGGCTGAGTCGCACATCAGTCACTTCTCTCCGTCGAATCTGGCTTCACGGAGCCACTTCTATAAGGCATGGTAGGCCCATGCCGATTCATCTCAACGCGCTTTCACGCCGCAGATTCCTACACGGGGCCAGCATACTGACTCTCGCACCCACCGCTTCACACCTTGCTGCAGCCCCTACTGGCACTGAAACGTGGGCGCTACTCTCTGATACTCACATCGCCTCCGACCCGGAAAAAACAGCCCGAAACATCAACATGGCAGACCAGCTGCGCCAGGTCGTGGCTGAAGTCATGACGGAGAAAAGCTCACTTACAGGAGTCATTATCGACGGGGATTGCGCCTTCAACGACGGCCAAGCCGGGGACTACGAGGTATTCGCTGAAATCCTCGCTCCACTGGAGAAAGCTGGACTCCCCATCCACTGCACGCTGGGCAATCACGACGACCGCGAAGCCTTCTTTGGCGCCTTCGCGAGTCATGCCGGGGCCTCTCCGGTTGAGGCAAAGCACTGCAGTCTCATCGAAACCCCACTGGCCGACTGGATCCTGCTCGATACCCTTCGCTTTGTGAACAAAGTCGAAGGAGAAATCGGAGCGAAACAACTTGAATGGCTGGCACGGCATCTTTCTGAAAATCCAGACAAGCCGGCCATCATCGTGGGCCATCACTACCCCCAGGTATTCCGAACCGACGTGATTCCCGGAGATCAAAAAATCAAGATCAGTGGACTCATTGACAGCGATCCGTTCCTAAAACTCCTCGCCGATCATCCGGCCGCCAAAGCCTACCTCTATGGGCACAGTCACGACTGGGGCTTGAAACAGGATGAGCATGCCGTCCACCATGTTAATCTTCCGCCCACCTCCTATGTCTTCGACCCGAAGCGTCCCGGCGGCTGGGTCAGGGCCACCTTATCACCCCGCGGTCTGTCCCTTGAACTGCGAGCCCTCGACACGGCGCACGCCCAACACGGGGAAAAACACGAACTGACCTGGCGTTAGCGAATACCCTTCTCCCTTCTGCTCTTGTTACCTGTCACATCACTCCCACAAAAATCAGAGCAAACGCCCCTATTTCGTTTACCATGGCCCATGGCCCAACTCGGCAAAAGCAACCAGCTCATCATCGTCCGTGAGACCGATCACGGATTCTATCTCGACGGCGGCGAACTGGGCGAAATCCTGCTCCCTACACGCGAGACCCCCGAAGGGCTTGAGCAGGGCGACGAGGCCGACGTTTTCGTCTCCCGTGATTCAGAGGATCGCATTGTCGCTACGTCACAGAAACCCACTTGTGAAGTGGATGACTTCGCCGCCCTGGAAGTCACTGCAGTCCACCCCAGTGTGGGCGCCTTCCTCAACTGGGGGCTAGGCAAGGACCTGCTCCTCCCTTTCCGCGAACAGGTCAACAAGGTGCAAGAGGGCGACGTCGTCGTCATCCGAGTGCTCCTCGACAAAGTCTCTAACCGCATCGTCGCCACCAGCAGGATCAATCGGTATCTCGACCAGACCCAGCACAACTACGATAGCGGAGACAAGGTTTCCCTCATTGTTCAGGAAAAGACGCCACTGGGCTACATGGCTATCATTGATCAAGAGTATCGCGGCCTTCTCCAGAAGAGCCAACTGCATCGCCCTCTCCGCCTCGGCGAATCCCTCGAAGGCTACGTGGGAGTCGTGCGGGATGACTACAAAATTGATCTCTCACTTGAGCCCGTCGGCTACGGCAGAGTCACCCAACTCACCGATCGCATTCTTGCAGCCCTCAAACGAAGCAACGGCAAGATCGAGATTAGCGACAAAAGCTCACCCGAAGAAATCAGGCGCGCCTTCGGCACCAGCAAGAAGGCGTTCAAGCAGGCCGTCGGAGCTCTCTACCGCAAGCGCCTCATCCGACTGGATGGGACCACCATCGTACTCCTCAAAGAGCCCAGGAAGAAAAAGGGCTGATTTCAAACTGGCATCGCCCTGCATTCACCAGTTGTCCGACACTCCATCGAAAGATACCATCCCTTAATTTCACCATGAGCGACGAACCCACTTCTCCTCTCGACCCAACCGCATTGCGGCTTGCCGCAGCCAATGCCCTGATCCGGCGCAGGCGAACAATCAAACCATCGGACATGTCCGACAAGACGATTGAGAACGCTCATCTGGCTGCCATGCTTGAAAATGCCAACTGGGCGCCCACCCACGGCATGACTGAGCCCTGGAGGTTCTTCGTCTTCGCCCAGGAAGGCCGGCAGCGGCTCGCTGACTTTTGCCAGTCGCTCTACAAAAAGGTCACCCCCGAAGATCAGGTCCGCCCCGATAAATATGACAAGCTCGGGACTCAGCCCCTTCAAGCGCCGGTTGTTATCGCCGTCTGCATGAAACGGCAGGAAATCGAAAAAATCCCCGAGATCGAGGAAATCGAAGCAGTCGCCTGCGCCGTGCAGAACATGCACCTGACCGCATCAGCCCTCGGAATGGCCGCCTTCTGGTCCTCACCTCCCCTCGTTTACACCGACGAGATGCGAGAGTGGCTCGGCCTCAGTGATCCCCGGGACAAATGTCTCGGCTTCTTCTACGTCGGATGGCCCAAAGAAGAAGAGTGGCCCGAAAGCACCCGCGGCCCCATCACTGATAAAGTGACCATGATTTCAGAATAGCCACCTGCATGAAACTGGCTCGGATGCCGGACGGGAGTCCGGAAATATTTCATACCCTTCAGGGAGAGGGGCGCTGCATCGGCAGGCCTTCTGTATTTATCCGAGCCTCCCTTTGCAATCTCCATTGCCAGTGGTGCGATACTCCCTACACCTGGAACTGGGAAGGCACGAACTTCGAAACCGACGGAGGGCAAAAATTCAAACGTGAGGAACAGATCATCGACCTCTCGCCGGGAGAAGTCGCGGAGGCGGCCAGCCAATACCCCTGCTCCAACTATGTTTTTACAGGAGGGGAACCCCTGATCCAGGAAAAAGCCTGGTTGGAACTGATGGGTATTCTGTCAGGCCATTTTGAAATCGAGACCAACGGGACGCTCTTTCCCAGTGAGGAATTCATCGGCAAAATCCACCAAATCAACGTCTCCCCAAAGCTGTCAAATTCCGGAGTTCCTGAAAAGCAACGGCATCAACCGGAGGTTCTCCAGAAGCTCGCTGCAACCGGCAAAGCTGATTTTAAGTTTGTCATCGGAAATCGCGAAGACTTCGCCGAAGTTGAATCACTTTCCTCCGAGGCGGGTCTGCCCGCAGATCGTATTTTTCTGATGCCCAAGGCAAACTCCGTTACGGAACTCGAAGCCAACCAGTCGATTGTCGCCTCTCTGTCACAGGAAAATGGCATGAACTTCTCCGATCGTCTTCACCTTCGCCTGTTCGGCGCCGGCAGAGGCGTATGACATACGACAGGGTTGAACGCGATACTCACCCCTGTTAGAAGAGCCCTGAAAATCCAATAGCCTACCCTGCCAATCAATTGAGATGATGAATCAATCGAACCAATCCCCCATCTCATCAATCAGCCGAAAAATCACGGCAATGCTGGTGGCCATCACCGCGGTGACCTGCACCCATGCCGAGGACATCCCTAAACAGGGGCCTCTCGGAAACGGCCAGTTGGAAATTGCTCCCAAACTGATTCCCGGCGGGATCGATGATGACGGGCGCAAGTATTCCTATCTCGGCCAGCCCGCCGGGGAGAAGAAGATCATATTCACCGCAAGCAACGGGTTCTTCACCAAAGGGACTTGCACAGCCGCCGGTGAATCAAGCCTTCCCAAGGTCGGGGATGAAACATTGATCGCCCCCAATTATGGATGGTTGGAAAAATGGAAAGATACAGCAGGAACCCTGCGCTGGTATGTCCACATCGCAAAACCGGGGAAGCTTCGGCTGCAGACATTCCTCGAGGTATCAGGACAGGAACCCGGGGCTGAGATCGAAATTCAATTGGGCGACCAGTTGGAAACTATGACTACCGGCTCTTCCGACGGAATGAAGCCCCAGAACTGGGATGTGGTTTTCGATGTTCCGGAACCGGGCGAGTATCAGATTTCATTGAGAGCCGCATCGATCCCGAACTCCAGCGTTGGGAAGTTGCATCGAATCGAGGCATTTGGACCTGCGCTCGATGGCGCCCATCTCTTGAGAGTTCGATGGCGCCCTGCTGCAGTCCACGGCGGCTACGAATCTCGCAAAGCCGGAGACACCAACCTGCTGGTCATGACCACCCGAAGCACTGAGCCTATCTCCAGCTATTCTCCGGTGACGACTCCGTTTGGCTACTATGGAACGTCTTTCACGGCGGAACAGCGCAGCAACGGAGAGTTTAACTTTTCCATGTGGGGTCAGGATGGGGCCATGTCCGACTTGAAGCAGATGCCGCACCTCCTCGGAATCGGATCTCCCGTAGGAGAGTTCAGCGGATTCGGCCACGAAGGATCCGGTGTCAAAGCCAGAGGTTGGACTCCGATGCCGGACGGCCCTGAACTTTGCGTTCAGGCACTGCGAGTCGAGCGCGGAGATCTCTACGACACCTACTACGGATACTACTTCGATCACCCGACGAACGCCTGGAAGTTCTACTGTGCCGGCAACAAATGGCATGGAGGGAAGATAAAGCCCGAGCTCAAAGTCGGATCCTTCTGCGAGGTTCCCGGCCCCCCACAGAATGAGCGAACCGGTGATGTCTATCGAGAGGTCCGCCGACGCGGCTGGTACCACGACGGTGGAAAGTGGACTCCCATGGAAACGTTCAACATTGGCGGGACAGGATCCAAAGGGGAAGTGCCAGTCAACAAAAGCTGGTTCACCTCCGCCGACGGTGAATTTGCGATGGGCTGCGGCGGGATTCGCCTCTACGAAGCGGCCCAGCCCGAAGCCCCTGCCCCACAATCTGAGCTCCCTTACTTTCTCAAGAGTGAAACGGTTGCCAACCTGTTCAGCCTGCCCATCACGTTCGAAAACATTCGAACCACCGAGATCTCCTCCACCGAGGCCACTATCGAAATCCCTGTGACCAAAGGCGACGAGCTATCGAATGGGGCCGTCTACTACGGGACCGTCGATGCCCTCACCTTTGCTCCCAGAGAGCTGCACGGCACTGAAAAGAAGTCCGAATTGAGCCAATCAGTGCTTGAGAACGCGTGGCAGGAAATGCACGGAATCGAATCCGTATCAGCAGGGAGCAACCTCATTCAACTCACCGAACTTTCTCCTGATACGACCTACTTCTACAGGGTCCTCGTGAACAACAATGTTAGTCGAATTTGGAATGATGAAACCTTGACCTTCACCACTCTAAAATCAGGCACGGCTACCGTCAAAAGCGAGGCACCAGTTGGATCAAGCCTCGTTGATGAACCTGTTCGCGTCTGGACCTATACCGTGAACGGACAGGATCGACAGATCGAAGGACGCCTCTCCAGCATCGCCGAAACGAAAATCGAAATACAAAGGAAGGCCGACGGCAAAAAAGGGGTAATCGACCTCAAGCTGTTCTCATCCGATGATCAAGCGTATGTAGCGTCAAAGCGCTGATCGGAATTCGTACTTTCGGTCATAGCTGTCGAGACTGCTACTCAACAGTTTAAGATATTCTAGACCTGACCGAGGGAGCGAGGCTACTTCACGGCCGCCTTGCGCAGCTTGTCCAGAATCGCCTTCCCAGCAGCACGATCCGGAACCGGCTCGGCGATAATCTCGTCAACACCGAGTAGATCGAGCTGCCGCATGAGGTGAAAGAACCGGATCCCGGCCTCGGCGACACGACCTGAGCCCGGACTGAGGATAGAAATTTCCTCCCATTCGTGAAGGTCGAGATAACCATCCTTCTTCTGCCCCCTGTAACTGAGGAGAGCGTAACGCTTACCTTCCTTCGGGGAAAAATCCTGAGGGCGCTCCAGCAATCTCAAGGGTGTATTGGGAGCGTAGTGATTCGCAAGCATCCCGGGTGCCTCAGGCGAAGAGTTCTCCACATCGGTGTTCTTTGCTTCGAAGACAACTTTTCCGAATTTCTTCAGATCGATCTCCGTGATCGGCCCGGGGCGCAACACGTGAATGAGGGGCTTCTTGTCCGTCGCCTCGATCCTGATAATGGTTGATTCAAGGCCTTGCGAGCAAGCTCCTCCATCAACGATCAGCGGAATGCGCCCATCGAGTTGATCCACTACCGCCTGTGACGATGTCGGGCTGAGCAGGCCAAACATATTGGCACTGGGAGCAGCGATGGGACGCCCAAAATTTCTCGCGATGCGATGAAAAATAGGATGCATACACTGCCTCACTGCCACCGTAGGAAGCCCACCGGTGACAATGTCAGGAATCACAGGCTTGCGAGGCAGGACCAGAGTTAAGGCTCCCGGCCAGAAAGTTTCGGTTAGCTGCACCACCGTTTTAGCGATCTCTTCAGGAATAGACGCAATCTCGTAGAGCATCGTTTTGTGAGGGATATGGACAATAAGTGGATCAAAATGCGGCCTCCCCTTCGCCTCGAAGATTTTCTCCACCGCAACAGGATCCAGCGCATCGGCCGCGAGCCCATAGACTGTCTCTGTCGGCAGAGCGACTACTTCCCCGGATTGCAACATGGACACGGCGCGGCGCACTGTATCGTTGGTATTCACTTCGGTATCTGTTGTCGCAATTTCAGTCTGCATCAGTTTGTCAGGGAGGAGCTTTTCCACGTCATTCAAATGTATTGGGCATCTCACCCATTCTCGCTATGCTACCGCTAGTGAATACGACAGACGAGCGCCGTCGCAATCTGATTTTAATCGGGTTCATGGGCACAGGTAAGACGACAATCGGGAAGCAAGTGGCCAAAAGCCTCGGGTTTCGCTTTGTCGATACGGACCAATTGATCAGCCAAAAAGCAGGAAAGTCCATCCCTGATATTTTCGAGGATGAGGGAGAAGAGACCTTTCGTGAGCTCGAAACGGACGTGCTTCAGGGTTGCGCGGCGGCAGAAAATCAAGTGATCGCAACCGGAGGAGGCATCGTGACCAAAACGACCAATCACGCCATCTTAAAGCAGGTAGGCTATGTAATCTGGCTACAGGCATCACCTGAAACGATCTACGACCGAGTTCGGCGCAACCGAAACCGCCCGCTCCTCCAAACGGAAGACCCTGAGAAGACAATCCGCGATTTGATGGAGCAGCGCGTTGGACTCTACGAAGCCGCACAGGACATGGCAGTCACCACAGACGGCCTCACTCTCGACGAAACCGCTTACGGCATCACCGAGTCCGCCCGGGTGGCACTGGGGCTCGAGTGATCCAACCCAGCTTCTCCTGCCGTGCCGCATGGCGGGCGGAACTGCACTCCTGGAAAACTATTCAGCGGAGGTCTTCTCAGCTGGTTTCTCTTCAGCCGGTTTGGGTGCTCCATTTGCTGCGGCCTTGGCGATGCGCTCAACTTCAGCACGGGCAGCAGGATCCAACTGCTCCAAGGGATAATCAACTGGGGCTGGTTTGCCCGGCATCAGAAAACGCACTTTGCCATCGCGAATCACTTCGACTGGACCTGTCTCACCGGGAGCCGGAGCTGCAAACGCCAGCAAGCGAGCCTGAATTGTTTTTCCCCCGGTGTTCGTCCAACCGCGCAGCGGGGATACCGAGGTGTACTGAATCGTCTGGGTCTGGCGAACGGCCGCGCTGATTCCCCCCGGGTTGGCCACTCCACCGCCCCCTCCCAACGATCGCTTCGTGAATTGATTCGGATTCGGCGGAACTGATACCTGAGCATACGCCGCAGATGAAGCGATCAAAATGAGGCAGATAATAGGGAACCGATCTTTCATGAATCCGCCGCCATCATATCGCCCCGACCTCCACCAGTCGATCCCATTCATGCGAGAGACTCCAGCGCCTTGCCTATCATGTAAGCGGCCACAGCAGCCAGCCCGCCGAGCAACAGCATCTCCAAACCGGACTTCCACCATTTCACGGAAGAAAACCTTCCTTTAGTTACGCCTAAGCCGAAGAGCGTCATTCCGGTCAACACACAGGCCCACAACATACCATCCAATTCAATATCAGTCACCCGCATGACCACAAAGACGAGGAGCGGAACAAATCCAAACATGACAAAGGAGCCAAACGTGACCGCACCGTTGAGGAAAGGTGACTCGTCATCCTCCATGATACCCAGCTCCTCTTTCATCATGGTATCGACCATGAGCTTCGGATGGGCGGCAAATATCCCCACCACTGTTTCGGCCTCTTCCTCGGTCAACCCCTTCTCAACGTATAGCTCTTCGAGTTCCTGCTTTTCCCCTTCCGGATAATTTTCCAATTCCCACTCTTCACGCTGCCGCTCCGCCGCGTGGTATTGCTGTTCGGCCCGCGTGCTGAGAAAATCGCCAAATGCCATCGCGATGCCATCTGCTATCAGGTTGGCAAAGCCGAGAATCAAAATGACATTGGAACTCAGTGAGGCTCCTGCCACACCCGCCACAACGGCGAAGGTAGTGATGGTCCCGTCGAGCCCGCCGTAGACGAAGCTCTTAATGTACTGACCGCCCCCCGCCCGATGCGGCTCCCCATCGCCTGAATCATGCGCCTGCCGAGAGGCTTCGGAGTCTTGCGACGCGAATGCCGACTTCGCTTTGTCCAGATTGCGCGATATCATCTCCCCACAAAAGAAGCGGCGAATGCCTGAAATGACAATCGCCGCTTGAAACTATTTCCGATGCCTCATTTCCGATGCCTCATTTCCGATGCCTCACAAGGAACCGTTCTAGATCACCTCCGGTACGATAAACGGTGCCCGATACTCGCGGGTCGCCAATATATTGGCAGGCTTGTCCAGGGCACCATTGCCCTCAGCCCACTCGGTCTCGGGATTGAATTTCAACATCGGCCCCAGAACAATGGACTCGCTGTTCGGATCGACGCCGTTCTTCTTGAGATGGACTGCCATCGAATCGAAACGTTCAGTCAGGACTGAATCATTCTTGATACGCTCCAGGATCTCCCCTTTCGCCAGTCGCTGGCCAAGACGGTGAGAAATCAAACCGGTGTGACACAGCGCACTGGAAAGGTGAGTTTCTTCACAATCAGCATTCTGATCCTCCACCTTTCGGCTTTTCACTGCAGAGATAAAGTTAGTGAAATTGTCCTCAGATTCGAGGGCCTTGGGAGCCTCCATATCCTTACCGTCCTTGTCCTTCACTCGCACGGTTCCTCCGGCACTGGTGTAAACCATTCCACCTTCGCAAACGACGACAACACCGATGCCTTTCTCATCTGGAAACTCATCAGGAACATTCATGTTCTTGCCCCAGTCATTCTCCTGAAATTTCTTGGCGCTGGGCAAGCCTCGCGTTTCGAAGATAATGGGAGCTTCGTCGTAATCGTGATACACAATCTGTGTGTTTGGAGTCTCGCCGTCATCATCGTAGCCGAGACGACCCCCAATACTCATGGAGCGCGGAGCAATAGCATCTTCACCAAGATACCAACGAGCCACATCCATCTGGTGAATCCCCTGATTCCCCATATCCCCGCTTCCGTAGTCGTAGAACCAGTGCCAGTCATAATGAAACCGCTGCCGGCCCAGTGGCGATTCCATCGCAGCTGGACCGCACCAAAGGTTGTAATCTACTCCTTCAGGGATTTCCCCTCCGCCACCTTTTCCAATCGACGCCCGCGGCTTGTAGCACATGCCCTTCACGTAGCGAATCTTTCCAAGATTGCCTTCCTGCACAAATTTTACACCGGCCTGAATCGATCCCAGGGAGCGACTCTGGGTACCCCCCTGACAGATCTTCTTATTCTTACGAGCCAGCTTAACCAGCTGACGTCCCTCCCAAACATTGTGAGAAATCGGCTTCTCAACATAAGCATCCTTCCCCGCCTGAATCGCCCAGACGCCGACCAACGTATGCCAGTGATTGGGGGTCGCCGTCGATACCACATCGACATCACCTTTCTCGAACATCTCCCTCATGTCGGCGTAGCCGGCCACGGTGAGTTGCTGAACGTCTGCCATCTTATTGACCCGTGCATCAAGCACCGCCGGATCTGTATCACAAAGCGCCGACACACGGACTCCACCCATCTTGGCGTAGGCATCCATGTGATTCTTCCCTCGCCCGTTCACCCCGATAACGCCTACCCGGATATCATCATTGGCACCAATTACACGGGAATTAGGCCAGGCCAGAGCCAGACCAAATCCGGCTCCGTATTTGAGAACTTTCCGGCGATCCGGAAGAGGTGATTGCTGGGGGATGTCTTTCATACTGATAGGAGCATAGAAATTTGCCCCCACCCGGGCAATACCGAAGCGGTCCGCAGTTGCGGCCTTTTCCACTACGCAAAAAAGCCACCGGAGTCACCAGTGGCTTTGTGAAAAGGTTCCAGCCTGTATCGTCGAATCAATTCCGACCAAAGGCCATGAAGATCCGGAGGATATACCAGAAAAGCAGAGCCACACTCGCGAAGAGCGACAGCGACGCCGATACATACTGATCGGTGCGGTAGTGGTGAATGATATTCGACGTGTTGTAGAGAATCGAAACCGACGCAAAGATCGCCATGGCACCGGCAAAAATGGTTCCAAGGTTAAACTCAAATATCATCGAAACGACGATGATACCAAGAGCGACAAACCCGCCCACCATCAGAAACCCCCGGAGGAACGAAAAGTCCTTGCCTGTGGCAAATGCCGCAAAGGTTAATCCTCCGAAAATAAACCCGGTCGTCACACCTGCCTTCAAAAGGACATCGGACCCCGCATAATTGGCCGCGAAGTAGAGAATTGGCAGAAACACAAAAGCTTCGGCAATGATGAAAATTCCCAGCCCTGCGTATTGCTTGCCTTTCGATGCCTCTGACACAGCGAGCCGCTCCGCCAAAAATGAAACGCCCATGAACAAGCCTAGAACAATGAGCCAACCCATACCCGACATTTTCGCAACGAGAGCAGGTGCCCATGGCTGAGCTAAAAGAAATGCTTCGACGGCGATAAAGGCGAGAATGGCAAACCCAAGGTGTAAATAGGTTTTACGAATGAAGGCCGCCCGTTCAGTGGGAGCGGCTTCAGCGACGGTAAAGGGGTTGGCGTATCCGGTATTCATAAAATGGTTGTGACAATGTCCTATCAAAAGAACGTCAGTCGCGCAATCAAAGATGCAGTATTATCCCGCCGCTTTTCTTTGACGGACTGACTCAAAGAGACAGACAGCTGCGGCATTAGAAACGTTCAAACATTCCACGTATCCGGCCATTGGAATGCTGATCAGAGAATCGCAATTTTCACGCGTCAGCCGCCGCATTCCTTCACCCTCGGCACCCAGAACCAGGGCAAGGGGGCCGGTGAGATCACTATCATGAAGATCGCAGCCAGCACCATCTGCCGTCCCCACCACGCGTATTCCGTAGACATCACGAATCTTTTCAAGAAACCGGGCCATATTCCCTACGGAAACGACCGGCACATGTTTGGCCCCTCCGCAGGAGATCCGAACCACCGTATCGGTGACCGACGAGGATTTGTGACGGGGCACCACCACCGCCGCGACCCCTGTCGCCTCGGCCGACCGCAGACAGGCACCCAAATTGTGAGGATCCTGAACTCCGTCGAGTATCAGCAGAATTACATCCGAATCGGCATCGAGCATGTCGTAGAAGGAGTCCTCCGACAGCCGGGCAACTTTGTAGACACCGCTAGCGTGAGCATTCTCCCTCGCTTCGTGCGGTCGATTTCCAGCGGGTTTTAAGCGACGTTGTCTGGCCATTCGTGGTATTGGGTGACTGAAATCTGATAGTAGATTCGAGTCATCCTCTCAGCCAGTCGTTTTTTTACCCTGCCCCCGCTTTCACGGAGCCTGAACAGTTGACGAAGTTCGAGCAATCGTCGGATACTAGCCCGCATGGCTGAGTCCCCTGATACGATTGAAAGCGGAAAAACACCCGTCAAATCAAGCCGACTACTCTCACTCGATGTATACCGGGGCCTTGTCATGCTCCTGCTTGCCACCAGCGGACTGGGCCTCGCCAAAGCGGCAGCAAAGAGCGACGGAGCCTTCGCTAAATGGATTGTTTTTCAGGGAACCCATCCCGAATGGAACAGTCAATTCGGCTTCCTTGGCCTCTCCGTCTGGGACCTGATTCAGCCGGCATTCATGTTCATTGTTGGTGTCTCCATGCCGTTCTCCTACAGGAAGCGGGAGGCATTGGGGCAGAACTACAGCCAACGCCTCCGACATGCGTGGGTCAGAGCACTCATGTTGGTCCTTTTGGGAGTCTTCCTCCAATCATGGCGGCGGCCGGAAACGAATTGGGTCTTCACCAATGTCCTGAGCCAAATCGGGCTCGGCTACGGATTTCTCTTTTTCCTCGTAGGGAAATCCTACCGCACCCAGATCACGGCAGGGGCAGCAATCCTCATCGGCTACTTTGTGCTAATGCTGACACTGCCGAGCGGCCTCGAAAACTGGAAAGCTCATTTCGAGAATGGACCCAGTTTTCCCCAGCAGGTCGACCTGTGGCTGCTCAATCTATTTCCGAGGGAGAAACCGTTCACCGGACACCCTTATGCCACCCTCAATTTCGTCCCCTCAATAGTGACCATGTTAATGGGATTGATGTGTGGCCAACTCCTTCGAGACGCATCCGTCCCGGCTTCATCCAAACTGAAGCGGCTACTCATCGCAGCTGCCGCGCTCCTTGTCACCGGCGCAATCTGCGGAGTCACCATCTGCCCCATCGTGAAGAAACTCTGGACGCCATCATGGACTCTCTACAGCGGCGGCTACGCCATTGCTCTTCTGGCCCTGTTCTACTGGGTTATCGATATCAAGGGTTGGAACAAATGGGTATTCCCTTTTGTTGTCGTTGGATTCAATCCACTGACCATGTATCTGCTCGGGATCATGGCGAAACGTGCCACGTCTGACACCCTGCATCGCCACCTCCCCGCAACCCTGTTCAGCGGAACCGCAGGACCGGTAGTCGAAGCCTGCCTCATCGCTCTCATCTTCTGGATGATTCTCTGGTGGATGTACCGCAACCGCATTTTCATCCGACTCTGAAGCCTCTCTTCATCATGAAACTCCAACTCTTTGCACTCTGCCTTCTCCTGGCTGTCCCAGCGTTCTCAAAGGCTTCACAGAAGAACGTCTTATTCTTCATCTCCGACAATCAAACATGGACCGACCTAGGGTGTTACGGACACCCTCTGGTAAAGACTCCAAACATTGATCGACTTGCCAATGAAGGAGTCCGATTCGAGCAGGCCTTCGCCACCACCGCATCCTGTGGCCCCAGCCGCGCCGTAATGTATACAGGACTACTAACCCACTCCAATGGCCAGTACGCCCACCCCCATCGAGAACACAATCAGCAGCTACGACCTGACGTCACCTCGGTCTTTGCCATGCTGAAGAGCAATGGCTACCGCACCGGCCTGGTGGGCAAGGATCACATCAAACCTCTCGAGAAATATCCCATCGATTTCAAACCTCGAACCAGCTCAAGGGATGTCACCTCAATGGCAAAACAGGCCGAGGAATTCTTTAAATTGGGAGATGATCCATTCTTTCTCGTGATGTCACTCCACGATCCTCACCCTATCTCAATTGATGGTGCCGGCTGGGGAATCACAAAGACTGAAAACGGCTACGAACCCATCAACTATGACCCGGAAGAGGTGGAAGTCCCAGCCTTCCTTCCCGACACTCCCGAAGTGCGCGAAGGGATTGCTGGCTACTACCAGCAAATCAGCCGAATGGATCATGGTGTCGGACTTGTGCTCGAGGCTCTCGACACCGCCGGACATCGTGAAGACACCCTCGTCATCTTCATCTCAGATCATGGCACCTCCGAACCGGGAGCGATGGGCACGCACTACGAACCAGGCGTTCGAGTCCCCTTCATCGTTCGCCAGCCCGGCCTTGAGAATCCTGCCACCCCGAACCGAGCTCTGATCGCTTTTACGGATATCACTCCCACCATTCTGGACTGGACCAACACCCCATTCGAAGACTACCCCCTCCACGGCCGAAGCCTGCTTCCAGTCCTCGACGATCCAAATCCTGAAGGCTGGGACGAAGTATTGCTCAGTCACATTGCTCACGACGTGTTTGCCTACTACCCCATGCGGACCCTTCGGGGGCGGCGTTACAAACTCATCTGGAACCTCACGCCGGGTGCTGAATACCCACTCCCTATCGACACAGTGCAGCGGCGAACCTGGGTCAATCTGAGAGCGAGCGGAGCCGACAAGATGGGCGGGAGATCGATTGCAAATTTTCTACACCGACCAAGGCTTGAGCTTTACGATCTGAAGAATGACCCTTGGGAGACGACCAATCAGGCCGATGACCCGGCACTGAAAGATATCAGGTCAGAAATGATCGCAAATCTGATGCAACGTCTCGAGCATCAACAGGACCCCTGGATACGAAAGTTTCACCCCCTCGGGAAGGAACAGTGATCACGCCCGTTGCTTCATCGCCTGCCCCCGAATCACCAGAAACAACCCAGCCACCACGACAACTGCCCCGAAGATCTGCCACGGCACCATGGGCTGCTTAAGAATCCACACGCCGAGGATCGAGGTCGTGACCGGCTGGATTAACAAGGTAACCGTAGCAAGGCTCGCCGGAAGGCCGCCGAACCCGTAGGCAATCAATCCCTGACCGCAGGCGTGAACCAGCACCCCTAGCCCGAGAAGGGCACCCCAGACCTTGGCACTACCCGGCCAGAACGGATCGGGATGATACCACGCCAGCGGGAATAATATCATCGCCGCCACGGCACTGGCCCAGAACAATAACCGAGGCGCCGAATGCTCGCGCCGGAAGCGCTTAATTGAGAGCTGATACGACGCATAAAAGAGCGCCGTGAGCAGCGCCAGAAAGTCACCAAAAATCGGGCGGCCTGCCGTGGGAGGCTCTCGCGTCGTAGAACTGAGCATAAGAATGGCAATTCCGATAAAAGCCACCACAGCGCCAAACACAAAGATCCGACTCAGCTTCTCTTTCCAAACCAGCCAGGCGAACAGAGTCACCCAAAGGATGGCGGTATTGGCCAACAAGGTGGAGTTGGCCACTGAGGTATGCTCGAACGACCAGTGCCAGGCCCAGAAATCCCCGGCAAATACCACTCCTGGAAACCAGAGCCACGCGTAACTCGACCAGAGAGATCCGCCCCCAAACTCATCACTTCGGGGAATGATGCGCTTCCTCTGAACCCCGAACAGAATCGCCAGGGCCACCGCACCCAGGAAAACCCGCCAGAAGGCCGAGTCCCACATTCCCACCTGCCCATCCCCCTGACGAGCCAGCACAGCAAAGATAGGAGCCAGGGAAATCAACAACGCCCCGGCGATCAGGCTCAGAAGGTGACGCACAGAAACAGAATGGTGATTTTCATCAGCAGATCGGCTCATGATGGGGCGAGGTTAGATGGCGAAAGCAGCAGGTGATAGGGAAAGTTGAGTCACTCCCGCTATCCGTATGACGCTCACCTGCTCATTTTGCTCTCGAAAAGTCGGCGGCGGGAGATACCGTCAAGGCATGACTTCAAGGCTCGATCACCCCTCGGTATGGCAGGGCAACGCCCTATCACTGGAATCGAACTGGAGCAGTGAACTGGCCGATGCAGATACGGAGACCATCCGGGAGCAACTCGAAGATGGGTCCGGAGCACTGCTGCTGAAAGGATTTCCAATTTCAAAGCACAATAAGAACAGTGCCAGAGAAGCTTTCAAAGTCTGGTCAAAATCACTTGGCACCTTGCTCTCACAAAACGAGAATGGCGATGCCACATTCGACGTCTCCGACGCCGGCCTCGGGCAAAACGATCCGCGAACTCGAGGCCCTAACACAAACCGTAAGCTCTCTTTTCACACCGATCGCTGTGACGTGATTGCCTTCCTCTGCTGGCGGCAAGCTCGCTCGGGGGGAGAAAATCAACTGGTCAGCTCCCTGCATCTCTACAACGAAATCGCGCAGCGCAGGCCTGATCTTCTCGCTGTATTAATGGAGCCATTCATCTACAAGCGGCATACAGTAGACCTTGGCAACAGTCAGCCCTGGTGCGAGCAACCGATTTTCTCGTTTCAAGACGGCCATTTTGCTTGCAGCTTTTTAAGAGTATTAATCGACCGTGCTCACGCCGACCCAGATCTCCCGGACCTGAGCGAGGCTCAGATTGAAGCTCTGAATTTCCTTGAATCAGTTGCCGCTGAGCCTGCCCATGCCTTTCACTTTCGTCAGGAACCCGGCGACATCCTCCTGGTCAACAATTGGGTTACCCTGCATCGGCGCTCATCCTTTGAAGACCACGAATCACCTGAAGATAGACGCTGTCTTTTCCGGATTTGGCTTAGTATGCCGAACAACCGCCCTCTCGACCCTCGATTTAAGGACAACTTCGGAGCAACGGGTGCAGGCGAAGTTCGGGGCGGATTCAGGGTCAGCTAATCCCCTTTATTCACCAACCGACCTATTCATTATTGAAACAAATTTTGCTCCTATGGATATCCTCAAGCCTACCCTCTCTCTAGACTTCAAATGAAACTCACCGGCCAACAACTCATCGGAAACAGCGAGTCTGCAGATTCAGACGATACTTTTCCCTCCATCAACCCTGCCAGCGGAGGAGGTCTCGAAACTATCTTTCACGAAGCGACCAAAGCGGAAGTCGATCGAGCCGCCCTACTTGCCGACAGCGTTTTCAGCGAGTTTCGCGACCGGCTCGCGGAAGGCCGGGCGGATTTCATCGAAGCCATTTGTGAGGAAACCCTCGCTCTCGGAGACGACTTTCTGGAGCGGGCCTCAGCCGAGACGGGTCATCCCATCGCCCGATGCACCATGGAGAGGGACCGAGCCGTCAATCAGGCTCGAATGTTTGCCAACGTGATAAGAGAAGGATCCTGGGCAGATGCCCGAATCGATCTACCTGACTCCAGTCGGAAGCCAATGCCAAAGCCTGATGTCCGAAGCGTGCTTCAGCCTATCGGTCCGATCGCGGTGTTCGGAGCCAGCAATTTTCCCATCGCTATTTCAGTGCTTGGTGCGGACACCATTTCCGCTTTCGCCGCCGGGTGCCCGGTCATCGTAAAGGGACACCCGGCTCACGCCGGCACCTGCGAACTTGCCGCCCGCGCTATCCTCAAAGCCGCCCGGCGCACCGACATGCCAGAAGGAGTTTTCTCTCTCGTTCAAGGGCGGAGCGTCGAAGTTGGTACCTGGCTGGTTCAACATCCTAAGATCATGGCCGGAGCTTTCACCGGATCCCTCGCCGGAGGCAGGGCCCTTCTTGACGTAGCGGCAGCCAGGCCGGTTCCAATCCCGTTCTACGCCGAAATGGGAAGCGTTAATCCGGTCTTCATTCTTCCCGGTGCACTTAAGGAGCGCAAAGAACAAATCGCTGGCGATTTGGTCGCTGCTGTCACGCTTGGAGTAGGCCAATTTTGCACCAATCCAGGACTCGTTGCGGGAATCGAATCTGAAGAGTGGCAGGACTTCTCAAAGCTTGTTGCGGAAAAAGTGAGTCACTTTGCTCCCGCTACCATGCTTCATTCCGGCATCCACAACGCGTTCACGTCCGGCATCGCAAAACGAAACGATAGCGAAGAACTTGAACTGCTCGGCTGCTCGGACACTGAAGCCAATCCAGCCGCCTGCGAGGCGGCGGCCTACATCTACCAGACCACCCAACAAGGGTTACTCAATGAGCCGACCCTGCTGGAGGAGCTCTTTGGCCCCGTTTCCACGCTTGTCGATTGTGGCGGGCTCGACGATCTAGTGGCAATCGCCGAGAAACTTGACGGCACCCTCAGCGCAACGGTGCACGGATCGGAGGAAGACCTCGTCACCTACCGTCCACTACTCAAGGTGCTTCAACGCAAAGCGGGGAGGCTCATCTTCAATGGCTACCCCGTCGGTATCGAAGTCTGCCACAGTATTCATCACGGCGGCCCCTACCCCGCTGCATCACACAGTTTCTTCACCAGTGTTGGTACCCGAGCCATTCAGCGATTCGTACGTCCGGTCTGCTATCAGGATTGGCCAGATTCACAGCTTCCCATGGCCCTGCAGAATGCAAACCCCCGCGGAGTATGGCGACTCATCGACGGCGAGCGCACCCGAGAGGAGATTCAATAGGCCACACCTCCCCCGCGATCACGGGTTGACCTGAGGGGCTATCATCCCTCTATGATCCCCCCATGATTAATCGACGCCGCTTTGTTTCTCAATCCACGCTCGCTCTGGGAGCTGCCACTTTCTCCGCAGGAGGTCATTCTCCGGCCCGGGCAGCTGAGATGACGGGCCGCATTAAAAAGGGAGTCAAGATCACGATGGTCAAAGAGCCCGACCTCTCAATCACCGAGAAGTTCACAATGCTCAAGGAAATCGGTTTTGACGGGGTCGAACTCCGAACCGAATACCGGGATGACCTCGCCGCCTACCTCAAAGCCGTCGACCAGTCGGGGCTCAAGGTGCACGGCATCGTCAACTCGAACAAACCGGACCTCGAAACAGCCGTGAAGTTTGCGAGTGACGTCGGGGGCGATTCAGTTCTCTACGTGGCTTCTTATGATCGCAAACGACCGCTCATGGAAAGCTGGAATGAAACTCAGGCGGTAATTCGCAAGGGGTTGCCGGCAGCTGAGAAATATCAGGTTAAAATTCTGGTCGAGAACGTATGGGCCGGATTCCTCATCAGCGCGTTGGATGTGGAGCGCTATGTAGACGAAATCAACAATCCGTGGTTTGGCTCCTATTTCGACGTTGGTAACAACGTGCGATGGGGCGTTCCTCAACACTGGATTCAGATTCTCGGTAGCCGTATTGGCAAACTCGATATCAAGGAATGGAATGATGAAAAACACTCGAGTGAGGGGCTCCGCTCCGGCTTTTCCTCCGAACTCGGGGAAGGGACCATTGACTGGGCCGCTGTCCGGGCCGCTCTCCTCGAAATTGACTACAAAGGATGGGCTACCGCCGAGGTTAAAGGGGGAAACAGGGACCGATTGAGCGATATTTCGAAACGAATGGATAATATATTAGGTCTTACCTGAACCTTATCACGGAAGTGAATTATCCAAAAGGAGTTGGCTTTTGCAAAATATAGGGAAGATTGGCTCGTCCGTGCACGGCCTTTCCGGCCCTTAATCCGGCAAATTGCTTCTGACATCACGTCTCCCAATTTTCTGGACCAAGCCCCAATTTCGGGGGTCCAGCGGTCTCATACTGAGTTAAGAATCAATGAAATTGTATATTGGCAATCTGCCCTACGAGATATCGGAAATCGAACTTCGCGAATTTCTTTCAGAATACGAACCCATCGTCGACATGCATATGCCGCTCGACCGCGACACAGGTCGCCCAAGGGGATTTGCATTTGTAACGCTCTCCAGCCGTGAAATCGGTGAGGGCGCAGTAGCTGCACTCGATGGCAAAGACCTTGACGGTCGCCAAGTCCGCATCCGCGAAGCCGAAGATCGCCCCCGTGCAGGTGCAGGTGCAGGTGGCGGTGGCGGTGGTGGCGGTGGCGGCTACGGCGGCGGCGGTGGCGGCGGCGGCGGTGGCGGCGGTGGCGGCGGTGGCGGCGGCGGCGGCGGCGGTGGCGGCGGTGACTATCGTGGTGGCGGCGGTGGCGGCTACGACAAAGATCGCCGCAGCGGTTCTCGTGGGCGTGATCGCAGCGACAAAGGAGACCGTGGCGATAGCGGTGGTAAGCGTTACCGCAGCATCTAGTTTAATTTATGCAGGGGTTTCCAAACCGTGAAACCCCTTCCTCGGACCGGATGCTTGGCCCAAGAGGCATGGCTCGGACCGAAAATTCACCCTCCACATTTTCGTGGAGAAAATTTCACTCAAAATCCCTTCTGAGATATGTTTCCAAATATTCCATTTGATCGCGTAAACTGGTTCACCAGCGGATTCCTGGTGGTGACCCTGTTGACAGCCTTGATCGGAGCTCCGATCTACCTCTATCACTACGGGTTTGACCCAGTCATTCTGGGGATGTTTGTGTTCTTTTTCATCGCAACAGGGATGAGTATCACTCTGGGATACCATCGCCTTTTTGCGCACAATGCCTTTAAAGCCGGGAAAACGGTCAAACTACTGACGTTACTTTTCGGAGCGGCTGCCTTTGAAGACTCGGCTCTCGACTGGTCCTCAGATCACCGTATTCATCACAAGCACGTGGATGAGAAATCCGATCCCTACGACATTTCAAAGGGCTTCTTCTGGGCACACATGGGCTGGATTTTCTTCAAGCTGTATCCACGAGAGCTTCCAAATGTTGGAGACTTGAAGAAGGATCCCCTCGTCATGTGGCAGAATAAGTATCACCAGCTCATTGGAGTCTCGGTTGGGCTGGTCCTGCCAACTCTGATTGGCGCCCTCTACAATGGATGGGAAGGTGCCCTCGGCGGCTTTCTCGTCTCCGGAGTGGCCCGATTGGTTGCCGTGCAGCATTGCACCTTCCTGATTAATTCACTCTGCCACACCATGGGCAATCGCCCGTATGACACCAGCACCTCTGCTCGGGACCATTGGTTCATGGCTGTTTTTACTTTTGGTGAAGGGTACCACAACTACCACCACTCTTTTCAGCACGACTACCGGAATGGGGTGAAGCCCTGGCAGTGGGATCCCACCAAGTGGGCTATCTGGACGTTATCAAAGCTCGGACTGGTCTCTGATCTTCGCCGTGTATCTGACGAGAAGATTGTCTTGGCCGAACTTCGCGAGGTCAAGAATCAGACAGAAGAGCAGATCGCCAGCAGTAGCATGATCTCAAGCCCCACTTGGCAGGAGGCTTATGACAAGCTGATCGAAATGTCAGCCCAACTGAGCGAAGGTTATCGCGAACTCGAAAAAGCCGCCGGAGATCGCATCAAGCTTTCCGCGGAAAAGCTCAAGTTCTGGCGTGAGCATGCCGCAAAAACCGCGGCACAACTCTCGACGCTTCGCCAACTCCAGGCAGTTGCTGCGTAACGCCAGGGCTTCGGCCCACGGCCCCTTAGAGAGTCGGGCCAATACGATTTCGAGCCAGTCTAAAAGACTTGTCTCAAGCCAAGACCACTGCCAAGGTCTGCAGACCAATTCCTGCAACCTATGGCTGAATCCATCATTCTAAAAACCGACGTCGAGCTGGGCGTTGTGCCCACACATATCAAATTTGTTGGAGGACTAGTCCCCGACGACGACGGACGCCTCCCCCGCAATGACGCTGGCGAACTCGTTGTAGTTGCTGAGATGGCCAATCTAACGGCGGCTTCTCCCGTCAAAATCCAGAGTGCTCAGGTCACCGCCTTTCCCGGAGTTGACTCTGGCGACATGGACGATCTCTTCAGCGGCCTTCGCGCACTCAACCTTGAAGTGCACATTATCATGATGGTCGGCGGAGCTGATCCCATGAATCCCGCTGACGAAGATGCCGTCGTAGAAATGCTCAGATCCAGTGTCGAAGTCGCCAAGAAATACGGTATCACTCAGGTCGCATCCACCTCAATTGAAGAATGGATGAAACCAGGTGCCATCCCCAAGACGGGTGCCGATTTTGAAGCCGCTGTTGCTCAAAATGCCAAAGTCCACGCCCGGGTCTACCGCGAATGTGACATCGCCAACAGCAGCATCAAACACTGGCACATCGAATTCCTCCGTGGAGGAGAGTTTCAGACTTTCACTGATGTGGCCAAGTGCTGGGAAATCGTCAAAGCAGCCAACGCTGAGCTGGGCACCAAGTTCTTCAAGATCATGATCGATGCTGCACACTGCGGTGACTCCGATCTTTCTATTCCGGAGAATGAAGCGCTCATTGCCCAGGTCGCCGAATCAGACGAAATGGGCATGTTCCACGCTTCCTGTAAAACCACTCGGGGCTGCCTCAGTACCGACGATGGCTGGATCGGCTCGCTCATGGCCGCCGCCGCCAAGACCGGCAAGCTGGAGTATGTTTTCGTCGAACTCTTCCATCATGAAGATCCCGCTCTCGAGGGCCTTCGAAAACTCGATCCCGGTCATGGTATCGACACCACCGATGGACGCAGCTACAGCGAAACGGTCCTCGACGGCGTCGAGTGGGTCGCACGCCGCCTCAACAATCTGGTCGCGCGCGGAATTTTGAAGAACTAGCTCTGCCCCTCTTTGATAGCTTTCTTACCGACAGGGGAGGATCACTCAGCCCCTGTCGGCGTCAAAATTAATTGACCGAGTCGAGTCCTAAGACTCGACGATCTGATTCAACACGTAGGGCAGAATGCCTCCCGCGTTGTAATAGTCAACTTCAGCGGGTGTGTCGAGACGCACCTTGAGAGGTAACTCAAAACTAGAGCCATCACTCTTGTGGGCCACCAGCGTGGCGGTCTGCATCGGAGTGAGTTCACCGGCGATACCAACGATGTCGAAGGTCGCATCAACAAGATCCGCCACCTTGCCGTAGTCAGCCTCATCTACAAAATTCAATGGCAGCACACCCATTCCGATGAGGTTGGAACGGTGGATACGCTCAAAGGACTTGGTCACCACCGCCTTCACACCTAGCAAACGAGTGCCCTTGGCAGCCCAGTCACGGGAGCTCCCCATGCCGTAGTCCGCTCCACCGATCACGACGAGCGGAGTGCCTTCGGCCTGGTAGGCCATGGACGCATTGTAGATAAAAGTCGGCTTGGCTCCCTCGAAGGCAGCAATCTCAGTGTCCGGAGCAGGAACATCGGCGTCACCGAAGAACTGGGTGTATCCCCCTTCAATTCCCGGGCACATCTGATTTTTAATCCGCACGTTGGCAAAGGTACCTCGCGTCATGACACGGTCGTTGCCGCGACGGGCGCCATAGGAGTTGAAGGATGCCTTTTCCACGCCATTCTCGATCAGATACTGACCGGCGGGAGACGTAGGAGTGATCGCCCCAGCAGGGGAAATGTGGTCCGTTGTCACGGAATCAGCAAAGATACCCAGTGGACGCGCCCCGACAATGTCTTCGCTGGCGCCTTCCTTCGTCTCGAAGAACGGAGGTGACTGCACGTAGGTGGACTTCTCATCCCAAGCGTAGGACGCTCCAGTGGAGCCGTTGATCTCACCCCACTTCGGGTTGGCGTCGTCGACGTTGCTGTAGAGCTTATTGTAGACCTCTGGCTTCAAGGCGGCAGCTAACTGCTCGCTGACTTCGGCCTGAGTCGGCCAGAGATCTTTGAGGAAGACAGGATTGCCTTCTGAGTCACTTCCCAGAGGCTCGGAGGTGAGGTCGATGTCGACTCGTCCAGCCAGCGCATAGGCAACAACGAGAGGCGGCGACATGAGGAAGTTCGACTTGATGTTCCCGTGGATGCGGGCCTCAAAGTTCCGATTTCCGGAAAGAACGGAGGCGCAGATAAGGTTGCCCTCGACGATGGCCCCCTCGATGGCCGGATGCAAAGGCCCGGAGTTTCCGATACAGGTGGTGCAGCCGTATCCAACGGTCTGGAAACCAAGTTGATCGAGCTCTTTCTGCAAGTCGGTGGCTTCGAGATAATCGGTCACGACGCGGGAACCCGGACCGAGGGAAGTCTTGATCACAGGATTCACTGTGAGCCCCTTCTCATTCGCCTTTTTGGCGACTAGACCCGCGGCGAGCATGACGCTGGGGTTGGATGTGTTGGTGCAACTGGTGATCGCGGCGATGACAATAGATCCATGACGGAGCGCCGTATCGGTATCAATAGCAGTGATTGTCTCTCCTTCAATGAGGGGGTTGTCGAACTCACCGGCAGGAGAGTCGAGGTGGAGTGGAATGCTCACCTCCCGCTGATCTGAGCCGAGACCAAATCCCCCATCGCCAGTCGTTGCGGTAAAGAGTTCATTAAATTTCCCACCGAGGTCAGGAACGTCTATACGGTCCTGAGGGCGTTTCGGGCCGGAAACACACGGAACGATCGTAGCGAGGTCGAGCTCGAGTTGATCGGTGTAGTCACAGTCGCCTTTGTCAGGAATACCAAAAAGACCCTGCGCCTTGTAGTAGTTTTCCACCGTCGCACAGAGCTCTTCAGATCGGCCAGTGCCGCGGAGGTAGTCAATCGTCTCGTCATCAACCGGGAAGAAGCCCATCGTCGCCCCGTACTCCGGAGCCATGTTGGCAATCGTGGCGCGGTCCGGCAGCGAAAGCGCCTTGGCTCCCGGTCCGAAGAATTCGACAAATTTACCAACCACCCCGTGTCCGCGAAGCATTTCAGTGACGCGCAGAGTCAGATCAGTCGCAGTGACGCCCTCAGCGAGTGCCCCGTGCAAATAAACGCCAACCACTTCAGGGACCAAAAAGGTCACCGGCTGACCGAGCATGCCAGCTTCCGCCTCAATACCTCCGACACCCCAGCCAACTACGCCGATGCCGTTGATCATAGTGGTGTGGGAATCCGTCCCCACCAGCGTATCCGGGTAGAAAACTTCGTCTTTAGAAAGAACGCCCTTAGCGAGGTACTCCAGATTCACCTGGTGAACGATGCCGATACCCGGAGGCACCACGGAAAACGTTTCGAAAGCTTGCTGGCCCCACTTGAGGAACTCGTAGCGCTCGCGGTTACGAATAAATTCGATCGCCATGTTGCGGTCGAGAGCTGCCTGAGAGCCCGCAAAGTCGACCTGAACTGAGTGGTCCACTACCAGATCAACTGGCACCAAGGGCTCTACCTTCTCAGCAGCGGCTCCTCGCGCCACAGCAGCGTCCCGCATGGCTGCCACATCGACGAGGAGAGGCACGCCTGTGAAATCCTGCAGAACGATCCTAGCCACGGTGAATGGGATCTCGTATTCACCGGGATTGGCGGCGTTGTAGGTCGCGAGGTTCTGAACATCCTTCTCGGTCACCTTCCGTCCATCACAGTTCCGCAGGACCGACTCGAGCACGATTCGGATACTGACCGGCAAACGGCTCAGATTCGGAGCCACTCCGGACTCAGCCAATGCAGGGAGTGAATATAACTTTCCTTCGGCTCCGGAGCCGGTGGTGAACGAACGAACGACGTCAAAACTCATCATTTAGGTCAATTTTCGGATTGGCGGCCCATTTGTGGAAATTGGCCGCATTTACCCTGGCTCCATTCGGTGCCTCAGGGCAGGGGGGGTCAACCTGTAAGGCAGGAACCGCCTCGATTCAAGAGCTTGATTTGCGCCAATCAGGGGTCAGAAATAGCCGGAATCGTCGAATTTTGGCACAAAAAAACCCGGAAGGTTCCATCCTCCCGGGTTCTTCTGAAAAAAATCAGTGTATTCGAATCAGTCAAGCTCACCGAGCTTCGCCTTGATTGCCTCGAAATCAGGCAGATCGCCGGGATTGTCACTGCTCTCGGCATACTGAATAATTCCGTCTTTATCGACGATGAAAGCAGAACGCTTTGGCACACCGCCCATGTGGAGATTTTTGGCCGGAAGAAAGGCGTCGTATACAACATCGTAGGCCTCAGCAGCCGTGTGCTCGTAGTCGCTGAGAAGGGTAAGTTCGATGCCTTCCTTCTCGGCCCAGTTCTGCTGAGCAAACGGATTGTCTCCACTGATACCAAAAACACTCGCGTTGAGATCGGCGTATTCGGAAAGTTCACTGGTTACTGAGCAAAACTCCTGGGTGCATACGCCGGTGAATGCCATCGGCACGAAAAGGAGAAGGACGCTACTATCCCCAATTTCTTCACTGAGCTTGACCACTTCGGGGCCGTCTTCACCGAGCGTGGTGAGTTCAAAATCTGGTGCGTGGGTACCTACTGAGAGAGCCATATTATTTTCTGATTAGGGTTGGTTTGAAAAGCCGACGTTAAAGGAACGAATCTGAGGGTCAAGACGGATTCATCAATGAAGGGGCCCACTAAGCCGATATGACACAGCGAAATCCGGTGTGGCCCGTCGACGAGTCCGGGGTGTTCCGGGTGCGGGCGGAATTCCGATAACGGTTGCAGTAGGAATCGTGGCACAGGTAGGAACCACCCTTGATAACCCGCCCGGGCCCACTATCGGGTCCCGCGGGGTTTTCTTCCGGTCCACTCTGGTGCCAATTCGGGCTGAACCAGTCAGCTGTCCATTCCCAGACATTGCCAACGCAATGATAGAGACCCGATTCATTGGCCCGGAAGCTCTTCGCCGGAGCCGTCCCCGCATAGCCGTCCTCAGCTGCGTCTTCGCTCGGGAATGCCCCCTGCCAAATGTTGCAGCGATGTTTCCCTTTCGGCATCAATTCATTCCCCCAGGGGTAAATCTTCTGCTCAAGGCCACCGCGTGCAGCGAACTCCCACTCAGCTTCAGTGGGGAGACGTTTCCCGATCCATGCGGCATAGACCACCGCATCGTTCCAGGACACGTGAACCACTGGATGGCCCCCGATCTTCTTAAGATTCGTTCCGGGTCCTCCCGGCTTGCGCCAGTCCGCCTTTTCGAGTCGGGCCCACCAGGAGGTTCCCTCAACCGACACCAGCTCAACATGCTTGCGATGCCCTTTGGGGATTTGATTGTGAAACACAAAGGACCAGCCGAAACGCTCTGCCTCGGTCTCATATCCAGTGGCCTCAACAAAGTCAGCAAAGGCATCGTTGGTCACCGCAGTTTGATCAATCCAGAAAGAATCAACCGTGACATCCCTGACAGGACCTTCTCCATCCGCGATCCAGACTTCGGGACCGTCCGCTCCCATTTTAAACTGATTGCCGGAGAGTTCTACCATTCCGACCTTGGAACCAGCGGACGGTGATTGCCCCAGATCCGGCAACTCGACAGGACCGCTCTCGCGCCCGCCTGAAGGTGTGCAACAGGATTGACCGTTCATCCTTCTTATTCTCCCTCAACCTGCCTCACCCCGGTTTCCACAACGAGGTGATCTCCCTCCGTATAAACCGCAAGAATGGACTTAATGTGAGCCTTGATCTGCTCGTTTTTCGGATCAAGTCGAAAGAAATCGAGGACCTTGTAGTTTTGCACAAACCCCTTGGGCACGGCCCCCTCTTTCGGCCGAATATCGATCACTTTGAAAGCCACTGTCTGCGCCCGGACTTCCGGCTCAAGCACGAACGTGGCGTTCAGATAGCGAAAGCCCTTCTTGAAAACCCCCTTCCGCATCGGCTGCGACATCTCGGCAACAATTCCGTCAGGGGAGAAGTGATCAATATAAGTCTGCCCCCGGAAATCCTTCAAAGCATCCAATGTTGCGATCAACACATTGAGATCCTGAGGAGTGAACAATACGCGCTCGCTCTTCTGATCTGCGACCGCCTTCGCAATCTGGGCAAGCTTTTCATTCGCTGCCTGAACTGCCGCCCCATCCGGCTGGACCGTGACAAGCTCCATCGGAGCCTCCTGTGTGAATTCGTCAATTTTGCGATTCTGATATGAGCCCACAAACGTGTAGAGAACAATCAAGCCTCCAAATACCACAACGATCGCACAGAGGATCAAGCACCCTGAGACTGGCGAAGACCGCAGCTCACCAGGGGTAGAGTTTTCTTCATTCGACATAAAACGACTGTGCCTCTGACAAGCCAAAACGCAAAGAGCGAATTCACCGCCGGGATGACACCGTTGACAGCAAGCGGCTACCTCGTTACAAGCAGACTGCCTATGAAGCGGACTCTCGGAATTTTCACCCTGCTCGTTGTCGTCTACCTCACCACCTGGGTGATGAGCGATCTTTTGACGGGGAGACAGAGTTTTCTTTCGGCTTTCAATCAGGAAAACCTGCTTCGCCGCACATCCCTCTTCGGTATCATCGGCATCGGCGTCGCCTTTGTAATCATCACCGGTGGGATCGATCTATCAATCGGATCAGTCGTCTGTCTGGTCGGGGTCAGCTTCCCGTGGATGGCAGTCAAACTGGGTCTACCCGCCTGGCTAGCCCTGGTTATCGTCGTCGGCATTTCGCTTCTCATCGGCATCTGCCATGGCCTGCTGGTCACCAAGATGAAGCTACAACCCTTCGTGGTCACCCTTTGCGGCTTATTGCTCTATCGGGGGATTACCCGTGGTTTAACGAATGATCAGACAGCCGGCTTTCAAGGAGAACTCAAGGGGCTTCGCTGGATTGCCAACGGCGAAATTCCGATCACTGAAAGTTTTGGACTGCCGGTCCCCTGCCTGATTCTCATCGTGGTCGCCGTGCTGGCCGGCTTCTTTCTCAACCGGACTATCTACGGCCGCTACCTTCTCGCGCTCGGCAACAACGAGGAAGCCGCGCGATTTAGCGGTATCAATACCGACCGCATGACCATCATCGCCTACGTAATCTGCTCGATGCTGGCCGGACTCGGAGGCCTACTCTTCGTTCTTGATACCAATTCCGCCCAGCCCGTTGATTTCGGAAATTTCTACGAACTTTTCGCCATCGCGGCTGCCGTCCTTGGCGGATGTAGCCTCAGGGGCGGCTCAGGCACCATCATTGGAGTCATCATCGGTACCGCCTTGATTCAGTTGCTCCGGAATATGATCACACTGGTGGACGAAATCCCCCAGAACATCGAATTCGCTGTCATCGGTGCAGTCATTCTGATCGGTGCAGTTGGTGATGAGATCGCCAAGCGAATCATTGCAGCCCGGCGCCAGAATTGACCTCATTTTCTTCGCTGGGAAAAAAATTGAAACTCCACCCGAGTCCGGGGGTTTTATGAGACACAACCCCGGAATTCTATGAAAACATCACTGACAACCCTACTCCTTGCCTCAATGTCACTCACCTTGATTCAAGCAGAGGAAGACAAAGCAGGACAAAAAGGCAAAGGCCCACGCGATGGCGCTGAATGGTTTCGCTCAATCGATAAGAATGGCGACAAGGCCATATCAAAAGAGGAGGCCGGCGAAAAGTGGGAACGGCTTGGCAGACTCGACAAGGACAGCGATGGCAAAGTCACCGCTCAGGAACTAATGGCGGGAAGACCGTCAGAGGCCGGCAAAGGACGACCCGACCCGGGAGAAATGTTCAAGCGGTCGGATAAGAACAAAGACGGCAAACTCACAGAGGATGAAGTCCCCGCCCCCTTCTGGGAAAGACTCTCTAAGCTGGATAAAAATGGCGACGACGCTGTCTCTCCGGAGGAAGCGAAAGCCGGCGCCATGGCACGCCCCGGTGGTCAGCGCGAAGGCAGACCCGCCCCCGGAGAAATGTTCAAGCGTGCTGACAAAAACGAAGACGGCAAGATCACCAAGGACGAAGTTCCGGACGAAACGTGGGAGCGACTCGGTAAACTCGACAAGAATCAGGATGGCGCGGTCACCAAAGAAGAGGTGAGTGCCGGCATGATGAACCGCCCGGGCCAGGACGGCAAGGGTGGCAAAGGACGTCCCGGTGTTGGAAGCGGCCCCTCAGGTCCCGGAGCCGTATTCGAGCGCTTCGATGAAGACGACAACGGCAAGCTTTCTGAAAGCGAAGTCCCCGCAGAAATGTGGAGCAAAGTGCGCAAGGCAGATACCGACGCCGACGGACTTGTCAGCAAAGAAGAGCTCAGCGACGTCTACTCCGATCGCAAAGGCAGCGAGACTCCTGACAAAAAACCGGCCAAAAAGAGACCTGCCAAGAAAGAATCAACGAACTGACCCCAGCTTTCCCCTCAGTCTTAAAAGCTCAGCCCGGCACCTCGCGGTGGCGGGCTTTCTTATACCCTTTACTCGTGCCGTAGGGCCTCAACGGGATTCATGTCCGCCGCCCGGAAAGCAGGATAAATCCCAAAGAGTATTCCGATCGCTACCGATATGCTGAATGCCAGCGTAGGCGCCCAGAATTGGATAATGGTGACCATCTCAGCGAAGTAGGTGACGGCAAGAGGGATCGCCACCCCTACCCCCACTCCGATCACTCCACCGGCTCCTGACAGGATCACCGTCTCAATCAAAAACTGCATCACGATATCCTTTTTCTTAGCCCCCAGGGCCCGCCGGATCCCAATTTCCCGGGTTCGCTCAGTGACGGTCGCCAACATGATATTCATGATTCCGATGCCTCCCACCAGAAGTGAAATTGCTGCAATAGACCCCAATACAATATTGAAGATCTGCTTAGTCCGTTCTGCCCGACGCAGCAGATCAAGAGGCACCGTCATCTTGTAGTCAGCATCCTTGTGATTCCGCTCGAGAATATGCTGAATTGCGAGCGCCGCTGGCATAACACGATCAGCTCCGTCAATGCGGGCAGTCACCTCGTGGAGCTCAACTTTCTCGGCTTCAAAGCTTCCCGACCGGTATTTGAACAGCACTTCACCGAAATGATCTTCAAGGGTCGTAATGGGAATCATCATCTCCATCCCCTCACCGGATTCAGCCACACTCTCCAATTCAGATGCTGCGGCAGCTACGGCAGGGTCATCTTCAATGATCCCCACCACTCGAAAGTAACTGGTCCGCATGCGAACGGTCTTTCCCACAGGTTCATCCAAAGGAAACAGTTGCCGGGAGAGACTTGAAGTTAAAACGCAGACAGGAGAGCGGTCTTTCATCTCCATCTCCTTGAAGAAGCGCCCCCTCACTAACTCCCGATTTTTCATCTTTGGAAACCAGGGCACCGTTCCAAAAGCAACCCCGTCCACACTCTGGGATTGATTCCAGAGA
The DNA here is from genome assembly GCA_963975655.1 of uncultured Verrucomicrobiales bacterium. Taxonomy (GTDB): domain Bacteria; phylum Verrucomicrobiota; class Verrucomicrobiia; order Verrucomicrobiales; family DEV007; genus Arctic95D-9. The sequence continues at coordinate 95,411 of CAXBHX010000011.1, forward strand.
AAGTCCTTCACCCGCCGTGAAGGCACCGTAATCTCGACTCCGGGGACCGTAGCCTGTATCTGAGAAATATCACGATAGGTAAGACCATACTCAAGAATCAAGGAGCGCTCCTGTTCTCCCGCTGTCGAATTGTTAGTCGGCTTAATTGACTCAAGGATGATGTTCTCACTACCCAAGTCCTTAATCTGCTGCTGCGCTTCGTAACTCGCTCCTTCACCAATCGCCAACATCGCGATCACTGAAGCCACGCCAAAGACAATCCCCACAGCGGTAAGAAACGAACGCAACTTGTGCATCCAAAGACTTTTTACTCCCAGGATCACTGAGCGCTTGAGACGGAAAAGGGACATCCCGCGAATGGATTGAGTTAGGTTCACGGGTTGTTAGCGTAAGTATCAAATCCGATTTCCCCATCCTTGAGCCGAATGACACGAGGGGTCCGGTCGGCCATCTCCTCATCGTGGGTAATCATGATTAAGGTTTTACCATCTGCGTTGAGTTGGTCGAAAATCTCAAGGATGTCGTTGCCGGATTTCGAATCAAGATTACCGGTCGCTTCGTCAGCAAGAATAACAGCAGGATCACATGAGAGTGCACGCGCAATAGCAACCCGTTGCTGTTGACCACCTGAAAGCTCCGTCGGTTTATGATCAAGTCGGTCGCCTAACCCCACCTTCCCGGCCAACTCAGACGCGATCTCCCGACTCTCCTTTTCAGACATACCCTGATAATAGAGAGGCACTTCGATATTCTCGACCACGGACAATTGCTGGATCAGATTGTAGCTCTGAAAAATAAACCCCAACTCCTTTCCTCGAACCTGGGAAAGATCATCGTCAGTGAGGTTCGAAACGTCGTGCCCATTCAAAAAATACTGACCCACAGAAGGCTGGTCGAGACAGCCCAGAATATTCAACATAGTCGACTTTCCACAGCCCGATGGACCGAGAATGGAGATGTAGTCTCCGGGATAGATACTGAGATCAATCCCACGCAGTGCCTTCACCATGATTGAACCCATTTGGTAATGCTTTTCAACACCCTTGAGTTCGATCACAGGATCACCTCGACCAGCTGCCAAGGCAGCAGCAGAGCGGCCATCAGGTGCCATTTCGGTGAGAGAATCAGGCATTGTCAGGCCTGCTCACTTTCGCCACAGCTTTGGATGCCGTCGCACTCGTTCTCTCAGAATCGACGGGGCGATTCTCAGGCCGTTCGGCCACATCGACCTGTGGCGGCTCATAGTCATCCGGCATTTTCAGATACACGCCCTCGCCTTTTTCGAGACCTGATATCACCTCGATGAACTCATTATTGTGAGATCCTGCCTCAATAAGATGCCGCTCGTAGCCACCATCCGTCACCTTAAACACAAAATACTCGTGATTTTCGACAAACACCGCCTGAACCGGAATGTAAATAACGTCCTCCAACTCTTTTACAATGATCTCAACTTTGGCACTCATGCCGGGCTTAAGAAACTCATGCGTCCCCTCAATCTCCACCGTGGCGGGATAAACCTTGAGTGAGGGATTGTATCTCGATGCGTTTGAATCTGGTAACACCGCCACCTTTGAGATTCGTCCTACCAAAGTGGTATCTGGAAGCGACTCGGCTGTGATGTATGCCTTTTGGCCCAGTTCGATTTTCTTGATGTGGGACTCATGAATGTTCACCTCGACTCCAAGTTGCGACATATTCGGAATCGTGATGATAGGCTGCCCCGTCTTGAGGGAGGCCCCCTGGGAAATTCCTTCATAATACCGTGAGGTATACTCGTTTTCCGCAGCGCCGCCGTAGGCAACAAGTCCAGGCAGTTCAGCACGAATCACACAACTCGCGAGTTGGTCTTCCAGATTCTGACGCTTTTTCAGCTCCAACTCGTATCGACGTTTCGCTGAGCGGTAGCGAGCATAGATTTGCGACATCCTCGCCATCGCTTCCCGCTTGGTTCTGATCAACGAAAGGAGCGCTTCTTCAAATTTCGAAAGCATCTTTTCCGCTTCTTTCGGAAATTCATAATCACGGAACAGCTCCAATTCCGTTTCATAACGCTGAAGCGCCAGCTTGGCTTTATCCAGACCAACCATCTCATTCTCCAAGGTCTGCTTGGTGATGAAATCACGAGAATGTAACCGCTTCGCCCCTTCGACAGATTCCTCGACAACCGACAACTGTGATGCTGCAACCAAAGCCTCGTCCACCATTCGGCGGATGGTCTGCTCGGCCTCCCCGTCACCCAACAACTCATTCTCAATGAATGCTCCAAAATTCACATTAGAGGAGAGACTACTGTCTGACTCCAACTCAAAGGGCCTCATGCCTTCTTCAACAATCGCGCTCTCTGCCAACTTCTGTGAATCAAAAGACTTCACAATCAGGGCCGTTGCCTCCTTCTCATAAAATTCGAGAGTGTCATTGTCGTGGGGCAGTTTCAGCTTGTTGAGAATGTCGTCCGCAGCCTCCGTCCCGACAAACTTCTGAAAATCGAGAAGCGCAAACCTCAGCAACTGTCGCTCTGCCTTGATCTGACTGAGAGCTTCACTTTCCTCGATCTCAATATTCTGCTTCGCCTCAGCGTAGACTGACTCCGTCTGCTGAAACTCGACATCATGGTCCACGATATCCTCTTCCAGATCCGAATCATCCAATCTCACGAGAACCTTCCTATTGGCCACATCCTCCTCGGTGACCATGTATCCCTCATCGATGATCTCCAGAATCTTCACTCCTGCGGTTTTCTTGACCTCATTGCGAAATTCAAGAAAGTTGAGGGCCTGAATATTCCCGCCTTCGAGAACATCGATCACCAAATCGCCCTGCTGCACCGTCGCAACCGGCAGATTTTCGACATCTCCGCCTGAGGTGGCATTCTTCTTCAGTGCAAATAATGCCACCGCTGCGGTTGTAGCCACAACCGCCGTTATTACCCATGTCTTCATACCTTAGCGTTATTCGTTCTCAAGCCGTGTGACCCAAGAACCGTCATCGCTAATATACAAGATCCCCATGTCTCTCCAAAGGCGCAACCGCGCTAAGGTATGATCAACAAGCGTTGACGTTCTCTGATTCTGAGCATTCACCAAGTCGTTCTGGGCATCCACCAGGTCTCTTGCCTCGCCCTTGCCCAGTTCTGCTAAAAGCTTCTGCTCCTCTAGGCGGCGGTCCGCCAGACTCACTTCCTGCTCAGCAATTTCGAAATTCAACTTTGCCTGCTCCAGAGCCCGCCAGGCATTATAGATCTCCAACCGAGCCTGATCATGGGTCAAATCATTCGCTCGCTTCGCTCGATCCAGGAAAACCAGTGTGGCCCGATAAATATTTCGCTCAGCCTTACGGTCGAGGGGCAAATCTAAATCGAGCGTCCCTTCCCAGCGGCGACGGTCCCAGTTGATCGCCGGAGTCGTATCCCCAATATCACTCCTCGGATTGTAATCTAGAGAGACGTCGAGGCCGGGAAGCAAGCCATTCTCCGCCACTTTGATCTGGCGCTCGGCATCAGCGACCCGATCCACCGAAGTGACCAGATCGGGACGAGTCACTAAGGCCACCTTCACGGCCTGTTCTCGCGTGATCCCGGGTGGGTCGATCCCCAGTTTCCCCAATTCCCTATCATCGAGAATAATCGTTTCGGCGACCGGAATACCGAGTGTTAATTTCAGATCATCCAACTGCGTCAGATAAATTCGAATCGCGTCAATCCATCGGCTCTCGGACTGCAGCGCCGCTTGGCGTAATTGCCCCAACTGCGTCTGCGTACTCCGTTCCTCTTCGGCCAGAGCCTCTTCACGCTCAACACTTTGAAGGAATCCCTGATAGGCTACGTAGTTGTTCTGAATCCGATCACGGGATCGCAAAACTCCGTAGTAGTCGCTCACAACATCCACCACAAAGGTCCGCCGGAAATCGGCAAATCCACGTAGATCATAAAGCACATTGCGCTCCTCTTGAGTGAGCGCCTCAAGCGTCACGGTCGTTCCGCCTCCTTGCAGAAGCGGCTGTATGATCGACACCGCAAGATCCGAGCTGTTGATGGATCGATTCCCCGTGGTGAAACGAAGGAAGTCTCTGGTGAAATCCGTAGAAACCCGGGCTCCGGTTTTGAGCAACCAGCTGAAGCCGGCCGAACTCGTGCGAGAAAACGTATTGGTGGAAACCAGATTGGTCACCGCAGCTGCACGGGAATCCGTGGCCCACTCCAGCGAACCGCCAGCAAAAGGCATCGGTTCCAGTTCATACTTCACCAGGGTCAGGTCGAGTGCTGAAAGAAATACCCGCTCCTTTTCATCCAGATAAACCCGCCCGTAGGTCACCCCGGTCTCAAGCGCATCCGCCAGAGTCATCCTTCGCGCGCCCCGTTCCCGTGACGACGCTTCGCCCATAAAACCGGCCCCGTCACCACTCTTAGGAAACCGCGAAAGATCGACATCCCCCGGCAGGCTAATATCCACGTCGTCCATGTCGACATTCTTCACCTGACTTGTCTTCTGAAACAGAATCGCAAACGTCTCCTTGTCCGCCCGAGTGTGATAGTTGTCCGGCGAGCAGGATCCCAAAGCAGTCAGAACAAGCGCAGCCATCAGCCAACCACATGCCTTCAAGCATCGGTGCCCTCTCCCATTCCGGCCCTGCCCATCCTGGCTGGCCAAAGTTATGCTGCAAAACCCAAGTCGCATTCCGTAAACGCCTTTACTCGGATACTCCCGATCGTTTCGCAAGGCCGATAACAGGCGATTTGCGGGCCAAAAAAGCTGGACCCAACAGAGTTAAGTGATCCACTCAACCCTGTTGGGTCCTTTCCATCGCGACTGCGAAGCTCTTGAAATAAGGTGAAACAGGCCACCGTAAGCCGGATTCTGTTCGTCGGGCCGTATTCGGCGTCGACGGACGATCATTTATCTAATCGGCGCTTCCGAAAAAGCCCCCACCCCGACCGAAGCCGGTGCGACTATTACCCGAGCACACTTTACGACCGAAATCGTAAAACCGGACCGGCTGCCCGTTTGCTCTGTTCTGTCTTGCACCACATAGGGTTTTTCCTGCCCCCTCCGTTGCCTTCGGGGCGGTGAGCTCTTACCTCGCCATTTCACCCTTACCTCTCTCAGCCAAAGCGTCGAAAGGCGGTTTATTTTCTGCGACACTATCCGTCACTCCCTCATTACAAAAGAGTTCCCCAGCTTTCACCGGGTATGTTGCCGTATGGTGTCCGGACTTTCCTCTGAACCCCGAAGGACCCAGCGATCATCTCCGGCCTGTTTCAATGACACTTTAAGTCAAAATTTCCAGCATGCCACGACGGAATCAGGAGTTCTTCTAGCGACTCGACGCAAAGGTCTTCGATGCCGCCTGCCCGGTATCGATTCGCCACTCCAGAAGCGCTTGCCGCAACTCCTGTCGAATCGTCTCATGATCTGCGTCAGCCCATAAATTATTTATCTCAAGTGGGTCGTTCTTCAAATCAAAGAGCAGTCCCTCCCGACCACCGTCCACTTCGTCTGACCCATAGATCTCGACCAGTTTCCACCGTTCCGAGCGCACCATCACCTGATAATCCGCAGTGGTGAAATTGCCGTCTCTAGGATGTTCAGCGAACACATAGTCTCTGCCCTTCCAATTCGGGTCGCCCTCCAAAGCTGGCATCAATGATCGGGCCGAGAAATGCTCAGGCACTTCACACCCCGCCATTTCCAGCACCGTTGCCCCCACGTCAAAGAGCGACACCAGATCATCGACCTGACGGCCTTTCCCGAAGCGGCCATCCGCCGCCCATACGATTAGAGGCACCCGCATGACCTGCTCATACATCGTCCACTTCTGAGAATGCCCGTGGTCCGTGAGACAATCACCGTGGTCGCTGGTGAAGATGATGATCGAATTTTCGAGATAACCCTGCTCATCAAGGCGTTGCATAATCTCTCCGACCTGCTCATCGATCATCGTCACATTGGCACAGTAGTGCCGCCGTTGATTGAGCCGCTGCTCCTCAGTCGGCGCCAAAGGAAGAATCACGGAATCGTGATCGACCTCATTATTGTGTACTCGCATGCCCTTGTAGGCTTCGGGCTGCCCCTCAAGGTCCCCCTCGGTCAAAGGATCGAGTGGGATATCTTTCTCCGCATATGGCTCAAGCGCTTCCGGCGTGGGGTCATACGGAGGGTGAGGACCGGGAAAACCGACCTGCAAAAACAGCGGCTCCGTATTCGGATAGGTTGTAGTCCACCACTGGGCCAGACCTCCCACAAAATTATCGGACTGCATATCTCCGTCCAGATCCCAAGTGAAACTCCCCACCGCATCGTTGTAGTCAGGACGTTGGCGATAGAGTTCTCGCTGCTGCTTCACGAGTCCTCGAGCCGCCAGCGCCTTGTCCCATTCATCAAAAAAGTAGCGACCTTCCAGGTAGCGATCTTTATTTTCCACGACATACCGCTGGTGAAAACCGCAAGGGGTTGTCATCGGCCAGGTGTGCATTTTGCCCACGTTAACGCTGTGATAGCCCGACTCGCTCAGGTTCTCGATCCAACTGTGAGTCCACTCATCCGCATTCTTCAGAATTCCCGTCGTATGAGGATACTGACCGGTAAATAAACTGGCACGGGACGGTGCACAACTCGGCGCCGTAATATGGCACTGATTGAAAGACACCCCTTCGTTAACCAGCCGATCGAGATTGGGAGTATCCATGTGAGGATACCCCAAAGCAGCGATCGTATCGAAGCGCTGCTGATCGGTAATTATGAAAATAATATTTGGGCGTGCGTCACTCATACTTAAAGGCTATAAGACCTCTTCACGATTGATCCAACCATGAATTTATTCAGATTTTTCTTTCTCCTACCCCTTGTTTTCGCATCAACCGCGATATTCGCGCAAGATGGTCCGACCACAGACACCCGCGTCACCCACGGTCCCATCCTCGGTCGCCCTGAGACCACCTCGATGACCATCTGGGTGCGAACCAATGATCCTGGTGAGGTTAATATCTTCTATGGGAAGAACGAAGATGCCCTCGATATGATCGCCCCCGTTTTGACCACGGATCTCGATCACGACAATACCGGCACAGTCACTATCCCCGGCCTCGAGTCCAACACCCGCTACTACTACCGGATTGAAGACCACCAGCTCAGCGGTTCGTTTTTAACCATGCCGGACCCGGCAAAGTTCAAAAATGAAGAAGGTAATCCTGACGGGCTCTTCAACTTCAGCTTCGAGTTTGCCTGCGGTAACAACCAAAGCGGTGGCGGCGACAGTGTCGGGCCAAGCCTTCCTGTTTTTGACACCCTCAATCGCGACTGGAGAGACAAAGTCCACTTCGCCATCCTCAATGGTGACTGGCTCTACGAAAATCGTCGCGACTACTCAGCAGAGCGCTGGATGCATCAGGTCGCCATCACCGAGGATCAAGCCCCTCACATTATCCAAAACGCACCGACCATTACCGGCGTCTGGGAGAACTACAAAACCTACCTTGAGCGGGGTCGCAACCTGAGTGAATGGCACCGCCACGTGCCCACTTTCTACACCGCCGATGACCACGAACTACTCAATGACATTTTTGGCACAGGCGAGGCAGGCTACGTCAATCGACGTGCCGTATTCCGAGATATCGCCACACAGGCCTGGTTCGACTACCTGGCCTGGGCCAACCCAGTTGAGCACAGCAAAGTCGCCTGGTTCAGCCGCGGCAACTTTAAGGCGGGCAGCGATGTGATTGAAGACCCTAACGCTGACTTCACTAAATTAAATCTGGAAGACATGGCCAATCTCCACGTTCACTGGGGAACCCCTACAGCCGGAGTGAAAGACGCTGAACTCGACTCCCAGCCAGGTGATCCCAACTCCGCCGTTTACGATATCGTCGAAGTGATCAGTCCCACTCAAATCCGTGTTTCCCCTGCAGCCAAAGCTGACGGAAGCGCGGCCTACTCCATCGGCCGCCGCGCCTACGGCAAGTTCTCCGTATCCAACTGCGACTTCTTTCTGGTCGATACCCGCTCCCACCGTGATTTGCACGATGTTGAGACCCCGGCTCAACCCGGGCGTTCCATGCTGGGCAAGCAACAAATGAAGTGGCTCAAAGACGGCATCAGCAAAAGCGAAGCTGACTTTATATTTGTCGTATCTTCAGTGAACTTCATGGTTCCTCACGTCGGCAGCGGCGGGGGTAATGACAAACAACTTACCATCAAGAAAGACGATGCCTGGACCGTCTTTCTCGACGAGCGCGAGGAACTCATCGAATTCTGGGACAAACTCGAACAACCCGTATTCGTTCTCACCGGCGATCTGCACAACTCATTCGCCATTAAGATTACAGACAACGTCTACGAGTTTGCAAGCGGCCCTCACAATTCCATCAACCACATGCCCATGGTTGATGAGGGCGGACGCCCGATTAACGGCAAATTCAAATATGGTCCCCGCGAGTGCGACATCCGCTGGTCCAGCTATGCGATGGAGGACATCCCCCGGGCCAACCGCACCTTCCCTCACTTTTGTGTGGTCCGGGTGAACAATGTATTCAACAACCCAATCGAGCGCGACGGGGAACGCTGGTATGCCTTCCCACACCCGCAGGTTGTTTTTCAATTCTACGACGCGATCACCGGCGAATTTCGCTACTCTGAAACAATCATCAAAGGACTGCCTTAATCCTTTGTTTCAGGCTTGCCGGGCCTCCTTGAAATCCCTTTGATACCCCCACGTGAAGGCATCCCTAAAACGCATCGAGACCGGAGAGCCCGTGGAATTGCTGGCGGTCTCCATCATCGGACGTAGCCCGGAGTGCCAGGTTGTCGTGGCGGACCCCCGGGTCTCGCGGCGTCATGCTATGATCAGAAAGCAGGACGGCGGGTTTTATCTTTTTGATCTGGGCAGCTTCAATGGAAGCTACCTCAACGGCTCCAGAGTCACGGCTACCCGGAAGCTCAATCACGGCGATGTCGTCACATTCGCTGAGCACGAGTATCAGTTCGAGCAAATCGGAGGACAGGGAGTCGAAGTTGACATCGACGCCATGGGCGGTTCAACCATCGCCTTGATCCGCTCGACCCCTGTCATTATTCTCGTCAGTGATATCAAAGGCTTCACCCGTTTTTCCGAAGAAATTGACGCCGACGACCTGGCTCAGATCATCGGGCGCTGGTATTCCGACTGCGAAGAAATCATCTCAACGGAAGGTGGAACCGTGGACAAATTTATCGGCGACAGCGTTCTGGCCTATTGGACCAAAGTCGATGAGAACTCTCTCCAAGCTGCCATGCGAACCGCTGAGAAATTGCTCGCCAGCTGCGCCCAGATCTATCAGGACCGACTCGATGTATTTGAACAGACCAGCTGCCGTTTTGAAATCGGCATCGCCCTGCACACCGGCAAAGTCGCCTACGGCGGCATGAGCCAGGGCGAATTCACCCTCGTTGGCGACCCTGTCAATCTGACTTTCCGTCTCGAAAGCCTCACCCGGGATCTCAATCACAACGTGCTCATGACAGGAGACTTCGCCAGAGCCCTGCCAAACAGTCAGAGCATCTCCAAAAATCTGGGAGTTCACAAAGTGAAAGGACGAGCGCAAGGTGTTGAGGTTTACGCTGTCACCGAATTCCCTGAAACGTAACCGGCCTCAACGTGTAGCGTGATTCCGGCGCAGGCACGCCCGTTGCTGTTCGAGCGGGTTCATGCCACAGTTTTTGCATGCAGATATTTCTGTTAATTTTCATGGTCGCTTTGGCGATCACCATGTGGGGCCGGAGCCGGTTCCAGAAGATCTATGGACAGGAAGTCGGAAACTCACTGCCCTCCGGCATTACGGGCGCCGAGCTGGCAAAGCAGATCATCCGACAACGCGGCATCGAGGATGTAAGCGTCAAAAAGGGCCGCGGACTGATCGACGATTTCTACTCTCCCGAGAAACGCCAGATCACTCTTTCCTCGTGGCACTTTAACGGGACCAATTTCCCTTCGCTCGCTCTCGCTGCCCAGCAGGCAGGAAAAGCGATCCAGCACCACGAAGGGCATCGCCCGTTGCTCTGGCGAACGACAGCCATCCGCTGGACAGTCTATCTCAGCATCCCCCTGCTCATCATCGGACTCATCGCCCTCGCCATGGGCATGACAAAAACCATCCTTCCGATCGTCCTGCTAGCCTGGTCCCTCATCGCCTTCTGGAATATGGCAACGATTCCCACAGAGCTTGATGCGGGAGAGCGTGCGAAAAAGCAGCTTGAGAACATGAAGGCTTTCCGCAACCTCGACGAGCGCGTCGGAGTGGAGCGAGTCATGGGAGCTTCCAGCACCGCCTATATTGACGGCATGTTTGTCGTAGGGTCCTGGATCATCCGCACTGCGCTGCCCTGGGCCAACAAGCAGATGGATCCACAGGAGTAGCTGGCACCAGCTACAGTGGCCTGATGTTTATATCCTTAAACCAAACCACCTGCCCGTGATTCTGCAGGCCGATGTATCCCCGGCGCGGCTTATCTTTGATCGCCACTTTGAACTTATTAGGCGTGCCGTCAGGGTTCTTTCCCACTTCCGGCCAATTGTTCACATCGACGTCAAAAACCTGAACCCCATTGATCGAGCAAGTGATCCTGGGACCGACAGCCTTTAATGTCAGCGTATCCCACTCCCCCACTGGGTTAGCAGGGTTCGCGGCAGGCGCCTTTCCTTCGTAAAAAGAGCCATTCAGTTTGCGGTCCTCTTTCTCACCATGGGTCTTCTGAAAGCCCACGTTATCCATCAGTTGAATCTCGTGCCCCCCATTCACTGAATCTTCCCTTTTCGACCTGTAAAACACGCCGCTATTGGCACCTTCAGAGAGCTTGTAAGAAAGCGATAATTTGAAATCACCGAATTCCTCCTTGGTCCAGATGTAGCCCATCCCCTTGACGGATTTCTTGCCCTCTTTGGATGTCACTTCCTCCATGTTGCAAGTCAACGCTCCGTCAGAGTCAATCGACCAAGCTCCTTCAGAAAAGTCCCAGGCATCGAGCGAACTTCCGTCAAAGAGAACGGCGGATTTCGATTTCCTCTCTTCAGCAAAAGCGACAGAGAGGGACAGCAATAGCAGCAGGGTGAATAGCTTTTTCATGGCCGGCAGACTGCCACCGCTCCCTTCCGGAACCAAGAAAGAAGCCCTACCGTATCTGCGGTATTGCGCTCAGCAGCGTTTTGGTGACTTCAGATTCCGGCGATTCAAACAGTTCTTCAGCCCCGCGAACCTCAACGATCTGCCCCCCCTCCATCACTGCGATTCGATCCGCGATGTAACGGACCACAGAGAGATCATGGGAAATAAAAATCATCGTGAGTTCCAGCTCATCCCTAAGTTCCTTTAGTAAGTTCAGGATCTGAGACTGAATCGACACATCAAGCGCCGAGACGGGTTCGTCCGCCAAGACGAGCTTGGGCTCCGGCCCCAACGCCCGGGCGATCGCAATTCGTTGACGCTGACCTCCGGAAAACTCGTGGGGATACTTGCGAATGTAACGCGGGTCGAGCCCCACTCTCTCCATCAAAACCGAGACCGCTTTTTCCAGCGCACCGCGATCACTAGCCAGTTGAGGATGCCGGGTCATGATGGCCTCCGCCAACGTACTGAAAATCGTCATCCTGGGGTTGAGCGATGCGTAGGGGTCTTGAAAAATCATCTGAAAATCCCGACGTCGACGCCGGATTTCATGAGAAGGGAGATCGGCGAGCCGCTCTCCTTCCAACACAACGCTGCCCGACGTCGGCTTCAACAATTGCATAACGAGACGTGACAGCGTCGATTTCCCGCATCCACTCTCGCCCACCAGCCCGAGAATTTCGCCTTTCTCAATGGAGAGCGAAACACCATCCACCGCACGAATCGTTGTCGAGGTACGGCCAAACATGCCCTCCTTGCGGGTGAAGTGACGGGTCAACTGTTCGAGTTCGAGATAGGACAAAGGAAGTATTCTTTAAAGGTTAGCAGCCAGACAGCCCGGACAATTCTGGACCCAGTGAGCGGGCTCAATCTCCACCAGAGCAGGACGATCCCCCGCGTGATCAGGAGATCCCTCGGGCAACTCACAGCGAGGGCCAAAGGCACAACCAGAAACTCCGGCTGCGAGATTCGGAGGAAGCCCCGGAATGGTGTAGAGCGTTTCGCCCTTCGGCTGCAGAGCTGGAATTGACCGCTGAAGCGCCTGAGTGTATGCGTGGCGCGGCTCGCCAAAAAGGGTCTTCACATCGGCGCGCTCCACAAAGCGACCGGCATACATCACATTAACATAATCGCACACCTCCGAAACCACCGCGAGATCGTGAGTGATAAAGATCACGGCCGTTCCCAGATCCTCCTGACGGGCCTTGATAAGATCAAGCACCTGCCTCTGTATCGTCACATCAAGAGCCGTTGTGGGTTCATCAGCAATTAGAATTTCCGGCCGGGTGATCAGAGCCATCGCAATCATGACCCGTTGTCGCATCCCCCCCGAGAATTCATGCGGGTAGCTGTGGATCCTGCTCTTGGGGTCCGGTATCCCCACCGCATCGAGTTCCGCGACAGCACGTTCAAGTGCCTTAGATTTTGAAAGTCCTTCGTGAATTAAGAGAGGCTCGATCAACTGAGTCGAAATTCTCAAGTAGGGATTCAACGAGGTCATCGGGTCCTGAAAAATCAGGCCGATTCGCTTCCCTCTGACCTGCCGCATCTTTGCATCGGATAGAGACAACAATTCAAGTTCACCGAAGCGAGCCGTGCCGCCCTCAATCTTTCCCGGAGGTTGTGGAATCAATTTGAGCAGCGAATAGCAGGTCACCGATTTTCCTGAACCGGACTCGCCCACAATCCCAACTGTCTGCCCGGCCTCGACATCGAAAGAGACCCCGTCAACCGCACGCACAACACCTTCACGGGTGTGAAAGTAGGTTCGCAAATCTCTGACTTCGAGCAGGGCCATGGTGATATACTAGGATGCCCCGTCTACCGATGCCGGCACGTTCCAGCCTACAATTTTGCAGCGGCTCATATCGTATGGGGAATACTCCACCTCTGCTTCACATTGCAGCAAATCCGTATTCTCGGGAATAGGCGGCCCCTTCCTCTCAAGAACCGCGTAGGCACGGTAACCGTTCACCATCTCGACCTCAAAAAGTCGATTTTCCTGATGAACTTGAGTGATCCGGCCTGTGGCCCGAATGGGAGGTCGCTCCGCCATAGTGGTCAGTCTGTCAGAGATTCATGACTTGGCAACGATAGAGCGAATCAATTCGTAGATCTGCCGCTCCCTCGACTCCCTGATGGGGCGAGTTGTGCTGGCCTGCATAAAATACAGACTCGTCCCCGTATCGAATACCAGCAGATAGAATTTCATATCGAACTCATCCTCTCCCTTTTCCACCGTGACCTCCGCCGTGGTGAAGATCCCCGGCCATTTTTTATCAGGCCCCTCTACCTGCCCCGTCTTTTCCTCATCCACCTTAGTCACCCGAAATCTCTCGTCGAAATTCGCAATCGTCCGATCGAGCAGGTCCTGCATCGATCCAGCGGTAGACGCCAACATTGATTGAAAAAACACGGAGGACCGATTGTCCTGGGTCGCGTAACCAGCAAGAACGTCATCGGCATTCAAGTCAGACTCAGACCACCCTCCGGGAAGCGCCAAAGAAAGCTTTCCGTCAGCAATGATCACCCGGTTTTCCGCCGCGACTGAACGATTTGTGCTCAGGCCCAAGACTTGGACGAAAACGAGAAAAACGAGAGAATATTGAAAAATCCGTTGCTCAACCTGCATCTTCACACTCTATAGAAGCCGAAGATATACCAAACACCAGCACCATGGCACGCATTAACGACAACTTCCTCAAGCTCAAAGCAGGCTACCTTTTCCCTGAAATCGCCCGACGGGTCACCGTTTACACCGAGGCTAACCCGGAAGGGGCCGCCAAACTGATCCGCTGCGGGATCGGAGATGTTACGGAGCCTCTACCTGAAGCCTGCCGTCAGGCCATGCACGCGGCAGTCGATGAGCAGGGCCACCCCGAGACCTTTCGCGGCTACGGCCCCGAGCAGGGCTACGACTTCCTTCGCGAAGCCATCGTTGAAAACCAGTTCAAGGGTCTTGGCATCAGCGCAGACGAAGTGTTCATCTCAGACGGCTCCAAGTGCGATTCCGGCAACATTCTCGATATCTTCGGACCTGGGAACAAAATCGCGATCACCGATCCGGTTTATCCCGTTTACGTGGACACCAATGTCATGATCGGCAACACCGGTGAAGCTGACGAAAATGGCACCTTCGAAGGTCTTGTCTACCTTCCCTGCACCGCCGAGAATGATTTCGTCCCTGCCATCCCCGATGAAAAAGTAGACCTCATCTACCTGTGCTACCCCAACAACCCGACCGGCGGCACTGCCAGCCGTGAGCAGTTGGAAGCCTGGGTCGCCTATGCCCGCGAGAACAAGGCCATCATTCTCTATGATGCTGCCTACGAAGCTTTCATTCAGGAGGACGACGTACCCCACTCTATTTTTGAAATCGACGGTGCCAAAGAATGCGCTATCGAGTTTCGCAGTTTTTCCAAAAACGGTGGATTCACCGGCACTCGTTGCGCCTACATTACGATTCCCAAGGAGCTCAATGGCTACACCGAAGATGGACAGGAGCAGGCTATTCACCCCCTCTGGTCCCGCCGTCACAGCACCAAATTTAACGGAGCCAGCTACCCCGTTCAGCGCGGCGCCGCAGCGGTCTTCTCCGAAGAAGGAAAGAAGCAGGTCGCTGCTCTCATCGAAGGTTACATGGGCAATGCAAAACTGCTCCGTGAAGCGTGTCAAAAACTCGGCCTTTCCGTCTACGGTGGTGTCAACGCCCCCTATGTCTGGGTCGGTTGCCCCGAAGGTGTCAGCTCATGGGACATGTTCGACCGCATGCTCGAGCAAGCCAACGTCGTCATCACCCCCGGAGCCGGATTTGGTGCCGCTGGTGAAGGCTACTTCCGCATCTCCGCTTTCAACAGCCGCGAGAATGTCGAGGAAGTCTGCCGACGGATTGCTGAGAACCTGGGTTAACCCTGGGTTCCAGGATATTAGGAATTAGCGGTTAGGCCTTAGCGGCTGGTTCGCTGCCTGCGCTAATTTCTAACTTCCAATATCTAATGCCCCCCCCTCCTGAGTCCCCCCGCTTTGACATACTGAACTTAGCCGATCGAAAGTATTCCTTCCCGGAATGCTTTCGCAACGGCCTCCGGAGCGTTGGAAACCTTCAGCTTTTCGTAGATATGACTGACGTGGGTCACCACAGTCGTCATGCCAATGCCCAGCTGATCTGCGATAATCTTCTTCGAATGCCCTTCGGAAAGTAACTCCAAAACTTCAATTTCACGCTTCGTAAGCACGGCCTCCGGACTCACATCGGGGAGTTTGGATTTAAGCGTCTTCAGAATAAAATTCGCTACGCCGGCATCAATGGATGCGCCTCCCTGCATCACTTCTCTGATACCCTCGGTAATCTGACTGACAGTAGAAGATTTCAACAAATACCCATTTGCCCCGAGCATGATGGCTTTCAAGACATCCGCTTCTCGATCGGACTGAGTCAGGATGATGATTCCAGCTTCAGGTGCGATGTCTCTAAAAAACTGAATTGAGTCCAACCCGTCAATCCCCGGCAAATTCAGATCGAGTAAGATTATATCCGGCGCGTACCGCTCTTGACGCTCCTCCAAACTTCTCAAGGCATGCTCCGATGTACCGAACTGCCAGATCAGATTCATGTCCGACTCCCTCGCTAGAGCCATGGCAATGATCTCACGGTATTCCGGATGATCTTCCACCAGCATGATTCGAATCGCTCTGTCCATATCTGCGTTTCCTTTCTATTTCCGAAGTCTCCATCTCCAAATTTTCACCTTTAGATTGATGCTGGTTCCATCGCTGCCCTGACCTTCAACGGAAATCTTCCCGCGCAGCAGCCACGCCCGTCGCAATAATGAAGGAGGAATTCCATCCTTCACGTCAATTGGGACTCCCTGCCCATTGTCCTTGATGGTCAGACAGACCTCCTTCGGACCCGCCGACAAGTGAGTCGTATATTGTGTCGCTCCTGAATGTCGACTGATGTTCACAAGGCATTCCTTGTAGAACAGAAAAAGGTCAGCCCGGGCCCGAGGCCTCAGTCGAGCCAGAAACTCCTCCCCTTCACATGAAAAATTGTGGGACGCTTTGGCAATAATCCTTCGAGACGCCCGTCTCATATCCGCTACCAGATCCGTGTACAGATTGCCAGCCACCAATACATCAGCACAATGGCGAACAGCCATTCCACTTCGCTCAGTCTCCGATCGAATGCGACGATGAATCGTAGCCAACTCCTCGGACGTCGTTCTGCTGTCCCCTGCCATATCGCTCAACAAGCCAATCGTGTGGAGATTGGCCCCCAGTTCATCGTGTAGATCGGCAGCAAGGCGTTTCCGAATATTAGATATCTGGCGCATCCTGACGATGCGTTCGAGAAAAATGGAGACAACAATTCCTGCCACCAGAATAGCTGCCAACCACGACATTCGTCTCAGGTTGGCTTTTTGCTGCGAATATCGTCGCCCCAATTCAGCAACAACCAGAGGTTTCTCCACCTCCAGATCATGTCGCTCGGCAAGTTGGCTCACCCATTCCCGAATCGGAAGAATCTCTCCATAAATGTTGCGCCCGTCGGTCAGGGCTGAAATTGAGCGATTCCGGCTAATGACGTCAATATTCGTTTGAACCGGCAGATTGATCGCCACATTCTCCCCTTCCGAAGAAAACAATTCAATCTCTGCCAATCCAAGCAGGGTGTCTTGATACGGCTCCACTACAGTCAGGCGAACATAGCGACATCGAGTCTCCGGAAAGCTCCGCATGATGATCGGACCGGTGTCGTAAACGTTTTCATTTCGATAATCGACCAGCAGCACGGCATCCGAAAAGTCGGGCTGCCCTGCCCCTTCGATCAGCAACCGGCGCGGAACACCAAAATCGGAAGGGACTGCCTGCGGAACGCTATCGCTTATGTCTGTCCGGTGCAGTTGCAGCCAACTCAGAATCTGAATAGAGCCAAGATCAATTACCATTTGAGGCGTTTCCTCGAGACCGGCTTTGCCGACCATGGCTAAGCTCGGCTCCCCAAAAGCAGCATCCATTTCGAACGGAAGGAATCCGTCCACTAACGCCTCCTTGAATCGGGAGGGGTCTGGATCAGCAATTGACTTGGAAGTTGTCACCTTCTGCCTCAACGCGACATTCTCTTCACCGTTAAAAATCAGGATCTCAGACAGCTGGAGCAGGTATTTCCCATCCCACGCCCGCGGAGAAAGAGTAGTGACCTCCAATACCACCTCTGAAGCCACGGTTCCCGGCGGACATGGAATGACCAAAGGGGCGATTCGCGGAAGCAGGTTTTTAGCTGGCCCAAAGGAAGCAACGACTTTCCCGGCAGGGTTTTCGGCACTTTTTGCAAGCAGCCGAAACTCCAGAGGAAAACCATCCGCTCTGAAGCCAGCACGGGCATCTTGCCAGATCGAGGGAACCAGCACAATTTGATCAATTACCTTCTCCTCAGGCAAATCGATTTGAATCCATTCCGTGTGATTGGCCTCCGAATGGGGTTGCGACCGAAAACCAATCGATCCCATCCCGCTTCGCATACTGAATCTGGCGAGCTGCCCAAGTCGTTCATCGATGGCGACGACACGTTGTTCGAGTTCGCTCAGGGATTCATTGAGCAAAGACGCATCTGACTCCGACTGCCCCGCCAACACTGAAAAGAAGGGCGAAGCAAGCAGGGTTAGCGTCAAGAACCACCGTTTTCCTGACTCGTTTTGACAACAGATCCGGCATGCCAAGCCGCCGATGAACGCCTTTGGCTTTGCCACACAATGGCCGTTCCTGGCGGGCGCTGGGATGAGAGACTTCACTTAATTAGGCACCAGCATAGCCCAAAAGAAAGTGACCCGTATCCTAAAAAATGAGGATACCGGGAAATTGCACTAGGGGACACAGTAGGCTCACATCCACCACCAGAGCCTTTTAATGAAACGATCCATTCGACCGAACTCCCTGAGCCACTGCGGCTTACTATGGGCACTCGTTGCTTCGGCAATTCTTCTTGGAATGGCAAGTTTTGGCCACACTGCCGACCGCACTTGAGACATCACCGGCATTCCCCAATTTTTCAACGCCGACTTCAACGCCGACTTCAACGCCGACTTCAACGCCGACTTCAACGCCGACTTCAATGACAGCAGCAACCACACTCCACCCAGCAACTGACACTCCGGACAAAACCAAGCCCTGCGGCGTGCAACGCCACCTCGGCCTGACCGCGCTGGTGGTAATTGCGTTGCTCACCATCTTTTCAGCCGGCACTGCACAGGCACAGGCTTTATTCTGGGATGGCGCCACTACCAGCGCGGATGCGGATGGCGGCACCGGCACCTGGGACACCACGACATTTAACTGGGACACTGCGGCCACCGGGGGTGCTGACACCACCTGGAGCAACGCCATCCCGAACAGCGCTATTTTCGGCGGCACGGCGGGTACTGTCACCCTCGGTGAGGCCATTACCGCGGACAGTCTTCAGTTTGACACGACCGGCTACATTGTCACCGGCAACATCCTGACCCTCTCCGGGAACTCAACGGTCACCGCCAACCAGGACGCGGAAATCCAATCCGTCGTTGACGGAACTTCAGGCCTGACCAAGGCGGGAGCCGGCATACTGACGCTCTCCGGCACCAACACCTACACCGGCACTACGACGATCGACGCCGGCACGCTTGAAATCGGCGGGGCGGGAACGCTCGGTAGCGGCACCTACGCAGGAACGATCGCCAACAACGGCATCCTTGAATTCAACAGCTCCGCCACCCAAACACTCAATGGTGTCATCAGCGGCACCGGTGCCTTGATCTTGAACGGCTCGGGCCAGCTCAACCTCTCGGTCAATAATTCCTTCACCGGAGGCGTTACGGTCAATGATGGTATCCTTGGCCTCCAGAATGGTGGCATTGGTGCGAACGGCCCCCTGACCGTGAACGGCGGACTAGTGTCAGCAAGTATTCACGATAGTTTTGATAATTTAGCGGTATCCGAACTCTCCGGTTCGGGCGGATTGATTGAGGCTTCCAGGAGAACATTTACTGTCAACCAAGCTACCAATACCACGTATGCAGGAGTTATACAGGACCTGAATGGTACAGTCTCCAGTGGAAACGGGACCGTTTTCACCAAAAGCGGTATCGGCACGCTGACGCTCTCCGGGGACAACACCTACTCCAAAACCACCAACGTCAATGGTGGCACGCTGGAGGTGAGTGGTGCCCTCTACAGCGCAGGGACTAACGGCGTTTCTTCGAATATCAACGTCGGCGCCGCTGGCACCCTGGACTTCACTGGCGCGGGCTTTCTCGGCTCGGGCGCAGTCTTCGACGGGAACATCGCCAACAGCGGCACCTTCAACTACAACAGCACCACCGACCAGGAGCTCAGCGGCATCATCAGCGGCGCTGGTGTGCTGACAAAAGATAATACCAGCACCTTGACCCTTTCTGGAGCGAACAGCTACACCGGCGACACCACCATCACTGCCGGCACGCTTCAGCTCGATGGATCGCTCACCTCCGACGTCACCGTCGCCTCCGGCGCTAACCTCGATGGCGAGGGCAGCACCACCGGGGCCCTGGTTTTCTCTGGCACCACCCACACCATCAATGCGGACGTCGACACCGCCGCCGCCCTCGGTTCCACCACCAGCACCGACGTCAGCGCCCTCAATGTCGGCGGCTTCATCGTCAACGTCACCGGCAGCGCCACCGGCGCTCAAGAAATCCTCCACTACGGCACCACCTTCACCGGCGCCGTCGACCGCTTCGTCGCTGGCTCTGGGGTCAGCGCCCGCGGCGCCGGCGGCTTCT
>CAXBHX010000012.1:0-114929 GCA_963975655.1 uncultured Verrucomicrobiales bacterium
GCAGTCGCCCGGAATCGTTCTCGATCTTTGTGGGGGCTGTATGCGGAGCTTTTCTTGGAGCCAAACTCCTTTTCCTCGCGGCTGAGGGCTGGCTCTATCTGGGCGAACCCGGATGGCAAAAGCAGTGGCTGACAGGAAAGACCATCGTCGGAGCGTTGCTGGGGGGCTACGCCGGGGTTGAGATGGTCAAGCGCCTCATCGGGCATCGAGAGCCCACGGGAGACTGGTTTGCGATAGGTGTCCCACTGGGGATTGCCGTAGGGCGGATTGGTTGCCTTCGCTACGGGTGTTGTCTAGGCGAAGCGTGTGATGCATCCAACTGGTGGGCTCAAGTCGACAGTCAGGGGATTGCTCGATGGCCTTCGGTGCCGCTCGAGCTGATTTTTAATCTCCTTTTTGTGGCGGCAGTAGCTCCAGTCGCATTGCGTGGTGCCGGCCGGGGGCAGTTGTTTCACGCCTATCTGATTTCCTACGGCCTGTTCCGGTTTTGGCATGGTTTCCAGCGGGATACTCCCGAGGTTTTTGCCGAACTGAGCGGCTACCAAATTGGTGCGCTCGGACTAGTCACCCTGGGAGTGATACGAGGGTGGCAGCGATGGCGAGAGCCTGGAATGCTGCCTGAAAATGGGGGGAAGCTTGAGGTCGGTTAGACTCCTGAGAAGATCAGCCACCAGCCAATCCCACAGGCAAGGCAGAAAAGAGCAAGAAATCGAAGTCCGTTCCGATTGCGCTCAGCAAGATAACGTCTCCGCGCTGCGAGTGTCATTTTTCGTTTCGCTTTGCGATGGGAGGATTGATCGGGAGGGGGAAGGATATTCTCCCTCTTCATGTAGTCACGCTTTACTTCCGCGGCATGGTGTTTGGCCAGAAATGACTCAACGGCACCGATTTGAGCGTTGAGCTGATGCTCTTTTTGCTTAGGTGTCGTCGCGCGTCGGGGAGACTTACCGCCTGTTGTCGAATCTGGATCGATCCAGGAAGTTTCCTTTCCTGAACGGGAGCGGCGACGACGATTTTTGGGACGACTGGAGAATAGGCTCATACCTTGGGAAAACGCAGAACGAGGTTTACGACTTGTTAAGTCAGAGTGACTTCAGAAGAGAAGCACTACGAGCAGAGCGATCACTGCGAAACCGACGAGGGGAAGTGAGAAAGCAAATCCGCTGCGAAGCCAATACATGAAATTTCCCTGAGTAATCGCTGAAGCGGAAAGAGCGGGAGCGCCCTTCATGTTGAGAAAGCCTTTTTTGCCAAACCCGTCAATCAGAGGGGTGAGGTTATCGATTTCGTCTTCGGCTGCTTCAATATAACTCAATGCGCGAGCAAGTTCGCCCTTGCGATCGGCGCGGCTCCAGTTTTCAGGGTGGAGCGCGTTGATGCTAGCCAAGTGGCTCTCAAGTCGCTCGTGAGCGTTACCGCAATCTTCGGCAGTTCGCTGAGCTTCAGTTGCCTCACGATCGAGGGTGGAGAGAAACTTACCGAGTTGCTCGGTGACTTCGCTGCGACCTTGCTTGAAGAGTGACTCCTGTTGTGTGAGTTCCTCGAGTTCGGCGGCCTGCCGCTTGATCTGCTCCTCCTGCTGACGCAACTGGCGGAGTTGATCCTGAGCCTGTTGGTATTCGTCGTTTAGATCTTCGGAGTAAGGAGTGACGGCCTCAAAGTGGTGGGGCTCGAATTGAATATCGAGGTCACTGCCTCCTTCTTCGTCGAAAAACATCGGTTGGATTTCAGCTACAGCAGACATGGCAAGAAGTGTTGTGAATTTAGTTAACTTCTATTAATATTATAATTTCCTTAAAATTTCCAGTCTTTTTAGCTTTTTTCGTGAAAAAAGTAGAGGAACCGTAGTTACGATGAAAGTGAGGATAAGCAGAGCGGCTATGGCCAAGCGTCCCCGCGGATCTTGAATCCAGTCCCGATTGACCTCGTTTGTGATGAATACATCCCATCGGGCATACGCGAGAAGGAGGATGAAGGTGAGTATGTAGATGAAGCTGCCAACCAGGCAGAGCGTTCCACCAAATCCGCTCACAATTTTGGCAGCATTGGATTCCTCCAGGTTGGGAAAGAGCACTCCCAGTCCAACGGCGAGAGCGTTGAGTCCTATGGAGAGAAGGGCGATGGCGGAGGCAAAAAAAGCAGAGTCTCTCCAGCCAAGTCGAAGGTTGTAGCCACCGATGAGGAGAATCAGTATCACCACCACTCCACTGCAAAGCGTGCTGGTGATGAACTTCTGAGTGACCAGCGAGGGAAGCTTGAGGGGCGACATGGCGAGGATCCAGAGCCGTTGTCCTTCGAGGCTGAATTGCGGGAAGACAAAGCGCGTCGTCAGGGTGGATAGAGCTAAGGCACACACCGCGAGATTGAGAAACGCGACGAGATAGAGATCCCTTGGTTGATCAATATCCCCATTCATTTGACGAAGGCTGCTTGCATAGATTGCCAGTAATCCGAACACGAGCGAAAACTGAATCCACTGGGCGGGTTCTCTGAAGAAGGTGAGGAAGTCCTTCTTTGATATGGCAGCGATGGGCCTCCCAATGAATTTTACGATAGGGGTTTCGGTCGAAAAGTTGGATGCCAACTGATCAAGTGAAGGGGGCTGATCTCCCTCGCGATGTGCAGACAAGGCTGATTGGTGAATGCTTCGGTTCCACGAAGAATAGAAAAGGCGCCTGCCGGTCCACGTGAGGACAAGTAGCCCCATCATAGAATGACTTAACAAAAGGGTGGGGTAGAGAAAATTGCCGAAGTGACGGTATGGCCGGGTCCATTCGATCACGGAGGCCGCGACCCAGTTGCTGGGCATCGCCCGATTGACCGAGATATTGGTATGATGAAGAACCCTCTGGAAGGTGAGGGCGGCACTCAACCCGGTATCATTCACCACCTTTTGATCCTGAACCCCCGTAAGAACGGCGGATCCGATCAGCATGAGCCCTATCATTGCGCTGGCGATAATGAGCTGCTTTCTGGTGAGCCAGCGGACGGCTGCCACCATCAGTAGCGTTCCCGCGGCGCTCGCGAGGAACAGGAAGGGAATCAGAATCAGAGCGGTCTTAACGAAAAAGACAGGGCTGGCATCCCGGATCATGGCAAACGCGGCCAGTAGCGGGGCGAGGATGAAAAGCAGGCCCCAGCTTGAAAAAGCGGCGGATTCAAAGGTCTTCCAGAGAAATAGGGTGCGGTGCGAGATAGGCAGCGTTAGGAGCCAGTGTGTGTCGCGATTTCGATAGAGGGATATGTATCCCGTGACTGCCACCGAGAACATCAGTATTAGCATGAAGCTGAAAAACATGACGCTGATGAGTCTATCGCTAAGCAGGGATCCTGCTGCGGGTAGGTTGCTGACATATTCAAGCCCTCGGCTAAAAAGCCAATAGGATGCCACCGAGTAAGTCAGTAAAAACCCCAATATCGTCAGCGTCATGAGGCGCGATCGGCGGACCGTGAGCATCGCTTTGACACGGAGCATTTTGAGATGAACGCGTAGCAACAGGAGCCATTGCGAAAAAGGTGACATTGAAAGGGCGGAGGACGTAGATTTTTACTTTGGAAACCCAAATTTATCCCTAAGGTGTGACCCATGGCAAGCATTGGAACTCCATTTACCTCACAAGCCACTCGGGTCATGCTCTGCGGATCGGGCGAGCTGGGAAAAGAAGTCGCTATTGAACTGCAGCGCTACGGCGTGGAAGTGATCGCGGTCGACGCCTATGCAGCTGCTCCAGCGATGCAGGTTGCTGATCGGTCTCACGTCGTTTCGATGCTGGATGGTGATGCCCTTCGGGCGGTGATTGAATTGGAGAAACCTCACCTGGTAGTGCCCGAAGTTGAGGCGATCGCGACTGACACTTTAGCCGAGCTTGAGGCTGAGGGAGTGACGACGGTGATTCCGACGGCTCGCGCAACGCAGTTGACCATGAACCGCGAAGGGATTCGTCGGCTTGCCTCTGAAGATCTGGGTTTAAAAACATCGCCTTACCGCTTCGCATCCAACGAAGAAGAGTATATGGCGGCAGTGATGGAAATTGGCCTGCCTTTCGTCGTTAAGCCTATCATGAGTTCCTCAGGAAAGGGGCAGACGACGGTTAAGGATGAGAGTGGAGTGAAGGCGGCCTGGCAATACGCTCAGGACGGCGGACGGGCTGGTAAAGGCAAGGTAATCGTAGAAGGCTTCGTTGATTTCGACTATGAGATCACACAGCTCACGGTGCGCCACGTCGGAGGGACTTCGTTCTGTGAGCCAATCGGACATATTCAGGTCGATGGAGACTACCGGGAGAGCTGGCAGCCTCAACCCATGAGTGACGGTGCTAGAAAAATGGCGCAGGAATACGCTCAGGCGGTGACTGACAATCTGGGTGGACTCGGGATCTTCGGTGTAGAGCTTTTTGTGAAAGGTGACGAAGTGATCTTCTCAGAGGTTTCGCCACGGCCTCATGATACCGGCATGGTCACCATGATAGCGCAGGACCTTTCTCAGTTCGCTTTGCATGCCCGGGCGATTTTAGGTCTGCCAATTTCGAATATTAATCAGCACGGTCCATCTGCCTCCGCCGTTCTGCTGGTAGAGGGTGAGTCGCAGTCGGTTTCCTACAGCAATCTGGAGAATGCGTTAACTCAGCCGGATACTCAAATTCGGCTGTTTGGAAAGCCGCAGGTAGCAGGTAAGCGGAGGATGGGGGTGGCCATTGCGAGGGGGAGTTCCATCGAAGAGGCAAGAGAAAAGGCACGCTCCGCCAGCAGTGCCATCAAGGTTTCCCTTTAAGCATAGTTTTTTAGAATCATGTCTACTATCGTCAAGCAAGCGCATCCCTGGCTCGAAGGTCTCGTTGCCTACGACCCCGGGAAGCCCATCGAAGAAACGGCCCGTGAGTTGGGGCTGGATCCTTCTGATATTATCAAAGTCGCGTCCAACGAGAATCCGTTGGGGCCTTCGCCCAAAGCGATCGAAGCGATGAAAATCGCTGCGGAGAGCGTTCATATCTACCCGGATGGTGGGGGCTATAAGCTCCGCATGGCGATTGCTGAAAAGTTCGGGTTGGAGCGTGAAAATGTTATTCTGGGCAATGGTTCAAACGAGATCATCGAGCTGATTGGACATGGATTCCTGAACCCCGGCGACAATGTCATCGCTGCAGAGCATGCCTTTGTTGTCTACAAGCTCATGGCGACTCTATTCGGGGCAGAGACGATTGAAGTGCCGGATCCCGGATTTGCGCACGATCTCGACGCCATGGCTGCAGCGGTCACTCCTCAGACCCGGAAGATCTTCATTGCGAATCCTAACAATCCGACCGGAACGTTGGTGGGTCAGGAAGAGATTGACCGGTTCATGGATAAGATTCCAGAGCACGTCATGGTGATCTTTGATGAGGCCTATCATGAGTTTCTTCACGATGCGCCTGATACGCTGAAGTTTGTGAAGGCAGGCCGCAATGTGGTGATCATGCGCACGTTTTCTAAGATTCAAGGGTTGGCGGGGCTTCGGATCGGTTATGGCCTCACAACACCTGCCATCGCCGAAGTGCTGCAGAAATGCCGCCAGCCGTTCAATACCAATGCGATCGCTCAAGCAGGGGCTCTGGCGGGTCTGGCGGATGAAGAACATCAGCAGCGTACCCGGGACCTCAATGACGAGGGGCTGCTCTACCTACAGGGTGCGTTTGAAGAAATGGGGCTCGAGTATGTGCCTAGCTTTGCGAACTTTGTTCTCGTCAACGTGGGTGACGGCGACGCTGTCTTCGACGCGATGCTCAAGAAGGGGATCATTATTCGCGCAATGCGAGGCTACAAGTTGCCCGACTGGGTTCGAATTTCGGTTGGGACCATGGAGCAAAACGAGCGCTGTATCACCACCTTGAAAGGAGTCCTCGAAGACCGATGAAGAACAAGCACGAGTGGCATGACAATGCTGAGGATGGGGAACGAGTTTACTACCGGGCGATTCTTCATGCTGGACGGTGGGAGTTCTCATCGGCCCGAAAGTCGGATCCCGCGTGGGAGAAGCATGAGATCCTTCCGATTGAGAAGATGGAAGCTCTCAGAGACGTGATGTGGAATAAGCACCTTCGACGTCGGGTACCTCTCAAGCATGTCGATTACATCGATAAGTTGATCGAGGATCTGAGAGAGTCGCAGCCGGATCCCGAGATCGAAGATTGATCTTAAAGGATCCCTTGGGATCAGGGTCTGGAATCTTCGGGGTGGGTGAGGCCAGTGATTACGGGGCCTCTGGAAGCCGGCATGGCGCGATCGCGCCAATACAGTTAGTTCATTTGTCTTAACAGCCTAGCGCCATCAGGGGCACGGGGAGTTACCACTTTTTCCAGAATGTGGGGTATAATCTCTCAACGGATGTTTCCAACGGATTGTATATCGCATGATGAAAATTAAGCCCGCCTCTCTTGTCACCGCCTTCGGCGTATGCCTGCTCGCTACGAGCGCTTCAGCTGGATCTAAGACCACTGCTTCAAGTGACTTTGATGTTCAGAAGGCAGCCAGAAAAATTGATAAGCTGGTCGAAGCCGGGCTTAAGGCGAACGAGATGGCTCCCAATGCCGCGATTAACGACGAGACATTCATTCGCCGATCTTATCTGGATATTATTGGTCGGGTACCGACGATCGAAGAAGCTGAGAATTTTCACGGATCGACCTATGAGAGGAAGCGCGAGCAATTGATCGCGGATCTCCTCGAGAGTGAAGGTCATGTGGTTCGCGCCTACAATTTCTGGGCCGATGTGCTGCGTATCAACAGTGGGTTGGGCACAAACGCCAGGCAGGCAGAGGCGGCCTATTCTCTTTGGATCAAAGCCGCCATCGAGCAAAACAAGCCCTATGACGAGCTGGTTCACGAGATGGTCTCTGCGACCGGCATGGTCTGGGACAACGGTGCCATTGGTTACTACGTCAGGGACCGCGGCATGCCTCTCGACAACATGTCGAATACGGTGCGGATTTTCCTCGGGACTCGCCTGGAGTGCGCTCAGTGCCACAACCACCCTTTCGACAAGTGGACCCAGATGGACTACTTCCAGATGGCAGCCTTCTCATACGGGATGGACGCCCGCCGTTATGACACACCGAACAGGAAGGCTCTTGCTGCGTATCAGAACGAGCAGCGGAAGGGCGTTATCAAGAAGGCCGTGAAGATTGACGGTTTCCCCCAGATTACCAACGAGCAGAGCTTGAAGAAATATGTGGGTAGCAAGAATTACCCCAAGTACCTTGAGCGTTTTGGGATTAACGACAAGCAGTTCCGGGCCATGGCGAAGAAGTCGATGGCTGCCTACGAGTCCTATTCTCATGATTCACGTCAGATGCGGACCGCCGTCAGCGATCTCTACAATCCATTGCAATATGTAGCCACAAGCGAAGGGGAGAAGGCCGTCAAATTGCCTCACGACTATCAATATGATGACGCAGAGCCTCTCAGTGCGGTGTCCGCCCGAACCATGTTTGGCGAAGACATCGATCTGGAGAATATCGATGAGAGCACCATCAATGCCTACGCCGACTGGATGACATCGGAAGAGAATCCCACCTTCACCAAGGTGATTTCCAACCGCCTTTGGAAGAGCGTTTTTGGACACGGAGTCTTTGAGCCGGTGGATGAGTTGACGGATCTCACGAAAGTGACGAATCCAGAGCTGCTTTCCTATCTCGAAGAATTGATGCGTGATCTCGATTATGACATGCGCAAGTATCAAGAGGTTCTCTACAATACCAACACTTACCAGCGCGCGTCCAATTCCGAGGAAGTGGTGCTGGGCACTCCGTATCACTTTCAGGGGCCGCTTCTACGCCGCATGAGCGCCGAGCAGATCTGGGACTCGATTGTGGCACTGGCCTTGCCCGAAGCGGATGCCTACCGCCCACGCCTTAAGTCTGATCTGGGAGCTGTGGAGAAGGTTCGCAATATCTACAACTCGCTTGAGGGCCGCAGTGAAGCGGACTACATCGCGATGGTTGAAGAGATCACCGCTATCTACGCTAAGAATGCGCCGCGTTCCGACAAGGTTCGCGAGAAAATGTATGCCGCGCGGGAAGCTGAGAATGAAACGCTGTATCGCAAGCTTCAGAGTGAGTTGAACAGTTTGCGTAGTGAAGGCAGGAAAGCCGTGTCAGAAATCGGCTATGGTGAACTCGGTCAGAAAGTGAACGAAGAGGAGTTGCTTGCGGCCCTCGGTATGAGCGAGATGATGATGACTTCAGACGGCGAGATGGAAATGAGTGGCGCTCCCGGTGAGCAGGCTGTTCTGACCAAATTGCCGAAGCCCGAAATGCCCGAACCTCCTGCTGATCTGGACAAGAATCAGAAGAGGGCCTGGGCTGCGAAAAAGAAAAGCGAATACAAGGTCTACACGAGCTTGGTCTCTCAGATGGCCCGTTCATCGGAATTGGCATCGCCAGCTCCGCGGGGGCACTTCATGCGGGAGTTTGGTCAGTCCGACCGCGAGATTATTGATAACGCTGCCTCCAGCGCGTCAGTTCCCCAGGCTCTCAATTTGCTCAACGGTCCCATTGTGGAGGCGTTGGTCAATGAGTTCGCTGTCTTTGGAAAGCGGATTCATGAAGCCGGCGATCCTGAAGAAAAGACCCGCATGATCTTTCAGGCCATGCTCACTCGTGAGCCTACTGAGCGCGAGATGGCATTGTCTCTCGCAGAGATTGAAGCGAATGGCGACAAGGCCTACGAAGGCATCGTCTGGGCTCTTCTCAATACGCAGCAGTTTATCTTTGTTCAGTAATATTTTTGTTCCACCAGCACCCCAACCATCCCCAACCCACCCTAGATCCTCATGAACTCATTACGAAAAGCAGATGAATGGAGCCGCCGCCGCTTCATGGAAGGAACCGCCAAGTCTTTGCTCGGTGTTGGTGCGCTTGGACTGACAAGCCGCTCTCAGGGGGCGCTTGGGCCGAATCTGGGGATTCCTGATCGCGCCGGAGCTGCCAAGCACGTGATCTACCTCTACATGAGTGGAGGAATGACCCATCTGGATACCTTCGACACCAAGCCGGGACACGAGAATCAGGGCCAGACTAAGTCGATCGACACCAATGTAGACGGGCTTCAGATTTCTGAGTATCTGCCTTCTCTGGCCCGTCAGGCTGACAAGCTCGCTATCGTCAATTCGTTGAGTTCAACCGCTGGTGCGCACTCTCAGGGTAATTACCTGATGCACACGAGTTACGAAGAGCGTGCCACGATTCGCCACCCGGGAGTGGGTGCCTGGGCTCTCAAGTTCAAAGGCAAAATGAATCAAAATCTGCCTGGCTCCGTCTTTATCGGTGGAAACAGCCGCATCAACGGTGGTGGTGGATTCTTTGAGCCTCAATTTGAGCCGCTTGCTATCAATGATCCTAATGGGGGGCTGAAGAACTCGAAGCTTCGCGGGATGAATCAGGAGATGTTCGATAGTCGCCTTGAGCTGGCCGGTAAGTTCGATCAGGAGTTCCACGAGCAATATGATGTGAAGCAAGTGCGTGCCTACTCTCAGATGTATGACGACGCGGTTCGTATCATGCAGAGCAAAGACCTTCAGGCCTTTGATTTGAAGCAGGAAGATGAGATGACTCGCGAGCGCTATGGTAACAATTCCTTCGGGCAAGGTTGCTTGCTGGCTCGTCGTCTCATTGAGCACGACGTGCGTGCGGTTGAAGTCACTTACGGCGGTTGGGATATGCACCAGAATGTGTTTGTCGCAGCTCCTGAGAAATGTGCGGTTCTAGACCAGGCGATGGGCGCACTGCTCACCGACCTCGAGCGACGCGGAAAGCTGGAAGACACGGTCGTCGTTTTGACCAGTGAATTCGGACGGACGCCTCGCATCAACCAGAACGCAGGACGTGATCACTTTCCGAAGGCATTCAGTTCTGTTCTCGCCGGTGGCGGCCTCAAAGGCGGTATCAAATACGGTAAGACAGATGAAGGCGGCGAAAACGTGGTTGAGAACCTCGTTAAGATTCCTGACTTCAACGCCACTATTGCCTACGCATTGGGTCTTCCGCTTGATCAGGTGCTCTATAGCCCAAGCAAGCGTCCTTTCACGGTCGCTCACAAAGGCGAGCCGGTGCTGGATCTCTTTGCCTGAGACAGGAGGACAAAACTCATTTACCAAAAGGCCAACGGGAAACCGTTGGCCTTTTTGGTTGGGTGAGGGCCTCAACCGGATTGGGCAGGGCAGGGCAGTTGTGGACTCATTCACTAGCCTCATGATTGGACCGCTGGGCTCCCTCCTCCCCCCTGTTGTTGTCCGCGCTCTGGCATGCCGTCCATTGCGAAAACTTCATCCAATGGTGAATTTGGGTCTTCTGAGTTTCTTCCGTTCGCCAGGCCAGCCCTTGGCTACGAACTCTTACTTTAAATCAATCAAGTTGATCCAAAGGCACTGGCGAAAGATCAACATTTGCTATCTCAGCTGCGTTTCTTTGAGCTTGCGGTGAAAGTGACTCCCGCCGAGCACAAGGTAGGATGATCATCCTCTAAGCCTTGCATGGCAGTCATGCGATCCTCTCACGGATATCCCGTTATCCTTCTGGCCATGATCATGGCAAACGGACTTATGAGCTGATGATGCCGCTCCGAAAGCCGGGCCTGACTTCAACAATGCGGTGCAATGTTAACAATTTCAGTGGAACAGCTCCGAGTGTGCCGTCCCGTAATTCTGGTGGCAGACAAGAGTATGAAGGGTGATATCTTACATTGTGGAGGCGTGGAGCCTTGTCGCTTTGAGAGAGTGGATAGAACCTGGAGAGCCGAATGACGTCTACCAGATGCGCCTTTTACAAAACGTAATTCCAAGAAGAATAATGAAGACAATTATCTGCATCATGATGTTTGCGGTATTCCTCCCCTCGATTTCCAATGCCGAAAATACCGGGCTTTTTCTACGAGCGGTCGTCGAAAAAGGCTCGGCCAAATCTCAAGCACTGACCGACGAAGATGGGAGAGAAGTTTTTGTCTCATCAACCGCCATAATTACTCCTGGCGACGTCGAATCGGCCACGATCGAGGGCGAAGACAACGTCCTTATCCGATTCCATTTCAAATCCTCGGCCCACTCGAAGCTCAAAAAGGCTACCAGTTCAATGATCGGAAAGAGTCTAGCTGTGATCATTGACGGGGAACTGATCTCGGCACCCGTTGTTCGTGATACATTTTCTTCAGGCGTAAGCGTGACGGGGGATTTCTCTCGCGAGTGGGCAGAAGGCGTAGTCGAACGCGCAAACGCAAAGCCGAAGGGCTAACAAGGCAGCGCACACAACCCAATCTCGCTCCGAGTCAAAAATTGACTTGGTCACTTCGATCATCCATTCTGTTTCCGTGAGGCGGGTCCCGGGATCGGCCATCTGGCTTTGGACGTTCCAAAATAATGAATGCCATCCAAACGATCATTGTTCTGGCGATAGTCTTGCCTTCAATGTGTCGTGCTGACATGGGCAGTATCCCGTTCAAGAAGGGGAGTCGAATTTCCGAGCCAAAGCAAGATGCGATCATTGCCTGGAACGGCAGGGAGCAGCTCTTGTATTTGCAAACCACCTTGGCGGCAACAGAGGAGACGAAGGTTCTGGAGGTGATGCCTCTGCCGAGCAAGCCGACGGTCGAAGCGTCGGACGCAGGTGTATTCAAGCGCTGTGCCTTCCTTTTGCCTCGTGCACCAGCTAGTTCCTCCGGAGCAAATCCATTTGGGGAGGCAACGGATCAGTCGGCTGCGAAGGTAGTCGAACGGATGATGATTGGGGCGCATGACATTCAGGTCGTCGAGTTGCTTGATGCCAAACGGTTTGCGGCATGGATCACAATGGAATTTGGCGACGGCGGCGACCCATTGGAAATTCCCGAACCATTGCTCGCGGTGATCGATGAATATGCCAAGGACGGCTTCCAATGGTTTCTGTTTGATGTGGTTGACGTGAAGAAGGAGCTAGCAAAGAAGACTCCGCTGCGCATTCGCTTTAAGACCAATTTTCTCTACTACCCGATGAGAATCACCCGGACGGAGAAGGGGAAGACCACTGTTTCGCTGTCCGTGCTCACCAACGTTCTCTTCAACAAAGAGGATTGTGTCGGAATACCGAGAGACGCGATCGAAGTTCCTGCAAAGCCGCTAGAGATTCCCGGCAACAAATTGTATTTTATTGATCCACCCCTCTTCGATCTGCTGGGCCGTCCGGAGACAGCGATGCTCCGTTCATGGAGGATATCCGGGGAGATTAACTCATTTCAAAAGGATCTTTTGATTCGCAACCCAGCCACCGAAATGCCCAAGGGGGATCGAGACGTCGCTGACGAACCCGCTGCCGCTTCGGGATCTAAGCTGAATGGGAACTAGAATCTCGCCTCTGAAATCGGAGCCGCGCCGCCGGAGGCGAACGAGATCGCTAGGATGTTTAAACAGGGTTGAGAAGGGCACCTAACCCTGTCTAGTGCGCTGAGAGTATCTTTTCAGCAATCTGGTCGGGTGAATCATTGACGGCCACTGGAATTGGCTGAAAGGAGGCTTCCCGTTTGAACCACGACTCCTGTCGTTTGGCGTAGCGCCGCGTCATTTGCTGAATCGCTGAAATACAGGTTTCACGATCAATCTCACCGGCCAGGTGAGATTGGATTACCCGGATTCCAATGGCTTTTTCGGCGGTGGCGGAGAGTTTTTCCAGAGCTCGGATTTCTTCGGTAACTCCGTTTTCGAACATCAGTAGAGCACGTTGATTGATCCGCTGGTAGACCTCGTCGCGCTCGCGCTTGAGGTAGTAAGCGCGAATGTCAGGCTGGTTGTCCTGCCATTCCTGCTTGATTAGGGAAGCCGGGGTATTGGTCAGCAGGCAGATTTCCAGGTTTCGGGTCACGTAGCGCCGGTTCTTGAGATTGGTTTGCCCGGCGCCTTCAGGGTCGAGCTGCCGGTATCGGGAGATGAGCTCGTCAAATGAGAGTGAATCCAGTTCTGCTCTGAGCACTGGATCGCCTTTTGGGGTGGGTGCGAGCCCGTGAGTAATAGCCTTCAGGTAGAGGCCACTTCCGCCCACTACCAAGGGTAGGGCACGAGTTGATACTTCCTCAATTTTCGCGCGCGCAAGTTTTGCGAAGGACGCAGCATCGCATTCTTCTGTGGGATCGATCACGCCGAACAGGTGATGAGGCACCAAAGCCTTCTCCTCTAGGTCCGGAGCCGCACTGATCGTCTCCATTCCTCGGTACACCTGGTAGGCGTCCGCATTGATTACTTCAGCCGGTGCCAGCTTCGCTGCCAGCGCCAGAGCGACGGCTGTCTTTCCACTACCAGTCTGACCGGCCAGATAGAGTGGTGTGTAGGGACGGGTCATGAAGGTGATGCGCGTAAATGGCAGCGCCGGAACGATCGAAGACCGTTCCGGCGCATGCAAGAAATGATTGCGAAGAGGAGTGACCCTCTTCGAGATCTGAAATTAGGCGTGTGCCTCAGGAGCTCTTGTCTCAGCCGCTTCCTCTTGAGTCGGTTCCTCGACCGTAGGTTCAGCAGCGGCTTCAGGAGCTTCTTCTGCTGGGCCATCTTCGGCCGGAGAAGTGTCTTCGCTAGAAGATGTGTCGGCTGATGGTGAATCCTCGTAATCATCGGAGTCCTTACGGCCTTCGCTGCGAGCACCGCTGACGATGAGTTTCCGCCCGTTGAAATCCTGGTCATCGAGGATGTCGACGGCACGCTTGGCTTCACCGATTGAACCCATTTCGACAAAGGCAAAGCCTTTCGACTGCTGGGTCCGTGAATTGGTGACGACTTCGGCACTGCTCACATTGCCGAACCCTTTGAAGAGCTCCTCGAGCTCCTCTTCGGTGGTGGCATATGTCAGATTGCCCACGTAGAGGCGACCGGATGTCACCTCCGTCCTAGGGCGACGATCGCGCTTGGAGTCGTCTTTAGGCGCAGACTGAGTCGCGGCGGGCTTCTGAGCTGATCTCGTAGGTTTTGCCTGCGGTTTGCGTCCTGATCTCGCTTTTGGTTGGCCCAATTTTCCAAAACTGATGAACTGAAGGAATTTCTGCCAGGCGGTTGGTTTCGGGGCTGGGCGACGACGTGAACGGTTACGATTGTTACCATTACGATTGCCACCGCCTCGATTGCCACCGCTGCGGTTGCCGGAACGGTTTCCACCTGAGCGATTGCCCTGACGATTACGATTTCCTCCATCTGATTGATTGCCTCGAGGGCGGCGGGAGGAGCTGATTAGTGATTTATTTTCCATGGTAGTTGGAAGCTAGTAGTTCGATGCCGGCTGGTTGGCCGGTGCTGTTGTTTAGATAGGGGCGTCTCTTTTTTTGGGGTGTCGGGAGAATTTGTGAGGCCCTCTGGAGGGCGACCGGGTTTTCCGGGCTAGCTAATCAAGCCAAGTGAGAAATGGCTGCTGAGCATCATAACAAATTCTCGGAACCGACTTTCGTGTTTCGTCGGACTTCTGGCTCAGGATGGACGCCGTTTGCATCGATCGAGAGGGATGTCCTGATACGAGAGTTTCGCTCCTATTTCTATGGGAAGAACTTTTCGGGAAACGCGAAATCGCGAAGCTCCGTCCTTCGGGGAGGAGTTCGTCGGCCACCCGCTTGGTGGCGATGAGATTCAGTAGAATCACGAACATCTTCTGTGCCCTGAAAAGCCCGCCGCAACAATACGGAGGCAGGGGGCTGCTGCAAGTTGAGAATTGCGCCACTCCTATACCTGTGGAGAAGGCGCCATTCGATGGGATTTCGAAGTAATTGCCTCGAATTCCCAGGATTTCTGACTCTCTAGAGGGAAACTCCGCGTTTCCAGGGCTGAAAATCGTCCTGGCCGAGTCGTTGGGCCTTTGTTTGTTGGCGTCCGGAGGCCACTTCGATGATCAGTTCCAGCATCTGTTCTGCGAGTTCGTCGAGACTCTTTTCTCCGCGAATAATACTGCCAGTGTCAAAGTCAATCATATCCGGCAATCGCTCCGCCAGTTCAGAGCTGGTGCTTACTTTGATGACCGGGGTGACCGGGTTTCCTGTCGGGGTGCCCAGCCCTGTGGTGAAAACAATGATATTGGCATGCGCTCCGGCCATGGCAGTGGTGGACTCGACGTCGCCGCCAGGGGTGCACAGAAGGCTCAGGCCCGATTTGGTCGCCCAACCCGGATAGTCAAAGGCATCGACGACGGGGGATGTGCCTCCTTTTTTAGCGGCTCCGGCAGATTTGATAGCGTCAGTGATCAGGCCATCTTTGATGTTGCCAGGACTGGGGTTCTGGGAGAAGTCGCTGCCGACCGCCCGGGCCCTCTCTGCGTAGCTCGAGGTGAGGCTGACAAATTGATCTGCCACTTCATCGGAGACGCAGCGGTCAACGATTTCCTGCTCCACGCCGCAGAGTTCAGGAAATTCGGAAAGGATGACTTTGCCCCCAAGAGCGACGACTCGATCTGAGGCTGCCCCGAGGGTGGGATTTGCAGAGATTCCGGAAAATCCATCACTTCCGCCGCATTCCACGCCGAGGCACAGATGATTGAGTGGTGCCGGTTGGCGGGTGGACTGGTTGGCATCGACCAAACCGATGAAGGTATCCTTGATGGCTGTTTCAAGCATGGCCTGCTCGCTGGAAAATGCCTGCTGCCGATATGTCAGCAGAGGTTTGTCGAAGTTGGGAGACCGCTTGCGAATGGCCTCTTCCAGAATCTCAAGCTGAGCATTCTCACATCCAAGACTGAGAACGGTAGCTCCCGCGACGTTCGGATGGGTGATGTATCCGGCAAGGAGACCGCAGAGGGCTTCGGCATCATCGCGGGTACCGCCGCAGCCCATGGCGTGGGTGAGGAATTTGATGCCGTCAACATTGGGGAAGATCCGCTTGTGAGGTGATTCGTCGAGGTTCTCGCAGGAAATTCCGGCGAGTGATTCCGATGTGCCGCCCTTCTGATAATGCTCCACGAGCTCCTGTGCGAGGTTCTCATAGTGCGATGTTTTTTCGTAGCCAAGCGAGCGTTCAAAAGCAGTGCGGATGGCATTTACGTTGCGGGTCTCGCAGAACACCATTGGAACCACGATCCAGTGGTTGGAAGTGCCGACCGAACCATCATTACGATGAAAGCCATCAAAGGTCTTTTCGCTCCAGTGGGATACGTCAGGCGCTATCCAGTCCTCCGATTTTTGACGAGTTTCTGAGAAGCCGTCGGCGTCGTGCTTGAGGTTTTCCGTGTGGATGAGACCGCCCGCTGCGATGTCATCCATCATAATACCTACCGTTACACCGTAGAGTGTGACGCGTTCCCCTTTAGCCATGGGGTTGAGTGTAAATTTGTGTTTGGCCGGAATATCATCAGTTAATATGACTTCCTGACCGTTCAGAGACACCGCCTCGCCTGCTTTGAGCTGACGGAGTGCCACACCGAGGTTGTCAGAAGTGTCTATGAGGAGTGCTGCTTGCATCGTTCTCTTATTCGAATGTTTGCGATACTGGAACACTTGCGGAACGGGAGTCAACGTGCATCATGTGGCATGGCGAGCGATTTATTCGACCTAACTGGCAAATCGGCCGTGATCACAGGTGGTAGCCGCGGCCTCGGAAAAGCGATGGCTCGAGGGTTCGCAGAGCACGGGGCCGATGTGTTGATCTGCAGCCGTAGCGAAGCTGAATTGCAAGGTGCGGCTTCGGAGATCGGAAAGGGATTGGATGTGACCGTTCATCATTTGGTGGCGGATCTATCCGTTCGTGAGGACACTGACAAGCTGGCGGCCAAGGCGCTGGAAATTTTCGGCACAGTCGATATTCTGGTGAACAATGCGGGAGTGAATGTGCCTCAGCCGATTGATGAAATTGAGGATGAAGTCTGGGACCGTGTGGTGGAGATCAATTTGACGTCCATCATGAGACTGACCCGGGCCCTGGTTCCGCAGATGAAGGCCCAGAAGTGGGGCAGGGTGATTCATATTTCATCCGTTCTGGGCGTCGGTTCGAAACCGGCGCGTAATGCCTATTCCGCAACCAAATCGGCTCTGCTCGGGCTCGCCAAGGCGAGCGCGCTCGATTTAGGCCCACATGGAGTCACGGTGAACTGTATCGGTCCCGGACCATTCTTGACTGATATGCCGATGAGTTTATTGAGTGAGGCTGAAAAGCAGGAATTCTCCAACGTGACTGCCTTGAACCGTTGGGGGCAGCCTCGGGAACTCGCAGGACCTGCGATCTTGCTTGCCAGTGAGGCGGGGAGCTATATTACTGGCGAGATGTTGTTGGTAGACGGAGGGGCATTCGCGCGGGCATTATGACCAATTTAATTTCCATTATATAGATTAGGAACTATAATATTTAAGATTCGATTACTAATATCATGAAACAAATATCCATCGCATTTCTACTGTATTTAGGGGGGATTGGGCAGGTGTCAGCTCAGTCAGCACCGGATCAACTCGACTTGAATGACCCGGATCTGGTTTTCGTTGATGACTCGGTTATTCCGATTCCCTTAGAGATCTTCGCCTCTCTCGATAAGCTTGGAGCTCAGGACTGGGGGACGCAGGTTATTGATCGGACGGTCAATCTCGATGCGAACCGATCACGAACCGCCATGTTGTTTGGTCTGGTGGTGTCGGAAGGATTTATTGCCGTTCAGGCCCAAGACAATGAGGCGGTTAAGCGAATCGGGCTTGAAGTGTTAAATCTCGCAAAGCCACTCGGTGTTAAGGCTTCTGTGGAAGGGCACGCGAATGCAATCATCAGTGCCGCCAGTCGTGGTGACTGGGAGACGGTTCGGTCTGAGTTGGATAAGACTCGCCAAACGGTGCTCAATGAATTGAAAGAGAACCGCGACAATGAGCTGGTGGCGTTGGTCACTATTGGTGGATGGCTGGGTGGCACTGAAGCTCTCGCTGCCGTGCTAAAGAGAAATTACTCGCCAGCGGGATCAGATCTCCTCAATCAGCCGGATTTGGTCAGACAGCTGAAGGACGATTTCAATGAATTGCCGGATCGCACCCGCAAGGGCGCTTTATTCGCCCAAGTCGGTAATACGCTCGACCATCTTGAGTCTTTGATGAAGGCTGACGGTTCCGGTGCAATCAGTGAGGGTAAGGTGATCGAAATTTCTCTTGCCACTAGCAACCTTGTTAAAGCAATTTTTCTATGAGATTTGATTTCTTGATGTTGTCAGTATTTAGCCTGCTGATTTTTGGGGCTCAGGTAGGTAATTCGCAGGAGGAGGATCCAGGGGAAGCATTGTCAGCCGTGGAGGCTTTTGAAGTCATCAACGACATCAAGGTGCTTGCCCAGAAGGCCGCTTTGCCGACTTTGGCTGGTGATGAGAAATTCGTGCTACGTGAGTCGTGGTGGGGAGGCAGCATTGATCCGGGTAAGGCTAAGCTCCATCAGGTGCAGCTCTTCAAGCGCAATTCCTATAAATTCTGGCTCGCGGTGCCTGACACTCGCGCTGAACTGAACCTGAATATTTATAACAGCGAGGGACAGATTGTGCCGACCGAGACAGCGAATGTTGACGGGACCAACATCGTCAGCACCGTTGTCAGCCCGGAGCTTACGGGTATCTATTTTGTGAGGATCTCGTTGAAGACAACGATTGATGTCGAGCAGGACTACGCGGTTATCTATGCCTATCGCTAGATCGAAGCAGGGCAATCCATGAGCATGCCGAAGTTGGTGGTGTTTGATCTGGATTTCACCCTGTGGGATTGCGGGGGCCTTTGGGTGGATTGCACCGATCACCCTTTTACTAAATCGATTGAAGGGAATGTCATCGACAGCGGTGGGCGCCTGCTCCGGCTCTATGATGAGGTGCCTTTAATCCTCAGAAAGCTGGAGCAGTCTAGCATCACCATGGCGCTGGCGTCGCGCACCTCTCAGCCGGGATGGGCCGTCGATTTGCTTGATCTGATGGGGATTCGGAGTCGTTTCGAGTATGAAGAGATCTTCCCTGACAGTAAGGTAAAACATTTTGAAAATTTGGCGTCCCGGACGGGTCTTACCTATTCGGAGATGTTATTCTTCGACGATGAGCACAGGAATATCCGCGAAGTCGGTGGGATGGGGGTTCGCTGTATCGAGGTCGATCGTGGGATGACGCTAGCGAATTTCGATGAGGGACTGGAGCTGTTCGGTTGAGGTCAGTTGACCTGGCTCGACTCCTGAACCGGATTGATATCCGGCATGGGCAAGGCCTGACCGCAATCTCTGCGGACTTGATCTCTCGGCGGCGTTGCCGAGAATGCCATGGGAGCGGAAACGATGGCATCTTCTGCGTTGCCGCCTTTTCAAGGGAGAAGTGACTTCTGCATTTCACGGTGTTGGATACCGGCTTCGTCGAAAATCTGACCGAAAGGTTCAAACCCGAGGGACTCGTAGAATGGAATAGATGAAACCTGAGCGTGCAGATGGACTCGTGGAAATTGGGCCTCTATAGCTGCTTTGACGAGGTGCTCAATCAGAGCGCTTCCGATGCCCTTCCTGCGCCACGCCTTCAATACGGCTACTCGACCGATCTGCCCGCAGGGGAGCAGTCGAGCCGTTCCGATGGGGGACCCAGTGTGAGACAGCGCGAGAAGATGCTTGGAGAGGGGGTCGTGCTCGTCAATTTCGATCTCTGCTGGGACTTTTTGCTCGATGACAAATACCGGCTCTCGAACCGAAAGCAGAAGCTGTCGATCCTGCTTCCAGGTAGCGGATCGAATCTGGATAGCTGTATTCAAGTGGGTGAATTGAAGCGGTTTAGCGGGTTTTTGGCAAGTAGGCTGAGCGAAAGGTCTGGTGTGTCACGATGCCCAGTGCTATAAATACCATAATTATTGTAATAATGGCTAAGATCGTCGACAGCATCATCGGATTTTCCGGAGTGAAACGGAGCCTAATGGTAGGCGCCGGTGTAGTGATGTTGGCTGGTTGCCTCTGGAAGGGCGGGCACTGGATAAAAAATTACAAAGTGATAGGCGGGAGCATGAATCCTGTCGCCATGACAGAGAGCGGTCAGCCCATGCCTTCATTGTCATCGGCGAACTGGGTAGATAAAGCGGATATCTGGGGTGATGGTGCCATTAAGGTAGGAGTGTCTTTTATTGCCGCAATAGTGGCGGGATGCCTTCTCCGGAGCTTTTTTAAAGGCATGCTAAGTTTGATCGTGATCATCGGGGCGACCCTGTTCTTTCTCCACTATCGGGGATCTATTGACCCATTTTGGTCTGATTACCTTTCTCAAGGTAGCGAAGTAAAGGGATGGTTCGCTGTTGAAGGTATGTCCGTATGGACATTTGTTCGTGATGTCGTTCCGTCCACCGGGGCAGCCCTGATTGGGTTTGGTTTTGGAATCAAAAGATAGGAATAGATGGGAGTTTGTCTTCGCTGGGTAGTGGCTTTGAGGCCAGAGGCGCAAGCCGTGATCGATAGGTATCGTCTGGTCCAGTCAAAGGAACCAGGTGCACTCTATCCAATATTTTGCTCTGCTGAGGGTGATATTGAGCTGATTATTTCGGGGATTGGCCGCTCCAATGCGGCAGGTGCCTCGGGGTACCTCGCGGGGCGGGGCGGGGCTGGTGCTTCGGCTTGTGGTTGGATTAATTTCGGAATTGCC
The DNA here is from genome assembly GCA_963975655.1 of uncultured Verrucomicrobiales bacterium. Taxonomy (GTDB): domain Bacteria; phylum Verrucomicrobiota; class Verrucomicrobiia; order Verrucomicrobiales; family DEV007; genus Arctic95D-9. The sequence goes on from CAXBHX010000012.1 coordinate 20,562, forward strand.
GGCAGTGGCGAGCTCAATTATGGCGAAGCCTTTCTGGCTTCTAAACTCGAGTCCGATGGTGAATCTCAAAGCTGGTATCCTCCTGCGGTGTGGCCGAGGCGAGTGGACCTCCCCAGAAGGGTGATCAGGACTGTGGACTCACCGGTTACTGAATATTCTGAGGTTGGCAGTCTGGTTGAAATGGAAGCGGCGGGATACTATCCGGTGGCGCTGCGCGCTACGTCTTCAGAGCTTTGTCAGGTCTTGAAGGTAGTGTCCGATGATCCCGGTCACGACATTGCTGATATCAATAAGTCTCAAGTCACTTCACTCTGTCATTCAGGATTGGATCAGGCAGATGCTTGGATTACTGCATTTCGTGATTTGGTCGAGGAAGAACAACGACGATTGAGTGATCCTCCTGGATATCTGGAATGGTCTGAATCGCTGCGTCTCTCAGTGACTGAACGGCACCAACTCCGTCGCTTACTACAACAGTGGCAGGCCCTGAATCCCGAGGAACGTAGTAGCCCCCAACTGGACGGACTCGATACATCAAATGGAAAAGCCTGCCTGAAGGCTCTTAGGGCGATGATAAGCCAATTGCGGGGCGCCTGATCAGGAATGAGGCATAGAGGGAAGTGGTGTCAGAATCTCTGAAAGAAAACGGAGAGTTTTGCGTATTGTCGGATGAATGGCCGCTGTATTGGCTCTATATTTCGGGAGTGCCGAATCACTTTCGTAAGTGTCTGAAAAGAGAATTATCTGCCGAGTGCTCCTATGCCGTTGTCGCGAATCCTGCTTAATTTTAATCGAATCGCTGTCCTTTGTTGTCCAGTAGGCGCTTTGCTTTTTAATTCGTGTGTGGCACTTCCCGCGAACACCCATTGGGATCAAAAGCGATCATTGGAAAAGTATGATTCGATCGGGATCGATGCTCCGGTCACATTGCCCGAGTTAGACAACCGAACTGATACAGGGTTTTCCGCACCTGATTTTCTGACGCTGCATTCTGGCTTGATCGTGAGTGGCGAATACATCGACGAGGATTTCAAAAAGAAGCTGGCAACAAGTAGGGGAAGTGACGGTGGGGTTTTGGAACTTGGATTTTCCGTTCCGGTTGCCAAGGGAGGATCTGGCTTTGGAAGTTGTGCTCCCGTGACCGGGGACGGGTATTTTCTTACGGCTGCACATGTCCTGACACATGATGAGTCCTATGTGCTGTATGCGACTTCAAACAATCAGAATACATACATTGACTATGCGCCTGTTCGAGTGGTTTACCGGAATGAGGCGGCGGATTTTGCGATTGTGAAGGCTGAGATCAAGACACCGCGCTACTTGGAATATCGACGGGATCCACTAACCAAGGAAAGCACTCTGTTTGCTGGTGGATGGATGCACGAAAAGGGAGGTGGGACCTTCATCGAGTATCAGGATGTCAAGGTTGACTCTGGCGGTAACTTTCGAAAGATTATTACCAGTTTGCCCATGATAAAGGGTGACAGCGGATCGCCTCTCATCGATCAAAAGGGCCATCTGTGCGGCGTGCTCAGTACGATGCGCCTGGGCGTTGTCATCAAAATGAAGCCCAAATCCACCGCTGTCATGATGGATCTATCGGAGATCGATGCCCAGATTCACCAGGATAGGGGCCGCCACTGAGGGTTTCTGTAGGGAAGATTCTGCGCCCCTGCCTACCTCTGCGGGACAAGTTGGAGCTGATATCGACGAGGTAGTGGCGTTGCTGCCTCGTAAATTCGAGCTTCGTAGTCACTAGACAGATGATGTAACTCCTCGATTTGAGACAGGAGGACGGAGTAGCCTTCGTTGAAATCTTCAGTCGACTCCAGGCGCTTGCGAAGTCCTTTTACTTTGCTCCAGAGGTCTCTCATAGGGCGAACTGCTTTGTCATTTCTCTCGCGGTTCAAAAGAGCTACCGCGAGGGATTGCCGACTTTGGGGTGTTTGGGGATAGTTCTGTAGTTCGACTTTGGCGCCCAGGGCGAGGTGTGTGAAGATTCCAATCACTTGATCATCGATCTGCAGTTCATATTTGCCTGGAGGAAGGCCGGCAATGCGGAGTCGTTCTGCACCGAGCTTGTGACCGGCATGGGTCAGATCATAACCAAGGCTGGGAGGAGCGCTGGGTCCCCATTTGAGGGGGGATTCGGACATTTCGGCCGGAACAACCCAGGGGAGAGAGCGGGCCAAAAATGTGAAGCTCATTTGGGAACCGTCCCTGGAAATTTTCAGATCCGATATCTTTTCGTTTTTGGCAGCAACCCACTTTGGGCCGCTTTTTGTGATTGTGATAGAGCTGACGTTTACTCGCTCCTGTTGCGAGGCTGAGAGGATGGAGAAAGCCATGATGAAGTGACCTGCGGCCCCGGGATGAATGGCGTCTTCAACGATCGAAAAGTCCGGGTCGCTACGTCGCGCTTCAAAGGTGATGTCATTGATTGGGCCCCACAGGTTGATGAAGGGCAACGAACGCTTGGCTGCTGTTTCTCTGAGCCATGCACCGTAGTAGGCCAGCAGTGCGTTGTAGTAGGGGTCATGATCTTTACCTCGAAATCGATATGTGCTGTCAGATTGCCTCAACTCGCGCTGGTGATGATCAAACATGGTGGGAGAAAGTGCGATGGCTTGGGCTTCGATCTTTTCGACCCGGTCGATAAGTTGGGTCATGCCAGAACGGTAGATGGCAAAGGTTTCCTCATTGAACGCCTCATACTGCCCATCGTTCATGCCAAATAGCAGGGTGACAAAGTCGGGTTCGAGGGCGGCGACATCGTCTTCAAAACGAGCCATTGCGTCTTCAGCTTTATCGCCCCCAACCCCAGAAGTATGAAAGTGGATTTTACGCTCGGGGTACCTGGTGAAGAAGAAGTCTTCTATGTACTGAGTGTAGAGACACTGGTGAGTGATCGAGTCGCCCAGAAAGACAACGGTGTCGCCATCAGCTGGATTGAGGAATCCGGAATGTGAGATCGCAGGGTTTTCCGTCGGCTTTGCTGAGGGTATTGCCGAAGGCTCGGGCGAAGGCTCGGCATAGCCGACGGAGAGAAACAGAAGCGATGCCAATAGAAGGTTACGGGAGTCCATGAGTGATCATCAACAGGACAATGAATTGATAGAGATATCAATTCGCGGGATCATGGACAGCTCGCTAAAGGCAGACCACAATTTGCCCGAGAGAGCACTTCGCGGAGATTCCCTCTCTATTTGTCAGGGACTCGGTCGATCCGGGCACCGAGAGAGGCAAGCTTGTCGTCGATGTGCTCGTAGCCACGATCAATGTGATACACGCGCGTGATCTCAGTGTTTCCCTTAGCCGTTAAACCGGAGAGAACGAGTGCTGCAGAAGCACGTAGATCGCTTGCCATCACTGGTGCCGCACCAAGTTCATCGACTCCACTAATCACGGCTGTGCCATCATCAACTTCGATGTCCGCTCCCATTCGCTTCATTTCTGAAGCGTGCATGAATCGTTGAGGGAAGATGGTGTCCTTGATGACACTGATCCCGGGTGTGGTGGCAAAGAGCGCGCACATCTGCGCTTGCATATCGGTCGGAAAACCCGGGTAGGGCTCAGTCGTCAGATTCGCCCCAACGGGAGAATCAGCTTTCCCGATGGTGATGGTGTCTTCGGTTGACGAAATAGCACATCCGCACTTTTCCAATGCATCCAGCACGGAAGTGAGGTGATCTCTGTTCACTCTCCTTAAGGTGATCTCTTCTTTCGCAGCCATAGCGCCTGCGACGAGAAAGGTGCCGGCCTCGATTCGGTCGGGGATAACGACGTGTTCGACGCCTCCCAGTTTGGGAACTCCTTCAATTTCAATGCGAGGGGTGCCTGCACCTGTAATCTTTGCCCCCATGGCAATGAGGAAATTGGCGAGGTCCACCACTTCAGGTTCGCAGGCTGCTCCGTTGATGACAGTGGTTCCTTTTGCGAGGACCGCGGCCATCATGACATTATCCGTTCCCAGAACCGTAGCTCCGTGTTTTCCGCTCATGTCAATGGAGTCGCCCTGAAGTCCGTAGCGGGCCTCGAGGTTGACATTGCCGGCCTCAACTGTGACTTCGGCTCCGAGGCCTTCGAGCCCTCGAAGATGGAGGTCGATCGGACGGTCTCCAATCACACATCCACCAGGCAGAGAAACGTTGGCGCGATTCTGACGGGCAAGCAGGGGGCCCATGACGCAGACGGATGCCCGCATCTTACGGACAAGATCATAGGGGGCAATGTGACTGTGGATCTTCTCGCATTTGATGACCACGTTTCCACTGGCTCGCTCCACCTCTGCGCCGAGGTTCTGGAGGATCTGCAGCATGTAGTTGGTGTCCGAGACATCAGGGACCCGACGGATGACACATTCCTCGCTAGTGAGGAGCGTGGCTGCAAGAATAGGAAGCGAAGCATTTTTCGATCCGCTGATATTGACGATTCCTGAGAGGGCTGCGCCTCCGTGAACGATGAATTTTTCCATGTTTCCTGTGCGAAAATTGAATAATTTGAGTCGAATTCCGGGGCCGCGACGTTACCAGATTCAGGCCGATTTGGTAGCAAAAATATAGCGTTCGATGCCACTCAGGTCTTTTCGGATTACGACATTGCTGAGGCCCGCGTTCTCCCCGTCTAATTTGAGCTCTTCGGCCTGACCTATCCCATATTCAATGGCGAGATGTCCACCTGGCTTAAGGTGAATAAGAACATCCTTTAGAAATGCCTTAATTAACTCGGTCCCTTCGTCTCCTCCATACAGTGCCACGGCGGGATCTCTTTGAACTTCTCGACTCAGTTTGGTCTCTTCTTGAGCCGGAATGTAAGGAAGATTGGCCATGATAAGGTCGAACTCGCCGTCGACCTCAGAAAATAGGTCGGATCTCGCAAAGTGAACTTGAGCACCTAAATCAAGGCTTGAAGCGTTCTCTCTGGCAAGATCGAGAGCCTCTTCAGAAATATCGACCAGAGTGACGACGGCTTCTGATCCCTTCAGATGATGCGCTAGCGTTAAGCCTAAAACTCCGGATCCGCAGCCCATATCGAGGATAGAGGCCCGCTCACTCCATTTGCGCTTCGTCAGGATATCGGCGAGTTCTTCAGTCTCCGGTCTCGGTATCAATGCCCGGGAATCGGTCGCGAACTCAAGGCCACAAAACTCGACTGTTCCCATCAAATGCTGCAATGGTTCGCTCCGGCTGCGCCGTTTTGTCAAATCGCGCAGTGACTCGAGTTGCTCCTCTGTAAGAGGTCGATCAAAATCGAGGTAGAGCTGCATACGCTCAACTTTGAGGGTATGAGCAATCAGATGCTCCATGTTCAGGCGCGCCTCGTCGATACCATGTTTTTCCAGGTATTCAGTGCCCTTCTTGAGGGTGTCGAGAATCGTCGGCATAACAGGCGCAGGTCTCAGAAGCCGAACAGGCTTGAAGGAAGGGGGCGAGCCTTAAAAATGGGAAAAGGAGGTGATGTGACGTCTTTCCCACTGTTGAAGAATGAAGTGCGATTAAGCTGGTTGCTGAAAAAGTGAAGGTTTCCGTCAGGCGCGATCAAAAGACCGCCTGGCCAGATCACTCTGGGGTCACGAATGAGGAGTCTAAGATTCAAGTAGTCCTCATCCGGCGTCACATAGTCGATTGAGCCTCGGGAGATATCGCCAAAATAGATGCGTCCTTTGGAATCAATGGCCATGCTGTCGCAAATCGGCTTGGGGGATACACCGTTCACTTGATTCTCTAACACATGAGGCGCGATATCGAGACGGCGAAGAAGCTCGGTCTTGATCTTGAATAGAGAGGATCCATTTCGCGGACCATAGTAGAGCCACTCGCCTTTTCGATCGATGGCAATGGGGCTGACTCCAGTCAAAGGGGTTGCGAGATTTCCGTCCGGGCGTCTCACCTCAACGGACTTTCCATCCAACTCGAGAGCGATGGCTGGATCCATCTGAGTGGATCGGTGCCCTTGGAGAACTCGTCTCGCTAGATTTGTTTCGGTATCAACGACAACGATGGCTGAATTCACTCCGTCCGCAGGATCTGAGATGTAAATCAACGGTGCCGAAGGGTCCAAAACCAGATTTTTGAGGAAAGACCTAGGAGTTAATGCCTGAGGGTTGATGACAATAATTTGATGCAGGCGATCCTTCTTTGTGTCCCAGGCGACCAGTTTGGGAGGGGTGTCAGTGCGGCGACCGTTATCGAGCATCCAGACAATGCCCCGGGGGTCGCAAACCACACCGAGTACGGAGTCGAGTACAACAGGTGAACCCGAGCCCGGAGTGTTCATCTCGGCGTTCGGAAAAGGAAGCCAGTTATTCTGCTTGTCCAGTATCATGACCCGGTTCTGATGTAGAAAGAACTGGTGGCAGGAAACAATATATTCTCCCGAAGGAAGGACACACATACCTCCGGGTCCAGTGGGTGCGTTTGTCGTCTCCTGCAGTTCGTTTCCGTTCTTTTTGAAGACACCCGGAAGTGAAGGAAGTCTCAGGTCAGGGGCAGGGCATACCGACACAACACTCAGAATCGCCAACGATACACCCACTCTAACGGCAAAAGTGCGCGAGAGACGACGGTGAAAGGCGATGACTGCCTGGAGGGAGGTGGAAAGCATACAGGGGGTTCTGAAAAGGAGTATTTTCGACCAATATCAGCCGGGGTCAATGCCGCAGAATCGAACTGTTGATTCAAGTAAGAAGCTCTGGGTAGGCCGATTGAACGATCTCGAGGCATTTCGATTTGACTGCGTCCTCAGTGCCACAGGCCCGGAGATGGTCAGTGAGTGGCTTGCAGTCTTCTGCCGAGAGTCGTGAGATGGCTTTGCGTGTCTTGAGGACCTGACCTGGACCGACCGAAAGTTCATCCACTCCCAGCCCTACCCAGACGGGTGTCATAATCAAGTCGCTGGCCGCTTCACCGCAGACCCCACACCAGATATTATTCCGATGGGCGGCGTCGACCGTCTCTCTGATCATCGCGATCACGGCCGGATGCATGGGTTGATAAAGGGAGGCTACACGATCATTTATCCGATCTACTGCGGTGGTGTATTGAATCAGATCGTTGGTTCCAATGCTGAAAAAATCAACCTCGCGTGCGAGATGGTCGGCAACCATCACCGCACTGGGGATCTCAATCATCGCTCCAATTTCGATTTCCTCATCGAAGGCAATCTCGGACTCGCGCAGTTCCTGCTTGGCGATCTCCATCTGGCTCTTGGCCCCGATGATTTCCTCAACCGTTGAAATGAAGGGGAACATGACGCGAATTTTTCCGAAAGCACTGGCCCGGAGAATCGCCCGAAGTTGGACTCTGAATTCCTTGGCGCGATCCAAACTCATCCGAATTCCCCGCCACCCAAGAAAGGGATTGGGCTCTGGATTCTCGTAAAGTTCGGGAAAGAGCTTATCACCCCCAATGTCCAGAGTGCGTATGATCACCCCATGGGGTGAAGTGGCTTCAGCCACCTTCTGATAGTTTTTGAACTGACTCTCCTCGCTCCTCTGCTCTTTCTCACTGAGATAGAAGAACTCGGTCCGATAGAGTCCGATACCCTCAGCGTCTTGATTGGCAACTGCCTCTAGCTCCTCAAGAAACTCGATATTGGCGGAGAGAGTGATCTGTGTGCCATCTAAAGTTTTGGTGGGTTGCCCTTTGAATGAATCAAGATCTGAGAGGATCTCTTTCTCTTTCTGAGCCAGTTCCTCGTATTCAACAAGAGTTTCGGGCGATGGATTGACGATGACGAGGCCGTGATATCCATCGATTAGAACATTTTCGCCTGCCACACAGGTTTTCGGAATCTGATGGAGTGCTACGACAGCGGGAATACTCAATGCCCTGGCGATAATAGCCGTATGAGAGGTCGCGCTGCCCACCTCCGTGGCAAATCCCTGTACCTTGGTGCGATCAAGGCCCACGGTGTCGGAAGGTGTCAGATCGTGTGCCAGAATCACCGATGAAGAAGGGGCCTCCCCTGATGATTCGTTCTGACTCTCGGTCCATTTCAAGTTCTTGAGGACCCGACTGGCAACGTCTTCAATATCGACCGCCCGCTCCCTAAGGTAGGGGTCTGAGATCTTTCGCAGGGAATCGATGTAGCGTTTGACCACCGTGTAATATGAATATTCGATCGTGTATAGCTGGGTCTCACTGATTCTTAAGACCTCGTTCAGGACGGTGGAATCTTCGAGGAGAAGGAGGTGAGCGTCGAAGATCCCCGCGTGATCCTCTCCCTCTTCGGAGGCGATTTCGCTCTGTAGCTCAAGGATCTGGTCCCGGGTTGCCACTAACGCAAGAGAGAGGCGCGCCTTCTCTGCCTCGACATCATCACGAGTGATGCTGATGCTCTCGGGTTCTTCAAGAGTCTTTCCCAGAATCTCGGAGGGGCCCCAGGCTATTCCGGGGGAAACGCCGATGCCCTGCAGTCGAATCTCGGCTTTTTGGGCACTCGCGGTCATTAATTACGCTATCTAAACGATCCACCTCGGGAAATATTATACATCCAGAGAGAATCCGACCTAAAATCGCAGAATATGACGTGATTTCAACAATCTGCCTCAAACCCGCTGTTTACGAGTACGGTGATTTTGGCGATAGCGTCTTCAGCATCATCACCTTCGGCGGTGACACGAATGATCGATCCCTGAGCCGCAGCGAGCATCATCAACCCCATGATGCTCTTGCCATTGATCTCTTCGTCGTCCTTCTCAACCCATATCTCAGAGGAGAACTGGCTCGCCATCTTTACGAACTTGGCAGCGGGCCGGGCATGGAGCCCCTCCTCGTTCGGTATGGTTAGTTCACAATCTGGCATCACTAGCAATTCTATGCGGCCCCGGCAGGCCAATGCATACTAAACCAACGATTTACGTTGATCTCGCATCCTTTTCAATAGTTTCTTGTTGAATTCAACGGCCGAATCATGTCCCAGAGATTTTAATTTCTGGTCCAGGGCGGCGACTTCGATCAGTTGTGCCATGTCTCGCCCCGGAGCAACCGGCAGCTCAATATGCGGCACATTCATTCCGAGAACCTCGACTGTTTCACGATCAAGCCCGACCCGTTCCATGGAGTGGCTATCGTCTTCACGTTTCAAGGTGACTACTAGATCGAGACGCTTTTCGGTGCGAAACGTCCCGACGCCAAAGAGAGCCGATACGTTGATGATTCCGAGCCCACGAACCTCCATATAGCTGCGGCCCAATTCCGGCGCGGTCGCGATCAATTCCCGGTCCTCGATGTTTCGAATCCGGACCATATCATCAGCCACAAGGCTGGCTCCCCGGCGAAGCAGGGCCAGAACTGTCTCACTCTTGCCCGTTCCGCTGTCTCCCCGAATCAAAATGCCAATTCCCATCACATCGACCATGCATCCGTGCTCAGTCGTGGATGGGGCAAACTCCCAGTCCAGCCGAACGGTGGCTGCGTTGATGTAATTCATCGTGACCATGGAGGTCTGAAAAACGGATACTTCAGCCTCATTCGCGATCTCGAGAAGGTTCCCGGGCAGGTCCTGCCCCCGACTGACAATAATGCAGGGGATTCGCTGCTGACACAGATCGAAGAATTTCTTCTCGGCGTTCAGTGGGCTTAGGTGCTTCAGGTAGGATCTCTCTGCCAGCCCGATGACCTGAATCCGGTGTAGCGCGAAGTATTTGTAGAAACCTGACAACGCGAGGCCGGGGCGATTAATAGTAGGCTCTAGAATTCGTCTCGAATAGCCTGCCTGACTGCCCACGAGTTGCATAGAAAGCTCCTTGGAGTGGCGCTCAAAAAATCCCCCAACCTCAAGAGTCGGGGGCTTGGTGGATTGTGATTTTTTGGGGGAGGGAGGCATCTTTGTGTCAGAGTATCGGATAGGAGGTCGCCATGGCCAATAAAAAAGGCGGAACCGAGGTCCCGCCTTTGTGTATGCCGCCTCAGTTACCCGGCGGACAGCTGTGATGCTGATCAGTCTACCGATTTGGACTTCGGTTGGAATATCTTTGAGAAAATCCCCGTCGTCTGATTCGACTTTGTTTCGGTCTCTACCGGTTGGGCTGTAATGGGGCGGGAGGCGGCCATGGGTGCCGTTTGTTCCTCGACTCTGATGATGATTTCTTCGACGTCGACCGTATCGGTGCAAGGCTGCCCCAGTGCGGTAAAGAGTGAATATTGGGCTTTGTTGTAGTCGATAACGGCATCGACGTAGAGGCGGCCGGCGACATCGAGAGCGCTGATAGCCTGAAGGGCTTCGACTGGGAGCCCCTGATTTTCAAAAATACGTGTCCGATTGAGTTGATAGGCTGTTCTACCTCGCTCGATTGCCCGTTCTCCAATATCAACTTGTCGTGATCGGGACACCACCATCGCGCGGGCAGTGGCGACCTCTGCGGCGAGTCGGTCCATTGCATCAAGTTCTTCAACCATCTGTTGATTCAGAATGGATCGCTGCATCTTCGTGTCAGCACGGTCACCGAGGCCGAAGTTTTGCAATTCCCAGTAAACAACGGCATTGATGTCGGCCCGATCGCCGCTGCTGTTGAGAGTGCTTCCCTGTCCGCCGAGAAATGTCCCGAGGCTGGATGAAACCGCAACGCTCGGAATCAGGACTGCATTCTCGGCTTTCCTTAACTGAGTTGAGGCTACGCTGACCAGGGCTGATTCGCGCTCAATGGAAGGATGGTTCTCAAGCGCGGTGACAATGAGGGCACTGACCGAGTCACAATTGGCTACGAAATCAACAGGCACGGCGCGGTTGGCGTGGGGCTCGAGCTGGGTCGTTGGATCGAGGCGGAGAAGTCTGGCTAGTTCGATCGAATTTACGAGCGCTGACTCTCTGGCTCGCTCCATGTTTCTCTGATAGACCAATTGTTCGACTGCAGCACGAGCAACGTCAGATTCCAGACCTTCGCCCGATTGAGCGAATGAAGAGGTGGTGTTGTATAGCTCGTTGGCGTTTTGAAGGCTTTCCTGAGCGACCGCGAAGTGGCTCTTGGCACGAAGTAGCTCATAGTAGGCATGAGCTACATTGAGAAGTGTGTCGAGGCGCTGATCCAAAAGGTCGGCTCGAACAGCTGTCAGGTTTTGTTTGGCTGCAAGAGGATCGAAGAAGGTGTCCGCCAGATCTGTCTGAATCGAGATTCCCGGGACGGTTGCGTTGCCTGCACCAGTGGCTCCAGCTCCAAGACCCGCTTGAGAGGCGCTGCGATTTATATCCAGAATTTTACCGTTAGTTTCCTGCAACGGACCATCGTGGCGGTAGATGCTCGCTCCGATTGATAGATCCGGAATCAGGCTCAGCTTTGCTTTGTCGAGCCTCGCTTCAGCCTCGGTGATTCTTTCACGGGCAACCTTGATTCGATTGTTTTCCGCCTTCGCCAGACGGAGGGCCGTGGGGAGGTCGATGGCATAGACTGCGTCATCAGCATGTACAAGCCCCGCCATGGAAATTGCCATGAAAAGAGCCACTCCCGCGCAAGTTGAGGATAATGGGGCACGGCCCGGAAGAAGGAATTGAGAAAGATTGCTCATGATTGCGGGAATGGAATCAGTCGGTGAGTGCCGTTAGGCTGCGGAGGGAGAGGGCTCGGCCGGTGAACTTGTAATGGGTCTTTTGACGAGTGCGTAAACACATGGAACGAGGAAAAGGGTCAGAATAGTCGAGACGATCATGCCTCCGATTACCGCTCGAGCGAGAGGGATCATCGCTTCGTTGCCGGGAAGGAGAGCGAAGGCAAAGGGTGCCATGGACGCGAGGAGTGTGAGTGATGTCATCAGAATCGGTCTGACACGCACACGGGCAGCAGTGAATGCTGATTCGAAGGGAGACATTCCCTGAGCCAGTTTCACATTAGCAAATTCGACCAGGAGAATGGAGTTGTTCACCACCACACCAATGAGCATGAGGGATCCCATCAGAGATTGAATATTTAGCGTGGTTTTTGTCAGAGTGAGAGCAAGCACGACTCCAGCAAGAGCAAGCGGAACCGCGAGCATGATGATGAGAGGATCCGTGAATGAGCGAAACTGGGCCATCAGGACCAGAAAGACCACCACGGATGCGACGAGAAGTCCGATGCCGATGGTGGAAGCACCTTCACGCATGGCTTTGACTGGCCCTTGCAGTGAAACGGTGACTCCGGATGGCAGCTCAAGTTCTGAGAGCTTGGCTTCGACATCCCTCACGACCGAACCCACATCGCGCCCCGAAACATTCACATAGACATTGTTGACTCGAGTAATGTCAGCATGCGCGATTTCACCGGGGATACTGACTCGACTAATCTCGGCGATATTGGAGAGGGGAATCGTGGTTGGTCCTTCGGGAGTCTGGATGCGAAGGGGAAGGTTCCTGAGTTCGTCAAGGGAGTCTGCCCGGTTGTCCTTAAGCTGCACGCCAATGAAAAAGTCCTTACCATCTGGTGCGATCCAGATCATCGAAGTGAAGCCCGTACTGGAACCATAAGCAGTCAGGACGTTCTTAGCGACCTCCTCCTGGCTGAGGCCATAGTAGGCTGCCCGGGTTCGGTCGACCTGTATATCCAATTGAGGGTAGTCCAGCATTTGAGCAATCTGGACATCGGCAGCACCAGGAACGGACTTCATGGCGGCTTCGATGATTTCAGCGGCCTCACGTCCTGCACTGAGCGTTCCCGTCTTGATTTCAATGTCAATAGGGGTGGGCTTGCCTTCATTGATGGCGGCGTTAATGATGCCGCCAGTGACGAATAAAAATTTCTCGGAGGGGAACTCGGTTTTCCACTTCTCTCTTAGCTCCTCGACATACTCTCTGGTGGAGGTGGAGCGACCTTTTAAGCTGAGGTTCACAATGACGTAGGCGGTATCAGGGCCTGAGTTTGAACTCAAGATGGTTGAGAATCCTGCCCCTTTACCGACAGGCAATCCAATGTTCGAAATGATGGCCTGAATCTCATTTTCAGGGATCACCGATTTAATCGAATCCTCTACCGAAGCGACCAATTCTTCCGTCTTGAGCAATTTTGTGCCGGGTACCGTTTTGATGCGAACCTCAAACGTACCAGCATCGACCTCTGGAAATAACTCCTGACCCAACAATGGGAACAAGAGAAAGCTCGCCGCGGTTCCGCCTACAATCACCATGACAGTGAGTAAGCGGGCTTTCATGGATAACCGGAGAAGCCCGGCGTACAATCCGGTCGCCTCAGCAGAACTGGACTCCTCTGACCGTGTGTTCTTGCCGGTTCCCTTATTTTCCCCAAGAAAACGAGCACAGAAGCTGGGCGCTACTGTCATCGCGATAAAGTAGGATGCTGCGATTGTGATCGCGGCAGCAAGAGCCAGCGGAAGGAAAAGAAACTTCACCATTCCGGTGAGAAACACGGCCGGAATAAAGACGACCATGGTGGTGATGGTTCCGGCCAGAACTGGAGCAGAAACCTCTATGGCGCCATCAGCTGCGGCGGTGGCCGAATCTTTACCCATCTCTCGATGGCGCATAATGTTCTCTACCACGACAATACCGGCGTCGACCACCGTGCCGACGGCCAGGGCAAGTCCGCCCAAAGTCATCACGTTGATGGTTTCTCCGGTAAAGAAGAAGCCTAGGATTCCGACCAATAGGGCCAAAGGCAACATCAGCAAGATAGCCAGTGCCGGGCGCAGTTTGCGCAGGAAGAGGATAACGATAACCACCACCAGAAGAGCTCCAAGGCCCAGTTGCATCTGGAGGTTCGAAATCGCCTGCCGGATGTAGGTGGATTGATCGCTCACCAAATCGATTTGAACCGCTTCGGGGATATCCCCTCGAAGCTTCATTTTGGGGATCTCTTCAGCGATACCCTTACGAATACGGTCAACCACTTGAATCGTATTCTTTCCTGGCTCGCGGAGGAGGGGGACATAGACGGATCGTCGACCGTTGACACGGACAATGTTGTATTGGAGTGCCGCGTCGTCCTTGGTGGTGGCGACGTCTTTCACAAAAATGGGCTGGTTGTCGCGTACTCCGACGATGACGTTGTCGATCGCGTCGGTGTCCTTCAGCGTGTTGATCATGTGGACCTGGTAGTCAGTGTCTCCCAGTTCGATTGTTCCCCCCGCCATCACCAGGTTGGCTCGCTCAAGCGCGTCAACAACATCCGTGAAAGTGAAATTGTATGAGGCCAGCTTGGCTGGATCGACGTAGGCCATGACCTGACGAAAGCGCCCTCCGAATGGGTGAGGGATCTGGACCCCCTCGAGGCCTCCCATTTTGTTCCGAACCGCGTAGTAGCCGATCGTATAGAGTTCGGACTCGCTGAGACCTTCACCTGAAATCGCACCGAGAAGCACCGGCATGTTAGACGGTTCACTTCGCAGGGTGAATGGAAACTCTATCCCCGGGGGGAGGTGAAACATATCGCTCAACTCGTAGTTGAAGATATCATTCATCGCGGCGGACGGGTCAGTCCCGGGTTGGAACGTCACCTTGAGCATGGCGGCCCCCGGCATAGTGCGTGATTCAATTCGCTCTCGATTGCCTGCTAGAGTCAGCGCTCGCTCAACGCGCGAAGTCACTGATTTCTCCATCTCCAATGTGGGAAGCCCCTGGTAGGAGAAGAAGCTCATAATGACGGGCTTCTTGAAGTCAGGAAGAATGTCCGCCGGGATCTGCGGAAATACGGCCACACCCAAAAATGAAAGGCCGAGAATCGCGGCCAGAATAGTGAAGGGGTTCCGGAGGGAGAATCGGACGAGGTTCATCGCGGGGCGCTCGATAGAAAGAGACGGGAGTTACGTGCGGTCTAGAAAGTTTATGGATTGGAGGGCTTCGCCACATTCACCCTGTCACCGTCGGAAAAGCGTCCCAGCATGCCACTGATCAAAGACTCGCCTCCTTTCAGTCCATCAGTGATCTGAATTGTATTTCCGTCGTCAAGACCCGTTGAGACAGGCACTATCGAAACAGTGCTGTCAGAAACCAAATAGACCGATGCGTTGCCGGTTTCGTCGAATCGGACAGCTGAAGCAGGGGCCAACACCACATCGGTGAAGGTCTCCAGAATGATGGTCGCCTCGCCAAAAAGACCTGGCAGAAGTTTACCCTCGGTATTGTCGATATCGATTTCGACAGTCATGGATCCTGATTTCGTATTGATAGAGCCCGATGTTCTGGAGACTTCGCCTTTGAACTCGACACCTGGTAGAGCTCTGCATCCAAAAACGGCCGCATCGCTCTGATCTGCATAAATAGATTGGAATTCTGGAACTGTGGTGACGATTCTGACCTTATTGATCTGGGCCACCTCAAAGAGCGGAGTAATCTTACCGGAGCCACTTGAGGCATTAACGAGATCGCCCGGGTCGATATCGCGGTGAGTGATGACTCCATCAAACGGAGCTTTGATTTCAGAAAAACCAACCATCGTGACCAGTTCTTCCAATTCCTTTTCAGCTACGATCACCGCGGCTTTCGACCCTTCAACCTCCGCGGTAACCACTGCCATTCCTGCGCGGGCACTCCCAACACGACTCTCGGCCTCGTCACGGACTTTAACTGTGATCGCTCCGCTCTCGGCGAGACGGCTCACTCGCTCGAATTCCAGCTCCTCAGCCTTGGTTTGCGCAGCGACTGACAATTTGGAGGCTTCCAATTGCTTTGTTTTCGATTTCAGAAGAAGAATTTCAGCTTCCTTTCTCTCGGCCTGTGTTCTCAACTCTGGTGCGTCGATTTCGGCCAGAATATCGCCGGCTTTGACATGATCGCCGAGATCAACATTGAGTGACTTGACGTATCCAGAAACCCTCGAAGCGATTTGTGCTCTGAAAAATGGATGAACGGCAGCGGGTTGCGTTGTTGTCCGGGTAAGTGCCCCGCGTGTCGCTTCCACAACCTCCACCGTGACGAGATCGTCCGCAGCGCTGGAGTCAGCCGTGATGGAGTCAGCAGAGAAAAGTGCTGAAATCGATAGAATGACTGGAATTGCGAGTCTTGGACGACGTGGATTCATGAAAATTTTATCAGCAATGACGGGATGGTAAGAGTTGCCGGTCCCAGTCGTATTACAAGAGGTAAATCAGGTGTCATTGCGGGGCTCCACTCAGCGATTTGAGTCAGCTATTCCACAAAAAAACCGGGGGTGATCTCCCCCGGTTTCAAAAGTTGCTCGAATTTCCGATGGGATGGCTCCTTCTGATGCCGCCCTGGATCGAATCGTGACCTGTGAAGAATTTCTACCAGCTGATTCGAATGCCGGAGGTGTATCCCCATCCGTCGTAGTCTCCGCCGTCATTGGCACGGTCAGTGGAAGTCGTGTATTCGACTCCATTTTGCCACTTCAGCTTGTGGCCGCAGAGGTAGTAGTTCACACCGAAGAAGAACTCGTGGATTTTATCAGCTCGGCCGGTGGAGAGTCGGCTTTCGTAGCGGTCGAATCGAACGCTGTTGTCTCCCTTTCCATCCAAATAGTTGTAGCTGGCAACCAGTTGGAGTTGGTCAGTGAGGTTGTAGAATGGCATCAATTGAAGGCCGAACACGTTCGACTGCCCAAAGTAGCCATCACCGAAGGCGAGGTCAGTCCAGATCCCTGATTGGCCGTTCTCGAATTTACCGTTCAATGATACGACATGCTCAAACGGACGGGTGCCATTGTTGTTCACGTCAGGATTCTGATAGACGTAGTCCAACCTCATGCTGGCATGGTCCAAACCGGTGGAGGAGGTGAAATCGTTACCCAGTGAAAACAGGCCGAACCATCCGCCTCTGAAATCTCCAAATTCCGGATTTGAGGAGGCAGAAAACCCGCCCACGTTGTAGGACCAGTTTCCAATCTCACCGTTGGCAGCTGCGCCAGTATGATACTCTCTGGGGAACCACAGGTTAGTAGAGAGAAGGCTTCGCTCCAGGCGAATCAATTTCTTAGAGGATGTGGCACCGTCGAGGGTGAATCCTGCAGATTGCTTGCCGAGTTTCAGTTCGAATTCGTCGCTCGTGGACCAGGCGATGTAAGTGTCGGTGATGCCTCGGTAGGCGGGATTGACTCCGTTGTTGAAATTGAAACTTGCTTCTGAGTGAATGGTGAGATCGTCGAATACCTGGGCTTTGAAGCCGCTGCGAAAACGGCGCCATTGAAGTTTCTCGTATCGACTACCATGTGAATTGAAAAAGGCGGCATCCACCTGAGCTCTACCAGTGAAGCTGAGCTTCTGGAGCACCGAGTTGTCTGGATTCTCGTAGAGATCCATGTTGTCGAGGAAGTTGCAAACGGCCCATCCTGTATCAACAGCTGGGTTTTTGTCATCCATTACGACCTTGCTGTAGTCGCCAGCATGCAGCGCACCGAACGAAATTACTGCGGCAGTCGCGCCGAAAATGAATTTATTAAACGTGTAGGGTTGTGTCATTGATTCTTGTTGTGATGTTAATCAGTGCGCATTCTCTAACTGGGAAATCAGCAGCAATCTATTGAGCTTTAGTGACAGTTACGACACTCAGCCTGAGGTGCTGATATCAACGTAGGGGACCTTCTTCTTCACGGATGATTCGGCAAATGTTTTTTGGCAAAAAAGGGTCCGTCAGACCATCAAATCATTTTGATTGAAGGCCGGAATTGTAGTATTTTAATTACATTTAACTAATTTATCGTTAATCTGTTATATGATTATTAATGAGCTATTGTGTCAACGGGGTGCACCGTTCGAGTTTGCAGGTTGCGCTCCGATCTGTATTTATGAATAAATGGCTTCCATTTCCTGTAAGGAGGCGTCCGCCGAATCAGATACGAGATTCGCTTCCAAATACTGGATTTTTTCTCGACAGCGATGTCTCAGATGTGGATTCTTGCGGCTCAATTTCTATTTAGCGAATCATGCCATACGTCAACACAAACGGGATCAAGATGTACTACGAGGAAAAAGGCTCAGGTGAGCCCCTTATCCTTATCATGGGAATTACCGCAAGAGGGGAAGTCTGGGGTGCCCATGACGAAGCGTGGAGCGAGAACTTTCGCTGTATCACACCGGACAATCGCGGCGTGGGACTGTCTGACAAGCCGGAGGGTGATTACACCAGTGAAATGATGGCCGATGACTACGCCGGCTTGATGGATGAGTTGGGAATCGAGAGAGCGCGCGTTGTCGGTTGTTCCATGGGGTCGATCATTGCGCAGCAGCTTTGCTTGCGTCATCCGGACAAAGTGCAGAGTGCCGTCCTGATGTGCCCTTGGGCGAGATGTGATAACTATGCTTCATCTGTCTTTCACCACATGACGACTTGTAAGGCGCACCTCGATAATGAGCAGTTCATGGAGTGGATTCAGCTGCTGATTTTCACGAAGCCTTTCTGGGATAGTGAGGAATGTCATGAGGCTCTGGTAGCGGGACGCAGTGAGTTCGATGCGAATCCAGTCCCTCAGCCGCTTCACGGGCTTCGGGGACAGGCGGCTGCCTGTGTGGGGCACAATGTGGTTGACCAATTGGGGGATATTTCGGTGCCTTGCCTCGTCATTGGCGGCAAGGAAGATATATTTACTCCTCTCTGGATGGCTGAAGAGGTTTCCGGGGGAATTTCGAACTGTGACACCCACTTTTATGACGGGGCTGGTCACGCATTTCACTTCGAGAAAACGGATGATTTTAATCCGCGCGTGCTAGAGTGGTTGAAGGAGCACTGAGATATGCGAAGGCTTTTCAAGAACATCGACTGAATCAAACACTATGGGTAACATCAAATTTGGATCGCAAGTCTACACCTGGTTCATGCAGGAAACGGGTAAGGGCTATGACAATAAGCTCGATCACATGATCAAGATCGCCTCTCAGGCGGGTTTTGCCGGGATCGAGCCAATGGTGCTTGAAATTTCAGAGAGCGCTCTGGGATGTAGCAAATATTGGATGGGAGATTTCTGTGATCCTATCAAGCTGAAGGATTCGTTGCAGGAGCACAACATCGAGTTGGTCGGACTGTCTTTGATTTGTGGTTGGGATAATGACGAGGAGACGCCGGAAGAACGGGCCGCGGCCGATTTCACGATCGATTTTTTGAAGCACTTTCCCGGTGCCAAGTTGGGTACAGTGACTCTTCCAACGGGACGAGGTAACGATTTGCAGCGCCGACGCCTCAATATCGCCCGAAATCTTAACAGGGTGTCCAAGCGCGGTGTCGATGCGGGTTTGGTTTGTTCCTATCACCCCAACAGTCCTCCGGCATCGCTGGTCCGGACCCAATACGACTACGACGTGGTTCTCAGTTCGCTGGATCCGACGGTGACAGGGTGGACGCCTGATGTCGGCCACATCATTCGAGGGGGGATGGATGTGATCGAGACCCTTAATAAGTGGCAGCATTTGGTGAATCACATTCACTACAAGGATTTCTCAGGCAATGGCCCCGAGCCATGGGCGCAAATGGGAACCGGAAAACTCGATTTCCATAGAATCACGGAGTGGCTGACTCTTCGTAATTACGAGGGCTGGATCATCTGTGAGGATGAAGCTCACAAGGCCGTTGAGGACCCAGATGGAGTGACCTTGCAGAACGGCGAATGGTGTAAGGAGAATCTACACCCTCTCGTCGGTCTCTAAGACTATAGTGAGACATACGTTTTATCTTCAACAGGGTTGGGTCGAGCACTCAACCCTGTTTTTTTTGGAGGGGGGACAAGTTGAGATCCTCCGGAAGATATGAAAGGCAACCGTAGTTCAGGCAGCGAAGGTAGCGCGAAGTACCCGATTTCCCGGGAGTGGTGGGCTGAATTTCTGCGTGATCTTAAGGCCGCGCCCAAAGGCGGTAATCTTAGCTTCGGCGCTGGAGTGGTTCTTCCCGCCATGATTGTGGCAGTTTTGACGGGATTTGTCCTTCTCACCAACTTCGATTTGGGCGTCGAAAATGCGATTTACCGGGCGGGTGGGGACTCGTGGGCGTTCGGGCAGAATTCGTTCTGGTGGGCTCTTTACAAGTTCGGAACCCTCCCCGCAGCGGTGGTGTTCGTGGGCGCGGGTATTGGTTATATTTTGAGTTGGTCCCGTTCTTCCTGGCGTGGATGGCGGCGGTTGTTTCTATTTTGCATTCTCCTTCTAGTCATCTCGTCGGGCCTGATTGCCAATGCTGGTCTGAAGGAGTATTGGGGGCGTCCGAGGCCACGCGAAGTCGAGGGTCTTGGGGGACACCATCAATTTGAGCCGGTGCTATCAATTGATCATAGCAGTTCGGGAAAATCGTTTCCCTGTGGGCATGCCACGACGGGGTTCTACTTCCTGGGCGGTTTCTTTCTTCTTCGTCGGCACCGCAGGTCTTTGGCCCGGTTCTTTCTGGCTACTGGAGTCGTGTATGGAGGGCTGATGGGGGTTGCTCGAATGGTTCAGGGAGCCCACTTTTTCTCTGACGTAGTTTGGGCCTGCGCCGTCTGCTATTTTACAGCGATAGGACTCTATTATGCCATGGGACTTCACAAGGGGCTTTGGAAGGTGCCGAAGAACCGGGGAAAGATGCCAGTTTGGCTTCGCCTCATTACTATTTTGGTTGCCATTGCAGGGGTGGCTGGCGTCCTGCTGGCATCGCCCTACCGTCAGCCGCGAAATTTATATCTTCTTGAGGATTTCTCGAAGGAGAAGCCACTCCGGGTGCTACTCTCTTTCACTGTAGGGGCGCATGAGATCAAAGCTGGGGATACATTCCATCTGACCGGTGAGGCGTATGGGCATGGTGTGCCAACCTCGATGATAGCCGAATTTTTCAACGAAGAGGATCTGGGAGAGGTGGCTCAAGTTGTGTATCACGAGCGGTTATCAGGATTCTTGACTGAAGTTAATGAGCAATTGGAGATACAAATCCCATGGCAGCGCACTCGCATCCTGCAATTGGACGCCGGGAAGGCTCAGGTCTGGTTTGAACTGGCAGCTACTGAAGGGACTCCCGAGATCCTTCTCAACAAAGGGGAGGAGGCGATACACTTCAAGCTGGAGGGTCAGCACCTCCTCATTCAGGGTGGCGACGGGGTGTTAATTGAGGGGCGCGAATTACTGAGCACTGCTCCAGAGAGTGAGGCTGACTACATCTTGCGGATCGGTAAAGAATTTCAGGGGAGAGTGATCATCGAGAAGTGATTTCTTTAAAGTAGCTCTCGCAATCAGTTGGACTCACAATATCTTTTGATCGAATGAAAGGGGAATTCAGGAGCAAAGAAACCAGTTGGCTATCGTTCAACGCTAGAGTGCTTCAGGAGGCGGCGGACCCAACTGTGCCTTTGTTCGAACGGATTAAATTCCTCGGGATCTACAGCTCCAATCAGGATGAGTTTTTCCGGGTTAGGGTAGCGACGTTGAAGCGGTTGGCTCTGCTTGGCGATGAATGGAAGCATCTTGGTATTCCAGATCCGAAAGTAACTTTGAAAAAGGTGTCCCGCCTCGTGAGTTTGCAGGCAGGAGATTTTAATGTGGCCTACGCAAACGTGAAGGCTGACCTGGTATCCAACGGAATTCGGCTCATTGACGATACCGAGGTTCCTTCAGGTCTCCGCAGTTTCCTGCGAGACTATTTCCGGAGGGAAGTCAAACCTCACATTTTCCCAATTATCCTGAAAGCGGCCGCCAAGTTACCCCGGCTGAAAGATCTGCCAATGTACCTGGCTGTAAAAGCGTCTAAATCGGATGGCAGTGGGCGTCCGATGCATGCTTTGATTGAGATTCCCGAAAACCTTCCCCGGTTTCTGGTCCTGCCGAAAACAGGCGAAGTCGAGTTGGTGATGTATCTCGATGACATCATTCGTTTTGGGTTGAAGGAAATTTTCTCCACTTTCCCGTACGATCACTTTGAGTCATATGCGATCAAATTCACAAGGGATTCGGAACTTGATCTGGATGACGACTTTACGGAGAGCTTTTACGAGAAGCTGGAAGACAGTTTGAAAGCGCGAGCGGAGGGCATCCCTATTCGGGCCACTTTTGATGAAAGATTTCCCAAATCCTTCCTGAACCTGATCCTACGGAAGCTCAATTTAGCCCGCTCTGATTCTCTCTATCCGGGTGCGCGATACCACAATCGGCGGGATCTTCTCAGTTTCCCTAAATTCGATATTGCGGGTCTATCAAATCCCAAATCTGAGCCTGTTCCAGTTAAGTCCATCAAGAATAAGCGCGCGGGTATGTTCGCCGCCATCCGAAAGAAGGATATCCTTGTCCATGTGCCCTATCAGCCATTTCAGCACCTTATCACCCTTCTTCAGGAAGCCTCTATAGATCCGCTGGTTCAGCGGATCTCGATGACTCAATACCGACTCGCCGGTAGGTCTTGCATTGCAGGCGCGCTGCAGGCTGCAGCGCGGAATGGTAAAGAAGTGTTTGTGCTCGTCGAACCACAGGCTCGATTTGATGAGGAGGCAAATATTAAATGGGCGAGCACCTATCGTGATGCCGGAGTCAAAGTTCAACTGGGTGTCGATGGGCTCAAAGTTCACAGTAAGCTCGTATTAATTACTCGGAGAGAATCAGGAAAAGACCGTTTTTATACGGTGCTGGGAACGGGGAACTTCAATGAAGATACCGCGAATATTTTTGCGGACCATATGGTGATGACCTATCACCAGGAGATCGGTTTGGACGCGGCACAAATCTTCAAGTTCTGCCGACGGTCATACCATCCGCCCCAGTTGAAGCATCTCAAGTCAGCTCCATTTGACCTTCGCGGATTTATTCAGAGTAAGATAGAGAATGAGATCGCTAATCATCGAAACGGGCTAGCGTCCGGCATCTCCGTGAAGGTGAATAACTTTTCAGACGTGGAGACCAATGCGCTAATCGCCAGAGCAGCGGAGGAGGGGGTTCCGGTTAGGCTAATTGTGCGCAGCATGTTTTCACTGGTGCTAGGGGACGATAGCCCGATTCAGGCCATCAGTATTGTGGACAAATATCTGGAGCACTCCCGGATGTTGATTTTCGAGAGTGGGGGAGATGCTGAAGTTTTCCTTTCCTCTGCGGACTTCTTGCCTCGCAATTTTGATTCGCGGGTTGAAACGATTTTTCCTGTCTACGACCGGAAACTCAAGAGTCAACTACAGGAATACTTTGAGATCCAATGGAGGGATAATACTAAAGCGAGGATACTCGACCATGACTTGACTAACAGTTATCGAAGTAGGGCCGAAGGCACTGAGTCCGTCCGAGCTCAGTTTGAGATTGAGTCGTATCTCAGGGAGGAAAACTAATGGGGGTTGTCACTTCCAGTGTTCTTCAAGACTGTCCGTGGTGAGTTCGACTTCTCGCCGGCGGTGACTCCCTGGCGTGATAACTTCCAGAGTGAAGGTGGATCTCACCGGTTTTGATCGAATCATACTGAGCAACTGATGCCGGCGTTTTACGGGCTTTCCGTCACAGCTTAAGATGACGTCAAAAGCTTTGACCCCCGACCGAGCGAGGGGGCGGCCCTCAAAAACCGGATTCACAATCAGTCCCTTAGTCCCTTTGGGCAGTTTCTCGAGCGTGGCGCGATCTCCTGTCCACACCTCCCAGACATAGCCACCTATACCCGGTGTTTTTGCGAGGCTTTTTTCTCGAAGTAATCGGGCAACCGCCTCCGGAGGAGATACCATGCTGAGACCGGATGAAGGGGCTCCTTGATCCCCGATTAGGCGGCCATGTTGGACTCCCACTGCCTCTCCAGACTGATTCACCCAAACTCCACCTGATGTAAGAACGGGACTGATACCCGCAGCAAAGAAATGAGCGATATAGCCCTTCGATGAGGAGAAGTCAGTGTAGCAGGTCCTGGAATCGGCGACATTTCCCGAGAGAATCAGGGTTCGTCGACGCAGAGCGGGCCCCAAGTTATAGATAGGGTTTGTTTCGGAAGGGGTCGTCGATGCGATTTTGAGGGCTCCGTATTCACTCACTTCGGGTGGGACCTCAAGCAAAGCCAGGTCGTGACCGAGATTGTATGCGCTGAGCGACCCGAAATGGGACACATCGTCCTCCGTGACGACCATGCAGGTATCCTTTGGGCTCAGAAAAAGATGGGCCGCCGTAAGAACGTATGTTTTGCCGGCATTATCTCTGACAAAAGCACCACCACCGCGCAGCTGGCCTTTGATGTGGATTTCCACTGCCGCCCGACGGACTTTCGTGAAGGTTGATCGAGACAGTTCCTGAGCGTGTGATGGAGAAAGGACGGAGGCAAGTGTCACGGCAAACAGCGCGGCGGGGAAAATGCGGTTCATAGAGATCCGGAAAGGCACCAGACTAGAGATCTGACTGCTGTTTGGCAACTGTGATCCGGGCCGCGTATTGAGTATCAGCGGACAGCTCGTTGAGGATAATGCTTCCACCGGCGAGGCGACCATCGACAAGTGTTGCCGGGGCGCCGTTTTGGGGTAGGTCGGCGACTCGCAAAATCTCCATTTTTAGTCCCTTGTCTGGCGCAATCTGACGGCGAAGTTCCAGGGCGACTCGTCCCATCGTATACCTCGCGTTGACCTCACAGGCTACCCGCAGTGCCAGTTCACCCTGGTGATCTCGATGGAGATAGGCGTCGACTCCAAGGGGGCCTTCATATCCAAGACTGACAGCCCACTCTCGCAACGCATCAGTAAAGGGGCTCGCAGGATCGTAGATCGGTGCGGCTTGACTCATTAAAAAGCGAGCCAACTCCGGGTCGAGGTTACTGCAAAACTTGGGGAAGGAAATACTACCACCATAGCGACCGGAGGGAGCAATGATTTGTTCGATGAACCCCAGTAGGCGAAGGTTTCCTTTCTCGAGGCTGTATTGCACTGAGAAATCGAAAACTCGGGAGTGAGAGGGCTCAAGAAGTAGACCTCCTTCTGTGGTCGTGCTCTCATCGAGGTCCCTATTCTTGTATGTATTGACCTCGTCGAGTGAAATACGACGCATTCCTCCTCCGGCCGTGGAGAATGGGCGTTTGATGATTCCCTCGGCCCAGCCTTGCGACTTGAGTTCAGTGGCGGCGTTGATGAGATCATCGCCCGACTTTACAGGGTAGGATGGGCCCATCCATTGACCGAGTTGCCTGACCTGCTCAATTTTGGAAAATAGCGGCCGATAGCCGTCATCCCAGACGGGGGCTTTTGAGTGCGATGTCAGGGGGGCAAAGAGCGGGTTCAACTCAGGGCTGCGCGCCCAGGGTCTCAGCTGATCCACTTTTCGTTCGAGGAGAAGGTTGGAGCTCGATAATTCTCCATCTTCCGAAAGTGATTCAATTTCAGGAAGGGTGAAGCCTGCTTCGGCGAGTCGCTCGCGATGCTCGAAGGAGGGTTGTTGTCTAACCAGCAATACATCGTCCCGTCTTGCCAGAAAAGCAGGGAGGATCTCGAGGTCATTGATGATGGCTTTGATCTTGTTATTCGGGTGGTAGGCCCGGGGATGACAGGCAATTCGGTTTTCCGCCTCAGGATTGAAGTAGAAGACATTGGGGGTCCTGCCGTTCGAACGCTCGAAGAGTGACAGTTCTTTGATATACTCGTCAGTGAAGCCCGCAGCTCGGCGACCCTCGATATTGAATGGTGTTCGATTGCCTTTTGCCCGGCTGGGAGAAAGAGGAAAGGCCAAATTGACCTGGAGGGCGGACCAGTCACTTTCTTCTGAGTTCTTCCATTGCCGGAACCAGTGCAGGCCATACCCAACATGGGAGATTTCATCCCGGTAGATGCGATCAAGTATCGCAGAACTCTCTCTGTCGCCGACTTGATCAAGAAGTTTTGCGTAGTGACAGGAGTAATCCAGGTTGGCCTGCTCGAATGTCAGACTGAGCCTGGAGACATAGTCGAGAGGGCATTCCATCGTGGACACGGCATCCCAGAAAAAGCGATTCACCGGATACTCGCCGAACTCAATGCCGCACTGGCGCATGCGATTTACGTACCACCGAGTGTGAATCTGCTCCTCTCGAAGCGTATTTGCGAGCCCCTTTCGGAATGCCGGCGGGGCATCCGGAAATTTGAGGAGTGCCAGTGCCATTAACTCAGCGGCGAGCAATTCATGATTGGCGAAAAAATGGAGCAGAACCCCTCGGCTGTGCTCGTTGACCAGAGTAGCCGTTTTTGGGAGAGCGGGGCGAACCGTTGAATTGCTGGCAAAGTGGAGGTTTTCCGGCCTTCCCGGTGTCACCCCTTCAAAGGTCTGTATCGGCTTCGCGGAAGTTACTACCGGCTGCTCGACCGGATCTGCATCCAGTCTGGTAAGCCGGAGCTTGTCTTCCAAACTGGTTGAAAACAGAACCCGTGAAGCGAGATCCTCAATATTTTCGGTCTCTGGCATGGATTCTGGTGCGAAATGGTCATCTGCGAAGCTGGGTCTTGACCGTTTCATGGGATGACGCGAACCTTGAGTTTGTTTGGGCCGAAGTAATATCAATAAAGTCCTGCTAATTCGGGCGGGAGCCCACTATGGTTCATGATTAAGTTTCTGACAAGAAACCCGCTCATCGATTGGTCGCGTAATGGAATTGCGCTGCTGGTTTCATGGGGTAAAAAGTTCGGTACCAGAGGGGACAGGCGAGGTCTTGCGCTGAAAGCTCTAATGTTCATTTTGGTGATTGGGTTGGGACTGGTGTTTAACCAGACTCTGGTTGACTACAATGATGCCAATCGAGGCGTCAGTGAATTGGGCTCTGCCACCGATGAGACCAATTTGGGGCAACTTCCTTCAGTGATTCCCATGGTATGGCAAGGCCTTGGAGTGTTTCTGTCATTGGTGGCCTTTCTCACGAGCCTGTGGATCAGTGACAAGCAGGAAGAGCACCGCCGTGGCACCATCGTTGTGATGTCCCTCTGGATTGCTGCCGCGGCCAGCCTGTTGGCTTGGTTGCCGACGGATGTTCTCGCCACAAAGCAAGCCATCTCGGGAATGGCGTTAGCGGGCGAGACTCCCTCTATCCCGGCCTACTTAGGAAAACTGCTACTAATTTCACTGGTGATCTTGAGTATCCCGATCGTTTCGATGGTCTATTTCCGTCTCAGCCTGATGGATCGCTATGTGGTTCACAGCTTTCTGTCACCTTTCTCGTTTTGTCTTTTCTCATTCATTGCCATTTGGGTGATTGCCGATCTGGCAAATAATGCATCGGCGTTTGCCGGGCTTCCGATCAGCCGAATGATGACTTTCTATGTCGTGCAGGTGCCCTTTGTGATTCTCTTTGTGATGCCAATTGTGACATTACTCTCGGCGCTTTCCTCATTGAGTAAGATGTCGAAGGCCAACGAGTTCATTACCATGGTGGGGACAGGACGGAGTGTGCTTCGAATCCTTTTACCGATCTTTATTATAGGCGCCTATAGTTCCTTTATTTGTCTGGCATTCAAGTATGATTGGGCTCCCTCCTCGGTAGGATACAAGGAAGCTATCATGGACACAGCTTACACGGAGTCTATTGCTCTTAAACAGGGGACTCAGATCATTAAAGACGTGTGGGCTCGCCGGGGTTGGATGCATGTGAACGAAGTGAATCGCCGGACCTGGTTTGTCGGAAAGATCCCTTACGAGTTGAGCGATGAGATGGCCGATATCGTTGTGTGGCAGTTGGGGGAGAATGACCAACCAGAGAAAATCTGGAAGGCACGGCGCGCCAAATGGGTTTGGGATGCGCAACCACCCAAGTGGGTTCTGACAGATGCTCAGATCTATGTTTATGACGAAGAGCAGATCCCCAGGTTAAGCTCTTCGCGCGTGTTGGAGATCGAGGATTGGTCTGAGACCCCTTGGAAGGTTCTCAGCTCTTCGCAGAATCCTGACTTTCTGGGTATTCCTGGACTTAGCATGTATCTGAATGCCCATGCGGAAGCGGGGCCTCGGAGCCTTGCCGCCTTTCGTACGAATTGGTGGTATGTCTTTGCTGAGCCGGCCTCCTGCTTTGCTCTGGTTCTCGTAGCGGCTCCTCTGGGGGTTGTCTATTCGAGAAAAGGGGTGATGGGAGGGGTCACCGGAGCGATCGGTGTTTTCGCCCTCATGTACGTGTCGAGGGGGTCCTTGGTCGCCCTGGGCCATCGTGGAACCCTATCTCCATTCGTGGCCGCCTGGACCACCAATTTGATAGTTGGGGGCATTGGAGTGGCTCTACTCTGGTTCAGGGCTAGAAATAGAGATGTGCCGAAAATCAGCGAATTAGCTAAGAATCTGCTGAGTCGGATCAGGAAGTCGTCGACATAGTAAGACCGATTTCGAGGGTGAATACCCCCAGATACGAAAACGAGGCTTGCGAGTAGTCCGATTCTGAATTATCGCCCAACCAGACAAGCATCTCATCACACAATGGCGATCATTCAGGACTGGAAAATTCGTACAACTACAGCTCAGTGTGAGCTGACGGAAGCTCCGTTCAATGACGGAGAGGTATTTTATACCTGCATCTTTGACGATCCCGAGTCGGACGGGTTTATTCGCAAGGATTATGCTAAGGAATCCTGGGAAAAAGTCAGGGGAGATGGCCCTGATCCTTTTTCATTCTGGAAATCCACTTACAAAGCGCCGGCACCTCCTGACGAGAAAAAGCGAATTGAAGACACTTCCGCGGAAGGAATGCTTCGCCGCTTCGTTGAGGAGGACGATTCGAAGACTGAGAATGCTAGATTTATCCTCGCTCTTATGCTGGAGCGAAAGAAGACTCTGATTCCCACGGACTCGCAAGAGACTGAGACACGAAAGCTGCTTTTCTATGAGCACGCGGAGAACGGAGATGTCTTTATTGTGGCCGATCCGGGGCTCAAGCTTGACGAGATCGAAGTCGTTCAGATAGAGGTTTCTGAGTTGCTAGCAGGAGAAGAGGCTCGGGCACGAGGCGAATCAAATTCGGGATCCAGTGGAGAGAGCGAAGAGGAATCGCATGAGGAAGGCGAGGCCGATGAAGACACCACCCAGCAGGGCGGTGATGAAACCACCGAGGCCGAAGAGTAGTCGATTACCCTTCCCTGTGAGAAATTTCCGGACGCCTTCAGATTTGATGTGCTGGTAGCAACCCGGAGCCAGCTCGCCTATCGTCCAAATCACTATCTTTAGTAGGCCGAGAGCAACGAGTGCCCATCCGCCATACATAACTAGGCGGATAGCGAAATTCGGTTCGATCAGGTCTCGGTAAGGCAACATTTCCATATCTCGGCGATCACCCGATCACCCGATCAGGCGCTTGAGATTGGCTTGGTACTGACCTTCATCGGTAATCGTCTGGTCCACTTCGAGCGGGCGACCTACGATGATTCCGGCGTGGGAACTGAAATCGTTAAGGTAGCCGGACACTGACTTATCGATCACTACTTTCCGATAGTTTCTCGAGGCATGCATGAACCGTGTCACCCCGTCTTCAGTTCGAATAGCCAGTCCCACATGCGAACAAAATCCTCCATGGTACTTCGTCGCTATGCCAATGACATCACCGTTCTGCAATTTGGATTCGATCGCCTCGACTTTTGATTTTGGAATAAAATAAACCGGCATGGCGGCCACCCTGTCCTCCCACTTTTTCATGGGTTCTCTTAAATCCGGATTGTTGCGCAGATAGCGGTAGCTCTTCCAAAGGATCGTCATCTCACTGATTTTACGATCAGTGATGCGCTCTGCACCCGGCAGGCTGGGGGTAAGATGACGGCAGGTTCCCCGGGCATCGTTTTCGAAGAACCACTCAGCGAGATAGTGGATGCGCTCTAAGTAGTCTCCGCTGCACTTACCTCCCCGGTAGCGAGTAAATTCGATCTGCTTGAGCAAGTCCGCCGGAGTGTATTGCTCCTTCGGTATCGAGATCATGCGGGAGAATCCCAGGCTGGTTTCGAAGAACGTCCAGCAGTCCAATCCTTCCAGATTGACTGAGGGTGACTCAATGTGATCATCAATCTCCAGAGTGAAATTCACATACGGAGTGCCGTGAAGTTCTCGGGCAAACTTGATGGTTCGCTCTCCGATAGGGATGTTTCGCCAATCCTCGGTAAGGGCCTTTTTAACAATAGCCTGAAATTTGTCCTCGCCCCTGAAGATGGTGGACATGGGAAGTTCCCGTTTCTTGGCAGTAAGCTGAGCTTCAGCCAGTCGGGGGGCGAGACCAAGTGCTCCCACTGCGAGACATCCACGACGCGTGATCCGCTTCATAATGATCACTCTAGCGGGTTGAGGTGGAATTTCCAGATATTTTGGAAACCTTAATGACACAATGCTGATGGAGGAACGTCAGGCGAGAATTCCTTTTGCCACTTTGCCGTGCACATCGGTTAGTCGGAAATCTCTCCCGGCGTAGTTGTAGGTCAGCTTGGTGTGGTCCATTCCCATGAGGTGCAGAATGGTGGCGTGCCAGTCATGGATGTGAACTTTGTCGAGCACCGCTTGAGCACCATACTCATCAGTCGAGCCGTAGCGCTGACCTCCCTTGACGCCGCCGCCTGCCATCCAGGTGGTGTAGCCTTTGTTATTGTGGTCGCGGCCGTTTCCGGTCTGGCCGTGAGGGGTGCGTCCAAATTCGCCCCCCCAGATGACGAGCGTATCCTTGAGCATGTCTCGCTGCTTGAGGTCCGCGAGCAGGCCAGCGATAGGCTTGTCGATGGCTCCGCAGCTGTTGGGGAGTGCGACGTTTAAGTTGCGGTGATGGTCCCAGCCACCGTTGTTGACTTGGATAAAGCGGACCCCGGATTCGAGCAGGCGTCGGGCGCTGAGGCACTGACGACCGAAGCCGGAGGTGGCGGTGTCGTCGAGGCCGTAAAGGGAGCGGATGTGATCGGGTTCTTCGCCGATATCCATCACGTCTGGCAGTTCGTCCTGCATCCGGAAGGCGAGTTCATAGGACTCGATGACGCCTTCGACTTCGGGGTGAAACTCGTCGCGGGCCAGCTTCTCGGAATTGAGCGAGTTGATGTAGTCCAATTGAAGACGCTGGAGGTCTTTGCTGAGTCGGGGATTCTTGATGTTCTTGACCGGCTCTGGGTTGTCTTGCTGTCGGGTGAAACGGTTGCGCCCCGTTCCTCCGATGGGAGTGCCCTGATAGATGGCGGGCAGGAAGGCGCTGCCGTAATTTTGCGCTCCGTTGGGTGGGGACAGAGTGACGAAGCCGGGCAGGCTGTCGTTGCCCGTACCTAGGCCGTAGAGAGTCCAAGCGCCAAGGGAGGGGCGGACAAATTGGAAGTTGCCCGTGTTCATCTGGGTGGTGGCCTGAGGATGGTTCGGGATGTCGGTGTGCATGCTGTTGATCAGGCAAAGATCATCCGCGTGCCCTGCGACGTGAGGAAATAACTCGGAGATGTGGAGTCCGCTTTCGCCGTGCTGTTGGAACTCCCAGGGAGACCCTAGGAGTTTGGAGAAATTGCGCCCGGCACTTTTCCCGTGGTCAGCATTCAGCTGGGGTTTGTAGTCGAAAGTGTCGACGTGAGAAGGTGCTCCGCCCATCGCGAGGAAAATGACGCGTTTGGCTCTTGGAGCAAAGTGAGGATTTTTGGGAGCCAGCGGATTGGCTTCAGCCCGGGCCTGCATCGTGCTGAGGGCAGAGAAAGCAAGGTAGCCGAAACCGGAGGCACCAGTCTGGAGCACTTGCCTCCGGGTGGGAGCGGAGGGAGAGTAGGCGTTCATCGTTTTCAAACAGGGATGGGTGGTTGAGTATACAGGGTTGGGTGGTGTTAGTTGAGGTAGCGGAACTCTGCGCTGGCGATGAGGGACTGGCAGAAGGTGATCAGGGCCAGTAGCCGGGCATCGTCCTGGGAACTGCCGGATTCGCGGGCGGTCTTCATGAAGTTGGCGACATAGTTGTAGGTCTCTTTGCCCTCGGCCTCCGTGGGAGGACGTGAGTAGCAGCGGTAGAACGCTTCCTTCGCCAGCGCCCCGCCCCTGAGTTTAAGTTCATTGACTAGATGATCAGCCATGGAGGCGGCGCTCTTGAGGACGAACTCCGAGTTCATCATGTAGAGCGCCTGTGAGGGCACCGTGGTGACATCCCGTTTGCCTGCAATGAGGCTGGGGTCAGCGAAATCAAAGAGGGCGAGGGACTCGGGAATAACGCCGCGTAAGATGGGCAGGTAGACAGAGCGGTTGTTGCTTTCACGAGTGTAGCCAGCGGGTTGAAGCCCCCTTCCAATCATGCCGTCGCCCTGCTCGCTGACGGGTGAGCCCTCCGGACGCTCTAGGTCGAGTAGTCCGCTCACGGCCAGGGTGGCATCGCGGATGGACTCGGCGTCGAGGCGGCGCTTGTTCGTGCGCCACAGGTAGGCGTTGCTAGGATCTTTATCAAAGTAGTCGGCGCGGTAGTCCGAGCTCATCCGGTAGGTGCGACTGGATACGATTTCGCGAATGAGTCCCTTGGTTGACCAATTGTTTTCGAGGAGACGAACGGCCAGGTAGTCGAGCAGTTCAGGATGGCTGGGGGCATCCCCGGTTGTGCCGAAATTGTCGACGGTGTTGACGATGCCTTCACCCAACAACCAGGACCACACCCGGTTGGCGTAAACGCGAGCGGTGAGGGGGTTTTCCGGAGAGGTGATCCAGTGGGCCATCTGCAGTCGACCGCTTTCATTTTCAGCAATGGGCTCTTCGTCGTGGGTTTTAATGACCTGGACGAATCCGCGTGGTACCCGTTCGGGAGTGGGGTTGTCCTCTTCGCCACGAATCAAAATCTGTGAATCAAAGGGCTCTTCGCGGTCTTGCATACCCATGGCGAGAGCTTGGGCTATTCCATTGTCGCTATAGTTGGCGATCTTGCGTTCCAGAGTCCCAATGCGGCTAGTGAGGCGTTGTGATTGCTGGCGCAGACGGATCGCCTCATCATCTCCTTCCCGGCGAAGGCGCGCGGATTCAGCAAGAAGCTCCCCCCTCTGCTCCTTGAGCGCGTGTCGCTGGAGTTCGAGATCGATCATTTCCCCGAGTGATTTGTTGTTCCCGCCTTTCACGACTGAAGGAAGCTGGACGAGCTCCGTATTCCGGCGGTTCTGCTGGTTTCTCGCGGTTCCATAGAGCGCATCGCTGCTGAGAAAGATGCCGGCCATGGCGTAGTAGTCCGACATGGGAATGGCATCGAATTTGTGATCGTGACAGCGGGCGCAGGCCGCTGTGGTCCCGAGGAAAGCCTGGGTCGTGGTGTCGATCTGTTCGTCGACGAGATCGAAACGAAACTGGCGGGCGCTGATTTCGTTGAGTCCCTTGGTGCCAATCGCGAGAAAGCCGGTAGCGGTCAAATTCTCCGCCCGGTCCTGTTCGTCATCGGTCTCGATGAGATCCCCTGCGATCTGCTCGGTGATGAACTCGTCGAACGGTTTGTCGGCATTGAAGGCGTTGATGACGTAGTCCCGATAGCGCCAGGCATGGGGGAAGGCAGCGTTGGCCTCCTTACCGGCAGATTCTGCGTAGCGGGCCACGTCAAGCCAGTGGCGGCCGAAACGTTCTCCGAATTGTGGAGAGGCCAGGAACTGGTCAACGACGTCGGAGATGGCCTTGTCAGGATCGGCCTGGTAGGCGGTGATGAAGGTTTCGACGCTGTTAGAACTCGGGGGCAGGCCGGTGAGGTCGAAGGACAGTCGCCGCAGCAGCGTGCTGGGATCAGCGTCAGGAGCTGGGGACAGTTCGTGCTCGGCTTGGCCTACCTCCACGAGTATATCGATGGAATTGCGGGCCCATTGATCATTCTTAGTAACGGCAGCAGATGGTTTCGTCGGTACTTGATAGGCCCAGTGCTCGCGGCCTTCCTCGATATCGATGGTGTTGGTGTATTCCTGCGGGGCGGTGCCGTCTCCATCGGGCTCGCGGGGAT
The DNA here is from genome assembly GCA_963975655.1 of uncultured Verrucomicrobiales bacterium. GTDB lineage: Bacteria > Verrucomicrobiota > Verrucomicrobiia > Verrucomicrobiales > DEV007 > Arctic95D-9. The sequence goes on from CAXBHX010000012.1 coordinate 54,201, forward strand.
CCGGGGCGCCCATTTCGATCCATTGTTTGATAGCGGCAATCTCGCTGTCTTCGAGTTGGTATTTAGGCGGCATCTCGAGGTCGCTGTCGCCGTAGGTCACAGCGACGTAGAGGAGACTCTCGTTGAGATCATGAGGAACCACGGCAGGGCCGCTGTCTCCGCCTGCAAGCGTAGCATGGCGAGTATCTAGGAGCAGGCCTCCTTTGATCTTGTCTCCGTCTTTGGAGTGGCATTTGAAGCAGTGCTCATCGAGCAAGGGGCGAATCTCTTTCTCGAAGAATTCGATCTGCTTTGCCGAGGGGGCTTCACTCATTTCGCTCTGCGCAAGAAGCGGTGGGGCGCAGAGTAATAGGAACGCTAAGGCGTAGGGAACTGCTCTCATGGGGGGGGTGCCTGATACAACACAGAATACACCCGGAGGTTTCGCGACCCGATGAAAAAAGCTAATTTAGGGGGTTCTCATACCAGAAAACACCGAGGTGAGCCCGCTCTTCACAGGTGATGATGTCAAGGTCTCCGTCGTCGTCGAGGTCAAGCAATTCGATGCGATCAAACTTGACTCCCTCGGGGCCACTGACGTTGGTGAATTCTGAGGAGATATTACTCATCAGTGTGCCGTGCTTTCTGCCATCAGCTTTCTCGCAGGTGATCACGAAGTCGGGTCGCTGATCTCCGTTCATGTCGGCGACCCTGACTGCTTTGGCGGTTCCGTAGCGGTCCCCGGGTATGGGCTCCAGCTCAGAAGAATTGGTCCATGGCCCGGATTCGGGCTGATGGAGAACACGAATGATGCCGGGTTTGATGGCGGCAACGATGTCGAGGTGGTGGTCGTCGTCGAGATGAGCGAGATCGATGAACATGACTTCTTCGCCGCTCGCCCCAATGAGTCGCGGTTTTCCAAGCCAGGGGGCCTTGTCTAGAAATCGGATCAGGTAGATGCCGGCGTTTGCTCCCTTTCGGTTCGAATAGAGCAGGGACTTGGAATCAGCTGATTCGAGAACGGCAAGGGTCATGATCCAGCTGGCATCGGCGAGATGGTGCAGTGGCCACGATCTCAATTTACGAGCTTCTTCGGGACCGGGGTTTTCCAGCCAGGAAACGCTGGCGCCCGCACTCTTGGATCCCAGGATCAAATCCGTGTCGCCATCAGAATCGACATCGTGAGGCAAGCAGAACATCCATGCTTGAAGCTGTTTGGTGGCGGGAATGGCTTCGGTGGTCCAGAGGGCTTCATCGGTAATGTCCTCTATTGATGAAGGCGCCCAATGCACAAAAACCGTTCTGGTCTTGCCTTCGGTCGAAGTGATGACGTCGAGAACACCATTGCCATCGAGATCAGCGAAGACGGCATCTTCAGCACTTTTGACCCGGCCCACAGTGAATCCTGGCCAGGGGGACTTTGCCCCCTCAGCGCCCGGATTCAGACAAACCCGGATCGCGTTTCCTTCCTCCCAACCCGTCACGATATCGGGCAATCCATCCTGGTTGATATCGCCCAGTCTGACCCCATCAGCTCCTTGTTTGCCCTCATCGACGCTGGCCGCGTCGATCGTGTGCCGCTGCCAGAATTCGCCTGCAGTTGCGCTTGTTACAAGAGCTGTAAAGGCGGCAAGAAGGAAGGCAGGGAGGGTTTTCATTGTCAGAATAGGAGATTATCGTCATGGTGACTTTCGAGGTCTGACCTTGTCCATGAGAATTCCTTCTTTTCTGCGCCTGATTCTAACTGTTGCTGTATTTTCGATCTCGGAGGTGAGCGGGAAGGATTCCGAGAGTGAATACGATCCGTTCTCCGATGAGGCGCAAAAAGCAGTCGAAGAGGCTCTGAAAGCCGAAGAGCCTCAGCCAGTGCAGTATCTGGAGCCTGGTCAGGTTCAGAAACTGAATGTTTTGGTGGAGCCTTCCCTGGTAACGATACGGCAGTTGGGGCGGGATGGAGAGAGTCGTGGAACCGGTTCTGGATTCATCGTATCAAAGGACGGGCTCATCGTAACCAATCTGCACGTGATCGGGGAAGGCAGGTCGATCGAGGTCGAGTTGACTGACGGGACAATTCATCCCGTCATTGAGGTTCATGCTTCCGACCGGCACTACGACTTGGCTGTCGTCAGGATTGATCCGGGGAGCACTCATCTGAAGCCTTTAAAGGTGGCTGATTCGGATACCATTCAACAAGGCGAGCTGATCGTGGGCTTTGGCGCACCTCAGGGGCTCAGTTTCAGCGTGGTGGCAGGGGTGATATCAGCCATTCGAAAGCTGGATCCTGGATTTATCGGAGAAGGTGAGACACCTGATTACCCTATGCTGCAATTGGCGATGCCCATCGAGCAGGGAAACAGCGGAGGACCAATTCTGAGCCTGGAAGGCGAAGTTCTGGGGGTCGTCACTCTCAAGCACCGGGTCACCAAGAATCTGGGCTTTGCTGTTCCGAGTAATGATCTGACCGCTCTCCTCGAGAAACCAAACCCGGTTCCGATCAGTCGCTGGAGAACGATAGGCGTGATCGACTCTCGCCAATGGACGCCGATCATGGGAGGTGACTGGACTCAGCGAGGAGGAGTGATCACAGCGCGCCAAATGGGAGATGGGTTTGGAGGTCGTGCTTTATGCCTCTCCAGAGAGAAGGTTCCTGAGGTTCCTTACGAGATTTCAGTTCAAGTCCGTTTGAATGACGAATCAGGTGCTTCGGGGTTAACCTTTGCCTCTGACGGTAAGGATAAACACTATGGTTTTTATCCCAGTGGGGGAAAAATGAGATTGACCCGATTTGATGGACCTGACGTCTATAGTTGGTCGATTCTGGAGCAGTTTGAGGCACCCTCATATGAACCCGGTGAATGGAATTTGCTGCGTGTAAGAGTGGAAGAGCAAGCCATCATCGGCTGGGTGAATGGTGAAAAAGTTCTCGAACTCGAAGACAGCGGGCTGAGAGGCGGTCGAGTGGGTTTGTGCAAATTCAGAGAGACCGAGGCCGAATTTCGCGGGTTTGAGATTGGAAAAGCACTTGGAAAAGAAAGCTTTCCCGAAAGTGAGCGGGAGAGGCTCGATGAGATGATCTCGAGGATTACTGACGGGGAAGACTCTGCTGCCATTGCCATGGAGCTGAGCCGCGAGGGCAGCCATGGGCGTGCCATGCTGCTGGATAAGGCAGAAGAACTCGTAGAGCTTGCCCAAAGGCTTCGAGAGATGGAGGGGAGTGTTCACCGTCAGATGGTGATCAACGAGCTGACGGCGCTTCTGGATAAGCCGGAGAAAAACGTGGATCTATTCGAGGTGGGGCTTCAAATCGCCCGCATTGATGATCCTGAGCTCGATCTAGACCACTACCGCAATGCTTTCGACCGACTCGTGGCTGATGCCCGTCTTTATCTCGATAAGCACGCTCTCGAAGGTAGCGTCAGAGAACAATCGGAAGCTCTTAGAAATTTTCTCTTCAAAGAGAACGGGTTTCATGGAAGCCGTACCGAGTATTATCATCATGCTAACAGCTATGTGAACCACGTGCTGGACGATAGGGAAGGGCTTCCGATCACCCTCAGCGTGGTTTTTGTTGAGATGGCCCGGAGATTGCGCATTCCAGGTGTATTCGGCGCGCCGTTACCAGGCAAGTTCATGGTGGGGGTCAAACTGGGGGATGAGGGCTCGAAGAAGGCCTTCTTTATTGATGTTTACGAGAGCGGTAAAATACTGAGCCATTCTCAAGTGGTTCGCGAGGTATGGGGGATGATCGGGCAGGCACCGAAGAAGGAAACGTTCGAACCTGCCGGTTCCCGCGATATAGCAGTGAGGATGCTGCGAAACCTCGTCGATATTGAAATCAATCGCAGGCAGATGCCGGCCGCGGCAAAGGACTACATCGAGCTGTTACTTGCGATTGAGCCCAATTCAGCTCAGGAGCGCTTTCAGAGGGCTCTACTGAGGATACAGGGAAAGGACATGGATGGGGCCAGGAGCGACCTGGATTGGCTCCTGGAGAACCAGCCACCTGGTATTGACTATTCCAGGCTCGAGAGCTTCCGCAGGACTCTTCCGTTGCAAGAGGAGTGAGTCGATCTGTTTTCGTCGATCGCCGTCCGCTGAGCGGCAAAACGAAAAAAGCCGCACTCCGTTAGGAGGGCGACTTTTCGAAATTGTGGATCTTCTTTGAACGAAGAGGCCGAGAGTTTAGCTCTCGGCTGTAGCGGCTTCAGAATCAGCAGCAACGGGAGAATCAACCCACTCGATCAGCGCCATGGGCGCTGAGTCTGAGCGGCGCTGTCCCAGCTTGATGATACGGGTGTAACCGCCCTGACGATCGGAGCTGGCTGGCGCCAGGTCGTCGAAAAGAACTTTAACACTACGCTGAGCCAACTCATTGCTGCCGAGAAGGGCAATCGCACGACGGCGACTGTGGAGCGTATTCTTTTTGCCAAGCGTCACGAGCTTGTCAGCGAAAGGTCGCAGAGCCTTGGCCTTGGCCAGGGTCGTGCTAATTTGCCGATGCTCAATGAGGCTGCTGGCAAGATTGCGGAGCAAAGCCTCGCGATGGGGCTTACTGCGCTGGAGTTTGACAGTCTTACTTCGGTGTCTCATCTGAAAAGATAGGTTAAGAACAATTCCGGGTTAAAAGGTTTATTCCAACCCGGAGAAAAGTCAGTGTATTCAGTCGTTGATGTTCTGGGCGATAAGAGCGGCCAAACCTGGTCCCTCTGCGGCACGGTCTCCACCAAGGAGCGTTGCTGTGAAAGGCTGCTCGAGCAGGCTTGGATCGATCTGCATTCCGAGAGAAAGGCCGAGCTCGTGGAGCTTGTCTTTGATCTCGTTGAGAGACTTCTTACCGAAGTTACGATACTTGAGCATCTCGGCTTCGGACTTCATCGCCAGCTGACCCACGGTCGTGATGTTGGCGTTGTTAAGGCAGTTAGCTGCACGGACAGAAAGCTCGATCTCGTTGACGCTCATGTTGAGCAACTTCTTAAGTTCGGCGTTCTCTTCGCTCTGAGTCTCCGGACGATCTTCGATATTGATCGCGTCGTCGTCGTAGTTGACGAACACGTCAAGGTGGTGACGGAGAATCGCAGAAGCCTGAAGAAGGGCGTCGTGCGGCTCGACTCGGCCATCAGTCCAGATTTCCATGTTCACCTTGTCGTAGTCGGTGCGCTGACCAACACGAGTGTTCTCGACGCCATACTTGACGCGACGAACAGGGGAAAAGATAGAGTCGATCGGAATGACACCAATCGGCATATCAGGATGCTTATTGTCTTCAGCGGTATTGAACCCGCGACCTACGCGAATTTCCATCTCAAGATTAAACTTCGTGTTCCGGTCCAACGTGCAGATGTGCTGATCCTTGTTCACGATCTCATATTGAGAAATCTCCTGAATGTCACCAGCAGTGATGGCACCGGCTTTGTCGACGGTAATTGAAAGTGTAGCAGGATCCTTGTCTTCGAAGTGCTTGAAGCGGATTTGCTTCAGGTTGAGAACGATGTCGGTAACATCTTCAACCACGCCTGGAAGTGACGAAAACTCGTGCTGAGCTCCGGCGATGCGCACGGAAGTGATCGATGCTCCCTCAAGAGAGGAAAGAAGGACGCGGCGGAGACTGTTGCCGATGGTGTGTCCAAAACCAGCCTCAAAGGGCTCTGCCGAGAATCTGGCGTAGGTTTCGGTGGCGGTATCTTCGTCCTTTACAAGACGATCTGGGATCTCAAACGGAGCAAGTGATTTTGACATGGATGCTTTTGGGTAGCCGGGTTTCCCTAGGGTAGAGCTTGAACCTTTTCTGCAAACACAGAAAATACCTCAGGACCGACGGCAGTTTTCAAGTGGCTCGGGCGCGGAATATGGTGGTTCCTACGGGAAAGTAAACCGTTTTTTTCCAGCCTGGCGGGGGCGTCTCAGCTGAAGATGCGAAAACCCCCGCAGAAAACTGCGGGGGCTTCAACAAAACCCAAAGCTTTTGGTCAGTCAGAACTGACTCGTATAAGCTGGTGGATTACTTCTCGGACCGTCTGTGTAAAGCAGATTGGGTTTCAGTCAGGGAAGAAGGGGGGGGTGTAGATCGCCCGTCAGCCGTTAAAGGCTTCTTTGGGTTGGGCGCTTGAGACGATACCATGGGGGATTTTGATCGGTTGATTCCGGCGTGCCAGAATTTTGAACCGCTGTCTTTCTCCCAGGTATTGGCGTCCCAATAGTTATGGAAGGGGGCCTTCACGGCCGAGTTTGTTTTCGTTTCCTGATCGGAAGCGAATCCTTGCTGGGCAAGAATGCCAAGCAACAGAGCTGTGTGAAGATATCCTTTCATAAATCTTTGTCATCCAGAGTGTCTGGAGACAGCAAAGTTTATGGAAATTATAATAATTGTCAATAATATAACTCTAACTATTTACACTTCTTTAATTTCAGGCTTCAGATCCGGAACAATGCGCCGAGCTTCTTTCCAAGAATCAGCCCGGCTCCTGTGATCGTCACAGTCAGGAAGGCCATAGCCCAAACGCCCAGTGCAGAAGCAAGATGGGGGCCGTTGCCCAGGGAGCTGACGAGAGAGTAGATCGCCTTGGTAATCGGGAAATGTTGCTGCTGTTCGGCTAGAATCAGGGAATCCGAAACTTCCAGCATGGCGAAGGAGAATGCCAGAAGGCCTCCGGCGACGAGATTTGCAGCGATAAGTGGGAGTGTGACTTTCAGGAGGGCTCGAAACGGGTGGCATCCCAAATTTCGGGCCGCTTCTTCCAGGGTAACGCTGGTTTGCTGAAACCCGGCGGCAGCGGCGCGAACCACATAGGGGAGTCTTCTGACCGCGTAGGCGATCACTAGGATAAGAACGGGGTCTTCCCCCAGGATGAGGAAGCTGAAGGGCTGGCCCTCGCGAGTCATGGCGAGGTATCCGAAGGCGAGGACGAGGCCCGGTACAGCGAGCGGCAACATAGCCATGGCGTCTAGAAGCTGCCTCCCGGGGAGCTTAGTTCGAACCACGACATAGGCGATGGCGACTCCGAGTATCACGTTCAGCCCTGTGGCCATGGAGGCGTATTTCAGCGAGTTGCCAATGGAATTAAGCGTCAAAGGGTGGCTGAGCGCGTCCCTGAAGTGCTGACCGCTCCACTCCGTTGGCAGGATGGTCCCATACCATCGTTCGGAGACCGAGAGGAGAATGACCCCGAGGTGCGGCAAAACAGCAAGAGCAGTGACTCCCACAAATGAGCCAACACACAGGACGTTAGCGAGCGGGGTCGCGGGTTTGAGCGTCCGCCCTGTCGTCGCTCGACCGCTGCTGGCTCCCACGTCACGCCCAAACGCCCACTTTCCAAGGAGGTAAAAGAGGACGGTAGCAATCAACATCACGACAACGAGAGCATATGGGAAGGGATTGCCGCTCAAATCCTTGATTCCATCGAAAATCTGAACCGAAGTCACTCGGGTGAAGTCGAAGATGAGGGGAACGCCCAGTTCAGTGAAGGACCAGATAAAGATGATGGTAGCCCCAGCAAAGACACCGGGCATAATCATCGGCAAGGTGATGCGAAACAGCCTCCGAATACCATGGCAGCCCAGGTTCTCCGCTGCTTCGTCCATGGCGGGGTCCACATTGGCGAGGGCTGCCGAGATATTGAGGTAGGCAATCGGGTAGAGGTGTAGGGCGTTCATCAAGACCACACCCAGAAGTCGACCCTCCCCCAGCCAGTCGAATGGGGACTGAGCGTCCATGAGGCCCACTTGAGTCAGGAAGGAATTCAAGACGCCTGACTGTCCAAGTAGCTGCCGCACCCCAAGTGCACCAACAAAGGGAGGTAAGATCAGGGGGATGAGTATCAGGGAATTGAGGAGTTGTTTCCCCCAGAAATCCCAGCGATTCGCCAACATTGCGAGAGGAAGTGCGATCAATAAACACGAAATAGTCGTGAACAGTCCCATGTAAAAAGAGTTAATAAGACCTTCAACGTAAACGGGATTCAGAAAAACCTCACCAATGTAAGCAAAGGTCAGAGATCCGTCAGGAGTCAGAAACGCTTCCTTCACTGTGTGCCAGATTGGATACGCAAAAAACAGGGCGAAAAAGAGAGCGGTGGCCGCGTAGGTGCCTATTGCAAACGAGCGGCTCATTTTCCTGGAGTCCCTTCGATCGAGTGGTAGTTCTCGCGGAAGGCGCTTGCTAGTTCCCGGGCAAGTTGGATTTCGGCGACTTTGTTCTTCTTTTTCAGGATGGGGGCGATCCTCGTCGTGACGGCTTCATAGCTGATCAGCGAGACATCTTCGAAGACCGCAAGACCTTCCGCGGGCATTCCTCGTTCGATCAGGGCTTTCCAGGCGGCCTGCTGCTCCTCGTGGGGATCGATGCAGGCACAGCGAATGACAAATCTCAGAGTGTTGAAAATCGAACCTGTCCAATCAGGGTGGTAGGTGAAGCCTTCAGCTATTTCATAGGGATTCACGACAGGGTCCGTCATATGAATCTGGTTTTCAGGGGTGTAGAAGTCTTTTCGAATAGGGGGACGGCGCAGGGCAAAGCGGCTGGGGCCTCCTGGCGATCCAGGACGGAAATTCCAGAGTTTCTGACCGTCAGGTGAGAGCACGAACTCGATAAATCGGTGGGCTAACTCCGGGTTCGGAGCGCCCCGTAGCATACCAATAGGATCGGCACCAATGGAGGTTCCGGCCCGTGGCATCACGAATTGAACATGCGACTGCTCATTCTCGTCCCGGAAAAGTTCATTGAAAGTGCGCCCGTAAAAATCGATGCACATACCGGCGGCGGCATCGCCGAGAGCGACATCGCGAGGGACTTTCGCCGCAGAATCGGTGAAGTAGCGGCTATTCGCGCTGATTTTGAGGATGAGGCGCATTGCCTCGTCCCAGCCCTGGCTGACTGCCTCGTCTTCGCTGAGCTTGCCTTCACTCAAGATGCGCTGAATCCGCTCCTGAATGAGCATCTCGAAGGCCTTCGTGGTTGATCCGGATTTCGTGGGGTCGGCCAGCGCCACTTGCCCGGCAAGGCGCGGGTCGGACAGGTCGTCCCAGCTCGTAAGCCCACCTTTGAAGCCAAGCCGACTCAGCACATCCTCATTGTAGCAGATGCCAAATGACGAAAGCACAGTGCCCAGCCAGAGGAATTCGGGATCGCGGAAGGGTTCACCCGATACCTCTTGAGGCATGACCGCATCGCTGAACCAATCGGGGTGATCGTCGGCAATAGCGGCGGGGCCATATCGGCCACTAGGATCACGGGAAACCAGATTGCCGGCGGATGCCTGTTTGGAGAAATCATAGGCACCTCCTCCAAAAAACAGGTCAATGCCGACTCCTACATTGGATTCGAGATACATAGCTCGCGCTGCCAATGCCAGTTGCTCAGAATCATTGCTATCCAATAGGGTTGGGTCATCGAGTATACCCTGTTGGATGGCCGACTGTGCGGCCTCGTTGAGTTTTCCATTGGAAAAGGCGTCCCGGGTGGCCGCTCTGAAGGCCAGTTGGGTTCGTTTCTTCCAGAGATTCTCAAAACGAGTCGAATACTCGGACCGGAGAAAACGCGCGATCTCGGACGTCCCGCCCGGCTGTCGCCAGTCGACAAAGACCTGACGGTTGAATTTCTTTTCCATGTGCCGGGTGAAAGCCCGGGCAAACTCAGCTTGAATCGATTCGTTGTGGGGGGTGATGATGACGAGGCGCTCCGCATCATCGAGCTTGATCCCGCCTGAGTCGGGATCGGGCCGCATCGCAAAAGGGGCCACCAGAACGATGCCGAGCAGGGCGAGGACGATGGAAATACGAACCCACATTACGAAGAGGGAAGGAGGATCACATCCTCCGGTTTGGCTGAAGCATAAAGAGTCTGTTCGGTGTCCCTAATCACCCTTCGGGGGTTTAACTCGGAGAGGTGAATAGGCTCCTCGCGACCCTCAACCTGGAGGGAATACTGGGCGACTTCGCCGAGATAGATTGATTCGGTCAATTTCCCTGAAATCGCGTTCTGCGCTGGCGGCGCGATGTCGATAGACAGGCACTCCGGGCGTATGGAAACAGTGGTCCGTTCTCCGACTCCGGGATTCCAGCGCGGATCGGATGGGCGTCCCGTCAGTTCGCCAACGGGAGTTTCAACATAGACGTTGTCACCGGAGATGAACGCCACTTTCCCCTCGATTAGATTAGTTTCACCAATGAAGCCTGCCACCAGCGCGGACCGGGGGTGGCGATAGACTTCCTCAGGTGTGCCGACCTGAGCGATTTTTCCGCCGTCCAAGATGGCCAATCGGTCGGCGATCGAAAGGGCTTCTTTCTGGTCGTGAGTCACATAGATCGCGGTAAGACCAAACTCCTTGCAGATTCTGCGAATTTCGGACCGCATTTCTATACGCAGCTTGGCGTCCAGGTTGGAAAGAGGCTCGTCCAGCATGAGGCAGCGCGGTCGAACCACCAGAGCTCTGGCCAATGCGACGCGTTGCTGTTGACCTCCTGAAAGTTGATTGACCTTCCGGGTCCCGAGGCCCTCCATCTTGACCATGGCGAGGGCCTCATCGACCCGCTCGCGAATCTCCGCTTTGCGGATTCGACGCTCTTCGAGGCCAAACGCGACATTTTTGAAAACGTTGAGGTGAGGCCACAGAGCATAACTCTGGAACATCATCGCGGTCTCGCGCTTGTGCGGTGGCACCTGGCTGACGTCTTCACCATCGAAGAGGATGCTGCCTTCTTCGGGTAAGTGAAATCCGGCGATAGATCGGAGGAGGGTGGTTTTGCCGCACCCACTGGGGCCGAGCAGAAAGAAGAGTTCTCCGGCTTCGATATCGAGATCAAGCTGGTTCAGGGCGACGACATCACCGAAGCGTTTGGTGAGGCCACGAATTTGGATTGATACCATGGGAGAAGGACCGGGAGGGGACCATTCCGGTGTACTGGAATCCTGACCTCAGGACAAGGAAATTGGAAGATCGTTGAGAGGGCTATCTATTATCGCTTCCGGTAGGCATCGTAGTCGAAGCTTTCCTGAAGATGTAGACGCCAGACCCACCACTTTCTGAGCGAATGAACCAGTTCGTTTGGCGGCGGGGCGTCTGACATGTTCTCAATTGATGCAGAGGGGCGTTGTCCTTGTCCAATTCAATCTTAGATACTGCCCGGATTTGGGCCTTTGCGTGGTCCGCGCGACAGTGCTAGCCTCCGCGTATGAGATTATTCGTCTTCACCTGTCTCCTTTTTCTCACTTCATTTATTCAAGCTGAGCGACCTAATGTTCTGGTGATCCTGACGGATGATCAAGGCTGGGGGGATTTGAGTGTGTCGGGCAACAAGAACCTCTCGACTCCAAATATCGACTCACTGGCTGAAGACGGGGCGAGTTTTGATCGCTTCTATGTATGCCCGGTATGTTCTCCCACTCGAGCGGAGTTTTTGACGGGTCGATTTCATCAACGTAGCGGCGTCTACTCCACCTCCGCAGGCGGAGAGCGCATGGATCTCGATGAAACAACGATTGGAGATACGTTCAAGGCAGCAGGCTATAAGACTGCCGCTTTCGGGAAGTGGCACAATGGGATGCAGTTTCCTTATCACCCGAATGGTCGAGGATTCGATGAGTTCTACGGATTCTGTTCGGGCCATTGGGGTAACTACTTCAGTCCCATGCTGGAGCACAACGGGGAAATCGTCGAGGGCGAGGGTTTTGTGATTGATGACTTCACCAATCGCGCGATGAGCTTCATTGAAGAGAACCGGGACCAACCGTTCTTTGTTTATCTGCCCTACAACACGCCACACTCACCGATGCAGGTTCCCGATGAGTTCTGGGATCGAATGAAGGATAAGGAGTTGGCGATGCATAACCGCGAACCGGAGAAGGAAGACGACCTCCATGTGCGTTGCGCCTTGGCGATGTGTGAGAACATTGATTGGAATGTGGGGCGCCTCCTCAGCAAGCTCGACGACATGATGCTGAGCGAGAATACGATTGTGATTTATTTCTGCGACAATGGTCCCAACGGCACTCGCTGGAATGGAGGAATGAAGGGGAAGAAGGGCTCGACCGATGAAGGTGGAGTGCGCAGCCCCATGTTGATTCGCTGGCCGGCTGGAATTGAGGCGGGCACGAAAGTGGAGGTCCTGGGATCGGCCCTGGATTTGCTGCCGACGCTAACCGAGATGGTAGGGATCGAGCATGCTGGAACCAAATCTCTCGACGGGATCAGTTTGGCTTCCGTTCTCACGAAAGAGGGGGGAGGCGCTACTGCAGAACTGAAGCAGCGCCATATCTACAGTGGCTGGAAGGATAAATTCTCAGTCCGGACTCCCGAGTTTCGACTGAGTCACGACAAGCAGCTCTTCAACATGCAGAAAGACCCGGGGCAATACGAAAACGTGGCCAAGCAGCATCCGAAGATCTACGAGGCCCTCGCCGCTGAGCGGATTGCCTGGAAAGATGAAATGATAGAGGAGCTTGGCACTGATACCCGACCGTTTGTGATCGCTGATCCTGGTCATGCTTTCACTCAAGTGCCGGCGCGTGATGGGATTCCTCACGGCAACATTGAGCGCTCAAACAAGTTTCCCAATGACTCCTTTTTCTCAAACTGGATCTCAACCGATGACTGCATTACCTGGACGGCGGAAGTGGCCGAGTCGGGCCGTTTTGAAGTCGAACTCTTCTACACTTGCTCTGCCGCGAACGTGGGTTCAACGGTGGAACTGAGTTTCAACGGCAACAACCTGAGCGGGAAGGTCAACACGGCAGTGGAATCACCACTTCTTGGTGCTGAGCAAGATCGCTCACCACGGGGAGAGAGCTACACCCAGAACTGGAAGCGCATGGCGCTCGGCCAGATTGAACTGGGTAAAGGAACCGGTGAGTTGACTCTACGAGCCACTGATATTCCAGGTGAAGAAGTGATGGCGTTTCGCTTGATGTTACTGAAGCGACTTTGAGGGGATATCGATTGCTTACTGCAAACCAAATTTCTGCAGCATGATCGCATCGTGCCCGTAGATATCTTCGTCAAACCGGACGCGGTTGTCACCCATGATAGTCGAGGTCCAGTAGACGAGATAGACGGGCATTGGGCGTGAGAAATCTTCTTTCCGATTGGGTGAATTCACGTCCTGCATCGCTGCGTTTACTGAATTGATGTTCCAGCCGCCGTTGCGTTGAAGCAGGAGGTCTGCCAACTCATCGGGGCGTGCCACCCTGACGCAACCATGACTGAAATCCCGGTTGGCACGGTCAAAAAGGGAGTGATCGGGGGTGTCATGCAGATAGACTGAGGAATCGTTGGGAAAGATGAACTTCACTAAACCGAGCGAGTTATCGGGACCGTCGGCCTGTCGGATGTATAGGCTACCGGCCGCTGCCTTGTTGAGGTTGGTTGAATTGATGGGAAGAGCCTGGCTATTAGAGGCTCCGTAGTGAGGCACGATCTGATATTGGTGGCTGGCCATGTAGCCCACGGGATCGGCCAGTGCTTTGGGCACAATTTCAGTCTTGGCAATGGAGGGCGGCACATTCCAATAGGGACGAAAGAAGAGGTATTTGATGTCTCCGTGAAAGATCGGTGTCTGGTGCTTGCCCTTCACTCCGACAATGACAGGCATCACCGTGATTTGTTTGCGCTGATCGAACATTCGCAGCGCGCTCTCAGCGATATTCACTTCAATGTGCTCGGCTTCTTCGTAAGCACGGGGCATCCAGCGAAGGCGATCGAGGTTGATGATGAGGGCATTGACTCGATCGAGGGAGGAAATATTCAGCTCCTTTAGAGTATCAGTCCCGAGATAGCCATCCGGTTGGATGCCGTGTCGGAATTGAAAGGATTTGATGGCATCACCAGTTCTCGAATCAATTTCACTCTTTCGGCTTTTTACGATGCCTCCCGGAGGAAGATCGCCTTCTGCTTGAAGACGGGCTCGCAACAGCTTGAGCTCTGGATAGGGACTGCCGGGTCCTGCTGGGCTCACCGTGGCGGGGAGATTTCGCCAGCCGCCCAGCTGGTCGATTTCCCGGTAGCGGGCCAGTGACTTGACCATTTCGGCGTAGCGCTGGTCCTGTGGCGGTACTTTTTGAAGTATAAAGCCCGAAAACTGAGAGGGGGGCTGCTGCAGTGCTTGATCCAGAAAGTGATAGGAAGAGATCTTGCGGGTCAACTCGCCCCATTTTGGATGAACGGAGCGGGCATCGACGTGACCGTAAGCCAAAGATTGAATGGCATAGAGAGCCAGTTGGGTCGTGCCCACTTCGACCTTGGCTCTGGCCGCTGGGTCGTTACTTGGTGCCCTCCATTGGGCATCCCATGCCTCAAGTTGGAAGAGCCGAGGGGAAAGCCCGTGATTGTCGAGCTCGCGGAGCAACTGGGCCAGTCCCATCAGGTGTTCGCCGGTCCACACAGGTTGATAGTTCCGTGCTCCGTACCATTTTGAAATGCTGCTCCCGGCTTTGGATGCCTCAGCCTTGACGTAGTCCGTCATTCCCTGAGCATAGGTGTTGTATGACAGGCCAACGACACAGGCACATAGGATCAGTGTCTTTATTTGGAAGATCGATCGCATAAGGAAAGATTTAGTAAGTCCTAACTATCCTCGCTTTGGGGATTTGTTCAAATCCTCAATCGGACGGTAAATCCGGAATTATCTGCGTTGAAATAAAGTAAAATGGAGAGCCGGAGCGGCTTTGCCGTGTGATTCGTGCCTTGAAAGCCGAGGGTGACAGATGGAACTCCCCTCGGCCTGTTTCGCTGATGAGGATGCAAATCTATCACATTGTGCTAAAGGCTTTCTGAGCACATGTTAGAAAAGCGACGAGGCAAGCAATGAGGCGGGATCTTAAGGAATGGTATGATGAATTGGAAAAATTTCCTGAGGACTGGTCTGTCCGCGTCCGATTGGTTGAGGCAGCTGTATCCATCGGGGATATCGAAGAAGCACGGCGGCTGGTTCGAACATCGCCGGGTGATGGGCCGCTCCCTCAGGAACTGCAAAGCCGACTGCATTTTGTCCTGACCCAGGATGATCAAGGTGGAGCCGGCAACGAGTTACCGGTGGGCTGACCCAAATAGGCAACCTCCGACCTCCTGCTCGGCAGGAGGAGTAAAGACCACTCTGCCTTAGAGTGGAGCCGGTATAGGACGGGAGGGAAAAGGCTCGAAGTCAGCGGGAACGCCGGGGAAATTTTCTTCGCGAAATCGATCCCATGTGCGCCGGGTCTCTTCGGACATAATATTGGACATGGCTTCCATGCAATTGAAGCAGATCATGGCGCTGTCGACCATTTGATCACCCTTGCAGGCACCTACGAGCCCGTATTCGCCTTCTTTGACGTCGTCGAAAGTAGCCTCGCAGAGGGTGCAGTCGTTGAATCCACTAACGTCTCGGTAGTGTTTGGCCTGAAACTCAGCGAGACTCTGTTTCGATTCGTCAGATGCTTCGTCGAGCATCGCGTTAAGGCAGGGAAGACACATCGCATACTCGACGATTACTTCGCTCTTGCTGAAGTTCTTTGAGACGCGGTACCCCTCCTCAAAATGGAGGAGCGATTCTCCGCAGCGGGTGCAGGATACAAAGGGGCGATCCTCGTAAAAGGAGTGGAGGATGACAGGGATCGGCTCCCCGCCTTGCGATTCTTGGTCGTCGTCGGGGTTACTCATCGTAAGGAGGAACTATAGTATTCGGAAACGTCACGGCTTCGTCGAGCCTTCATTCCAGATAATATGTGTGCCGCTTTTCCCGGGAACAATGATGTCTTTCCAGCCGTTCTCGTCCAGATCCTGAACTCGGATTTGCAGACCAATGCCGGGGCCTTCGCCAGCGGGAGCGGTCGAAATGATGTTCTTCTTCCAGCTCTGAGTATCTGGATTCCAGTCATAGGACTGCACGGTGATTTCGTCATGTGCACCGGAATCTCTGCCGGAGTGGCCGTAGTAGCGCTTCCCGGTAATCAATTCGGGTTGCCCGTCGTTGTCGATATCATCCCAAGCAAGGGCATGCCCCTGAGAGAATTTCTTGTCGATGAGATGCTGGCGCCAGCTGGTGGTGCCGTCGGACTGGGGCTCAAGCTGTTCGTGCCAGTAGAGGCCGTAGCTGTGACCATCAGACCAGATGAAATCGTTGCGGCCATCTTCGTTGAGATCGAGGATGAGGACCGGGCAACTGGCGTGGGGGATGTCAAAATCGTGATGATAAGTCCAGGGGCCGGAATAGGCACCGTCCTTCGGCTGCTCATACCAACCTGCCTGGAAGATAATGTCTTCGAGTCCGTCGCCGTTGAGGTCTCCGAATCCCATGCCGTGCCCATTGCCGCTCTCGGAAACGATGTGTTTCTTGGCGGTGACCTTGCCGTCTTCTCCTTTAATCAAGCGAATGATCTGGGTGGGATTGTTATTGTTCCAAGAGTTTTCGATGAACTCGGGTTGGCCGTCCTTGTCAATGTCGTGGAGAAAGGTGGCTTCGTTGTGGGCGGTTTCCGTGTCGAGCAATTGATGCACGGCCCAACCTTCGATGTCATCATAGTTTCCAGCGCCGGGATTTTCATACCAGTTAACGATGGGGAGCGTGAAAGCGCCGGCAAGGACGTCGAGGTCTCCGTCGCCATCCATGTCGAGGAGGTGCTCCGAGTTATTTTGAAGGTAGTCGTCACCGAAAGGTAGGATTTTTCGGACAGGTCGCTGCTTAAAGTCGGGGGCCTGGTACCAATATTCTCCAGCGGTGACGTCGAGTTTGCCATCACCGTCGATGTCTCCGACAGCAATGCCCTCGTTGTTATCACGATGGAGTTGTTGCACTCGCCAAGTCTGTTTGGGCGCGGGCTTGCCTTTGCCTTTCTGCTGGGCGGTTAGGGTCGCTGCTGCAACAGCGATGGTAAGCGTGGGGATGAGGTATGAGAGTTTCATGCTAGGGGTAGTGAGTGATTAAAAGTCTTTGAGTTCAAGCGGTTGAACTTTGCTGGCGTCGTCGAGCAGTTCCAGAGAGACACCATCGAGGCCATTGTTCTTTAGCCCAGCCAGGCTGAGTTTCTGTCGGCCAGGCGCTTCGATGGTCAGCGTGATTTCGGCGTCGGAAGCTCCTTTGGGGAGCTGTATTTCCTTCTCCCCATGGAATAAAACCAGATCGTCGAGTCGGCCTGAGATTCTGAGGCGGAGTTCGCCAGCCTCAGTGGCGTCAATGAAGGTTCTTGCTGCGGTATGGCGATTGGCCCCGCGTCCTTTCAAGTCAGGTGCTTCGGTGAATGGCAGGTCGCCCACTACTCGTGAGATGATAGGCGTCCACACGTAGGTCTTGAAGTCTTCTGCGAAAATGACGTTTCCGTAGTGACCAATGGCATCGCGAATTCGATCGTGAGGCTGGAGAAACTGCCAGCTACGTATGAAACGGTTGGAAGGCGTTTTAAAGTCGCCCTCTTTGCCGAGTTCGGAGAGGAATCGAACCAGATCGACAAATTCATCTTCGCGCAGTTGGGCCGTCAGGCCGGGTGGCATGAGTGATACCGGGCTGATGAAGTTGCTGGCAACCTCGCTTTTGGGAATGCGGTTTTCATTGCCAGCAGCGTCACGAACGACGATTTCGTTAGAATCCTCCCGAGCGATGGCACCAGCGAAGGAGGTGCCGTCCTTCATCGTCACGAGGGTGGTGTGGTATCCCTCCTTAATTTTGACACTGGGCTGGAGTAACGAGTCGACAAGGTAGTCAACCGGAGCGCTGGAGCCGATACTGACGAGATCGGGTCCGATAATACCGCCAGCGCCACCGATGGCGTGGCATACAACACATTGAAGCATCGCTCGCCGATAGATGGATTCTCCGCTGTGGGGATCGCCTTCGTTGGCGACTCTCTGCATCATGGCCTCCATCTCTTCCGTGGTCAGGGCCATTTTCATGGGCTTGATCTCTCCCGCTTTCTGGAGGGCATTGATAACGCCCTGGGGGCGAGTTGCCGCGCTACTTGCCTTCTGAACTCCTGTCAGGGCGATAGGCTGAGGCAGGGTGGTTTTGGACAGCGCCTTCGCGAAGGCGGGAATGGCAGCGCGATTGGAGAGGATTGTGTTGTAGATGCCATGAGGATCATTGCCGTCGGGCGAATCTTTCAACACGAGCAAGGCCAGGTTGGCGCCGGTTTCAGGGCTGATACGGATGCGCCCGATCACCGCGAGAGAGCGAAGCTGATAAGATCGAGCGGTATCGCGGATGACCTTGTCGAAGAAGGGACCGGCCGCTTTATCCTTTAGGGAGACGAGGCCGTCGAGAGCGGCTTGGCCTTTCTCTTTACTTGATTCGATTTGGAGAAAGGTCTCTTCAAGGAGCTTCTTCGCAGTGGGGGTATTCCATTGTCCCGACAGAAGCGCGGCGCTGGAAAAGACGGCGGTATTGTCAGATTGTAAGAACTGACTGATACGATTCTTGTCGCCGGCTGGCTGGAGCTTTCGCAGTTTGCCCGCATTTGCGAGGGCTACGAGAACGTGATGTTGGTGGGTGACGGGAGTGGCGGGGGCGAGAGCATATTCGAAGAGGGCATTTAGATCCTCGGATGATCCAGTTTTCGAGATGAAGTCCGCGACTTGAGAGAAGGCTTCGTTAGATTGGAATTTACCGGCTTGAAGCGCATTCAAAATCACTGGGAGTCCGACCGGTTCGTTGACGGCCCTGGCTGCAAAAAGGAGCTGGGACACTGAGTCGAAGGGATTGCCATCCTGGGTCAGAGACTTCCAGCGAGCGGCGTGCTCGCGGCAAATCGACCAGACCGCGAAATCGAGGAATTCGTCGACTTCGATTCCATCCAGAGCGCGCAGGGCCACTTTGACGGTGTCTGGATGATCCAATTGACTCAGAACGCTCACGGCCCAAAGTCGGACCTGTGGATGAGGATCGGAAACGGCCTTAGAAGCGATCTCCATGGCATCTGGATTGGTCGCTGCGGTGTAGTAGATAGAGCGAAGTGCACCCGCCCTTGCTTTGGGATTGGGGGATTCCGCCAATTGAGCCGCTTGTGCCAAATCGAGGCGGTTGAGAGACTGGGTGCCCCAGAGTCGACGAAGCTTGGCGAGTTCGGGATCGACATTCTCTGGCTGAGCGGCGCTGCTGAGGGCCGCTAACATGGCCTCAGGTTCACGGCTGCGCATTTCAACCATGGCTTGCTGACGGGTCCAGCCTTCCGAAGAATTGAGGGCTGCGATCAGTTCTGGATCGCTGGCGGCGGGTAGGTTGGGGCGTTCCACCAGGTCCCGGCCGTCGAAGCTAATCCGCCAGATGCGGCCGTGTTTGTGATCGCGTCGAGAATCGCGGAAATCCACTTCACCATGCTGAATAATAGGGTTGTACCAATCCGCAATGTAGAGCGCACCGTCGGGTCCCATCTTGATGTCGATGGGACGAAAGGCCCGGTGTTTCGATGAGACGAGGTCGGCGATCTGGGTTGAGGTGTAGGCACTGCCGTCGTCGGTCAGTTTGAAGAGATTGATACGACTGCCACGGAAGTCGGGCGCTGCGAGGACCCCTTGGAGTTCATCTGGAACGTGTTGGCCTGTCAGGACCTCGAGACCGCAGTGTTTCGGTTGGCCTGGGTTGAGGCCAGGGAGGATCCGGGCCGCTTTCGGAGAGGCCGCAAACACCGAGCGAGGAAAGACAAAGTTGATGCCGTTGCTTCCGGCACCGTCGGTGAGGAAACTCTGACCCCAATCGTCAAAGGCGTGGCCCCAGGGATTGACGAGACCTTTCATGAAGACCTCAGCTCGTTGGGTTTCGGGACGGAAATGCCACATGCCGCCACCGAGGAGACGTCGGATTCCATAAGGCGTCTCGAGATGGGTGTGAATGTAGATAGACTGGTTTATCCAAACCATTCCCTCTGGTCCCAATCGGAAAGTGTGGACGAGGTGATGGGTGTCCTCAGTGCCGAATCCTGACAGGACGACTTCACGCTCATCGGCGACGTCGTCACCGTCGGTATCACGTAGAAAGAGAACCTCAATGGCATTGGCAACGTAGGCGCCACCATCGACGGGGAGGATGGCAGTGGGAATGTGGAGATTGTCGGCGAAGACGGTTTCCTTTTCGGCGACGCCATCACCATCGACGTCCTCAAGGATAACAATTTTGTCAGTCTCGGCTTCACCTGGCTGGATCATGGGGTAAAGCGGGCTGCTGACGACCCAGAGGCGTCCTCGCTTATCCCAGTTCATGTGTACTGGGTTTCCGACGGCCGGTTCGTGGGCGAAGAGGTTGATGGATGCCCCCTCGATCACCGAGAACGCTTCGAGTTGGGCCTCAAATGCGGTGTCGGGAATATCCTGTAGTCCATTCTGGGCTTCAGAAAAGGGTACTGTGAACACGGCCCCCATGATGGCGAGGCAGTAGGTGAGCGGAAGTAGGTCGCGATTCATCGATTAAATCTATATTGCGTTGAGAGCGGGTTTCAGTTTTTGGGCTGTCCAGTGAGAACCTGCCGGCGCGCTTGAGCGATCAGTTGTTCCTCTTCAGCAATGATGGGATCATACATGGGAATCTCTTTGGCATTCTGCCCTTGCTCATGAGCCCGAAAGAGGAACAGATAAGTTTCATTGGTAGGACGCCAGCGGTTGAAAAATAGACGGTTTTTCTCAATGATGTGCTTTCGAAATTCTGCCAGCGAAGAGTCATCTTCATCGGCTACCACTGGGCCGGCGTAGCCGAGGCCTTTCACGATTTCTCTCGATAGGACGCGATAACCGGCCTCGGTGTAGTGCAATCCATTGTTGGTGAGCGGGTTGCTTGTAGCTGATCCATCAAACTCATCGCCGCCGAGGGCATGAAAAAGATCGATGAAGCGACCGTTGTTGCGCTCCGCCAAATCGCGAATGGCATCACGAAAGATGCCTATGCGCCGATTGTTCTCAGTCTGGTCAGGAAGAGCCCCGCCGTGGTTTTCAAGGGGCGGCGGCGCGATGAATATTTTCTCGCGAAGGCCTTCACCTGCCGACTCGCTAACTCGATTGATGAGATGCTGATAACCATTGATGAAAGTTTGCAGGCTGGTCTCCAATCCGTCTGCTGAGCGTCCTTCAGTGGCCGTTTCATTCGTCCAACCTTGATCAACAGACATCGCCTCTCCGGCTCCGTAGCAAAAGAGCACCACAGTCGGCTTAATCTCACTAATATTCTTGCTGAGTCGGTCCCGTCCTTCTTCCGGCGTGCCGAAGTAGGCACGGGAGTCTCCGAAGACTGAGTCCCCGCTCCATCCCAGGTTGCGAAAAACCACGTTCTGGACATCAGGTCCTGCCGCTAAATGGAGGGAGGACTCGAGGTGACCGTATAAGCGGGCTCGTTCGACCAATGTGCTTCCGATCAGAGCGACGCGATCGTTTGATCGAATCACCGAATCGGAGTTTTCTGCGAAGGTGACTGTGCACAACAGTGTCAGCGAGAGAAGATTGATGAGGACGGGGAATTTCATCGAAAACTAAGGTAGCAAGAAAGGGCCTGAGGCCAACCGATGTATCTCACTTAAATACGTGAGAAGTGTGTCGCGAGGGGACACGGTTGTATCCTCTGAGCGAATCCCACGCCAGAAGTTTGTACCCAAATGCGCGTGACTCGGCGTAATTCTGACCGTTTCAGCTCAGAGTTGGATCACTCGTATTCTCAGTCTTTTTCGTATTCCTTGAGGAACCCAATAAACTCGCGGCGGTGCTCCTCTTCGCCTGCGAGAAGACCGATCGCCATGTCTTGAGTTACGTAGTCAATGCTGTCAGCGGCCCGGATGATTTTGTTGTACTGAGCAATGGCCCCATTTTCCGCGTCGATCACGCCTTTGATGACTCCGACAATGTCAGTGGTGTCAGCCAGGGGCTGGAGAGAAGTCTGCTCTCGCTTCAGGTCGAAGCTACCCGGAACTGCACCGCCAATCGTCTTGATTCGGTTGGCAAGTGTTTGAGCATGTCCTAATTCCTCTGCGATATCTGCTGCGAGCGCCTTTTTGATCACGTCAGAGCGGACTCCGTCAAGATTAACGGATGCGGCGATATAGTTTTGAACGGTCTCGAGCTCCATTGCGTAGGCGACTTTGAGATGGTCAATAATTTCCTGGTTTGGTTGTTCGGTCATAGTAGCTGTTGGGACGTCGTTCCCTGCATTTCATTACGACGGAGCGGCGTATTTCGATGCCTATACCTCCGTAAAGTCCCTCCTTGTTTCAGGGCGGGGTTCGTATAGTTTTGGCGGGTGACTATGGGAGCAATTGAACTGCGATGGGGACTGATCATTGGAGGCGCCAATTTGGGCTGGCTCTACGGGTCCTATTATATGGGGATGCAGACGAGCGGGCTGGGCATGATTCAAATCATGACTTTGGTTAGTGTCGTCATATCGATCATTGGATACGTGTGTGCACTTCGGGCTATCGTAAAAGCAGAGCCCGAAATCACTTGCCTTGAGGGGGTGAAGTCGGGAGCTATTGTCGTGGGCGTCGTTACCGTGGTCGCAGTTCTGGCCCAAGTTGGATACCACAAACTGGTCTTTCCCGGTTTTACCAAATATATGGTCGGAGAGACCGAGATCTTTTACCGGAACAATGGTCTTCCCGCTGAGCAGGTAATCGAAATGGCAGAAGGCGCCGGAAAGACTTTTGGACTAGCCTCGTATGCGATGCAGTCAGCTCTGGGGGCGCTGATCATTGGAATGATCACAGTGACCATCGTGATGGCGATACTGAGGCGGAGACGATATCCATGAAGCGCTACAGAAAAAGAGTGATAGCAGCCGCTGCGGGATTGCTCATCCTGCCGGCAGCGGGATGGTGGTTGATGTTGACCTTAGGGTTCGTGAGCGCGCCCGGCGAAAAACTGGCACCGCCCTTCAATATGTCGGACCGAATTGTGACTATTGACGTCACCAAGGGCGATGATGGCGAGTTCAAAGCCCATTTTGACGGATGGAAAGAAGGGGATCCTCAGCTAAGTGGTGAAGAGTTTTTTGGCGAGATCCATCGAAGGACACGCAATTTGCCTCGCATCTACAAATGGCTCGATGTGACATCACTTGCCGGCGTGTTGTGGGTCTTCTTCGGGTTCGCTGGGCAGGCGGTCTTCATGGGGCGGATGGTGGCCCAATGGCAGGCGAGTGAAAAAGCAAAGTCATCCGTCGTTCCTCCCGTATTCTGGTGGCTCAGTTTGCTGGGTTCATCCATGCTGATGGTCTACTTCATCTGGAGAAAAGAGATCGTCGGTTTTCTTGGCCAGAGTACCGGATGGTTCATCTACATCAGAAACTTGTGGTTCATCTACGGGAAGAAATAGGGAGGTGAGTTCATCATGCCAAATGGTTCTTCCATTGAGAGAATGAAAAAAAGCCATTTAGGATGGATGCTACTTTTCCTCATTCTGTGCATTTCGAGTTATCTTCAGGCACAAAATGAACTCTGGGGGATCGATGGTTCTGAATGGACACCTACGTCTCCAATTCCCGATTTTTCTTTTGCGGGTTATCACCAGGGGGAAATCGAGATCCCCAACCGGAAAGTGGAAGTGTCAGTCGTCGACTTCGGAGCGGTGGGTGATGGGAAAACGGATTGTTCGGCTGCATTTGCCAAAGCGATTAATGAATCAGGAGGGCGCGTTATCGGCGTTCCCCCGGGGATTTACATCCTTTCTGACCGGATTCGCATAGAAGCTGAAAACACAATTTTGAAAGGCGCAGGAGTTGGCGAAACGATCCTACATTTCGAGAAAGGTCTTCAGGAGGTTGATCCCACCACGAGCACTACCGGCGGAGGAGTTCAGACGAATAGTTGGTCCTGGTCGGGTGGGATTATCACGATCGGCACTGCTGTTGGCGATGCCTCTCCGAAAACGCCTATTGTGAAACCTGCCACGAGAGGGCAGCGAACTCTTTCAGTTCAAGGTCAGGGAGATCTGAATACGGAGGATGTTTTTATCGTTCAATTGATTGACGATACCCAGAGTTCACTTTTCAAATATCTTTACCGAGGACGGGCGGGGGATATATCGCTCATGAAGGGGAAGCGTTTCAAGGTTTCTCAACCGATCAAGATTGAGAAGATTGATGGAACCAAAATTCACCTGAATCGTCCCCTTCGATTCGACGTTGAGCAGAGATGGAAGCCGGTTCTTCTACGGAAGAAGATTGCCGCTCAGGAAATTGGGATATGCGATCTTACAATCCGGTTTCCAAAGCGAAAATATCGTGGGCATTGGATGGAGGACGGAATGAACGGATTGCAGATTCAGGGCATTAACAATTGGGCGAAAAACATTCGAATTCAAAACTGTGACTCGGGGGTTTTTGTGAAAGGCTTATGGAACACGGTGGACGGTCTGATTATCGAAAGTAAGCGCGATGAGCACAGCAGCGGTAATTCAGGGCATCATGGTATCTCGCTTCAGGGAAGTGACTGTTTGATCTCCAACTTCAAGATACGAACAAAGTTCTATCATGATGTCACCGTTTCGAGCAGTTCGGTGGGAAACGTTTTCTCGCAAGGTGAGGGCATTGATTTGTGTATCGATCACCATAGGGCGGCGCCCTACGAGAACCTATTCACACAGATCCATGTGGGAAAAGGTAGCCGGGTATGGAAGTCGGGTGGATCAGCCGGAAAGGGATTGCACACTGCCTCTGGCGCCACGTTCTGGAACATTGATTCAGAAGAGCCGTTCAGTCTTCCTCCGGAGGACTTTGGTCCTGGTGGATTGATCTTCGTGGGGCTCAATACGCGGAGTATCGATCGTTCAGAGATTCCCGAAGGCTGGCATTTTGACGATATCAAGCCGGGCAGTGTCCAGCCTGCAAATCTGTATCGGGACCAACTGAAGCATCGGATAAATACCTTACCGAAGCCTTAGGCGTATCCTTTCCCATATGTCACTAATCATTTTCTGCAGAGTTGACCTGAGGGTTTAATTTTAGGCATCCTCTGAAGTCCCCTAAATGAATGCTTCTTCTCAGTTCCTCCTGACCACGGGTGCAATTCTCCTGCTCGGACTGCTGACGTCAACTCTGGCCAGTCGCACCAGGCTTCCACGGGTGACGCTATTATTACTTTTCGGGATCCTGATCGGAGGGGAAATGCTCGATTTGATCCCGGAGGTCTTTTCGGCCCGCTTCAGCATCATTGCCGACATGACTTTGCTCATGGTGGGCTTTCTGCTCGGTGGAAGATTGACAAGAGATTTGCTGAAGGAGACGGCCAGTGAAGTGTTCTGGATCTCGATCTGTGCCGCTTTGACGACAGCCGGCTTAGTGAGTCTGGGGCTGATCTTTGCGGGAGTGCCTAGAGAAGTTGCGATCATCCTTGGCTGCATTGCTTCGGCAACCGCTCCCGCCGCCATTCTTGACGTTGTGATGGAGCATGGAGTTGAAAGCAAGTTCAGCCGTCTTCTCCTCTCGATCGTGGCGCTCGATGATCTTTGGTCGCTGATTTTATTCGGGGTTGGGGTGTCGGCTGTCAAAACCTTGAACGGAGCGAGTGGTGAAATTTCATTTCTGTGGATCGCTACGCGTGAAATCGGTGGTGCGGTATTGTTAGGGATCGCGCTCGGTCTTCCGGCTGCCTATTTGACGGGTCGGGTAAAGAAGGGACAGCCGGTATTATCTGAGGCGCTCGGCCTTGTTTTTGTTTGTGGGGGGCTTGCGATTTGGCTCGGGTTCTCATATTTGATCGCATCAATGGTGATGGGGGCAGTGATTGCGAACATGGCCAGACATCATGAGTATCCGTTCCACGCCATCGAAGGGATCGAATGGCCATTCATGGTGATCTTTTTCGTGTTGGCGGGAGCATCGCTTGATTTAGAATCTCTCGCAGGAATTGGATTGATAGGGAGTCTCTATATTGTCTGTCGAGCACTGGGAAAGTGGCTCGGAGCGAGAGTGGGAAGTGAGCTCAGCAGGACTGACCGAATGACGAAAAATTGGATGGGCTTTGCGTTGTTACCTCAAGCGGGAGTTGCCATCGGGATGGCACTGGTCGCTTCCAACCAGTTTCCGGCATACCAGCAGGTTCTGCTGTCCATTGTCATCAGTTCCACCGTAGTCTTTGAGATCGCAGGGCCTGTCTTCACGAGTCTGGCCCTGAAGCGGACCCTCGATCACTAGCTAAAGTAGACTCTCTATGAAAACCATCGCCCGATTCACCAACCTTCAGTCAGCTCAGATCGCAAAACTCAATCTGGGTGCGGCAGGAATCGAAGGTTTTATTCCCGATGAGATGAGTGCAGGGACAGCCCCTTATCTATTTATGACCAAAGCTGGCGTGCGTCTGCAGGTGAGAGAAGAGGACGAGGAAGAAGCGAAGGCCGTGCTGGAGCGTGAATCGACGGATGAAGCCCCGATAGAATAAGGATACTGCAGTCCTCAGTTAGCCATTTCTTATAGAGGAAGATGAGCCACGGCTATTTTAGTCTCTTTACTGCTATGGCTAGCTGTATTTATGGGGCGATTTGGGTTCGCTGTTACTTTGGTAGGAGGGCGGGGCATTGGGCTCGACAAACCCTATGCATTGAAATATATTCAAATTCCGAATTGCCAAACTCTTTGCGACCAATTCAATAGACATCTATGAAAACCATCCAAATTCCTAACTCAATCAAAGCGATTTCGGCCTGTGCCGTTGCTTCACTTGTTTTTAGCGCAATCACTCCGCTACAAGCGCAGCAGGATTTGCTCGCAAAAAACAAGGCTGATCTCGAAGTAAGAATCTCTCAGAATCGCGCGCGGCTCGATCAGCGTCAGATTGATCCGGCTAAGGCTATACCTGCCGCGGTGCTTGCTGCAGCCAAAGGCGTTGTCATTCTCAATCAGGTGAAAGCGGGACTCGTCATCGGAGCAGAGGTCGGGAACGGCGTTGTTATATTGAAAGATGCTCAGGGAAACTGGGGGCCGCCAGCTTTTGTTACCATTGGAAAAGGATCTTTTGGTTTTCAGATTGGTGCGAGCGAGACAATCTCATTCTTTATCCTGATGACTGACGAGAGCCTCAAGTTGGTTAGAGGCGGAGGAGCCGGCGGTATTGGCGTGAGTTTAAAAGCAGCAGTTGGACCACTTGGTGCGGGCGGTGATATAGGATCTGCTTCCTTGAGAAAGCCTGTGCTTGTTTATTCGAACGTCAAAGGAGCGTTTGCTGGCGCTTCAATTGATACCGGTGGTCTGATTGGATCTGAAAAGAGGAATCAAGTGGCCTACGACGGAATGAACATGGAGCAAATCCTGTTTTCTGGAAATGCGGTTATCACTCCAGCTGGAAAGCTTCTCGGCGATGCCCTTTCGTTTTACAGTGGAAAGCCGGTTCCAGTACAGTAAAGCTTTAAGCGAGGCTGGAAAACAGTCATCGACTTTATAAAATAATGGCCGAGCTCTCAAATCGAGGGCCCGGCCATTTTTCTTTTGTATCGAAAGGGTGCTTTTTAGTAGGGGATTTCGCGGATATAGAGGTTCTTGAAGAACAGTTCGCTGCCGTGATGTTGAAGCTCAATTTGATCCTTACGCGGAATGGGGATTACTGAGTTGGCCAATCGATCCCAGTAGTTCTCGAGAACGGTGCGATCAACGACCTGCTTGCCGTTGAGCCAGATAGAAACCTGCTCGCCGACCATGCGTATGAGGAAGGTATTCCATTCACCCGGTATATTGTCTGCCTTGACCAGAGGGCGGTTGCTCGCGCGCTTGTTATTCCAGAGTCCACCTGACCCAAGGTTCCTGCCATTGCGATAGGAGGTGACCCAGTCATCTGCCGTTTCGGGAGTCGATCCATCCTTTGTCCGTGCGTCCCAGGGGTCCCAAATCTGGATCTGGGGAGTTCCACGCAGGTAGATACCGCTATCAGCTCCGGGAGGGATCTTCCAATCGATGTAGAGCTCAAAGTCGCCGTAGTCCTTGCCGGTGCAAAGGCTTTGCCCCTCTCCGTCGTAGGTCAGGATGCCGTTGGCCACGCTCCAGTGCTCGGTCATGGATTCATCCGCCGTAGCCTGAGCTTCGGTGAGGGCTTCCCCTCTGAGCGCGCGCCGGACAGGGGCATTCTTGTCAGCGAGGCCTTTCCATCCGGTCAGATCTTTACCATTGAAGAGAGCGGTGAAACCTTTCGGTGGGGTGTTGTCAGGTGGATTTTTGCCGGGAGTCGGAGGGCTGGGAACATACTCCGCGACCTTGATGTCTTTGAACTCGACGTGATCGCTGTGACCGGCGAATTGAATGTGTCCCTGGCGGTTGTGCAACCCAGGATGGTCCCGTCCGTCTACTGGAGTGTGTTTGTCCAGGAATACATCGACGATAACGGCACCGTTGAGAATCACTTTAACATGATCTTCGATGCAGATCACGACCTGTTCATTCCACTCGCCAACAGGTTTCAAGTAACCGGTTTTTGCTGGGACCACGCCATAAATCGAACCGTGGACCTGCCAGGGCTTGAGGGTGGATACTCTTTTGCCCGTGGTCGTCTCAGCACTGTAGCGGTCGCCTTTATGGTCGAGAATCTGCAACTCCATACCATGGTAGGCAGGTCCGGTTCCTGACTGAGCGCGAATTCCGAGGCCATTGTTGCCGCTCTCCGTGAGCTTGAACTGAAAGTGGAAGACAAAATCTGAGTATTCGCGATCGGTTTCAAGGATCTTGGCTCCTTTCTGGCAAATCAGAACGCCGTCTTCAACGATGTATCCCTCGGTGTCGCCCTGCCATCCAGCGAGGTCATTTCCATTAAAGAGCTCCTTCCAATGATCGATGGCTTCCACCATTTTGAGGGTGGCCTTACCGGCGACTCGGTTGGGGTCGGGTTTTGCAGGTGCCTGCTTGGCTGCCTGAGCCGGTTTGTCTTTCGGAGCGTTTTTGTCAGAGGCTCTCTTCGGCCCTGTCTTCGGTTTCTCCTTGGAGGTTGGCCTCTCCTCGGCTTTCTTTTTTCCAACCTCCTTCGGACTATCCTGGGCGGGTAGGGGGCTCGCTATCATGGC
Source organism: uncultured Verrucomicrobiales bacterium (assembly GCA_963975655.1). GTDB lineage: Bacteria > Verrucomicrobiota > Verrucomicrobiia > Verrucomicrobiales > DEV007 > Arctic95D-9. The sequence goes on from CAXBHX010000012.1 coordinate 83,084, forward strand.
GAACCCAAGGAGTGCTGGGAGGAAATACCGATAGCCGGATGGCGCTGTTTTTTGCATGCGCCAACTTGAGCGGAATGCAGGAGTTTCGGCAATAACGTGGTTGCGGTTACTACTCCAGGTCAACGCGGTGAAGCACGCCAGTCCGATCCGGCGGCCGGGACAACCAGTCCAATGAATTAGCCCGGCGGCCAATTCAGCTGACGGCCGGCAAGCATGTGAACGTGAAGATGAGGTACAGCTTCTCCACCCATCTTCCCATTGTTGATGACGAGCCGGAAACCTTCCTCGGTGTTGTTGAATCCGAGTTCAGAAGCCACTTTTCCTGCGATGAGGAGTAAGTGCCCCAGCACCGCTTCGTCCACGCCTTCAGCTTCACCTACTCTTGGTATCGGCTTCTTGGGAATCACAAGGATATGAGTCGGCGCCTGAGGAGCGATGTCGTGAAATGCGAGACAACGTTCATCCTCGTGTACGATGTCGGCAGGGATTTCCCGGGCGATAATCTTTTCGAAGAGCGTCATGTCTGGAGAACAAATGCTATGAGGCAATCATGAAAGACATCTCTGGTCGAATCGTGGATGCCTGGTCACGAGCCTGATTGAGGAAGTCCGTGATTTCATCCTTGAGGTGGTCACAGCGCTTTGACCACTTTTTCGTGGAGACAAGACGTTTCACGCAGGGTTTGATACCATGGCATTCGACCCGCAGGACGCCACCAGTGGTAGCTGAACTGAGTTGGTCTTGAAGTAATTGGAAGAATACGAGTTCGTATCCCGTACCTGCACGGCGGGCCAGTTCGCTGAGCGATATGCGAACGGGAGGAGGCGTCTTGTCGATGTTTTCAGCGACATCGGAAAGTCCGAACTGCGAAAGGGTCTTTTCGATACGGGCAAACAGCTCATCAGAATCAATGACCGTGCCTTTGTAGTGATTCGATAGGAAGCGCTCGACTCCCCGTGAGATGTCTTCAGCCAACCAGGCGGGTACATCGGTGCCCCGGGTGGCATTGGTTAGGGTTTCAGTGAGCCAGTCTTTCTGGCAAAGGGCAAGGCTGGCGGAGCCAATTCGAATGAACGGCAAAGCCTGAGGTAGAGCAATCATCGGTTACTAGTGCGGTAGTGGGGCGGGTTCGGGTTGTCTGTCTTGTGTCTGGCATTTCCACGTAAGGTGTTTCAAGCCTACGTGGGAAAAGTTCAATTTTTGTTACCGGCCTCAAAAAGGTCGGGTTGCAGTACGTCGTCCAATGGCGAGTTCTCGAGGGACAGGATCACTTCGTTGAATTCTCCTACATCCTGGAACTGGCGATAAACTGATGCATAGCGGACAAATGCCACGGGATCGATGCTCTGAAGTCGCGACATGACTTTCGGCCCGATCATTCGGCTCGGAAGTTCCTTGAGATTCTCAGATGACAATTCCGTGACGATCTCTTCGACTGCGTTTTCGAGTGCGTCGAGTGGGACCGGGCGTTTCTCACAGGCCTTAATGAGGCCACTGAGCAGTTTTTCCCGCCTGAATGGCTCACGAGTGCCGTCGCGCTTAATAACCAGCATATCGCGTCGCTCGACCTGCTCGTAGGTCGTAAAGCGATGCCCACAATCCAAGCACTCGCGTCGCCGGCGGATTGAGAAACCGTCTTTCGACGATCGTGAATCGATGACCTTGTCATCAATACTGTTACATTTAACACAACGCATTCCAGAGGGAGCACACAATTGGTGGCTCGATTCTCAGCGTCGCAACAAGATGTGGGGGTGTCAATCTGATAACACCACAATATATAGATTTAAATGCCCGATCTTGAGCGGCGACCACTATATGTTGTGGTGGGCGGCGGAAAAGCGATGATAATCAGGAACCCCTAAATGATTAGCTCTCAGATCTCGTGCTCGAGGTGTTCGGACTTGAACATGAGACGGCTGACCAGGGCTGTCCAGCCCGTTTGGTGGCTGGCCCCGAGTCCTTTTCCTGTCTCGGCGTGAAAATACTCGTAGAAGTGAACCAAATCAGCTTCTGGTCGACCTCTCGAGTGGAAGGGCGATTCTCCGTTGGCGGGACGATTCCCTGACTCGTCATCTGTCGTAAAGAGCGAAATTAATCGCTCCCCAATTCGCCTCGCAGCCTCTTTCAGAGTGATCAAGTCACCTGAACCAGTGGGGAATTCGACTAGGAACTCATCTCCGTAAAATCGATGATATCGCTCCAATGCCTCGATCAGCAGGTAGTTGGTTGGAAACCAGATTGGTCCCCGCCAATTGGAGTTCCCACCGAACATGGGTGAGTTCGATTCACCGGGCTGATAGGAAATGGAGTGATGGCCATCCTCGAGTTCAACCGAGAAGGGATGCTTTTCATGATACTTCGAAAGTGATCGGATTCCAAAGGGCGAAAGGAACTCCTCCTCATCAAAGAGGTAGCCCAACAAGGTGCGAAGTCGTTCCTTGGAGCAGCAAGAGAGTAGTCGCATCTGCCCGTTGTCATTGAGGGATGAGACACACTCGGCGAGATGAGATCGATGCTCGAGAAACCAGTTGGTGCGTTCGTTGAAGCCGGAGAGTCGCTCGAGGTGTCGCTGATCGAGTATCTCGACCGCAATCATGGGGAGCAGGCCGACCAGGGATCTCACTTTGAGCGGGCGTCGCTCACCATCTTTGGAAAGCCAGTCATAGTAGAATCCATCCTCTTCGCACCAAAGCCCGTCATGTCGTCCGTGGCCATTGATCGCCAGAGTGATGGTCACGAAATGCTCGAAAAATTTGGAGGCAAGATCCTCATAAGCTTTGTCCTCTTCCGCGAGCTCGATCGCGATAGCCAGCATGGTTGTGCAGTAGGATGCCATCCAGCCAGTGCCGTCGGCTTGTTCCAGCGTAGCGCCAAAGGGGAGCCCTTCGGAACGGTCAAACACTCCGATGTTGTCGAGCCCTAGAAATCCTCCTGAAAATAAGTTGTTCCCAGATGGATCCTTTCGATTGACCCACCAGGTGAAATTCATGAGCAGCTTCTGAAAGGCCGACGCGAGAAAAGAAAGGTCCCGGTCTCCTCGGGAAGCCGCAATCTTGTAGACCCGCCAAACCGCCCAGGCGTGAACCGGAGGGTTCACATCGCTGAAGTTCCATTCGTAGGCTGGCAACTGACCGTTGGGATGCATGTACCACTCACGGAGAAATAGCATGAGTTGGCGTTTGGCAAGGTGAGGATCCACCTCTGCAATGGGCAGGGTGTGGAAGGCCAGATCCCATGCGGCGTACCAGGGATACTCCCACTTGTCAGGCATGCTGATAACGTCCCGGTTGAAGAGATGATTCCAGTCGCTGTTCCGACCATGCTTACGCTGAGGCGGCGCGGGATTTTCAGGGTCACCGTCTAGCCAGTCGTTGACGATGAAATGATAGAATTGCTTAGTCCAGAGTAGGCCTGCGTATGACTGTCGAAGCACGGCTGATTCATTTTTAGGAAGGCCTGGCGGCCGACGATTCTCATAGAATCGATCTGCTTCCGCTTTCCTCGCAGTTACGACTTCGTCAAAGGTCTCGTCGAATAAGTCATCAGGATCAGGTGCGATGTCTTGGCGGCTTAGACGAAGACGCAGAGTCACTGATTCTCCAGCAGGGACAGTCTTTTCAACCACTGCGGTTGCCTTGGTTCCACAATGGCTGGGATTCAGTGCCGATTTATCGCCGTCAATCAGAGCGCGGGAAAAGGCATCCTTAAAGTAAGCTGGACCGCCCTTGACTGGCTCCTTGTTCCATAGAGCCGGATTGGTTTCGTTGTCAGTAAACCAGTATTCACCATCCTCCTCGATCGCAAATTGGTAAGGCGGGAGCGTGTCATGCTCAGTTACCATCATTCCGCCATCGAGTCCGATGCGGGGCTTAGTGGTCATGTCCTCGCCATTGCGACCCCATGCCCAGGTGTTCCTGAACCAAATAGTCGGCAATAGTGTCAGGGTGGCTTCTTCAGGCCCCCTGTTAGTGACCTGAATCGTGATGAGTAGGTCTTCGGGGCCTGCTTTCGCGTAGGTTGTCTCGACATCAAAGAAGCGGTCATCGTCAAATATACCGGTGTCTTCAAGTTCATACTCGGACTCATCCCTACTTCGGGACTGGTTAGTCTCGATGAGGTCTTGATAGGGAAATTCTCTTTGTGGGTACTTGTAGAGCGAACGGGCGTAGGAATGGGTCGGCGTAGAATCGCAGTAGTAGTATAATTCTTTGACGTCCTCCCCGTGGTTTCCTTCGTGATTGGTGAGACCGAATAGCCGCTCCTTGAGAATGGGATCTTTACCGTTCCACATCGAAAGCGAAAAACAGAGGCGACTGTATCGATCCGTCCAGCCCATCAGCCCGTCCTCACCCCATCGGTAGGCTCGCGAGGATGCGTGCTCCCGGGGGAAACTTCTCCAGGCATCCGAATCATCTGAATAATCTTCGCGAACGGTGCCCCACTGCCGTTCGGAGAGATAAGGGCCCCAGAGCTTCCAGTTGCTACGCTTCACCGGGTCCTGTTTGAGCCGGGAAGATTCAGGGTCATTGAGGGCGGTTAGGTGGAAGTTGGTCATAGCTACTTACACATTGTCGCATAATTTGTGCCCAAGATATCTTATAATTCAAGGCGTCTCAGCATGAAGCTGAACCGTCTCAGACCTTTGATCGGATTCATATACAACTGGCACTGCGCTACCCCTCCGACTTAGATGATGCGTGTAAGTCACGGTGACTAGAGCGGGAAATTTGGAATGATCTAGCCGCGACAAGTGCGGCAATAAGGACAAGAAGAGCGCTGCAGAAAAAGGGCGCACCCGGCAGTATGTAGGGAGCCCGGGCGCTGATGAAGAAACCGAAAACACCGGTGGCGAGAGGGGGGCCGATAATGCCTGCGACACTTTGCAGCGAGGTCAGGGATCCTTGAATACCCCCTTGCTCATCGTCACCGACGCTCAAGGAGATCATTCCTTGAATGGCTGGCACGGAAACTCCTGACAAAGATCCAAATACGATAATTCCGTAGACCATCCAGGGTTCGGAAGCTAAACCGTAGCCGACCATAGCAATCCCCATGACAGCCAATCCTCCCACGGCGGCCATGCGTTCGCCGATCTTAGGTATAACCACCCTGGCGAGACCTCCTTGCACAATGGCGGCCATGAGTCCGACCAGGGCGAGTGATAGCCCTGTTTGTCGGGTAGTCCAATCGTAGCGGAACGCGGTGTAGAGCACCCAGATACTCGGATAGACCTGGTGTGCCACGCTACTGAGGAAGTAACTGATTGAGAGTCCATGCAGGAGGGGGTGCCTACGGAGCTCAAGCAGTGCACCGATGGGATTCGAGCGCTTCCAGCTGAATGCTCGCTTGTTTTCCGGCTTGAGTGACTCAGGGAGAATCAGAAATCCATAGAGCCAATTAATGAGAGTGAGGGCTCCTGCCGCGTAGAATGGATAGCGGAGACCATATTCACCCAACCAGCCGCCCAAAGCAGGGCCGAAAATGAAGCCGAGACCAAAGGCGGCACCGATAATGCCAAAATTGGCGGCTCGTTTATCAGGCGGACTGATGTCGGCGATGTAGGCTGCCGCGGCTGAGTAGTTGGCGCCCGTGATACCCGAGATGATGCGTCCGAAGAAGAACCAGGCCAGAGTCGGGGCCCATCCCATGAGGAAATAATCGAGGCCCGATCCAAACAGAGAGAGGAGTATTACGGGGCGACGGCCAAAACGATCCGACAGGCTTCCGAGAATGGGAGCGAAGACGAACTGCATCAGGGAATACAATCCGACGAGTGCCCCGAAGATATAGGAGGCGGAATCCAGTCCTCCGCTGGCGAGCTGATCGACGAGCTTTGGAAGAATCGGCACGATCAGCCCGACGCCAAGCACGTCGAGGAAGAGCGTGATGAAAATGAAAATAAGGGCCGGTTTGAGGCGGGGCATGAACCGGGGTTGGGGTTACTGGAGAACCGCGCTCGATGTAGTCAGGCGGATGAATTATCAGCAGCAGCTTCGGCGAGATGAGCCTGTTTGGCGAGCAAGCGTTTCTGATAGCGACTTTGCACAATGTCGGTGAGAACCAATACCGCGATCACGAAATAGAACGTGGCCTTGGTCATCTGCTGTACTTCATGCCCGAAAAACTTTAGATGGGCGAGATGTCCTCCCTCAGTCAGAAGCATGATTCCTACGATGAGGAGAATAAAGAGGCCCAGCACTTCATACATGCGGTTCTTCTGCAGAAACTCAGTCACTTTTCCCGATAACCAGATCATGAGAATCCCTCCGATTATGATGGCGGTTGCCATGACGGCAAAGACCTTTGTCAGTGCCATCGCACTGAGAATTGAGTCAAAAGAGAAAACCAGGTTCATGATGACAATCCACGTGACCACACTCGCAACGGACTTGGTGCTGCCTTTACCCACTTGCCCCGCTTCTTCCGGATACAGGGCAATCATGTGAAAGACCTCCTTCACTGCGGTGTAGATGATGAACCCTCCTCCCGCCAGAACAATGAGGCTGTGCATGTTGAAATTTCCGCTGACAAAGGGGGTGTCGATCTGGAAGATAGTGGCCTGGACTTTCTCAATCACCACCATGAGCACGAAAAGAAGCACTATTCGTAGGACGACGGCCATCCCAATTCCAAGGTGTCTAACAAAGGCCTGCTTCTCTTTGGGCGCGCGCTGCGACTCGAGGGAAATATAAAGAAGGTTATCAAAGCCAAGGACCGCCTGAAGGAGGACAAGCATGAGTAGCGTGAACAAATTCTCAACAGTGAAAAGATCGCTCATAGAAAACAGAAGGGGGTAGGCGCTGGCCTGTGACTAAACCGGCTCCTGATGAAATGGGGAGACTGGCAGGACTTAACTGAAATTACTGAGACTCCTCGCTCAGTGGATGGTGCCGGTTAACAAGCGGAAAGTAGGCCCGCTTCATCGTGGCGCCGGCCTGCCATACCCCGTGGATCATCTCAAGGGCCCTCATCGCTCGCTCGCCGGAACTCTCTGGCTGGCGATCCTCTTCAATGGCTTCGAGAAAGTCTTTGATCACGTGCCGGTTGGCCGAGCTCATTCCTGTTAACTTGTCAAAGGGCACATGATACTCGCCGCTTACTTCCGGCCAGAGCGTCCACTCGTCATTGTGATCCGCCTGCGCTGGGTCGCCCTTGTGAAGGAGTGATAGCGTTGGGGGGTGATTGGCAAACAAACGCATATTGGTTTTTGAGCCGACAAACTCGATTCCCCATGGACCCACAACCTCGCGGTAACGGGAATCAGAGATAAAGGTGACATGGACCCCTGAATCCATCACGAACTCCGCCCGGATCGCATCGCCGAGAAGGGGCCCCAAATTTTCTTTCTCAGATTCATGAAAGTCTTCCGCCAGGGCCGGCTCATCGTCGACGGTGACACGGGCCGTGCAATATTGAACTTCGCCACCGAACCACCTGACTACATCAAATAGATGGGTGCCGAGAACCAGCATATCTTCTCCTCCGGCCCGCTGATCCATTTTGCCGAAAACTCTCATTTCGAGGAGATCGCCAATAAGGGCCTCACGCTGTTCGTGAAACTGGTTCAAATAGGGATCGCATCGCATCTGGTGGGCGACTGCGATCTTGAGGTCGTTATCCCGGGCCAATTTCAGTAGATCATCAGCCTCTTTGAGAGTTCTCGTAAACGGCTTCTCACAGTAGACGTTGGCTCCCGAGATGAGCGCTGCCTCTACCATATCAAAGCGTTGATCGGTCCAGCGTGGTGCCACAGCGACTAGATCGGGTTGCTCGTTTTCAAACAGTTCACGGAAACTTTCGTAGCCAGCCGGGGCCCCAGTTTTGGTCTGTGCTTTCTCCAGACCCTCGGAATTCTCATCGGAAATTGCCACGAGCCTCACGCCGTCGAGACGGCGGAAAACGACGTCCAGGCCATGACCAAAGTTACCCGCGTCGGTATGACCGAGAACGGCGGCTTTGAGTCCGATGAGTTCAACAATCTCCGGTTCTTCAACCACTTCTTCGGGAGCTATTTCATCGACCGCAGGCTCTTCAATAGGAGTATCTGGCTCAATTTCCTCTGGCTCCTCCTCGATGGCCGGCTCTTCACTTGGCTTTGGGCTGGCTTTTGCCCCGGGTATCATCCCCGCAGCTGCCATTCCTGCACTGCCGTAGAGCACGTGCCGTCTCGTTAAATCGTCATCTCCCATGATTTGTGCTGACAGTAAACCTTTCGGTACATTCAGGCAATGCCCAAAAAGGCCGGGAACACAGCTTCTCAAATTTCACGGAAATCCCCATTGATGACAGGATCCTGAGAGAGCATTCGAACGCAGGATCGATTCCCGTGATTAAGTCACATTCCGTCTTTTGTTTTCTTTGTGAACAGTGGATCTTTTCTGCATGCGTTTTTGGCTTCTCCCTCTGGCATCAATTTTTCTCCTGTCCTGGACTGTTCAGGGTGAAGAATACTACTCCCAGAAGGAGCCTTCACGTGATGGAACCGGCAAGATATATATGGGCCGGGAGATTTCGCAGGTGGTGAGCCAGCATGCGATCGACTGGTTGGAGCGCCGCGGCCGTGAAGGAGAGGAAAAGCCGTCACTGGTACTGGAGCAACTTGGATTGGAAAAGACTGACGTCGTTGCGGATATCGGAGCAGGTTCTGGCTACTTCACTTTCAAGATCGCTCCTTTGGTGCCAGAGGGGAAGGCATTAGCGGTCGATATCCAACCGGAGATGTTGGAGTTCATTGAAGCAAAAAAGGAGAGGGGAGGCTTTAGCCAGGTCGAGACCGTTTTGAGCACAATCGAAGACACTAGGCTCCCCGAAAATTCGGTCGATCTTGCCATTCTCGTCGATGCCTATCATGAGTTCTCCCATCCTCGCGAGATGGGGGCGTCAATTGCTCTGGGATTGAAGCCAGGCGGGAGGGTCGTCTTTCTGGAATATCGAGGAGAGGATCCGAATGTGCCGATCAAGCCTCTACATAAGATGACTGTCAAACAGGTCAGGAGGGAGATGGAAGCCCTTGGTCTCGAGTTCGTCGAAGTTCGCGATTTCCTTCCGATTCAGCATTTTATCGTCTTCCGAAAACCTTTGCAAAGCGACACTACCAATACTCCATGAACGTTCGAATCCTGACCCTGGCCGCACTATTTCCGATGATCTCCGCTTCGATGGCGGAGGAGAACTGGCACCAATTCCGGGGCCCTACAGGGCGAGGGCATTCCGATGCCACTGGCATCCCTGTCTCGTGGGATGAGCCAGCTGTGAAATGGAAGGTTTCGCTGAAAGGAAGCGGGCAGTCGTCTCCGGTTAGCTGGGGCGAAAAACTGTTTCTGACGGGTGCCTCAGCAGAAGGAGGAGAGAGGTATGTGATGTGTCTGTCGAAGGACACGGGTGAAATGATCTGGGAGGAGACCATTTCTTGTGATAATCCGGAGGAGTATCACGCAATGAACAGCCAGGCGACTCCCAGTTGCGTCACAGACGGAACGCATGTCGTGGCCTTCTTTGGTCCAGGTGGATTACATGCTTTCACAATTGATGGGGAGAAATCATGGTCTCTCGATCTCGGCGATTTTCCAGGATCGTGGGGTGTGGCGGCCTCTCCGATTATTTTGGATGGTAAAGTGATCCAGAACTGCGATGCAATGGGCGAGTCCCGCCTGGTGGCAGTCGATCTTGCAAGCGGCAAGATTGCATGGGAGACCCCTCGGGTTGAGAAGCCACGGGGTGGTTGGAGTACACCCGTAGTGATTGAACACGAAGGCAAAGAGGAGCTTATACTTAACGGCGAATTCGGTGTACGTGGTTACGATCCCAAAACGGGTCAGGAACTTTGGTTTTGTGAGGGCTTCAACGGTCGAGGTTCACCGGTTCCTGAGTATGCTGATGGAAAACTCTATGTGGTGAATGGCAAACCGGGCGATACCTACTGTGTGACGCCGGGCGGCTCAGGTAATGTGACTGACAGTCATATGGTATGGCATGCTTCACGCAAGGGGGGCAGGGATCTCCCTTCGCCCATCGTTGTCGATGGACATCTCTTTATCTCCAGTATGAGTGGGATCGCCACTTGCTATGAAGCGGAGGCGGGTGAGCCCCTCTACGTAGAACGACTTGGCGAAGGTATTGAGATTGCGGCAGCCCCGTTAGCGGCCAACGGATTGATCTATTTGCAGACGGTGACTGGCGGGGATGTCATTGTGGTCCGTCCAGGAAAGGAATTGGATATTGTCGCGGTGAATACACTGGGGGATTCGGCGAAAGATGAAATTTTTCGAGCCACAGTCGTCCCTATTGGAGACCAACTTTATCTCCGCTCAGGGGGTAGCCTTTACTGCGTGGGCAACTAGAGCGCTCAATGACGTTTCTATCAGTTGATTAGTTGTCAGGGCGACCTGATCACAGGAGTCTGGAAACTTCACCAGCGGGTATTCCATCGAATCGCTGGGTAGCGTGCCCGAAGGTGGTAATCAAAAAAGGTGGATTACCGCATGGGTGGGCGACCTACCAATCAACTTCCCATCAGCAGGCGGGAGTTGGTGTGCTTCCTCCGTTTGCGCTCAACTGCAATGGAACCCATGATACATGCCGTCTGAACCGTAGAAGAACTATGACTCAGGTGTCAGGGTGATAATTTGATCCGCATCCAATGATTCTGGCAGGAGATGCGTGATCAAAAGAATGCCTCTACCTCGGGTAAGTTCCTGTTTCATCGTTTCCACAACCCGATCCACCGACTCGATGTCCAGGGCCGCAAAAGGCTCATCCATCAGCAGAAAAGGGCGACCACAAACGAGCGCACGACAGAGAGCCAGTCGATACTGCTGCCCGACACTGAGATTACGTCCTCTGTCAGTCAGGATATGGTCCAGTCCGCCGCGGGTCTCAATGATGCCAGTGAGCCCTACTTCATCGAGAGCACTGCGTATGTCTGCGTCGCTCACATGCTCGAGTCCCATTCGGATGTTCTCTCTAATGCTTCCGACGAAGAGGTAGGGCTGTTGTTCGATGAAGGCAGAAATAAAGGGAGGGGCCTGCGGGTAAGACTCCTCGGAGCCGTTGTCCATCTCAACACGGTAGCCTCCCGCATTCGCTCGACGCAGACCAGCCACGCTTTCCACAAAGGTCGATTTACCACAGCCTGACGGCCCCATTACAGCGACCAATTCACCTCGCTTCACCTTCAATGATCGGTCCTTCACGACCGGCGGGTGGTTCCCGTAAGCGATCGTGATACCTTCCGCGCATAAAGCGACGGCGGATGACACTCTGGTTTCCAGATCTCCAAAGACCTCCTTCGGATCGGCCTCCTTGTTTTCTTCGTCATAGAGTAATGAGGCGAGCCTACCTCCTTCGATAAAGAATCGGTTCCAGTCATAGGCTGATACAACGAGCCCCTTGGCGGCGCCAAGGAAGAGGTTGATGAAGAAAGGATAGACCAGGGCGTCTTCTGCTGTAATGGCGTCTCCCTTGATCTGAAAGGCGACCAGAGTCAGGATTCCAGTGACGACCAGCTGACTCACGAGTTCGTTGACTCCCATGACCACTGCCATGGACTTGGTGATCTTCATACCCGCAGCAAAAATCTGCTTCAACTGCATCTCGATTCGAGAGAAGGTGAATTTCTCGCCACCGAAGCTCCGAATCGTGCGAAGCCCCTCAAATGTCTCAATCATCGATTGGAAGACACCACCTTCAAGCCGTCGCGCCTCGCCCATGATGGGCGCCATGCGCTTCTGAACGGCGATATTTATCCAGCCCAGAAATACAGCGGCAATCAATGGGATAAAGGCGACGGGTCCACTGTAGTAAAAAAAGAGCGCCGCGGAGCCGATCAGCATGGTGGCATTGGTGACTTGATCTGGAAGTGACCGGGTAAGAAACTCCTCCGCATTGTAAAGGTCACTGGTCAGCCGGGTCATCCAGTCACCACGCTGAGCATTGTCGAGCGCATCAATCCTGGTGCGACTCAAGCTGGCGACGGCATCCTTTTTAAGCCCAATGCTCACGGTTAAGCGCAGCCACTCGCTGAGAACGCTGTCGAGCATGTTTGCGATCCACTGACAAATCCCCACACTGATGCCGAATATGATCAGGAGCCTGATAAAATCGTCTGCCCCAGTTTGTGACAATCGCTGAGAGCCCTCAGCGAAATACTGTAAGAAGCGCTGGGGCAGGAGATGAACACTTGAAAGGACGACCGCGGCCGGTATCCAGAGCTTATATTTCCAGCCAAGCTGGGAAGTGATCTCGCGAATTAACTGGAAGCAGTGCCTCCGCATTTCTCTCGGATCCATTCCAATGTTGGCAGGATCTCCTGACATTACATTGGTTGGCTGGCCTTCCGGGCTGGTTTCCTGAATCGCCATGCCGACTGTTTCTAAGTATTTGAATGAGCGGGGGTGCCGACACGTCTACCCACTGAGAGTGAGACCTTTCCCTCTCAAAAACAAGGCAATTCGTGAGTAGGTAATTTCCGGTAGGATTCCTTGTATGACCCTCAATATTTCTCCACAATCAACCATTGATGAAACCGCAATCACTACCTGAACGAGTCCGGACGATTCGAAAAGCAATACGGTCTAAACAGTCAATTCAAACCCGTGTTGATACCATCCGTAAGTGGCATCTAAAACTCTCTAACAATCGTCCTCAAAGCACTCGATCCGGGGCATCACGAGGGGCCTGAATTTGTAGATTATTTGCATACCTATCACTCTATTTCGTCAGACAAACATCATGACTACCACCGCGCCTCCCTTGCAATCGATCCAAGTCCCCACTTCTGGCGATCTTAGTATGACGGAACTAACTCCGCAGAACTCGGAACGCCTTGCACTGGGATTGCTGGTGATTCAACCGAGTCCTTTTTGTAATATCAATTGTGACTACTGTTACCTGCCCAACCGCACAGACACTCGTCGTATGGATCATGCCGTCTTGGAGCAGGTGATGGACAAGGTTTGGGACAGTGGCCTGGTTGTGGCACCATTCAATCTTCTCTGGCATGCCGGTGAACCGCTCGCGGTTCCGATTAAGTGGTATGAGGAGGCTTTCAAAATAATTAATCGCCACCCGAAAGCGAAAGATTATGTCATTCACACGGTTCAGACCAATGGGACCCTCATCAATGACAAATGGTGTGATTTTTTGAGAGAGCACAAAGTTGAGATTGGAGTCAGCGTTGATGGTCCTCGAGAGATCCACGATCACCACCGGAAAACTCGAAAAGGTGAGGGGACTTTCGATAAGACGATGAAGGGGATTAAAACCCTGCAGCGCAACAATATGCCCTTTGGTGTGATCTCAGTGATCTCGGATGTCTCGGTTGATCACCCTGATGAGATATATGAGTTTTACCGGGAAAATAATATAACCGGAGTTGGTTTCAATATCGAAGAAGTGGAAGGAGCCAATGCAACTTCCTCGCTTGAGAAGGTAGGTGGAACCGATCGAGTCCGGTCATTTCTGAAGAGGTTCTATCAGCGGAATCGAGCTGATGGATTCCCTCTAAACATCCGTGAGTTTGACACGGCTCAGCGAAATATTCTTGAGCCTGGCTGGAGTAACAATCCCGCGGGGGACTATTTCAACCTGGAGGCCGATCCCTTCGGTATGATTAACGTCGATTGCTTCGGTAACTTCTCGACATTTTCGCCTGAGTTACTGGGGCAACCGACTGAGAAATACGGCACGTTCAATTTCGGGAACTTGATCAGTGAGGGCGTTTTCGATGCCACGCAGAGTAAGGCTTTTCAGCAGGTGCTGGCAGACGTCGAGGCGGGCAATCGAAAATGTGCCGAGACCTGTCAGTTTTTTCAATATTGCGGTGGCGCCTCACCTTCGAATAAGTACTACGAAAACGGTACATTTGACTCAACGGAGACACACCAGTGTCGATCCACTGTGCAGATGCCGTTGGAAATCGTGATGGAGGATCTCGAAGAGAGGCTGGGGATCACAGACTCAGTCCCTCCCGCTCCGCCTCTGGGCCAACAGATGAATCCTCAGTAATTTACAGACTGATCCTGCCCTGAGTATGTGGGCAGTATCGGCCACCAACCAAAACCCAAACCAAGGAGATATAATGGCAATACTCAGAAGTAGTGATGGAAAGTTCTACGAAGTCGCGGATGAGCAACTTGAAGACAAGTTGATCCCGGCTGAAGAGATCAAAGAACGCCTCGGAGACGTCGGCGTTGGACCCGCTCCCGGTCCGGTAGGACCAGGCCCCGAGATGTCGGTGCCAGGAACAGGCGGACAGGTCGTTATTCAGGTCTATACCTCTGGCCCCGGCGGCCCCTCTGGTCCCGGCGGTGGCGGCGGTGGAGGCTATGGTCCTCCCCCTGAAGGTGCTGAGGCTGAAGGCGATGTCGAAGCACACAACTGGTGCTGGCGGCGCAATTGCTTCAGCAACTGTTGGCAGCGTAACTGCTGGAGAAATGGCTGCTACTAAGCCGTAGCCTGCGCCAACAGGGCAGTCCCGTTTCGTTCGGATTTCTGGTCAAACAGGAACTCAACGATTCGGGGAAGCCTGCCTCTTTTTCAGAACGTTTTCTGAACAAAATATCTATCTTTCTTCGAGTTTCAAAATGGCCCCCACACATCACGACAGTCCCTACGGAGTAGGGTTAGCCTATCGGTTCAGCGTTCACGAAGAGACCGTTCAACATCGCGACGAGATCGATCTGCTGGAGATATCGACCGAAGACTACATTGTCAGGGAGCGTCGGATCTATGCGGATCCTGATGAGCGGCTCCTTCATGATGCACTCGCCAAGTTTCCCTGCGTTGCTCACGGATTACAGCTCTCGCTAGGTACGGTGGGGCCACTTAATCAAACTTACCTGAATGGCACTCGCCGATTTCTCGATGAAAACGGTATCAAGGTGTTCAGTGAGCATCTTGCCTATCACAGTGTCGACGGGAACGATCTCACCATGTTTCTTCCGATGCCATTCGAGGAAGGATCGGTTCAGTGGCTGAAGCAAAACTACTACGCAGTCCGTCGTGACCTGGGACGACCGTTCGCATTGGAGAATGTCACTTACCATTTCCCCGTACCACATGGCACCCTTTCTGAGGCTGACTTCTTACGGCGGCTTACCGAGGAGACTGATTGCACATTGCTTCTCGATGTCACCAATGTCTTTAACAATGCGAGCAACCATGGATATGATCCGATCGAATTTTTTGATCGACTCCCTATGGAGCGAGTCTCGCAAATGCATTTGGCCGGAGGGGAGCAGAATCCCGACGGCACGTGGGAAGATTGCCATTCCTCTCCAGTGATGGATCCGGTTTGGCCTCTGTTTGATGAAGCGGTGAGACGCGCCGTCAACGTCAGGCACGTTATTCTTGAGCGAGACAGTCGGTTAAAGCCTTTTGAATCGGTCATGCATGATATTCGAAAGGCTCGCGAAATTTTCTATTCTCACCGACCTGAGGAGGCTCCGGAGATGGCGCTGATTGAGGGAAATGTAGATGAGCCTGGAGAGCCTGATTTTCTCTCTCCTGAGTTCGCCGACCTGCGGGGCTACCAGCGCTCGATGATGGCGCAGATCACGGATCCTGACTTCCAGAGTCTGTTTCGTAAAAATCCTATTGAGGCCACCAGTCGATTCAGTCTCTCGGATCCTGACTGGATCAGAAAGCTGACGGATAGCGATGGCCGCTCAATGCACCACTTCCAGGAATCATGGAAGGCTTTCAGGAAGGAAGATAAGCAGATCGCCAAGGACTACGAAAAGCGGGAGTGGAGTAGTTGGGCTCAGCAGCTGGGAGGGCAGTTTTAGGTGCGTTCTGTCGAAATTCATGTTCTACTGATCCTATGTCGGACTTTGCGACCGCACTTCGCCGAATTCAAGAACATGGCGATAGCATGCTCACTGATGCTGCCGAGATGCTTCGAGCGCTTGTCGGCGACACCTGCAAAGTAATCTCAGCCGCCGAGGGATCTATTCTTGTTCCCTCTCAGGACCAGACTGAGTTGCAGTTCCTCGTGTCAGTCAATCCTGCTCTGGATAGTTCGGATATCACCGTTCCGGTGGATGGTTCTATCAGTGGTTATGTTTTTAGCTCAAGACAGGCAATCGCAAAAGTGAGACCTGAGAGCCCTGGTGTTTCGAAAGTGGATGAACTGGCGCAGCTTTCGACAGAGTATCTGCTCGCGGTTCCGATCATCGATGATGATGGTGTCTACGGCGTGGCGACTTTTGTGAATCGCTCAGGTGAATTTCTGGAGACTCCTTTTTCGGCTAATGATCTGAAGACAGCTCAGGCGTTCGGCGAAATCTATGCCACCGGTATGAAACTTTACCGCAAGGTCGAGTTTGGCTCCCGAATCGCGAGGATCGAGATCGCCGAACATGCAGGAGAGTTGGATGTCGAAGGTATCGAGAAGATCACTGAGATCGAGGACGAAGTACGACGCTATCGACTGCCATCGGTGATTGCGAAGAAGGCAATGGATCTGCCTCACCGGGAGTGCGAGCTATTGGCACGAATGGCAGATGTGCTGACCGAATATTCCGAAGAGAGCGACGAGTATGACCTTTGACAGTGTTCTCGATCAAGATCGCCTCCGGGAATGCCTTGAAACAGGAACGGGCAAGGGTGTCAGAATTGGAATCCTTGATTCCGGCGTGGCCTCGGACCTGCCTGAGCTGGGTGGCCGGGTTGTTGGGAATTTTGAAGTGGTGGAATTGCGTCCCAGGGTGGCCAAGGTAATTTCTTTAGCCAAGGGGGAAGATGTCATCGAGCACGGAACTGCCTGCGCCTACATCATCCATCAACATGCTCCCGACGCGGAGTTGTACAGTATTCGAGTCATTGGAAAGACGCATAGCGCCACTTCACACAAGCTCCTTACCGCCCTTGAGTTTGCGGTAGGTCAGGGTTGGGATATCCTCAATCTCAGCCTGGGGACTGAGTCGAATTACGAGTCTCTGGCCCGTATCGCTGATCGCGCCTACTACGAGAAGATGCTCTGGATTGCCGCAAAAGATAATAAGCGAAATAAAGTAGGCTACCCTGCAGGTCTTTCCTCTGTCGTGGGTGTCGATATGGACTACTTCGAAAAACCTTCCCAGTTTCGCTTCTATCCGGGAAAGACCACAGAAGTTGAAGCCAGTGGTGTTTACGTCGATGCACCGCGTCCGGGTGGGGGATGGCAGCAGTTCACCGGAACCAGCTTTGCCTGCCCTCAGGTTACCGGCATTGCGGCCCGACTCCGGCAACATTTTCCTGACTTAACCCCTTTTCAACTCAAGGCTGCTTTGGCCTGTCTCCGGGAAAACAAGAGCTAGAGTGTGGAATCGTGGGAATCCAGGAAAAGAGCGCAGCAGAGTGAATGGTCGTGCCGGAAATTGCGCCCCGCAACCGGGCCAATTTCACCATTGGTGAAAATTCCTGACAAAGGGACTTCACCGAACTCGTCGTGAAACGTGCTTACATCGTGATTCGCTTCGCCAAAAAGACAGCGCCCACGACCGTATCCTCCGAAGAACAGCGCACCGATCGGATCCGCGCCTGTCGCCTTAGCTCGCCTGCACTCAGAGATGAGTGCTGCAGTGGCTGCCCCGGACTCGCGAAGTTGGAATTGCATGGTCTGTCCGATCCGGGCCGGTGAATCAAGCATCAGTCTACCTTCTGCCAGATCGGCGCTTACAATATGACGAATCACAAAATGTCCCGTCGCAAAATCGTCGACTGTCTCTGTGATAGCTAATCCAGCGAAGACGTTGCCGACTGCGTCGTTTCGTTCCTGTTCCGCCAGCCTATCGAAAGTCTCCTCAAGAACACTCAATGCTTCTTTGCGGCCCATGGTGAGAATCTGATTACGTGAAGCTCCAGTGACCACTAGGGGATCACCAATGGGGCGACACCCCTGGCTGACTATGGGTAGAAGCTTCACCCCGCCTGTGAATTGAATTGAGATAGACGCTTCGACTGTGGGGCCTAGTTCGGTGAATAGAAAGAGATCGTCTGGTGAAGGGCCACCCCGAATCAGTCCTCCGACGACAGGCAACTTGGGCAGCGAAGTATTGAACTGCTTCAGTTGGTCGGAAAGATCAGTATGGAGGGGGTTGCCTAGAATTAGCCTGCCACCCGGTGGGACCTCTCCATCGAGTGTGGGGGCCGATTGAAAGGACGCGCCCGAATCAGCTGGCCCCAATTGAATATCAATTGATGTGTCCGGGAATCGCATGAAGAGCATGGAGATTCCGCTGGCATTCTCGTGCTCAACCCCGACACCATAGAGGCCCTCGGCAGAGGCACCCACGATTGCAGCAGCGTGCCCATCAATTTGAAGGATCTCAATCAGTTCCTCCAGATGGCTCAGATAGTCGGAGCTGACAAAGACAATCGCCAGGTCCGGTCGACCTCCCAGGCGCGAGCGACACCCCCGGACGGCATCAGTGACGCTCAATGGGTCAAAAGAGGCGGTGACGAGACAGGATGCCGTAGCATTATGGAGAGAGGTCGCCATATTGGGAGACAAAGATCGTCCGGAGAGACCCGAAGCGATCTATGGCACTAGGTGAGACGTATAAGTATCGGGAAATATGCAAACCGGAGCTCGGCCTGTCTCAAGACGATGGAATCCCACGAATGAGGCCGCTAGGTGTGTGAATTAGGAAGCGCAACCCTTGCTACTAAAAGGGCTGGACATTATTTGAGATCATTCTTACCCTTTCCGACTCCTCTAACTATGAAACATATGACAATGAAATATCTCATTTTGACAACAATCGCGTCGCTCACCATTGCTGGTTCAGCCCTTGCTGAAGGTGGCGGTGTCGCAGTTCTGGATATCGATGCCGTCGCTCGTGAACTGGGAATTGAGGATCGCGTGAGAGTCGATCTGATCACGATGCAGTCCGATCTTAATACTGAACTGCAGCGCACTCAGGCAACCATGCAAAATCAGATGAGCGGTGTGGAGCAGGCCGCCGGGGAGAATCCATCAGAAGAAGAGAAGCGTAAGATCTTGGCGACCAATCAGCAGTTGAATTCCGAGTTCAACCGATTAAAGACTCAGGCCACACAAAACCTGGGTCAGGAGCGGGTTCGCATGATCAATGAATTCCGTATTCGTCTCGAGCCAGTCGCTTT
Source organism: uncultured Verrucomicrobiales bacterium (assembly GCA_963975655.1). Taxonomy (GTDB): domain Bacteria; phylum Verrucomicrobiota; class Verrucomicrobiia; order Verrucomicrobiales; family DEV007; genus Arctic95D-9. Next base: position 102,194 of record CAXBHX010000012.1, read on the forward strand.
GATGGCGGCCAAGAAGAGAGACCTCGATGTGGTGCTCATGAAAGTGACCCCTCCTGTATTCACCTATTCGAAGTCGGTCGATATCACAGAGGATACCATCAAGCTCGCTGTCGAGGCGGGAATGAAAATTGAGTTGGCGGAACCAGTGGCGGAACCAGTGGTGGAAGCGGAAAAATCCGATTCGAGCGAAGATAAGCCCGAAGAGTAATATCAGCTCCGTTGGGAACGAACTGTATTTTATTCAAAATCAATTATGTCAACAAAAGTAGGTATCATTGGTGCGGGCGGAATGGCCCAGTACCATATTGAAGGGTTCCGTCAGGCTGGAGGCGAAGTGGTCGCCATGGCGGACGTGAATGAGGAGGCTGCCAAGGCATCCGCGGCCAGTTATGACATCCCCAACGTTTTTGGTGATGTAGCGGAAATGCTGGCCAGCGATATCGATGCCGTTTCTATCATTGTGCCGAACAAGTTTCATGCGCCGCTCGCCATTCAGGCGCTCGAAGCCGGGAAGCATGTGTTTTGTGAAAAGCCTCCTGCTCTCAGCGCCGCTGAGGTCGAGGAAATGATTGTCGCTCGCGACGCCGCAGGGAAGCAGTTGATGTTCAACTTCAACAACCGGGCTCGCCCTGAGTCTGTTGCGATGAAGAAGGCCATCGATGACGGCGTGGTGGGAACGATCAATTCAGCGCAGACCAAATGGGCTCGTCGAACTGGTATTCCCGGCTTTGGCGGATGGTTCACTACTAAGGCCCTTTCGGGAGGCGGACCTGTCATTGACTTGCTCCACATGCTCGACTTGGGGATGTATTTTATGGGGTATCCCAAAGCCAGCTACGTGGCAGGTAATACTTTTACCGACTTCATATCGGACAAGGGGTTCAAAGGCCCTTGGGGCATTCCTGACCGCGAGGACGGCGTCACTGATGTGGAGGCTGCCGCTCATGGATTCATCGGGTTTGAGACCGGACAAGTTCTCAGCTTTCAAATGTCGTGGGCCGAGATGGTGAAGCGGGAAGAAGTATCCGTGGTTTTCCAGGGCAGCAAAGCAGGAGGAAAGGTTGAGCGATTATTCGGGACTGACGGTCTCGACGAAACCGCGATCGATACCTGCGAACTCTACGTTCAGGAAGATAACAAATCGGTCGACAAGACGATCGAAGTTGAGGACTGCCCTGATATGGGCCGCATCGCATCCGCTGGTAACTTCATTGAAGCCATCGAAGGCACTGCCGCCCCGCTGAATAGCGCCGAGCAGGGACGCCAGCTCATGGAGATCATTGATGCGGTGTATCAGTCAGCCGAGACTGGGCAAGCGGTTAAGATTTGATTCGTAGCAATCAGTTAGATTTACAAGGAAGGGGGCGAAAATTACTTCGCCCCCTTTTTGTGTCCTCATGCATCGGCTGAGTTCAAGATGACCCAGGGCCAATTTTTCGAATCCGATTCTTAATCTCCTTGAGTCGATAGCCGAGGTGATAGCCTATGGCCCATGGCAGTGTCCGAATTGATTTTGGAATCACCACAACGCGATCAACATAATAGCGCCCCGTTTCCCAATGTGACTTATAAGCTTCGCTTCCTAGTAGAAAATCGATTCGGAAGTGCTTGCCCTGAAAATGATCAACTAGATAGATGGCAGTCTTGATCAGCAGGTTCACTCCAGGCGACACGTATGCGTAACTTCTATCGTAGTCTGTGATGTAGAAATAGAAGGTGTTGTCGGAGGCATACCCAAGACAAAATGCGATCAGCTTTCCATCGCAAGTGTAGCGGGAGAGGAAGAGGGACGGCAATGAGTTCGCAAGCTGTTGGAGAAATTGAACGAACTCGGGTTCGTCAAACGGGGACGAACCGGTCCGCGATTGCTGGTTCTCTCGATGGAGTTGCCCGATGGCTTCTATGTCGGCCGGTTGAATATCGGCCCCCCAGAGGTAATCCACCTCAAACGGGGGATCCTGAGATTTCATTCGGTTGGTCCCCGACCGATAACTCTTCTTCAGCCGTTTTGGTATTGATTTGAAAAACTCGTCGCTCGTGCCGCTAGCGAACTCATGATCAGACACGATACAAACACTGAAGAAACGGCGGTTAAGCCATGCATTAGAAAATGGGGTCTGCGCTTCGATTATTTGAGCCAAAATGCTCTGATCGGAAACATGGCCGATGATGAAAACTAGTCCTGATTCAGCGGCGTAGTTGACGGATGTTTTCAGCGCAAGGCCAGCTGCAGCTAGATCCACGGTGATAATATCCTGATAATCGATGTGATTCTCAGTGAGAGAGCAAAGGTGATTCCCTTTTCGATAGAGGGCATAGACGGCGAGGAGTTCCTCTCCCTCGCGGACCTCTACGATGACCGCTTGGCATAGTTTCCGAGACCCAACGGCCGGTAGGTCATTCAGAAGAGCGTGCAAGGCGGGAATCCACGCCTCCGGCCGACAGAACGGAGGGATCCCATTCACTTTGTCTGCAAGAGTGAGCCACTCTTGAGACCGCTGGGTCAATTCAACCGAATCGTCAATCGTATAAATCGATGCAAGCATTTCCAAAATGCATAAGATACATCAACTATGCTGAATTGGGGGCCCCTAAATGATTTTGGAGGGGATTTATCGAGATTCAGTTTTTCGCCTCAGTTCCTTCTTTCTTGCGATCTTGATTGCCCCCTTTTTCCCACGCTGATCGCGACCTCGCTCTGGCTGGGCGGCGGCGTCGTAGTTCGGATTGGCACCTGTCGGCCGCGGAGCGTCCATTTCATCCTGCCACTGCCGTAACGAAGCAATGAGCTCTTTCGACTTCTCGGGTTCTGCCTCAAGGAGGTTGCGCGTTTCGCCGGGATCGTTGGCGAGGTTGTAGACCTCGTAGGTTTGAGTTTCGAATTGCTCGATGAGCTTCCAGTCGCCAGTGCGTATGGCACTGCTGGGCCCTCCGCCGCCGATGTAACTGGGAAAATGCCAGAAGACCTTGTTACGTATCAGTTTTGAGGCTTCGCCTTTCAGGAGGGGCCCGCGCTCTTTCCCTCCAAGGAGCGGCGGTTTTCAAGCGCCGAACCAATTCAAACGGGCGGTTGCAAACCGCCCCTCCTTGTCTTCCCATCTGGGTACGATCGATAGGTAGCTCGTTTGCTCACAGGGCCGACATGGATCAGGCTCTCTACGCCTCTCGATTGAGACCGCTTCAGGAGCGCGGACTCTTCACATCGTTTCGAGTTCCTTTCGGGGCGGCCTTCCGCGACCGTTGAGGTCATCAGGTTGACGCGAAGCCACCGAAAATTGCCGTATTTCACCGTGTTGCTTTTCCGGCCCGGTTTGCTAGGCTCATCATCCCTTGAGTGCTCCCGAATTGCCTCGGAGCGACAAGAACCGCAAAACGCTTTATGAAACGAAAACTACGCATGGGAATGGTCGGTGGCGGCCGTGGAGCCTTTATTGGACAGGTCCACCGCATGGCAGCTAATCTGGACGGAAAGATCGACCTGGTTGCCGGTTGTTTTTCCTCTGACCCGGAGAAATCAAAGCTCTCAGGTGAAGACTTCTTCATCGATCCGGATCGCGCTTATAGCAGCTATCAGGAAATGGCCGAAAAAGAGGCCCAACGCGAAGACAAAATCGATTTCGTTTCCATTGTGGTGCAGAACTTCCTCCACTTCGATGTGGCCAAGACCTTTATTGAGGCGGGCTTCAATGTCATTTGCGACAAGCCGATGACCCTGACCTATGAAGAGGCGCTCGAGCTTCGCGAGATCGTGAACAAGTCCGATCAAGTCTTCGCGCTGACTCACAACTACACCGGTTATCCCATGGTCAAAGAAGCCAAGCGCATGGTGAAAGCTGGCGAGCTGGGCCGTATTCTCAAGATCGTCGCCGAGTACCCGCAGGGCTACGCTGTTGGCGACGTCGAGGGAGACGGGCAGGGCAAGATCAACAACTGGCGTTCCGATCCCAAGATCGCGGGTATCTCCAACTGCATGGGCGACATCGGCACTCACGCCCACAACTTGATCCGCTACATCACCGGCCTTGAAATCGAGGAAATCTGCTCGGACCTGACCGCGTTCATTCCCAATCGTGAACTCGATGACGATGGGAACAATCTGGTGCGCTTCGAAGGGGGAGCCAAAGGCATTATCCATGCCTCACAGATCTCCAATGGAGACGAGAATGAATTGAACATCCGCATCTATGGCACCAAGGCGTCGCTCGAGTGGCACCAAGAGGATCCAAACGATCTCGTGGTGAAGTACGCCAATGCCCCACGGAAGACCTACCGTCGCGGCAACGACTACATCAGTGAAGAGGCTTCAGGCCACGGCTTCACCCGGACGCCATTCGCTCACCCCGAGGGATTTATCGAGGCCTTTGCTAACATTTATCTAGCAGCGGCACAGGCCATCGGCGACAAGATCGAAGGGAATCCTGCCCCCGAGGGTGGTTACGACTTTCCAGGCGTTGACGACGGCGTCGCTGGACTCGCTTTCATCAAGGCCTCAGTCGAGAGTTCGAAGTCTGATCAGAAATGGATCAAGATGCCGGCAGTCTAAAGCAGGACTATCCATCGTAATCGTTTAACAGGCAGCCTGCTCGGAAACGGGTAGGCTGTTTTGTTTTTATGAGTGACTCGCCAAAAGAAGCGCCAATTGCGCCCGATCCGCCCCTCTGGGCATCGGAACCGTTTCGGGTGTTCTTTCCCCTGGGGCTGCTGGCGGCAGCCTTCGGGCTATTGCTCTGGCCGATGTACTATGCCGGGTGGTGGGATACTTATCCGGCTCTTCAGCATCCTCGCCTGCTGATTCTAGGCTTCGGATCCGCCTTTGTGATCGGATTCCTCGGGACCGCCTGGCCCCGATTTGTGGAGGCACCTCCTCTGGGAGTGGGAGCGGTGCTAGGGATGGCCGCCCTCTGGATGAGCACGCAGGTCTGCTATGCGTTTGGACCGCTCCACATCGCCGACGGGCTGGCCGCACTCACTTTTCTGGCCTTTTTAGGGGTGCTGGCATCGAAGTTGTTCGGGAAGGATCGGGATCAGCCGCCCCTGGCTCTGCTGATACCCTTTTTGAATCTCGGCCTTGTTTCGACGATTCTTCTTTGCTGGAGCCTGGGGGTGAAGGCTCAATCCCCTCAGTGGCAGACCCTGTTCCGGCTGCTGGTCTATCAGGGCTTTCTCCTGTTGCCTCTACTCGGAGTGGGTTCCTTCTTTTTCCCCAAGTTCTTCGATGCGGCTCCCGCACGGTCCAAAAGGAAAGTTATTGTTCTGTTGGCCACCGTGGCGCTGATCCTGGGCTCCTTCTTCCTCGAGGCCTGGGGTGAGGTGAGGGTGGGCAATGGCATCAGGTTGTTCGCTTTGGGACTTTGGTCATGGGGCGCGGTGCCCATGATTTGGCGGGGGAAAGCACCCGGCACTCGTGCTTGGTCTCTAAGGATGGCGTTGGTCATGATCGCGACCGGATTCGCCTGTCGTTTGATTTGGCCACATCAGGTTTTTGCGTTTGAGCACCTGCTCTTCCTCGGCGGGTTCAGTCAAATCATGCTGCTAGTGGCGGACCGTGTCGCGGTAGGCCACAGCGACGGGCACGAGACCACTCCCCCGCGCAGTCTTCGCTGGCGCTGGATCGTTTGGATCATGGTTCTGACCGCAGCCACCCGGGCAACCGCTGACCTGGTGCCGTCGACGCGTGTCTCGCATCACATCTATGCGGCGATCATGCTGACCGTCGTATTGATTCTCTGGTGGACCGAGAATGGCGGTCGCCTGCGCCGAGGTGAAGAGAGTGAAGACAGCTAGATAAAGATTTGGTCCAGATTTGAATCCAGGCCTAAAGCTTCTCCGCAAAGCCTTTCAGACGCTTCACCACCTCTTCCTGCCCGAGCAGTTCCAGCACGGGAATGAGATCAGCACCACTGGTGCTTCCCATCACGCCGACGCGGCAAGGTAGCATGAGCATTCCCATTTTCGCGTCGATCGATGCGGCCGATGCGGCAATGGCAGGTTTGATCGTGTCGACCGTCCAATCAGTGACTCCCTCGAGCCCTGTGATGAGGGCCTCAACCGCCGCAGCGGAAGTGTCCTTGCTGGTGACTTTTTCAATAGCCGCCTGATCGTAGATAACCTCATCCGCAAAGATTGTCGCGATGACACCCGGCACTTCAATGAGCCGTTGAGCGCGGTCGCGGGCCAGTTCCAAAGCAGCCGGCACACGAGGATCGTCCGTGGGGATGCCCGCCTTTTCGAGGAAAGGGGCTGACGCTGCAGCAAGCGCTTCCGGAGAGAGATTTTTGAGGTGCTCAGCATTGACCCAGAGGCATTTGTCGTAGTCGAACTTGGAGTTGGACTTGTTGACCCCTGAGAGGTCGAAACGTTCCTTGAGTGTTTCCAGAGAGAAGATCTCCTGATCATCTTTCCCTGACCAACCGAGAAGGGCCATGTAGTTGTTCACCGCCTCCGGCAGGAATCCATTTTCCTGATACTCGTGAATCAGAGCTCCCTGGTCGCGCTTGCTCATCTTGGATCCGTTCTGATTCAGATTGAGCGGAATGTGCGCAAAGATGGGAGGCTCGACACCGAAGGCCTCATAAAGCGCCAGGTGCTTCGGGGTGTTGGAAAGGTGATCTTCGCCGCGAATGACGTGAGTCATCCCCATTTCGATATCGTCGACCACGTTCACGAAGTGAAAGATATAGCCGCCATTGGGTCGCTTGATGACGATGTCAGGGTTCGCTGCGACTTCCTTCTTCAGCTCCTGATCAAACCGCCGGGAGCCTTGCTCCTTCAGATTGACCGAGACGTCTCCGCAGATCGCGTCATTCACGGTGATCATTTTGTCCGGCACTTTAAACCGAATCGCACCCTCGTCCTCGTAGGTGAGCCCAGCGTCCTCCAGTTTGGCTAGGTAGCGGTCGTAGATTTCAACACGCTCGCTCTGGTTGTAGGGGCCTTGATCACCTCCGACACCGGGACCTTCATCCCAGTCCAGCCCGAGCCACTTGAGCCCGTCGAGAATCACATTCATCGACTCCGCCGTGCTACGCTCCGCGTCGGTGTCCTCGACCCGTATGATGAACTCACCGCCGTGGTGACGGGCGTAGAGCCAGTTGTAGAGGGCGGTGCGGGCGCCTCCGATGTGTAGGAAGCCGGTCGGAGAAGGGGCAAATCGAGTGCGAACGCTCATGGCGTTGAAGGTGCCGCAATGTGAGCGTTGGTCAAACGGGGAGTGAGGAGAGGGGATTTAGAAATTAGGAGTTTGAGATTAGCTTAGGAAGGGTGGGGGCAAGCATACCCGGTTAGGTGCGAGTCACTTTGAGACCAATGTTGAGGCCGGTTGGATCCCACGAGTCAGCTCCTTGGCTTTACCGCGTAGCGCCCGGAAATCATATTCTACCTGAATCCCGTGCCCGAAGTCTTCGGATTGATCGAAGAAGGCTCCAAAGCGAATCGACATTTGCGGGGTGATAGAGCGTTTTCCGAATCGGTGTAGGGGAGAGCCAGAGCAAGGGATTCTAATCGACTGACCAGTGCAAAACCCCAACTCCCTCAACATTCAACAGGGTCAAGTCACCAACTCAACCCTGTTGGAGAACGGCCATGTCTTGACCTCTACCGCCAATGCTCAGGGACCTTCAATCCGTAGCAGGTAGCGACGGATTGGAGCGACGTCAGAATCGCCTGATGCCGGTCCGCGTCATAGGCGCCCCCGGCGTTCTTACTCGCCACCAGCTCCTTCAATAAGGGCAAATCATACATCCCAAGGTTGAAGAAATTGGTCCAGGTGGGCTCGCCAAACAGTCGGTAAATGATCTCATTGTCATCCCGATCACTCACCAGGCGTTTATCACCGGAAAGGGCTTCAGCGGCGGCTTCCGCCTCTGCTTCGTCGTCGTAGGTAATGAGTAGTTCCATGGTGTCTCGTGCTGCGCAGAATCACTTCTTCTTGCCCTTAGCCTTGCCACCTGCCTTCACAAACCCGGTCTCCGTCTTCACCGGATCTTCATCACCCCACTGCGCCAACCAGCCCTCTAACTCGCCCTGCAACCTGTCCTGCACCTCAGCATACTCCGGATTGCCGACCAGATTCTTCAACTCTTTGGGATCGGACTCGCGATCGTAGAGCGCCCACTCCGGGCGATGATGCAATCGATCGACCAGCTTCTGCTGCACGGGATGTCCCGCCTTCCTGGCTTTGAGCACCCAGGACGCGGCCGGGTCGAGTTCACCTTTCACCGTTTCGCCGTTCACCATCGCGAGCGCTTTGGTCAGGGTCGTGTTCGACGTGATTTCCACCTCGGCCTTGGGCGACCAGATCAGGCTGTAGCGCTCGTCGCGGATGGAGCGGATCGGGAAGACGCGCTCGCGGTTGGCGATGATGTTGCAGTTGGAAAAGGCGCCGTAGGCGTAGTCATGCACTTTCTCGTTGGCGCCCTGGAAATTGGCCCACTGGCTCTGGCCGTCGAAGTCGTCGGCGTTGATCTCACCTCCGGCCGCTTCGACGAGGCTGGGGGTGATGTCAGATAGCCAGAGAATAGGGTCGCTTTCGATGCCGGCGGGAATGACACCGGGCCAGGCGGCGACGAAACCGGAGGCGAGACCGCCGTCGAAGCAGGTCCATTTGGAGAAAGGAAACTGATTGCCCTGCTCGGAACAGAAAAGAATGAGGGTGTCTTCGGTGAGATCGTTTTCGGCGATGAGCTCACGCAGACCGCCGAGCAGCGCATCGAGGTTGGTCACCTCGATGAAGTTGCCGTGCAGGTTGTGGCGATACTCGGGCGTGTCCAGTGCGTCCTTGGGAATCGTCAACGCGGCGGGCTCGTAGGCGCTGGGATCGCCATGGGTGTGGAAGGGGGCGTGGCCGTCGTGCGAAGCCACGACGAGGCAGAAGGGTTCATCGGCTTCGGCGGCCTCAGCAATGTACTGACCGGCGCGCTCGAGGGCGAGCGGATTGGGATCTTCTTTCTTGGGAATCTCACCGAGGTTGTCGAAGGGATAGGCTTCCTGCGGTCCGACGTGGCTTTTGCCGAGCAGGCCGACGCGGTAACCTAGCGGCCGCAGGTAGTGGGGAAGGCTTTTGGTGTCCGGTTTTGACTTGGAATGGTTTGGCATGGCACCCGTCCGCCACGGGCTGCGACCACTGTAAAGTTCCTGACGAAACGGCGCACACATAGCGACGGTGGCGTAGCAACGATTGAAGCGTACTCCCTCGGACGCGAGCTGGTCGAGGTTTGGCGTGAGCGCTTCGCCTCCCCAGGGACCGAGTGTGTCACGGTCGATGTCATCGCCGATGAGGAGGAGGATGTTGGGGCGATCCGCGCCGGAGGCTGGGGAGAGGAAGAAAGCGGCGAGAATGAGGAAGGTGAGGGGGCGAAGAAAGCGCATGGGATCGGTTCTTGGTTGTTGGTTTGAGTGCTGGAGGCCGAGAAGAATATTGGTGGGCAGACGGAGAAAAAGAAAAGGATTAAGACCACTGCCGTCTCGCAAACGCGAGATGACAAGTCATGGAGCGAAGCGAACAATTTGGTAGATCGTGTGCGACAAGCGAACACGATAAAAAGAAAAAGACTACCACTGTCTCGCTGATGCGAGATGGGATGTGATGAGTGAAGTAAACATTTGGGTAGATCGTGCGAGCGCGCGGCGAGCAGGATAAAAGAATTAAGACTACGAAGATATCGTGAAACGAGATCTGGAGATCGTGCGAGCGATAGCGAATAGGATAAAATGAAAAAGAGGGCCGCAAGCGGCCACTACTCCACCGCCTTAAGCAGATTGAGATCGTGGATGGACCAGAACAGGCGATTACTCCCCGTCTGCGTCACCCTGACAAACTTCACTTCGGTCTCCGGAAACTCAATGCTGAGTGTGGCATTCTTCTCTTCCTTTTTCTTGAGCGGCTTGCTCCATTTCTTGCCGTCGGTGGAGAACTCGACGGTGCAGCCGCGGGGGTAGTCATTTTTTGACTTGGCGGCGTCGAGGATAAGGCCTACGACCTTTTCGGACTGCGGCAGTTCGAGCTGGACCCACATGCCTTTGGCCATACTGGTGCCGGTGGTGTAGCGGGTGTCGAGCTTGCCGTCGATGGCGTAGTGGCCGTCGTTGGATTGGTTGCTCGCGGTGACTTTCCACTGGCTGCGATCGGTGAAAACGCTGGGGACGCTGCTGTAGAGCTCGGCTTCGGTCCAGGGGGTGGTGCGGTCGGCGTTGGCCTCGCGAATGGTGGTGACTTCGTCTTCGGTCACGAAGCCCATTTCGTTGCCGAAGCTGTTCTTCACGTAGGAGAGGACGGAGGCGATCCACTTGTCTCCGTTGGAGGCCATGGCGATCATTTCGCCGGGATAGGTCTTGCCGTTGAGGGGGCCAACGAGGCCATGAAGGACGACCTTGGGCGCGAGCTCGTGGTGGCCGGCGAGGATGGGGGAACCGACGAAGGAGGCGGCGAGGCGCAGGTCATCGCCTCCGGGAATTTGCATGCCTTTGCCGTCGGCGCCGTGGCAGGCGAAGCAGAGGGATTCGTAGATGGCTTTGCCGTCTTTGTAGAGGGTGAGTTGCTCGGGGCTGAGCTTGGGCGGAGCGGCCTGGCCGCCTTTGAGCATCTGCTTGCCGATCTCGTTCACGCCTGCGCTCTGGCTGGCTTCGACGGTGGCAGCGGTGAAGGCTTTGTGGTCAGGGAAGTTGAGCAGCTTGGCGGTGAGCAGGGACTGGATCACGACTTCGGGATCGTCGTCCCGGGCCATGGTTTTGAAATCGGATTGAAGCGCGGTCTGGAAGGCTTCGTCACCGTTTTTGTAAAGCGTTTCCCCGGCGCGGATGGCGGCGCGGCGGACGGAGGCGTGTTCGTCGGAGAGCTTGGCTTTGACAAACTCCGGCGTGAGCGCGCCGAGGCCTTCGAGCGTCCAGAGGGCGTGCATGCGAGTCAGGTCGCTGGTGCTTTCGTTAGCCAGTTTCTCGAGGGCAGGGACGACGGAGGTGTCGGCCTGGAGAATGAGCAGCTTCTGGGCGTTGTCCCGCCACCAGCCGTTGGGGTGCTCGAGGTGCGCGACGAGCTGCTGGGGCGTTTCGTCGAGCATGTTGGGCCTAGGGCCGGGCTCGTAGTCGTCGTGAACGAGGCGGTAGATGCGGCCGCGCTGGATGTTTTTGGCGAAGCCGTAGTCGTCGACAACGCCGCGCAGGTAACTGCCGGGTTGGGTCCAGTTGCCCTGCTGGATGATGCCGCGGTACATGTCGACGATGTAGAGGGTTCCGTCAGGGCCGGTCTGGGTGTGCATGGCGCGGAAGTTCGGGTCGGTCGAGCGAATGAACTCGCGGCCGGGGTCGGCGTTGCTCAGGTAAGTGATGCCGTCGCGCACTTCGACTTTGGAGCGGCGGATGAGTCGACCGACGGGTTCGGAGAAAAAGAGATCGCCTTTGAGTTCGTCGGGGAGGCGGTCGCCGCGGAAGAAACCTTCGCCGCAGGTGGCGGTGAAGTGGTTGAGCGTGTTGTTCTCAGGACGAAACCGTTTCTCTCCGCCCTGGACGTCGGGGATGCCGACGAGCGGGAGGACCTCGCGGTAGTCGATGGGGAATTCTCCAGCAATGTTGAAGGCACCGTAGACGATGGGCTGCTGGAAGTTGAGCGGGCCGCGTTCGCCTCCGGCGTTGACGAACCAGGGTTTGCCGTAGTCATCCTGACAGAGACCCCACTGACCGCCGTTGGGGGCGGTTTTTTCTTTGAAGGCGAGGCCGTCGGGATTGTGGCGCAGGCGGTAGGCGTTGTAGGTGGTGTAGATCCAGTTGTCCATCGACCAGATCAGGCCGCTGGGCTGGTGCTCCATATTGCCGCCGCGTTCGCCGCCTTCGTACCAGAGCGTTTTGGTGTCGGAGACACCGTCGCCGTCGGTGTCACGGTGCCAGTAAATGTCGAGCGTGTTGGTTTCGTTGATGAGCACGCCGTCGTGCAGGGGCAGGACCATGCGGGGGAGGAGCAGGTTGTCAGCAAACGTGGTGTGCTTGTCCATTTTGCCGTCGCCGTTGGTGTCCTCGTGACGTGAGACGCGGCTGATGGGCTCCTGTTCGCCGGTGGCGTCGGCGTCCTGCATGTAGGTGAGCATCTCGACCACATACATACGACCATTGCCGTCAAAGGCGCAGGTGACGGGTTCGGCGATGTTGGGCTCGGTCAGGACGGGCTCGAGGTGATAACCCTCGGGCAGTTCGAAGGTTTTGAGGCTGTCTTCGACGGAGAGGTAGGGAAGCGTTCCGGTGGGTTCGAAGACTTTGACTTCAGCGGCAGAAAGCGATGCGCTACCGAAGGCGGTCGTGAGCAGGAGCGCAGGCAGAAGGAGGTGGGCAGGTCGTTTCATGGAGAGCAAAAGCGATGAGAAGGAGGCTCCTGTGGTCATCAGAGACATCAGGGAGGAGGGCGCGTTGAATCTACGGAGGAGTGGCCATGCAGAAACCGCATATTGCGCATAAAATCTGGCGATATGCGCCAATGATGGCGCGTTTGAGGTGACTTGGGGACCTCAATGGGGCAGAGGTCTGCTCGACCTAGTGTTTCGCCAAGACTAAACCGTCGGGTGTGACGGGTAGATTCCGGGGAGTCTGATTCCTATGTCTGCGCTTCATGCGTGCGCTTTACGGCCAGCGGCGCCCACCCGAAGCTCCGTGGACAGGCGGGCCGCCTGTCCCTACCGCCTTCGGCCCAGCCAGCGGTGCTCTTTGGTCAGTGCGAAGCCGGTAGGGATGACCGGCCCGGTCGTCCGCGAGTCAG
>CAXBHX010000013.1:0-109462 GCA_963975655.1 uncultured Verrucomicrobiales bacterium
ATTTGATCGTAATTCGCTGCGGCTCAATGACTTGCGCTTAAGTTGACGCGAATGGATCACTGGCCTAACCCTGTCGAATTTCACTATCGCGGCATCGAGGACGCCAACGCATATCCTTGCTCACCACGCGAGAATCCGCTAATCCTCTTCTATCCCCGTAACCAAGAATCCCATGAAACTCTTAGTAACCCTGTTGCTCGCTCTTGTATGTCTCCCCGCTCTGAGCCAAGCGGAAATCAGAAAGTTCACTGACACCACCGGCCGTGAGATTGAGGCGGAGTTGGTCGCTGTCCGTGGCGATCAAGTTCAGATGAAGGTGGGTGGAAATGAGTTCACGCTGCCTGTCAGTAAATTCTCGGAAGCAGATGTGACGTTTATTAGGGAATGGGCTGTGGCCAATCCGGCACCTGTGAATATTCGAGGCGTCTACATCGAGTTCGAGAAGAACATGGAGCGAATCAAAGAGCCTAAGATGGAGGACGACGACAAGAAGAAAAAGGGAGGAAGCGAACAAAGCCGGACCTCCTTCGACTACTCCATTATGGTTCGGAATACATCCGCTCAAGATCTCGAGGATCTAAAACTGAAATATACGATTTACAAGTACGTCCGGGATCGTCCAGCCAGCGGATCGGCAATAGAAAGTCTGGAAGAGACCGAGGGAGAAGAAGCCATCGGCCTACTGGCGAAAGCTTCTGACCACGAAGTGGCCACCCAGGCTGTCGTAGCGACTGACTCCGAGACATCCGGTAAGAAAGACGAACCCGGGTCGAGCCACAGTGAGACAATCTGGGGCGTAGTCGCCCGTCTCTATTCCGGTGAAACTGAGGTGCGAGTAGATAGTTTTCCGGATGGACTGGCCGATCGTGTCGAAGGTCACGCCATGTCAGATGACTCGGCCAGTGAGTCACCTGAAGAGAAAGAGGAACTCTGAAGCCTAGCCTTATATTGTTTAGCCGCGAGACGCTGAACCTTGTGCTGTCTGCCATCTGGCTACTCCCCAACTGGGGCGAGGCCAATGAACCCCTCCGTCAAAGGCTCAAATTCGGCGGAGCTTCCCGGGAGTATTTCGTACAACTCCCGGAAGAATTCGATTCGAAGGAGACCTATTGGCTGCTCGTCTCAGTCCATGGCGGAGGCGGGAACGGCCGCAGCCATTTTCTCGCCAACGGTCTGGCGGATGAGGTTCGTGAATCCGGATTTGATGCCATCGTCGTTTCGCCCAGCTTCTCCAATGAGGACTTTCAAGCGAGCCGATTTCCCGATTTGGGAGAGGGTGAGTTCCTGATACGAGTCATCAAAGACCTCCATACCCGCTACTCGCTGCATGATAAGATTCTGCTGACTGGCTATTCCCGCGGCGGACAATTTTCTCACCGCTTTGCTTTTTCAAATCCGGAACTGGTCAAGGCCAGTGCCCCTTGCGCCGCAGGAACATGGACGACTCCCGACGGAAAGCTTCTGATCGAATCCGTCGGCACGATTGACGATCCGGCAACCTATCTTGCCAATCCTGACAATGGAGCCACCGCCCCGGAAAGATTGCAGGGAATCTTCACCGAACGGGTCGCCAAGGTAGCAGGATTGCTCCCTGAACCGGGAGCCGAACTCATCCCCTTTCTCGTGATGTGCGGATCTCTAGACTCCCGTTTCGGCCCCTCGAAACAATTTTCAAAAAGCCTCAAAGAATCAGGGTTTCAAGTCGAAACAGAGTGGCCCCGAACGCCTCATGGCTCGAGGGAAAAGGAAGAGTTCGCCACCGAGTTCCAAAAGTATCCCAAACGCATCCTGGAGTTTTTCGAAGAAATCGCGAAGGCTCCGTCCGATTGAGATCACTTGGCGTAGTACGCTTTCACTCCAGCCTTCATGGCCCGCTTCACTTCGGCATGCTCAGGTGACTTCGTTAGATTCTCCCATTCATTGGGATCGTTTTTGAGATCGTAGAGTTCATCCGCCTTGTCGGCATACTGAATGTAACGCCACCGATCTGAACGCGCAGAAGTGTTGCCTTCGTCAAAAATGGTGAAGACGTAGCGGCCTGTGTCCTGCTGGGGATTTTGCAGCAGAGGAACAATCGATTGCCCATCCAGTCCTCTTGGCGGAGTCACTCCACAAAGTTCAGTCAATGTAGGATAAAGATCGATAAGTCCGACGGGTTGATCACAACGCGATCCGGCCGAGGCAAACTGATCAGCTCGATCTTTGGGCGGAACCATAATGAGAGGCACTTTGGTAGATCTCTCCCAACCCGTCCACTTCCCCCAGTGCTCCTTCTCTCCCAGCTGCCATCCATGATCCGACCATAGAACAATCATGGTATTTTCGGCATGAGGGGACGCATCGAGAGCATCGAGAATACGGCCCACCTCGTGGTCCACATAAGTGACGCAGGCGAGATAGGCTTCCACGGCTGCCCTCCATTGATCAAATCGCACCGTAGTCTCATGAGATCCCGCAGTCACCGCTTCCAACGCCCACTTTTTTCCCGCTTCGCCCAAGTCGTCGAGATCATCTTCTATGACTGGCGGCAACTGCCCGGGATCACTTTCGAATCGCTCAAAAAATCGAGCTGGAGCCCACAGGGGAATATGAGGCCGATAAAAGCCAACTCCGAGAAAGAATGGCTTTTCGAATTCCTCGCCGATCTTCGAAATCACCCATTCGGCAATCTGAGTATCTCCAAACTCAGAATCAGGAACGTCCCATCCTCCCCAATCGTGTGACTCTCCTCCAGACGTTTCAGGCCTTCGATCCGAAGGCATCCGATTGAGAGGCAGCACGTAGGTTTTGCCATTTAGCTCGACGATGTGGCGCGGATTGTCGGTCCCCTTGCTGGGCAACTCGTCATCGGTGTAGTCCACCTTTTCGACAGGCACAGGACTCCATCGCTGATCGACTGAAAAGTAGTCGTCGAATGAACCCTTTTTACTACTGTGCAGCAACTTTCCAGTCCCCATTGTCGTGTATCCGCCCTCAGCAAATGCGATTGGCAGGTAGACTGCCTTCGGCTTGTGCTTCTCGATTGAGCCACTCGAATTCGACCAGACTCCAGTGTGGTTCGGCATCAGACCGCTGAAAACGGCGGCCCGTGACGGATTGCAGGCAGGGGCCGCGCAATGGGCGTTGGTGAACAGCATCCCCCGCTCCGCGAGTCGGTCGATGTTCGGCGTCAATGCTTGAGGATGGCCGTCGAGACATCCGATCCAGTCATTCAGGTCATCGATCGCAATGAATAGAACGTTCGGCTTATCGGCAGTTCGAGCCGGAGATACCAGTGAGAGAATTGCTGCGACGACTATCAGTGAAAGGCTTCGTTTCATTTGATCAAAAAGTTGAAATGGAGTGGCGCATCCAATGATACGCCAAAAGCTCAATTTTGACCCGTCGCAATGAGGGCGTGAATATTTCGCAAATCGGAAATCCACTCACCCATACGAATCCGATGAGAGTTCGTCGAAACCCTGCGCAGGAGCAGAGACATTGATAGAGTTGGAAACTTCTGACGGGTGGATATCCGCTACACCATTCCCATCGATCAATCGGGCTTCAAATATCCAACGCCGAGATCGTCTGGTAGTGGGGTGACGTAATTCTCTGCGCCCCACTTCTCCCAGGCGGCATTCAGTTCTTTAACTATTTCAGGATGGGTCTCCGAGAGATCATTGAGCTCGGTTCGATCAACGGTGAAGTCGTAGAGTTCCCAGGGCTGATCATCAAGCGCTACCAACTTCCACCGTCCTGACCGAACCGCACGATTTCCCTGATGTTCAAAAAAGAGCATTCTCTCGTCGCCCCCTGCATTGATCTGCTCGATTATATTGGTACCGGGGAGCGACAGAACTCCTTCGTAAGTCGCTCCCGACACCGCCACAGCGGTTGGCAAAAGATCAATAATATGGGCAGGCTCATGATTGATCGTTCCGGGTTCCGCCTTGAGGCCCGCCGGCCAGTGCACGATCCCGGGTGACGCAATTCCACCTTCATGATTGAAATGTTTGTACATCCGCCAGGGCGTATTCCCCGCGTTGGCCCAACCCGACCCCACGCTGTGGAAGGTCCCGGGAATGCCCATCTCGTCAATCATGTCCCCAGTATGGAGAATATTCTGATTGCTCGAAACAATATCGAAGCCGTAGGGATCCCATTCGAAACAGGCGCCGTTGTCTGAGGTGAAAACGATGAGGGTATTCTCCAACTCACCGGCAGCTTTAAGATCGTCAATGACGCGCCCGATCTGCTGATCGAGGCGATCAATCATGCCAGCATAGATGGCCATGCGCCGGGCCAGATCGAGACGACGATCTTCAGGTAAGGTGTCCCAGGCGGGGTTGGTTCCCGTCTTGGTTTCGCCGTAATTTCGCCAGGTCGAACGAGGAGAGAGCTGGGTTGACTCTGGAACGATCTCTAACTCCTTCATTCGCAGAAGGCGCTCCTCCCTCAATTCATCCCACCCCCCGTGATAGCGATCTGCGTATTTCGCGATCTCTTCCTTCGGGGCGTGCAGGGGAAAGTGAGGAGCGTTGTAGGCTAGGTAGAGGAACCATGGTTTGTCCGGAGTCTCGCGAGCGAGTTGGAGGAAATCGAGTGCGTGATCGGTGACCGCATCGGTCGCATAGAATTCACCTTCGGGATATTCGCGCGCCTCCCTCCCCTCCGGATACCGGATGAGATGATCGGGATCGAAGAATCGCTTGGCGCTGACCAGCGTGCCGTAGAACTCCTCAAACCCATTCTCCGTAGGATCAGGTGTTCCGAGGTGCCACTTACCAGAGATGAACGATCGGTAGCCAGCCGGCTCGAGAACCTGAGCAATAGTCTGGGCCTCGTCGGAGATGACGCCTCGGTATCCAGGCTGGCCAAGGTCATTGGTGGTCATGTGGCCGAGACCGACACGATGCGGATACTGACCGGAAAGAATGGCGGCCCGACTCGGGCAGCAGCGACCCGTGTTGTAAAACTGGGTCAGTCGAACGCCATTTCCGGCGAGCGCGTCGAGAACAGGCGTCTTAATTTCCCCGCCAAAACACCCCAGGTCACTGAAACCCAGATCATCGGCGAGGATATACAGGATATTTGGCTTTTCGGCTGCGCCTAGCGACGCTACCAAAGCCAGGGAAAGAAGGAGACTGAGCAATCGCGAGTTCATCAGCGCAGTTTCCATATTTCACATCATAGATAAAGGCATTTTTCGAAAGGATGAGTCGCTTTGAAGCTTTGGCAGCGTGGGCAGAGCCTTCAGATTCGAGGCAGCCACCCACTTGATCGTCGACAGATCAATCCACCAAAAACCACGATTCCAGTATTGTCCCAATTTCAGTTATCACTGAGAATCCAAACCCTCAACCATCATGAAGCGTCGAAATTTCCTCAAAACCACGGCTGCCAGCGTAGGCGGCGCCAGCCTCACTGAAGCCTTCGATAGCACAGCCCGGGCGGCCAGCAGTCTTCCCGGCACTCTCATTGACGATTTCTCCCGCGCTGACTCTCTTTTTCATGGCAGCGAATGGGAATCGCTCAACCCCGGCTACTGGAAAATCGAAAACGGAGCACTTCGTCGCCGGCTCAAGAACTACGGAGACAGGGCCCGCCGCACTGGCTTCCCTTTTCACTCAGAGACTCACAAAGGAGAAGAGATGGAGACGGACTACGATCCATCATTGCCTCAAGGGGTCCTCTGGCGGCGAGACTGGAAACTGAAGGATGTCTACGAGGTCACTTTGCAGGGCACTTTCCGTGGTCATCTTCCAGAAATTCCGGAAGGAGACCAAGCTGACTGGAAGATGTATCAGCCAGGCTACGGACTCATCGGGTTGGCTATCGGAGGCAAAAGCCTGTTCGAAAGTTATGGCAAAGAGAGACAGGCCACGCTGATTGGGTGGCAGGATGACCATACCTTCGGAGTGATCAAAGAACCCTCCACCGGCAAAGGAAAAGGGAACACGGCAGGACAGGCACGGAAAGGCCCTAAGTCCGTCTCGGCTCCTGCCTTGCAACCGGGAGATACGTTCACCCTCTCCCTCGCCGTGAGCAGTGACGGGGCCGGTATGGCGAAGGTCACATCCGTCTTCACCACTGGCGACGAACCGGTCAAATTGGAGCGAACTGGAGTTCCCTGGAGATTCACGCAAGGCTACTTTGGAGTCGTTGGACGTGGCCTCATCGATTTTGAAATCAATGGCGTCAGTATCGAGGCCAAACAGAACGAACCACTAAATGTCGGAATAGCCGACTGCTACTCCTGCTACCCGCTCGGTGATTCGCTCAAGAAAGTGGATGGCAAGTGGCAGGTGAAGTTCGTCGGGGTCTTCGCCTCAGACGGAGATCAAGCTGAGATCCGGGTTTCATCATCTGAGAATCCTCAAGGAGGCTGGGAGACGGTGCCCGCAGCGGGAAGGGCCAGAATCATCAATAACGCGTTCCGACGAAACACCTCCGTCGTGACGGTGACACTACCGGAGAGCCCGGCCGAGACAGACCTTTACTACACGGTATGGAAAGACGGCATCAACGTGACCTCCGACCACCGCGTCGGCACGGATGCATGCGGCCCCGGAACGGGACTCGTGGGAGACGTACCCACCTCAGGATCCTACGTCGGTAGACTTCCGCAGCTCAAAGCGCCCTACAAACTCTGCGGCCTCAGTTGCCACGCCATCACCAGCGGATTGCAGCAGCGTACAGAAGCCGGACTCAGAATCCTCGGCGGCAATGACGACTGGCAGGTTCGCGATCAACCGACCGTCGAAGCTTACAAGCACCTCGAAGACTATCAGTTCCAGATCATGGTCTGGGAGGACGATGTCTGGTACATGGAACTCGCCCTCTATCCACCCAGCACCGACGACGCCTACAAAGTGGTCGCCAACTCCATTTTCGGCCCCACCAGTCGCTGGCAGATGATGCGCCACTGGAACGTCATCAATCCCGGCGATCACGACTACGGCATGGACGACGTCAAGGGCCCTGAGCAAATTGCAATTCGGCAGCGGGAAGGACTCGGTCAGGACCCGGCTTACATGCGCCGTAATTTTCAAATCGTGCACCATCTGGTGACGGGAGCAGAGGAAGTCGACCCGCTCGCCAACCCGAAGAAGTGGCGGGCCTGGAAGATGCCCAATCGCGATTTTACATTCCTCGTGATCGACTCCCGCCTCTGGCGCAGTTCTCAGGACACCAATATCTGGCAAAAATGGGGCTGGGGTGATGTCGAGAATGCTTACGATCGTACCGATCCAACAAGAGCGCTGTTAGGTGAGGAACAATTTGCCTGGCTCCAGCAAGTCATCCGGACCGACGCCGCCAATGTCATTTGCCTGACTGGTCTCAGCGGCCTGCACACCATCTGGGCTGGCACTCAGGAGCACCCCATGATGTTTGATCAACGGGACCGGGTTGCCGCTGACTATGCGGGCTGGGTCAAAGCTGGCGCTGATCGCGTTATCCAACTTCTCGGAGAGAGGGACGGTATTGTCACCGTCTACGGCGATGTCCACAATGGTTGCATCATGAAGAATCAAGAGCACCGGCTCATCGAATGCAGCTTTGGGCCGATTGGACGAAGCGGTGGGCGTGCCGTCATTCCCGGCTTCGGCCCCACGATGAAGGATGTTGATGGCCGCGAACTTGAGATCACGGCCCTCTATCACAAGACACATGCTTCGCCACAACTCGATGAGCACGATCCCAAAGATCCGTTTTACTGGAACTTTCTTGAGATGGAATTCGACCCTCAACAGGCGGATCCTACCATCGGCCTGCGCATTCGAAATCTGATCGACGCCCCCGACGAGGTCCCGCGAGGTGGTGGTTCAATGCAGGAAACCGCGTCGGAGAGCGGACGAAAGCTTACCTGCCGATTGCCGGTGATAAAGACTCTACCCAATGCCGACGTTCGCTTCGTTCATACTGACGGGCGACCCGTGCGTGGTGTCAGGAGTTCGAGTGACGGCACTGTCGCGCTTAAGGGGTTGCCCCAAATCAAACCCGGCACGCAACTCATTGTGACTGCGTTTGATGGCGAGAACTCCGAATCTCAAACGATCGTCGTATCTTAGAAAATACCTGCCACCTTTCCACTCATGAAATTCCGAGCCCCCCTTTCACAACACCTCCGTCACCCTGGCCTGTCAGCTGGGTAATGGGCGGGGACGCCAGTTATCACAAAGAGCTCGGAAGGTCACCACCATCGCCGGCCAGAAACCGTCGGATCAGAGTAGATTGCGAATGCACATCAAAGCGTTTGTATATCTCTGAGATGTAGCCACCCAGCGTATAAACCGACAGCTCAAGGTGACTGGCAATCTCTTTGCGGGAGAATCCTTGAAGCAGGCAGTTGAGTACCTGTCGAAGCCGCGGAGAAAGATCTAAAACCCCTCCGTTCAAGGCGACCGGACTGATATCCTCGTGAAGGGAGGGAATCTCAGACAGGACGATATGGGCTATCCGGGATTCCTTTTCACAGAACAAAGGCTTTTCACTGCTTCGATAGAGTCCAATCATACTCACCTGACCGTCTGAAGTTGGCCGGGCTGAGAGGATCGCGGGACCTATATCCGCCTTCCTCCATAGCTCATACGCCGCTGACTCCTCAAGGGTGACTGTTGATACAATCTGCTGCTGTAATCGCGTAGTCAGGCTCCCGGTTGCATTCAAATCGCTGAAAAATGGGGCCATTAGATCTTCAGTGCCGGGAGCGTCAGCCGCAGACATTAACAAAGTGAACTGCTCATCCGAAAGTCCATTTCGAAGAAGGAATGTAAAAACAGGAAGCTCACCAGGCAATGTATGGGCAGCAGTGAACCAGAGCCACGCATCAGCCCCTATCATTCGCGCCAACCCATCCATAAGCAATTTACGCCTGTCGTTTCTTGAAGCCTCCGTCAGGGCTACTTCTCCAATCAGCCTGACAATGTCGCGTGCTTCCTGAATGTCAATCTGGTCGCTCATAGGGCAGGAGATGTAATCGGTTTGGCATTAAAAATCCAAGATTTAGAAGCAAAATTCTCCCTGGGGAGGCCCTCACATGTAGATTGTCCGAGTCTCATAGTGAGTTCAGTGCTCAATTCGCTAGATATCCTGGATACGGTAGAAGGATGTATCAATGCCCATCAATCGTCACCCTGATCATTTGGCCAGGGTGGGAGGGATGAATTGGCGGTTTATAGGGGGAGAAGTCTGGGCGCGGTGATGAGGTCGGGAGATTCTGGTAGCCATCCCTATTAAATCACCTGGGATGGGCAATTCTGCCGTTTTTTATTGGCTGAAGGATTCCTCTCCTATGGGCAAATGCCCCTGATCGGGTGGTTTATGAGGTGATTTCTACCTAAATAGGCATCTGAGACCAAATTCTTAACATTAATTTCGAATCATCAGGATCCAGATTTAACAGGGTACAGCGCGATGTTTATTAACAAGGAATACATCTCTTCCTTGTTGGTCTCCTGCAAAACATCGTCCGTCGAACTCGAATTCGCCAAAAGCTTGGCGAGATACGCTCGCCGATTCGGCTGGGCATTCGTGATTTCGACCACGAAGTGGCTGTCTAATGACTCATCCACCTTTACCCTTCATATCCGGTTCGGAAGGGATGTGACGGAAGGAATCGAAGAAAGTTAATATTTTCTCGAGAAATTTGGAGAGACAGCCCCCCCCAATAAATGAATCTATTTCTTTGATAGTGACCATTCCTCCCCAGCCCCAGAGACGCTTTGGACCCGCTTCTCTTAGCCCCCATCAGCGCCAACATCCCATCCGCCAGAATTCGCAAGGCGTTCAACAGTCCCCCGATTGTCGCAATTCAGGCTTAGCCGCCCCGGGAACAGGGCACCCCCACTAGAGTTTCGCCTCTTTCAATTCCCCCAGCATCTCCAGCAACTCATCAGTTAGGATGCGTGAAGCCTCTTTCTGAACATTGCTAGTTCCCCTCCAAGTTTCGTAGCCGCCTAGTTCATGCTGTTCCGGAGTGGGTAGGTAGCCCCAGGCTCCGTTGGCCAACTCGATGGTGAAAGTGTGAGCAAAGGGGCTTTTCTCTTTCAGCTCCAAGCCAATCTCCACGAGAGTTTCGAACGGGAGCGAAACAATCGCCTGATCGCCAATTCGAATGGCCTGAAGAGTCACGTCGACGGTGTCGGGCTTTTCGGCACCGACCAAGGTGCGGGCCGCGTAATGGTGAGCCAGCTTGGACAGATTGGCAGATTTACGTTCATCCTCGCTCATCTCAAGAATACGGAGAGCCTGCTCGACCTGCTTTTCATCGGGCTTGCGATTCTTGAGGGTGACAGTGCGTTGCAACATCTTCACCGTGGCGGTGTCCGAGTAGATCATGTCGCGAGTAGATCGATAAGCGGCATCGGCGACTTTTCTCGCGACGATCTGAATCTGCTCAAAGGGCGCGCGCGGCGGACGAGTCTGGGTGAAATCGATATTGTTAATATCGCCGCTAGTGCCGTTGCTGAGGATACCAACGAAGCGTTCGGGCGGGGTACGGCCAGCGATGCGGAAAGGCACGAGGCGGGCAAATTCGCCAAAGTAGTCAGCGGAAACCTGGGCGCCGGTGACCGCACCAACGTAGTGAAGAGAGTAATTGGCGAGCAACGCGAGCGGCTGGCCTTTGGCCGTCTGCACGGACACGACAGCCACCTCGGGATCAGTGGGACCGGCAGGGGTTGTGATGTCATTTTTGTTCGGGTTCATCTTCACCGTGTCGATGCCTCCGAAGGGGTTCACCGGCATCGTTCCCTCCTTGAGGTACCAGCGGCGATTAAAGACTTCTTCGGGAACGGTATCGGACCCGAAACCGACCTTGGCAGGCTCCAGGTTTTGGATGGCCTGAGTGATGGCTTCAACGACACCCTCCTGGAAATGCTTTCGAAAAGCCAGTTCGGCCGGGGCATCGCTGCCCTCGTAGGGAGCCGGTGCGCTATGAGTATGGGTACCCGCGAGAAGGATGCTTTCAATAGGCCAGCCCGTGGCGTCGGCCGCGGCCTGACGGATTCGGGTGCTAGTCGGCTCCTTGATGAAGATGACGTCAGCCACGCAGATGACGACGCGCCCTTCCCCGTCGCCTGATCTATTGCGAAAGGCAAGGGCCCGCGCGTGAAGCGGATCATGGGCCGTGTCTTTAGGTTTGGGGGAAAAGCTGCCTCGAGTGATCACCGGCCATTCCAGCGGCGTGATATCGACGATAGCTGCGCCAGCTTCGAGGGAATCGGCGTGAGCCACTCCAAATGGAGGGATGATAGTGGCAATGAAGCAAGTCAGCGGCAGGAAGATCGTAATTCGGGCCATCGTGCCATTTTGAGGATTCTGGCACTATTGGCGATTCTTCATTGAGCGCCATGACGCCAATATGACTTACCCGAAGAAGGGATGAGGCCTTAAGTCGAAACCGCCCCAATAATAAGGGCGGCCGCGATCAGACTTAGGATAACCTTGACGCTATCTCCCCTTCCGAGGCTTCTTTTTTGCCGCCGACCCATCCTCCGATCTTTTCGTTAACCGACTCCAAAGCGACCGCTTCTTACTCGGCTCTTTCGGCTTCGACGACTCTTGAGCTTCCGTCCGCTTCCTTTTCGGTCTGCTTCCGGATCGCTGCCCTGACTTTTTACCACTCGGCCGCTTCCGATTCGACGGCGCCTGATCCTCCGTCCGCTTCTTTTTCGGTCTGCTACCGGATCGCTGATCTGGCTTATTGCCACTCGGCCGTTTCCGCTTCGATGGCTCCTGATCCTCCGTCCGCTTCTCCGCTGGCGCGCTGCCGCTACGTTGACCTGACTTATTGCCGCTTGAACCCTTCCGGCCTCGCTTCGCTCGCCCGTCGGTCTTGCGACTTCGGCCATCGCCACCGCTGCGTCCGCCACGCTCACTCCGCCCGCTGCTGGATCGTCTTGACCGACCAGATCCTCCTTCGGACACCAAACGAAAATCAACTTCCTTCTTGAAGGTGTCGACCTTGTCAATTTCGACCTCCAGTTTGTCGCCGAGTTTAATCACTTTCTTACTCCTCCGCCCGATCGCCTGAACACGCGCGGCGTCAAAATCGTAGAAGTCGTCTTCCATCCGGCTCAACGGCACCAGTCCGCGCATCCCCAAACCGGGAACGTCTACGAATAGACCAAAGTTGCGGATGTCGGTGACGAGAGCCGTGTAAGGCTGACGCGACTTCGAATCCATCTGCGCCTTGAGGTAGGCGTACATCTTCACATCCTTACTGTCGCGTTCCGCGTCAGCCGAGTTGCGCTCGGTGGTCGAGATGTGTTCAGCGACTTTTACGAGCCAGTTGGCCGGAATCTTCTCTTTCTCAAACAAGGTGCGGTGCACGATGAGATCGGCATACCGACGAATTGGCGAAGTGAAGTGGGCGTAGTTTCGCTTAGCGAGGCCGTAGTGACCGAGTGCCTCAATGGCGTAGCGGGCCCGCATCAGGGATTTGAGAAATCCGATCTTGAGCGCGGCGCCAATGGGTAGCTTACCGAGTCGACGGAGAAGCTTTTGCACTTCCTCAGTTTTCTCCAGGTTACCACAGGGGATATTGTGGCCGAGAACCTCCTCACGGTAGTCAGCAAGACGCGCCGGATCCGGGCTCTCGTGCACGCGATGGATGGTGTGCTTTCGCAGTTTGATGAGTCGGGTCGCAACGGCTTCGTTTGCCATCAACATGAACTCCTCGATGAGCTGGTGAGATTCGTCGTATTCGACCTTTTCAATACGGAGGACGCGGCCTCGATCATCGAGACGAATTTTGGTTTCGGGAAAGTCGAGTTCGAGCGAACCGTTCTCAAAACGAAGCTGGCGAATTTTCAGCGCAAGCCGGGCGGCGTCACACAACATGACTTCGACGTGGTCCTTGGGTTGGCGCTCCAACACCTCCATGGCCTCTTCGTAACTGTAGCGACGCTTCGAATGGATCACTGCGTTGTAGAAGCGCGAGCGCACGACGCGGCCGTCGTTATCGATCAGGAACTCAACGCATTTGCTGAGTCGATCGACCCTGGGTTTGAGTGAACAAAGCTCGTTGCTGAGAGCTTCGGGCAACATGGGCACAACGCGGTCGACGAGGTAGGTGGAATTACCGCGCTTTTGCGCCTCCTCATCGAGGGCGGAGCCCGGCTTCACGTAATGGGAGACATCGGCGATGTGAACCCAGAGCTTCCAGAGAGTGTCGTCAACTTTCTCGATACAAAAGGCGTCATCAAAGTCGCGGGCATCGGCTGGGTCAATCGTGATGACATCGTGCTGGCGGCAGTCGGTGCGGCCTTCTCGATCCTGCTCGGTCACTTCGCTGCCGTAGCGTTGGACTTCTTCGAGGACTTTAGGGGGGAACTTGAGAGGCAGGTCATACTGGCGCAGCACGCCAAGCATGTCCACGCTCTCGGCGGTGGGCGGCCCGAGCACTTCAGTGATGATGCCTTCGGGATTCTTGTGGCGGTTGACCCACTCCTTGAGCTCCACGACGACCTTGTCGCCGACATTGGCGGGTCGACCGGTGTCCTTGGCCGGAGGCACGGAGATGTCCTGCGTCATGCGCGGGTCATCGGGAATGACATAAAGGAACTGGCTCCCTTCCTTGAGCGTGCCGACGATCTGGGTACGGTGACGTTCGAGCACGCGAACGACGGTGCCCGTTTGGGGCTTATCGTCTTTGTGACGACGGCCCTGGGGGCGTACGTCGAGACGCACGAGGACGTGGTCATCATTCATCGCCGTGCCGGTATTGGCTGCAGAGATCGCGATCTCGGACGCCCCAGGTTGGTCGGGCATGAGAAAGCCTCGTCCCCCCCGGGTGATTTGGATGCGCCCCGGAATGAGGTCGGCTTCCTTTGGCAGGATATAGCGATTGCCCTTGATGCTGGCGACTTGTCCGGACTTCTCCAATTCCTTGAGCACGCGCTGAAGGTTTTGTTGTTCGCTAGGCTGAAGCTTCAGCTGTTCGAGCAGTTCGGGGATATTGGAGGGCAGATATTTCTTCCGCCCGAGTAGTTTCAGGATTTGATTTTCCATGGGTGAACATCATCACAGTGATGATGTTAAGGACGTCCACAGTATCGACTGATGGTATGAATGAACAGAACCATCGGAGGCTGTATAGGGCTCGCGAAAGACTAGTGTGGCGAGCCGGCAGCGTGGCTGCCCTTCTTTGATGATGTAGCTGTACGCCGAATGTAGCAGGGAGTCAAATCTTTGAAGAATCATGCCACCAGTCAGGGGTCCGGTGGCCTCGCTCCATTCTGAAGACCTGAACAACTACTCTTTCACGAGTGGCACAGGATTGTCGATCTTGCCGATGGCACGGACGCCGGGGCCGGGGGCGCCTCGGTCACCGAGGTCATTCCTCATGCGGTCGGCGTGTGCGGTGAGTTCTGCGACGATATCCGGATTGTCAGCCGCGACATCGGATGTGCTTCCTATGTCCTCAGCAACATTAAAGAGGAGTGGCGCAGTGTTCTCAGCTCCATTTTTGAAATGCGGATGCCTGACAAAACTCTGCAGTGGGAGGAACAACTTCCACGGCCCTGAACGAACCGCCTGCAATTGATCGAGGTAATAGTAGTAGAAGGCCGCGTAGGGTGACTTGGCACCCTCGACACCAAGAATAAGATCACCTATATCGTGCCCGTCCCGCTTGCGATCAGACAGCGCCCCGCCGGCCATATCTACGAACGTCGGGAGCAAATCCATTGTTGTGGCGAGTTCAACGCATTCAGTCCCAGCAGGAATGGAACCCGGCCACCACATGATCGTCGGCACGCGAAAACCACCCTCGGCGGTGGTGTAACCGCGTCCATGCAGCGGCAGGTTGGAGCCCCGGGAAAGATCTTCCGGGCTTTTGATGGGTGCACCATTGTCAGAAGTCCAAATAACCAGAGTGTTCTCAGCGATTCCGAGCTCTTCCAGTTTGTCGAGGATCTCACCAGTGGACCAGTCGATCTCCTCTATCGAATCACCCCAGGGACCATTCTGGCTCTTCCCTTTGAAGGCCGGACTGGCGAAGGGCGCCGACGTGCTCCCCGGCATGGTCTGAGGAAAGTAGAGAAAGAACGGCTCATCTTTCTTCTCTTCTATCCACTCGAGCGCGCGCTCGGTCGTGCGCTTAGTCAATAAGTCACGATCCACCGGCGCCTCAAGAACGGTCTTGTTCTCCATCAGGGGAAGTGGAGGCCAATGAGATCCATCACTCTCCCAAACACGCTCCGTCATGTCGTCGGAATAGGGAATCCCAAAATACCAGTCGAAGCCCTGATCGGTAGGGAGAAACCCGTCCTGATCACCAAGATGCCATTTGCCGACACAGGCGGTGGCGTAGCCGGAAGCCTTGAGCGCTTCGGCTATTGTCTCTTCGTCAGGATGTAGGCCATAAGGAGAAATTGGGCGAAGCACATGATTATCCCTCGGGTTCATATTCATCCGAACCCTTTGCGAATAGCAACCTGTCATGATACTCGACCGCGATGGCGTGCAGACGCCAGCGGTGACGCAAAAGTGAGTGAACTTCCGACCCTGAGCCGCCATCTGATTGAGTCGGGGAGTGCGATGTAAAGTCGAACCAAACGGCTCGATGTCGCCATAGCCCAGGTTATCGCAAAAAATCACGACGAAGTTCGGCGGACGCTTCTCGTCCGCGACTATCCAGGAAGAAGTCA
Organism: uncultured Verrucomicrobiales bacterium; assembly: GCA_963975655.1. Taxonomy (GTDB): domain Bacteria; phylum Verrucomicrobiota; class Verrucomicrobiia; order Verrucomicrobiales; family DEV007; genus Arctic95D-9. Next base: position 15,639 of record CAXBHX010000013.1, read on the forward strand.
GCAGCAGAATTGCCAGATACAAAACGAATCGGCTCATAAGTTGGGGTGGTTCCATCACAGTTTCGATTTTTGTTTAGTCCAATGCGGAATAGTTTGCTGCTGGGCCCGCCATCTATCGCGATTTCAAGACTCCGATGATATCTGCGACCTCCTCCTTCGAAAGAGCCGCCTCCAGTCCCACCGGCATAAGTGACATGTCAGTGGACTCCATCTTCTTAATCTCGGAGCGTGCAACTGTATGCAAAAGACCGCCCGGCAACTTAATCACCATGCTCGCGTCGTCCTCGCTCTCGATCAATCCGCTGTATACCTCTCCTCGTTTCGTCTCAACCGTATAACCGATCCAGCGTTCCTCGACCGCCCGGTTAGGATCGAGAATATCAGTTAAAAGTGCCTCTGCCGGTTTGGCCCGCACATCAGCAAGATCCGGCCCGACCGCAACGCCCTTACCTCCGATCCGATGGCAAATCAGGCAAGTGCCTTTCTGTAGAGCAAAGTTCCCCTTTGCCACATCAGTCTCGTGACCTGTGAGAGCTGTCTGATAATCTTCGATGACCTGCGCCCGATCAGAAGAGGCCGTGCCGAAAAGTTCTTTCGCGAGTTGTTTGAGGTCCTTGTCTTTCGAACGCGAGTAAGCCCACTGCTTCATCGGATCCATCATGGCGGGAGAAATAAGCCCTTCCTTCATCTTCGTCATCACCAACCTGGCGCTGGCCGAATTTGACGTCATCACGGTCATCGCCTCCTTCCTTACCGCCGGAGTCAGAGACTTCCATCGACTCAGAAAGAACTCTGCAATTTCAGCCCGCTCTTTCGAAAAGCGACTGAGCAACTGAGCCGCGCCCACTTGAATCGCTCTCGGCTCCCCCGGTTCAATCAGTTTCTCGACCAGTGGAAAAAGTGTTTCCAATTCCTGCTGACCAGCCAATGGCAGGGCAGCTCGACGAGCCGCCACCGATTCCTCACGATTGGCCGCCGTATCAAAAGCGGAATCCACGATCGCTTTGAGGCCATCAATCGACGCGGCACAAGATTCAGGTGGACCGGCGATGAAGGCAGCGAGTGACTTCGTCTTGAGGGGGCTCTTCTTCAGGCCATCTGAAATCCCCTGGGCCACGGAGAATCCAAATTCACTCGACTCGACGGCTCCCAACGCTTTCAGAACTTTTGCCAGCTCTGACTCATCACTTCGTGCCGCGACAGCGGTGGCAAATTCACGATACATTTCAGCTCTCTCGGCCCCAATCCCTGACTCCGCCTTGATGGGGCTCTCTAACAGGTAGACCAGGATATCTCCCGCCCGGGTCTCCGAGCCACTGAGAACCGCTTTTCTCATCCACGGGTCAGCCCCTTCAGGCGTGTTGTGCAGTATCTTTTGAAACAGAGAGGTGGTCTCTTTATCTTGATCATCGCCCAACTTCAACGCGGCGAGAAAACTAGCTCTCCCTTTCCCTGCCTCGACCGTCTTGCGAAGAGACTTGCCAAATTCCTCCACTGAAGCGTTCAACACTGCATTCTCTGCCACGCCCACCACCGGATCCTCCAGTCCCTGCCGAATGATCTGATTATTCAACCTGCCCAAACCGTCCAGAGTCCAGAGTGCATGCAACCTTCCTAACGGACTTCGGGAACGAATCGCCATCTCCTCGAGAATGCCAACGACCGATTGATCCCCACGCTCGACCAGGAGCCGCTGGGCGTGAATTCTGCGCCACCCATTATCACTCTCCAGCAATGCAACGAGGTCTCCCGAGCTCTCCGGAAGCGGTTCGATCGAACGCCCGGTCACCCCCTTCGGCACGAGGCGATAGATCCGCCCCTGATCAAATCCCGCACGCATGTAATTCGATTCTGAAAAGGCTTCCGGGAAAAACCGGGCATGGTCAATGAATCGGCGATACAAATCGCAAATGTAGAGCGCTCCATCCGGACCGTTTCGAATATTCACGGGCCGACTCCACTCGTCACCTGAGACGAGAAAATCGACACTTTCACCGACCCTCTCAGCCACTAGACTCGAGCTACTCTCTTTGATCACTGATCGCGTCACCAGTTGAGCCGTCGGCTCACAGACAAAAATATTACCCTTGAGCTCCGGGGCACCATCACCCCGGAATACGGCCAACCCGCAGGCCGCCGTATGCGTTCCGGCGTGCGCGATACTGGTGGTGTGGCTCAACTCCAGCGGATAGACCTTGGAATTCTCGCCGGCAGGCGCAATGTCTTCGTGCCCTTGCGTAATCCCGGCAAACGGATTCCTCTTCACCGAGTCGAGCGGCATGACTGCCATCATGGTTGGATTTCGATTGGAACAGAAAAAGCGGCGCCCGAAATCATCCTGAGTCGCCCCAAATTGGCCATATCCACTCACAGGCGTGATTTCAAAACTCTTCGGATCCAGTCGAATATTGGTCTTTGCAATCTTCTGTATTTGCTCAGGCTCATCAGCCGGATAGATCTCCTTCAGATCGAGGCCATTATTCAAATAGATGGAGTTATCAACACCCCACCTCGGGGATGATACCTGCAACTGGTTATGCTTGGGCTCATTGCTCCTGAAGAGCACTTTGTTCACGTCTGCCACATCATCCCCGTCTGTATCCTTCAAAAAAAGAATCGCGGTCCGGGTCGTCACTAACAAGCCCCCGTTCATGGGCAACAGGCCTTGAACATTATCCAACTCATCAGCCCAGATTTTCGCCTCATCCATACGGCCGTCGCCATCGCGATCATAGAGCAGACGAATGCGTGAAAGAAAACCGCCCTCAGCCGGCAACGGATAGTCCCGCATCTCTGCCACGAACATCCGCCCCTCTTCATCCCATACCACATCAACGGGATCACAGACCAAGGGTTCGGCGGCGACGATCTGGAGCTCGTATTCGCCGTCAATCACCCACTCCGCTAAAGATTCCTCCGGGGACAGTGAATACTCACGGGGCAAAATACTCTCTCCCGTCACTGTATAGCCCGTGTCGGTTGACGAGGACGCTGCCTCCCAGTCCTCGTCAAACCCACCCAGAGGATACAGCTCCCAGCGTCGAACGTGACACTCGGCCAATTGGGAATGAAGGCCAACGGCCCCTCTCAGATTCTTGATTCCTTCGACCTCATTAACGAACTCGCCATTGAGCTTCACACGAATCACTTCGCCCTCACAGATGACTTCAAGTCGATTCCAACTTCCGAACAATGCCTCGATCGAATTCTGTCTCGTATGCCAGCCCCGCTGATCCAGCCAGCCGGGATCGTGAGCCTCACCCGGAACCATCTTCTCACCACCCGCCCCTGAGATTGCCACATCACCGGACATTGACTCCAACAACTGCACTTCCACCGCCTCTTCAGCATTGGCACGCACAACAACCCCAAGACGACGCGCCTTATCCTCACGAATGCCATAGGTGCGCTCACCCCATTTGAATTCCAACACCAGATGGAAATCGCCAAAAACATCCTGACTCTGAAGGAAGCCGTAGCCCTTTCCAGTGACACGAAGCTGCCCATCCTCTCCGAACCGGCAGGCCTCTTCCACACTCGCTGCCAGATTCCCCTTCATGACAGGAACGGCATCAAAATCTTCAGGATTGGCGAGCAGGTCTACCCCACCCGGCGAGAGCTGATTATGATCCTGACCGATACCTGAGGCAGCAATCAAAAATGTGAGCATTGCGAAAATCCATCTCATCATTTCTGAGGTTACACACCAAATGGGCTGTCTGTAGAGCACTAACCAAAGGCGCGATCGGGCGGGTAGCTGAGCCAGTTGAGGGCAACAAATTTCAATCGGTCCTCTCGGAGAGCCTATCCAACAGCTTCAGCAAACCTTCACGAATCTTCCCCTCTGCTCCTTTCTCGAGAAAGCTGGACCGAGCTGGCCAGGTTTCGTATCCCCCATAATCGAACTGCTTCTCCGGTGGCAAATACCCGGCGTATCCATTTGCCAGTTCGATCGTAAAAGTGGCATTGGGAAACGGCGAATCGGCCTTGATAGCCAGTCCCGTCTCGGCAAAAGTTTCACAGGGTGACTGCGTTATCGCCAATCCCCCAATTCGAAATGCCTGAAGGGGAATAGTGACTGTCGCCGGATAGGCAGCAAGAAAGAGAGCCTCACGCGCGTAGATCTGTGGCCGCGTCAGTCGAATTCGGGTATCGGCTCGGGCTCTCGTTTCTTCCGCCCACGCAATTCGCGAAGAATCAGGTTTCCGGGTCGAAAGCACAAGATCCACCGCCGCCGAGCCAAGAGTGAGGTCAGCCTGCCAAGATAGATCTTCCAGAACGCGTTGCGCCCCGGTGGTCAGTTGATCGGCGACCATGATCATTCTCTCATAAGGCGGAAACTTCTGCACCGGCACCGAGAAGTCATTCGCATTCACGTCGCCACTGGTGCCATTGGTCATCAGGCCTACACACGGGGGATCAAACGAGCCTTCGCCCCAGCGATTTTTGATTTGATCGGAGAATTCGCCGAAGTAGTCGGCGCTCACCGTCCCTCCCGGAATCCCGCCTACATAGTGCAGTCCGTAATTCCCCATGACCGCAATCGGCTGATGATCGAGCTTTCGCCGAAGGGCAAAAATGAACACTTCCGGATCGACGGGCCCGGCCGGCCGATCAAGATCGTTGCCCATTCGGCTGGGATTCATTTTCACCGTCTCTCCATCATCCCCGAACGGACTCTGCGTCGCCTTTTTGACGAACCAGCGTCGATTGTGAACAAATCGCGGCTCCTCGAAACTGCCCCACCCCGCCTCAGCAGGAGTCAGATTGTTGTGGGCCCGCCGAATTCCATCAGCAATCCGAACTGCCACGAAATCTAGATACTCCCGGTGTAGGTCATTGTCGACCAGCCCCTGTAGCGCCCGAGGAGTCGAATGCGTATGAGTCGCCGAAATGCACACATTTTGAGGCGGAATTCCCAATTCACGTTCAATCTGAGCCTTTGCAGCCGCATGAACCTCTTGCGAAATCATCGTGTTATCCACGATAGCGAATGCGAGCTTAGTCTCGCCATCACTGAGAACCAAACACCGCGCCCACAATTCATCATGCACATGTCGAGCTGGGCCGATTTGCATAATAGTGCCATCGAGTGGCACTCCCATTTTCGGGGTGATATTGGAAGTGGCTGCTCCCGCCTGGAATTCAATTTCGGCCGCTTCCAGCGTCACTAGAACTAAAAGTGTCATCAAGCACAGCACCCACTTCATCTTATTCCTCTCAAATTTAGATTTCAGCCAATCCCCCCCTAAATGCATTAGGCCTGATGAGATATGACGAATTGGCTCCACACCCACAATGCTATTCCAACCGCGTCGACGTACCTTTCATTTTAATCGCCTCTGATTGAAACTTTCTTCACAATATTCGTCAGGATTCCCGTCGACCGGGAGTGAACAGATGAATAGCCATGGCATCGACCCCTCTATACCCGAACGTTCTGATGTTTCAAAACCCTGGAACCCTCATTCTCTTTCTTGCCTTTGCAGCTCTATTTTCTAGTGCTCAGGCCGAAGAGAAAATTGATTTCAATCGTGACATCCGCCCAATTCTCTCGAGCAAGTGTTTTGCCTGTCACGGCCCCGACGAAGAAGAAAGAGGTGGCGACCTTCGGCTCGATACGCAAAGAGGATCGCGGGAGGACCTTGGCGGCTACGCAGCGATCGCCCCCGGGGATGCCGAAGACAGCGAACTGATTTATCGAGTTCTCACTGATGATGACAACGACATCATGCCCCCTTCAGACAAAGGGCCGGCGCTGAGCGAAGATGAGGTGGCTGTGCTTTCCCAATGGATCAAAGAAGGTGGTGACTACGCAGCTCATTGGTCCTACGAAAAACCCACGCGACCCGAGATTCCTCAATCGGTCCGCAAAGAATGGCTCGCGCTCAACGCGATCGATCCGTTCATTCATCGCCGACTCGAGAGCGAAGGGCTCGCTCCCTCACCTCAGGCCGATCGGCTCATTCTCGCGCGCCGTGTCGCACTCGACCTGACGGGTCTACCGCCTACGTGGGAAGAGGCTCAAGCTTTCGCGCATGACGAAAAGCCCAAGGCCTACGAGCGCTATGTTGACGCACAGTTAGCCAAACCCGCCTACGGAGAACGCTGGGCCGCCGTCTGGCTCGATCTGGCGCGCTACGCCGACTCCGCCGGCTACGCCGATGACCGAGCCCGCACCATCTGGAGCTATCGCGACTGGGTCATTGAAGCCTTCAATCGCAACCAGCCGTTTGACCAGTTCACTATCGACCAGATCGCCGGAGACCTGGTCGACTCCCCCACTGAAGACCAACTCGTCGCCACCGCCTTCCATCGAAACACCCCCACTAACAACGAAGGCGGCACCAATGACGAAGAGTTCCGCAACGTCGCCGTCGTTGACCGGGTCAATACCACCTTCGAGGTCTGGATGGGAACCACCATGGCCTGCGCCCAGTGCCACACTCACAAGTTCGACCCCATCACCCATGCTGAGTATTTCCAGATTTTCGACTACTTCAATCAGAGCGCCGACTCTGACAAGCGTGACGAGAGCCCTTTGCATAACATCTGGACGAAAGAACAACTCACTCAGAAGCAAGACCTCACTCAGGAAATCAAAGATCTAAAGAAGGCATTGAGCACTGATACGCCGAAGTTCATTGCTTCCCGGGACAGGTGGATGGAATCCCTTCAAGAGGCTCCCAAGTGGACCCCGCTCACACCCACTTCGGTGGCCGCAGACAACAGCCAACTATCTCCCGTCGAAGGTCGCAACACCTGGATCAGCCAGCAAGGTGATCGTCCCGATAAATCCAACTACACCCTGAAATTCCCGACTGATAAAGGCACCGTCACCGGACTTAGACTCAAAGTCGGCAAAGAGCAGATCACCAACTTTGTCCTTTCACAAGTTTCCGCTAACTGGAGCCCCAAAGAAGCGAAGCCAGTCGAGGGGCGCTATGTCAGAGTCGAGCTCATTGGTGAAAAGAAGATGATTCATCTCGCCGAGGTCGAAGTCATCAGCGAGGGCGAAAACATCGCACTCTCTGGCAGCGCCAGCCAAAGCACCACGGGTTTTGGCGGCATCGCTCAACTGGCCATCGATGGCGAGACCAATGGATTTTACCAAGATGGCTCAGTCAGCCACACCGCTGTGGGCAAAGATCCGTGGTTTGAAGTCGATCTCAAATCGGTGAACCCACTCGACCAGATTGTGATCTGGAATCGCACGGACAAGGGAACCGAGGAACGCCTGATGGGCTACCGCATTCTCATTCTCGACGAAAGCCGAAAACTCGTCTGGGAGCAATCTCCTGAAAACATCCCTGAACCCCATACCAAATTTGCCCTGAGCAGCCGACGCCCCATTGAGTTTCGTGCCGCCCTGGCCGACTACGAACAGAGCGGATTCCCTGCTCCTTCTGTGCTCGAAAAGACGTTGGACCCGAAGAAAGGGTGGGCCGTTGGAGGAGAGAAGGCTCGCCCCCACGAACTGACCCTTGTCCTCAATACCCCAATCAATTTTGAGAAGGGAGTTCTTACTGTGGAACTGCGCCAGCAATCCGAGTTCAAACGCCACTTGCTCTCATATTTCCAAATCGCCACGACAGACAATAGCCAACTCTCCTCATGGGCACGCCTGCCGGAAAACCTGAGAGAGATGGTTCGCTCCGATGTTCGAACCGAAGACGATCTGAAACAACTCAATGCTCACTATCGAACCATCGCAAAAGAACTGGCCCCACAGCGCACCCAGCTAGCGAAAATGGAAAAACAGATTGGATCCATGAAGCCTGTGACGGTTCCTATCATGCAGGATTTACCAGCCGACCAGGAGCGCGAGTCCTTTGTCCAGATCCGAGGCAACTACAAGAGCACAGGAGAACAAGTCAAACGCGACACGCCCGCTGTATTTCACCCGCGTCGTCAGGACCTTCCCAACGACCGACTCGCGCTGGCAGAGTGGCTCATAGATCCGAACAACCCGCTCACTGCCCGCGTTACCGTCAACCGGTTGTGGGAGCAGATTTTCGGGATTGGCATCGTGCAGACGAGCGAAGAATTTGGATCTCAGGGAGAACTCCCGACTCATCCCGAGTTGCTCGACTGGCTCGCCGTCGAGCTGCAGGAAAACGGATGGGACCTGAAAGCGATTCTCAAGTTATTGGTCACTTCAGCGACCTACCAACAGATCTCCGAAATCACTCCCGAGCTTGAAGAGAACGACCCCTTCAATCGATTCTACGCTCGGGCACCCCGCTTCCGGATCGCGGCAGAAATGATCCGGGATCAGGCCCTGTTTGTGAGCGGGCTACTCAGTGACAAGATGTATGGAAAGCCGGTTAACCCTCCCCAGCCCGACCTCGGGCTCAAAGCCGCGTTCGGCGCACAAACCGACTGGGTCACCAGTCAGGGTGAGGATAAATTCCGCCGCGGCATCTACACCACCTGGCGTAGATCCAGCCCATACGCCAGCATGGCAACCTTTGACGCGCCCAACCGCGAAGTCTGCACATCGCGTCGCATTCGCACTAACACCCCACTTCAGGCACTGGTGACATTGAATGATCCTGTTTATGTCGAAGCGGCACAAGCCCTCGCCCGCCTATCCATCCAACAGGGTGGCGACAATGTCGAAGATCAGATCCGCTACGCCTGGCGCACGGCTCTGATCCGTGAGCCAAGTGACGTGGAATTGCAGCGTGTCACAAGACTGTTCGACAAGGCCAAAGCCGCCTTCACCTCCGAACCCGAGAAGGCCCGGACTTTTGCCACTGATCCGATCGGACCGACTCCAGAAGGCATCGACCCTTCCGAACTCGCCGCCCTCACTCTCGTCGGCAATGTCATCCTTAACCTCGATGAGCTTTTTCTGAAGCGCTGATCCTCCGCATCCACCCGCCATGAATCCTTTGCTCGAAAAGATCCAACTCGGCACGCGCCGTCACTTCCTGAAGCAATCCACTGCCGGCCTCGGCGGTATCGCTTTAAACTCCCTCCTCGCTCAGGACGGGCTCAGTGCGGGGGCCGCTGACAATCCGCTCGCTCCCCGGCAGGGCCATTTCCCAGCGAAGGCCAAGCGTGTCATCTACCTGCACATGACCGGATCGCCACCGAATCTGGACATGTTTGACTACAAGCCCAAGTTGATCGAACACAACGATCAGGATTGCCCCGACGAGTTTCTCAAAGGGCGTGAATTTGCTTTCACTACCGGAGTCCCCAAGCTGATGGGCTCCCCACGCGAGTGGCAGCAAGTCGGCAAAAATGGCATGTGGATGTCCGATGCAGTCCCCCACTTTCACGGCATCGCCGATGAAATGTGCATGGTCCACTCCATGCACACCGACCAGTTCAATCACGCTCCAGCTGAGTTACTTGTCTACACCGGGTCGCCACGTGGAGGTCGTCCATCGATGGGATCATGGGTGACCTATGGGCTTGGATCAGAGAATGAAAATCTCCCGGGGTTTGTTGTTCTCATTTCCAGCGGAGTACAGCCTAACGGAGGCAAAAATTCATTCGGATCTGGATTTCTTCCCAGCGTCTATCAGGGCGTTCAATGTCGATCCAAAGGAGATCCTGTGCTCTACTCCTCGGACCCCGCCGGGATGAACCGTGACATGCGCCGCAACAGCCTCGATGCCCTCGCCGATCTCAACCGGATTCAGGCAGAGGAAATGGGTGACCCTGATACGCTGACCCGAATTTCCCAATACGAGCTCGCTTTTCGCATGCAAACCGCTGTGCCGGAAGTAATGGATATTTCGAAGGAGAACAAGAAAACGCTGGAGGCCTACGGCGCCACCCCCGGCGAATCCAGCCTCGCTAACAACTGTCTTCTTGCCCGCCGCCTTGTCGAATCTGGAACGCGCTTCGTTCAACTCTTCGACTGGGGTTGGGATTACCACGGCACCCGTGAAGAGACCGGCATCACCACGGGGCTCACCAACAAGTGCGCGACGATGGATAAACCCATTGCAGCCCTGATCAACGATCTCAAAGAACGCGGACTGCTCGACGAGACCCTTGTCGTTTGGGGCGGAGAATTTGGCCGCACCCCCTTTCGTGAAGGCCGCACATCCAAAAGTAAAATCCTGGGACGCGATCACTACCCCGACTGTTTCACCATGTGGATGGCCGGCGGCGGAGTCAAAGGCGGCTTCGAATATGGGCAGACCGATGAGCTTGGATTTGGCGTCTCTGAAAACGGCGTCCACGTGCACGATCTTCAAGCCACAATCCTCAACCAACTCGGCTTTGATCACGAGAAACTCGTCTACCGATTTCAAGGCCGCGACTACCGCCTCACAGATGTGCATGGCCATGTGGTGAAAGACTTACTGGTCTAATAAATGAGCCGGTGACAGAGCGTCGAAATCAAAAACCAGCCGGCCGCAACCCTCTCTGTGCGGAATTTTCACACCTGTTTTTCAATTTGGACGCGTACGGATTTCCAGTAATAGACAAGACGTGACAGTAGCCACCGGTGCGAGTTAGCTTAGACCATTGAAGCTACTTCTATGAGTAGCCGTTCTAGCTCATGAGTCATCAGCAGCAACACGGTTCACCAGTTCGCATCTTTCTGACAATCTACCTGCTAATTTCTGTTGCAGTTGGTGGTGCTATCTTTTTCCTGGTCCGATCAAAAAACTACGGTGAACCCGTTGCAGTGATCGAAACCAACGAAGTGGTTGTCGAATCTGCCGCGCCGGAGAGTCGAGCGCCGAAGCCCAAAAGCCCACCGGCTGTCGTTGCAAAAGCCTCTTCCAAGAAGGCACTCCCTGCAGAAGCGTCCCCCGAAACGCCTCGGAAAAAATCAGCCCCCATGGTTGCACCGACTCCTGATCCTGTTGTCGCCGAGAAAGCCGCTGAATCGAGGGAACCTGCCCTCTCCGCCAAAGAAGTTGAGGAAATAGATGCGCTTTTCCCGCTTCCGGATATCAAGCCGCTGCTGGAGATCGTAAACAACTGGGCGGATGTCCCCCAGGGGGCCTACCCCAAACTGGTCGCTATCAAAAAATCAATCGACTTTGAAGTCAGTGACAACGGCAGCGTAGTGGCTCGAGGTACAATGCCAATTGGCTCCATGCTGGTTCCAGCCCGGCTGATCGGTAACAAACTAACGCTCACTGCCGGAAATGCGGTTCCCGTAGTGGTCACGGTCCAGGTGGAGGAGACCGACTTCAAGGAGTTGATCGAAATGCGCTACAACGCCTACGCCGAGAAGACAAATGCATCCACCTTGGCTCGACGACAAGCGGAGCGTGAGCGGCGTCTTACTGCCATCGTTCTTGAAGATTCGTTGACCGATTGGAACGATGGCTCCGAGCCTCGATTTGAACCCGCAAAACAGAGCCTTCAAAAAGGAGAGGTGGGAACTTACTCCCTCTTCGATGCCACCAAGTGGCGATGGGGCGGCACCGAAAAATCCGAGGGCACGGAGTTCGAAACTGCCTTTGTCATTATCGTCTCTGAAGCCGCATTCGGAGTCACCGAACGCGAGCTGAAAGTTTTCCTGAGCAAGGGCAAAGCGGTGCGCTGGGTCGACGCCGCGACGAACGAAGAACTCTAATTTTTCAGGAGTTCTGTATCCCCCTCTCCCCCCTCGCAAGGAATGCTCGGGATATAGCAGTAAATGCACAGTTTACTGGGGGACCATAGTTCATCATATCTTCAGAAGCTGTCGCTGAATTCGTCGGAGTATTAAGTCAAACTATTCCGGAGTTCAGAAACCCAGGCAGCACTCAAAGATATGAAAATACAACCCTCAATTGACCCGAAGACAGCGTGGGAGCCGATGACGGATGCCATGTGGACGGAGGACAACATCCGCCACCTCCTGAGGCGAGCATCATGGACAGCTCGGCCCGTCGACACCAAACGCCTTCTCGGCATTGGTAGAGAAGGCGCCATGGAATACCTGTATAAACAGGCATCATTTCCTGAGTCTCATCCAGTCATCGAAGAATTCGCTGATAAGGCGGATGAAGAACTCGCCGGCGAAATGAGTGACGCCGTGGCGTGGGCGAAAGAGCAACCCCGGTGGAAGGAAAAAGCATCAAAGGTCAAATCACAGTCTTTTCGGGATCCCTATATGCGACCCATCGTGATTGCTCATTACAATATGCTGAGAAACGAATCGGGACGCGACGGCGGAAAGCGGCTTCCCAATTTCGAACGGCGTTTCGATCAAAGTGAGTCATGGAACAAGTATGCTCACGAGTGGTTGCAGATTGCGAGCCGCCCGCAGAATTCAGCATTCGAGAAGATGAATTTATTTCTGCAGAACGTTCTGGTTGTGAACCGGGATTCACTGGGCAACGCGCCTGATTATCTCGTCCACATCCACAATCATCAGAAGCTACTTCGTGACAATTTCTACGAGTCCTACCGTGACATCATTAAGCGAATGTATAAGGGCAGCGGCATGGGATACATGCTGGATGTCATTGGAAGCACTGAAAAGCGCCCCAACGAAAACTTCGCCCGCGAAGTGCAGGAACTGTTCGTTCTGGGAGTGGATCGAGGATACGACGAAGACGACATCAAGGAGGCCAGCAAAGCCTTTACGGGATATGTCCACAACCCTGATCTCAACCCGTATACCCTGACGGAAGGCGATCAGGAACTCGCCCTGAATCCAGCTCTGCACAATCAGGAAAGAAAGAAAGTCTACGGTCGCTCAGGCGACTACAATGGTGACGATGTAGTCGACCTCATCTTCGAGAAAGAGGAAGCCGAAACATACCTCCCCTACCTGATGAGCCACTTCTTCCTCGTCGAAGACGGCCTCTCATGGGAATATCTGGAGCCACTCGGAAAGAAGTGGCGTGAGGCGGATTTTAACCTGTTCTGGCTGGTCGAGACCTTCTTCACCAGCAAGATATTTTACGACCCAGCATTTCGCGGTCAGCTCTACAAGAGCCCGTTTCAGTATTATCTGGGGATCCTGCAGGATCTTGGGCTCCAAGTGGAACCGACCCCTGAGATCGTCCGTGAACTCGACTACCTCGGGCAGCCCTTCTCCAATCCACCTGACGTCAACGGTTGGGATGGTGGTGCCTTTTGGATGAACAATGGAACCATCAACTCACGGCGTATTATTGCCGACCGCCTCTTTGCAGGTGACTTCCGACGGAGCATGAAGGGAGCGACCTCCACGGGGGGCTCTCAATACTACACCGTCAGCGATGATTCGATTCGTCAGTTCATCCAGGCCGGGAATAAGTCGGACCGGGAGATCATCGATCACTTCATTACCTACCTCCTGCCGCTGAAGCCGAGCACCGCTTACACCCAACCCCTCTTCGACTACTACAATCAGGCCGAAGACGATGAAAAACGTGTTGAGGCACTGAAGAATGTAATCCTCGCCATCCTTCAATCTCAGTACTACCAGATCTGCTAACCCCCTCGAAGAAAACAGTAACCACGGATTAGAAATGAAAAAGATCAGTAAAGTCCCCCCCCATCTCGCAACGCGTCGAGAGTTTCTTCGCGGCAGCGCAGCAGCCGGAACCGGCCTAATGGCGCTTGGAGCCTTCGCTCCACAATTCGTCGTTGATACCGTCCAGGCTGCGGGCTCCGCCGCTCTGGATAAAGACGGAAAGATCCTGGTACTCATCAAACTCGGCGGAGGCAATGATGGCTTAAACACTCTGGCCCCCGTCAACGACGACACTTACCATGAGTTTCGTCCCAATATCGGGATCAAGAAATCGGAAGCGCTCATGCTCAACGATGACTTGGGATTGAATCCCGCGTGCAGTGGACTGAACGAGCTCTATCAGAACGGCGACCTGGCTGTCATTCAGGATGTTGGATATCCCAACAGCTCACGCAGCCACTTCTCCGGGCAGGACTTTTACGAGCGAGGAGGAGGGCTTGAGTTCGTCGGGTCAGGATGGCTCGGACGCTACCTGGACTCGGAGTGCCCTCAGGATCAACTCGAAGGCAGAGATACCCCCGTGGCCACACACATCAGCCGTCACCTGCCGATCCTATTGAGATCACGGACCCCTCAGCCGGTCTTCAGCATGTTGTCTTCAGACGTACGTGCCTTGCAGTCCCGCTCGGTGGCTGATGATGCCGTCGCCGAACTGCTTCGCAAAACAGTGATGGCTGGAACTGAGGAAAAGACGGAGACCGTCAACTACCTCAACATGGCCTACATGAGTGCTCTCGTCACCGAAGAGCGCGTTCGGGATGCGATCGGAAACTACAAGCCTGGAGCGACTTACCCCGGAACAAATCTCGGACGGGATCTCAGTGCCGTGGCGTCGATGATCTCAGACGAAATGGGAACCCGCGTCTACACTCTGGACACAGGCGGTTTCGATACTCATTCAAATCAAACCCAACGGCAGGCGCAGCTCCTCGGAAATCTATCAGACTCCATTAGCGCCTTCCTCAGTGATCTAAAATCGAAGGGCCTCGAAGACAAAGTTATCGTTATGCCGTTCTCTGAATTCGGAAGGCGCCCCTACGAAAACGGATCCAATGGAACAGACCACGGATCAAACTCCGTCTTCTTCGTCGCCGGGTCCTCGGTCAATGGCGGCATCTACGGTAATCAGCCTGTCATCCCAACCGATCGGCGTAGTGACCTCCGCTATAGTGAAACCTCGACTGATTTCCGACAGCTCTACGCCACGATTGTTGATCGCTGGTTAGACGGTAATTCTACTGACGTTCTCAGAAAGGAATACACGCCTGTCGAATTCCTGAGCTAAAGAAGAAATTCATGGTTGGAAAATTGAGTGCCGTGCCGGGAATATTCGGGGCGGCACTTTCTCTTTGAGCTCCCCCGATTCGAGTTCACTCATCCTCTTCAACTTGCTTGACCGCCTCTTTGAGGATTCAGTTACTTCGATGGTGCCAAAACCTCAATCTGAGTTTCTGCTTTGATCGCTTTTCCGTCAACCGCAAGACCCGCGTGATTGTTCGCGTTTAACGTCACCACAACATCGTGCTTCCCAATCGGAAGATTGGGAATGTGATACCATCGGTCATAAAGTCTGGCCACCTTTTCCCCGTTGATCATGAGATGTGCATGCCCCTCTCCCTCCACCGGATCATGTCCGGCCGAGGCTGGAGCAAACGTAAAGTTCTCGGTTATCAATTCGATATTCCAGCCCTTGACCGGATCCTTGTGCAGCGAGATAGCAAGTCGGGGAGCCTCTTCCCGAGACTTCACTTCAATCTTCATTTCGTGAACATCAGTTGGTTTCTTATTCGACACCGAATAAAGAACTGAGGACCCATAAATGTAAGGAACCATCAGCGTCGCAAGCAGTACAACGAACGCCAACGCTGTCGCCGGTAAACGCAGTTTCACATTCTTGATCCAATGCAGTGGCGGGGTGGCGCTACCAGCCCCGGCAAAGAGGAATACGATGAGAACCGTGTGAATCAGGGTATGGCCAACCACTTCCTCTTTCCCGAATACCAATGTCGTTAGGACAAACACTAACGTAATAATCAAGGCGAGCAATCGCTCCTGGAGACACACCAGAATCATGAACCCCAGACTGATCTCGATAAGCGCTGCGGCCGTTACGAAAAAATCGTGCTCAACGCCAAGCGCCAGAACGGGATGCTCCTGTAGCAACAATTTTGCCCATGACGGATACACCAGCTTCTCAATTCCCAACCAGATCAGACAAAAGCCCAATGTCGCATAAACAGCAGGCAGCGCAGTGATCTTAATCTTTGGATTTTTTGACTGAATCGCGATGAAGAACCACCCCACTCCCGCGATGAGAAGATAATCGAGCATATGAAAGAATCCGAAGATAGATATCGAAACTCCGTAGAGGATCAAAATACCTACCCCGGCTAGTCTGATTGTTTTCCGGAATACGAGAAGGAATGCAACAGCCAGTTCAAGCCATATCACCCATCCCGTAGAAGTCGCCAGTTCAGGGGCGAACACCTTATCAGCCTGCCAACTCCAGACTAAAGTTACGCCGACGCCAATCCGCATCACGTATAGAATGTGCTCGCTACGGGACCCGAACCATTGATCGATCCTCGAGACCCAACTGATCTTTATGATTTTCTCTTCCAGAAGAGTCAGCGAAATAATCACAATGATCGACAAGCCCAGAAGTAAGTAGAAAGAAGGAGTGAGCACTTCCATTAAGTCGAGCGGCTGATCGGCATACGAATATTTACTGAACCATTTCACGTGAGCCTCGGCAGTCGATGGAAACCAGAGGCATCCTAGAAGCGCCGAGAGTGACAGCCAGATGGACGATTTTCGTTGCAGCGAGCCACTCGAAGATTTTGGATTCATAATGTGAAGAAGGGAAAGCAGGGGCGTTTAGCGGGATTGCGATCGATCTGGGAGGGCTTCATCTAACGCAGCAGAAACCACCTAGATGCTCTACGCGAAACAACCGCATGAAGATACCCTCTAACTTTCATCAACCGAAGAGAATTCGGGACTTTTCGACATCCTAAAACCAGGCCAAATCGTGGGCGAACGACCATTCAAGAAAAAGAATGAACAGTGCTCGATCGCGCCTTTTCTGCTGGCCTCATGATTCAGGTCAGGCAGCCTCCGAAACGATCCTTGGGCCTATTTGCGACAACATTCCTGTTCGACAAAAAGCCAAAACTGAAGTCGAATAGGCTTTCCAAGCGAATCAACTCAAGTATCACACCCATGAAAACAATCCTGCTCTCCCTTTTGACCGGTGCCGTCCTGTCATTCTTTGCGATTCCTTCTGCCACTGCCGGTGGCAAAGTTCTCTATTTTACCCACGAACCGGGCAAATGGCATGAGTACACTCCGCAGTTGGCGATTTTCAAAGAGATCGCTGAAAAGGCAGGATGGGATGTCACGGTCATGACAGGCGAACATGAGCCACAGATCGAAAAACTCCGGACTCCCGACTTCGGAAAAGGCTACGATGCCATCGTCTACAATTTCTGCTTCGCAAAATCCGCCGATCTCGAGGCAGCTAACAACCTCATGGATCAGACCCGGGTCCATGGTGTCCCCGCCATTCTCCTCCATTGCTCAATGCATAGCTGGTGGCCCACTTATAAAACCGGTGGCACTGACTACTCCAACGGCGCGCAGGCCGATCCGATCCTCAAGATGAAGTGGATGAAAGACCATCCTGACAAGCCATTTCCGGCCTGGGGTGATTTCACTGGAGTTGCCAGTATCCGTCACGGAAAAAAACTGCCTATCTCGCTTCACCGATGCAACGACAGTCCCATCACTGCGGGCGTCCCGGAAGACTACCGCACCGATGACACTGAACTCTACAACAATGTTTATCTTACCGATGACGTCATTCCATTGCTGACCGGGAGTCAGGAGGGCGAAGAGGATGCCATCGTGATGTGGACCTGCCCGCGAGGCAAGAGTCGCATCATGGGGCTGACCTGGGGACACGATGTTCGAGATTGGAATGCCGAGCCATTTCAGAAGCTTCTCACCGAAGGAGTGAACGACCTCATCGCCAACCCGGGCCCCGAAGCCGCGCAGTAATTTCAATCTATCTCAGCTGCCGCCGATATTCGATCGGACGGCAGCGAACCTCCTTCTTTCCGATCTCAAAGAAGCGAGATCACGTGCAGCGATCGGCTTGACGTAGCGCACGAAAAAGTGGCTCAATGACTACGGCCAGATTCGGCCGAAATCAGGTCATGAAACCCAGCTTCACTCAATACAATCGAGTCGCCTCAATTGACTCAGTCCGACATTTTCTTTCCAGCTGCCTGCTGTTTGGCAGTGCTGTTCTCAGCTTCCCATTGGCCGCCGAAGAACCCCCAAAGTCGTTATCTTCCGGCGTCACCATCACCAAATTCGCGGATTCTGAATCCATCGTTCACCCCACCGGGCTCGCGATCGATCAACAGGGACGGCTCTTCGCGATCGAATCGCATACCCACTTTCCACCCGAGGATTATACTGGACCAAAGAGTGACAATATCCTCATTCTGAAGGATACAAACGGTGACGGAATGGCCGACAGTCGAACGATTTTCTACAACGATGACCTAACGGCCACGATGGATATCGCGATTCATCCTGAGACGGGCGCTATCTATGTCGCGGCCCGCAATGAGATCGTTCGGCTCTGGGACAAAGACGGCGACGGCATCGCCGACCCCAACTCAGTCGAACGCCAGTTCGTCTATCTGGAAACTGAATGCACTTACCCTCACGACGGTATCTCCGGACTCAGTTTCGACCCTAACGGCGACCTCTACTTCGGAGTCGGCGAAAACCTTGGGGCTCCCTATACGCTTACCGGTTCGGACGGGACCAGCATCAGCGATCACGGCGAAGGCGGAAACATTTTCCACATTTCACAAAAAGGTGAAAATCTCAAGCGAATCGCCACGGGTTTCTGGAATCCCTTTGGAGTGGTTTGCACTCCCGAAGGTCATGTTTTCGCAACTGACAATGATCCCAGCTCCAGGCCTCCGTGCCGCTTGCACCACATCATCGAGGGTGGCGATCATGGCTATCAGTTCCGCTACGGGCGCTCCGGTCTGCACCCTTTCGTTTCATGGGACGGTGAACTCACCGGAACTCTGCCCATGCTGCACAGTTGCGGTGAGGCTCCCTGTGACGTGATGGAGCTGGAAGGCAATCTCCTCGTTGCCAGCTGGGCCGATCATCGGGTCGAATGGTATCCGCTCGACCCCGACGGGCGACACTTTAAGACCGAACAGAAAATCCTCATTCAAGGTGGAAACGAATTCCGACCAGTCGCCTTCGCCCGTGCTAACGACGGCGTCATCTACGTCTCCGACTGGGTCAAGCGTGACTACGCGATCCACGGCCACGGAGCTATCTGGGCCATTCACGGATGGGACCCTGACACTCGACCACTACCCAATTTGAAGTCGGAGCCCAAGAAGGCAGCAACAGTTGAAGAGCTCACCACGACGACTGACCCCTACGAACTGACTTTATTGCTCAATCAGCTTGAGGGCCAGGAAGCGGACCTACCAGTCGACCCTCTTTCCCCCCAACTCCTTGTGGCTCATAGACGGATTCATCCCAATGACGCGAAAGGTGTCATTCCTGTCGCTCTCAAACACAGCGATCCGGGGATACGCCTTCTTGCGCTCAAATGGATCAGTGATCTACAGCTAAAGAAATATCGCAAAGAGATCGATGCGGTCGCATCAAATCCTAAAACCCCAACAGACTACCACGCTGCCGTCACTGCATTGGTTCGCTTGAACGGAAGCGATGTCGATGACAAATCAATCACGGCACACATTAGGAAACAGATCCTCGATCCGGACACCTCCGATGCCGTGCGAAACGCCGCCTTTCTCATATTACCTGATCGTGAGGATGCTCTCTCAATTAGCAACTTGAGAGAGCTCTTTAAAAAGGCGACCAATGAGCAGACACGGGTTGGTATACTCCTGTCACTTCGTTCTCATCCAGATCAAATCGATGCTCAGAAACTCGCCGGGCAGATTCTAAGAAGTGATAACCTCACCGCTCGAGTCCGGAACTATGCTGATCTTGCATCGGGCGCATCACTCCCTACACCGCCCACTGCAGAAGAAATCGCAGCCCGTCCGAAAACCAATGAGACACCCCACTGGATGGAATATCTTGAGACCGGCGATGAATCGATCTCCGATGAACATCATGACGACGGCCGAATCGCCTTTCAACGAACCTGTGCCACTTGCCACCGTGCTGAAGGGTTTGGTCGAAAGGGCGGCCCTGATCTCAGCACCATTGGTTCGCGCGGACTGCCATTCATTCTTCAGTCGATTCTCGACCCCGGAGCAGAAGTCGCCCCTCAATATGAGCCACTACAAATCAATCTCGTCGGAGGTGAAACCTACCTGGGCTTCCTTCTTCGGGAAAAAGGGGGCACCCACACTTATGCCGACATCACCGGTGCGGAGAAAACGATTAACAACCGCGATATCGTGAGCCGATCCCACCTTCCTATGTCGCTCATGCCTCTCGGCCTCACTCATACCTTGAACGATTCCGACCTCAGGGCGTTACTTGGCTACCTCGAGTCATTGAAATAGAAGGCTTCGAGCCCTCATGGCCATAACCTCACAAAACTTGTCCGCCTTTCTATAGAAGTAAATGGGGCCTTCCATTAGTGATGATGATCACTACTGCAATGAGATTCCATCACTTATGCGTTCCCGTCTTTCTGGCTATTGTCTGGGCAGGCTCAATCCTTGTGGACTCCAGCCAAGCGGCAGCTCCAGTGAACCCTCCGGCCAATGCAGATTCCCGTGAGAATGCAGCGAAGCTGTTTCAGGAACTGAGATCAGGAAAACTCCGTCCGCTCGACGCGAACATATCACTGAACCTGATCGCCCGAGTCCTGAGCGATACCGACGACCAAGTCACCCAAACCGCCCTGCTTCAAGGGATGCTGGCAGGGCTCGAGGGACAACGCAATGTGAAGCCGCCCAAGGGTTGGAGTGACATCAACGAGAGACTTTCTGTCAGTTCAAGCGACCAAGTCACCCAACTGACGCTCAGCCTCAGCCAGATATTTGGGGACAAGGCTGCCGCCCAAACGGCCCTCGCCGCACTTCAGGACCCGTCAACTCCTCTTGAGGAACGTCAAGCCGCTCTGCGATCACTTGTCTCGGCACAGAATAGTGATCTTCCACCAGTAATCGAAGCGCTCTTGAGCGATGAGGCTCTTCGCCTCGATGCCATTCGAGCCTATGCCAGCATCAAAGTTGACAATGCTCCATCGCTCCTACTCGGCCATTACTCCGATTTCGATCCCCCTAGTCAGCGAGCCTTGATTGAAACCCTCGCCAGTCGAGAGGAATACGCCACGGTTCTTCTTAAGGCGCTGAAACAGAATAAAATCAGCAGAGAGGCCATCCCCTCCTATGTCGCCCGCTCTCTGAGCCAACTTCTCGGAAAGCCGTTCACAGATGTCTACGGCGACATTGATGCTCTATCCGCCGATAAGGAGCAGCTCATTGCGAGATATCGAGGTCTACTGACCACCGACGCCGTCAGCAAGGGGAACGCCTTCGCAGGGCGCGAGGTCTTCGAGCGCACCTGCGCGGCCTGCCACATTATTTACGGAAAGGGAGGCAAGATTGGCCCTGACCTGACAGGATCGAATCGAGCTGACCTTGATTACATTCTGCTCAACATGCTGGACCCCAGCGGGGATATTCCAGACGCCTACAAACTCGTCACACTCACCACGAAGAGTGGGCAAATTCTCGCGGGCACGATTGCCAACGAAGACGACCAGCGAATTGTCCTTAACAGTGTCGGCATTCAAAGCACGGTCCTCAAAAGCGATATCGAAGAACGCCAGACATCCCCCTATTCCATGATGCCGGAAGGCCTACTTCTCGCTACGCCTGACAAAGACGTAATCAACCTCGTGAAATACCTCCGCAGTACCCAACAAGTCGAAGCCAAGCCATGAAATTCACCTCCAACAGTTTTTGTTTCATTCTGGCATCCGCGCTGAGCCTTGCGGCCACCACCGCTAAGGAGCTTAAAACCAGCAATGCTCCATTCCTCAACCCCGAGGAGGCCGTCGCTAAAATGGATATCCCTGAAGGGTTCGACGTCTCTATTTACGCAGCCGAACCTGACATTGGCGAACCTATCGCGATCACCTTCGACGCCAAAGGCCGCATTTGGGTGTTAGAAAACTACAACTACATCGACCGCCGCAGCCATAAGGTGGAGGAACAGCTCACTCGAATCCAGATCTTCGAGGACACCGACGGCGACGGGGTTCACGACACCAAGAAGCTCTTCACTGACAAACTCACCTTCAGCTCCGGAATTGCCATAGGATTTGGCGGTGTCTATGTGGGTACTCCGCCCAATCTGCTTTTCATTCCTGATTCCGATGGCGATGACAAACCCGACGACGAGCCTCGGGTGCTACTCGACGGATGGGGCGTTCAAGACCGTCACGAAACGCTCAACAGCTTCATTTGGGGTCCCGACGGTTGGCTCTATGGATGCCACGGCGTTTTTACCACTTCCCTGGTTGGCAAGCCGGGCACGCCTAAAAAGGACCGCCAGTTTATCGACGGCGGCATCTGGCGCTACCACCCCACCAAAGACGAATTCGAAATTTTCGCTCACGGACTTTCAAATCCCTGGGGTTTTGACTTCAACGACGAAGGCCAGGGCTTTGCGACCTGCTGTGTCATACCTCACCTCTTTCATGTGGTACAGGGCGGCACTTATCATAAGCAGAGCAAGCCTCACCTCAATCCCTACATCTACGATCCCATCCCCACGATCCGCGACCACACTCATCGATCTGCCCACGGCGGTGCTCGATTTTATCTCGCCGACGCCTTTCCCGAGGAGTATCACAACCAGCTTTTCATGTGCAACATCCATCAGCACCAGGTGCTGACAGATTACATGACACCGAAAGGATCGAGTTACATCGGCAGCCACGGTTCCGATTTCATCAGCACCAACGATCTCGCCTGGGTCGGCTTCAGCGTCCTCACTGGACCCGAAGGTGGCGTTTACATTCTCGACTGGCACGACACCGACATCTGCGGCAATGCGATCAACTTCCCCAACAGTGGACGAATCAACCGCATCATGCCAACCGACGCCACGCCCATGGCCCATCCCGATGTCGGCAGCCTGTCCGACATCGAACTCGTCGCACTTCAGAATCATCGCAACGACTGGCACGTTCGCCAGGCCCGAACCCAACTGCAAATGCGTGCCGCCAGCGGCGAGATCGACAGCGAGGCGGTCCACCTAGGGCTGAGAGAACTTCTCGATACTTCCTCCTCCACTGGAAAACGACTTCGCGCCGTGTGGGCCCTTCAGGTTACCGACGGACTAAATGAAGAAAGCCTCATCGAACTGCTTTCGCATACGGACGAGTATGTTCGCGCCTGGGCCATTCAGTTTCTCTGCGAGGACCGCGATCCATCGAATACCACCCTGGCTCATTTTGTCGACATGGCAGCAAATGACGAATCAGCAGTGGTGAGGCTCTACCTCGCCAGTGGCCTCCAGCGAATTGAGTATGATCAGCGTTGGGACATCCTCAAAAACCTCTCCCAGCACGAAGAAGACATCGAAGACAATAATCTGCCACGCATGCTCTGGGCTGCGCTTGAGCCCATGGTTCCCGACGCCCCGGAGCGCGCCTTGAAACTGGCGACAACCGGCAAGATTCCATTGCTTCAGACTCATACGGCCCGCCGCCTCGTCAGCGGAAACGTCGTGCCTGCCGGCCCTAAAAAAGGGGGCAATGTAGCGACATGGACCAAAGACGTCGCGAAAATCGCTCCGGGATTTCGCCTTTCCAATGTCTCAACCAAAGTCGCACTGCAACCCAGGATGCTCGCAAGCTTCCGCAATGAAGTCGTACTTCAAACACATCCACTCAACAAGAACTCTCCCACCGTATTTTCACAACATCTCGATGTCCCAAAAAGCAAAACAACCACACTGAGGATGCGTGTCAGCTATCACCCTCACGCTGACTGGCAACTACGCGTCCTTGTGGGAGACGAAGTGATTGCAGATCAAATCATTAGCTACGAAACCGTGGAAGACGAATGGCTCGAATTGGAATATGACCTTTCAAAATACGCCGGCCAACACGCCGAACTCAGCATTGAAAACGGCGCCAACGACTGGAAAAACGAGTTCGGTTTCTGGAGCTACATCAAAGTGGTCAGCGAATAAGCCGGGGTCGACAAAGCCGCGTCGGCACGTTAGATACTGACGCTCCCATCATCGACCTCACTAATCGCCTTTCATCCCGACATCTGGAAGCGGCACGCAGAAGCCTGCCGTGCTAGCGAATCCTTCTACGAAGATCCCGATTCAGGGCTTCTTGTTTTCACCGAATTTGGACTATCCAATCGAGAGAGATGCTGCGGCAGCGGATGCCGCCACTGCCCTTTTGCCCATGAAAACGTTCCCGAGGAACGACGTGCCTCTCTCATTCAGCAGGCATCCTGGCTGACACCCCTGTCGGAGTCAGATGAAGCGACTGATGCTCTCTTCTGGAGCGGGGGCAAGGACAGCTACCTCACCCTGCGGGCACTGCAACGAGAGTCCTCCAACCGGATCATCCTCGTGACTACCTTCGACGCGCTTCATCGACGCGTTGCCCACCAGGAGCTGAAACTCGCATCCATCATTCGACAGGCCGAATGGCTTGAGCTTCCCCTTCTGGGGATTCCTCTCCATCCGGGACGAGACTACAACGCCGCCGTTGACCCGGCGCTGCGTTTAGTCCCACACCTTGCTCGCCTCGTATTCGGCGACCTTCACCTGGAGCACATTCGGGAGTGGAGGGAACAGGCCCTCCTGCCAATTTCATCTGAACTGGGCGCAGAACTGGCCTTCCCGCTCTGGCATGCCGACTACGAGGCTCTCATCGAGGACCTCGAGAACTCGAGGGTTGTCTGTGAAATCTCAGCTACTTCACCCGAAGCGAAAGGCCACGTTCAACTTGGGGAACCCTTCAACAGAGAATTGATGAATCGACTCCCCAAAGAAGTCGATCGCTTTGGCGAGAACGGAGAATTTCACACTCTTGCCAAAGTTTGGGAGAAGACGTAGCCACTGCCTGATGCCCTGATTCAGGTCATTGATTCTGACATTGCGCCGGCGCACCCTGCCACTCCCGGCCTGCGAGCAATCAGTGCACCTTAGCGGGTGGACGCGCGGGTGGATTCTGGTTATATGCCTTCACATCAACTCGTTGGCCCCGACCGAATTCGCGGTTTCGATTTCCAGGACCTCCCCAGGGTCGACTGTCGGGCATTGAACTGTCCCATGAGTCAAACTGATCCTGCATCGCTTGTGCTCTTTCCGGATTCTCATGGGCCACGTCATGATACTCGCCCGGATCTTCCGCGAGGTTAAAGAGCATGATCTTCATGGGACCACTCGCGTCGTTCCAACTCAACTTCCAGTCTCCCTGACGGACGGCGTAGTCATTGTCACGCCGCCAATATAGAACGTCATGAGGTCGATCACCATCCCTCTCCCCTTTGAGAAACGGCAACAGATCGACACCATCAAACGGATGCCCCTTGTTCGGCTGCCCCACTCCGACCGCAGCGGCGACCGTCGGTGCAATATCCAAAGCACTCACTGGCCAATCATAGTGACTCCCTCCCTCGATTTTTCCGGGCCAACGCATCGTGAAGGGCACTTTGATTCCCCCTTCGTAAGTGTCCCCTTTAAATCCGCGATGCG
This sequence comes from uncultured Verrucomicrobiales bacterium, assembly GCA_963975655.1. GTDB lineage: Bacteria > Verrucomicrobiota > Verrucomicrobiia > Verrucomicrobiales > DEV007 > Arctic95D-9. The sequence continues at coordinate 40,843 of CAXBHX010000013.1, forward strand.
GCCCCGGGTTTGACATCACAGTTTCACCCCGTGCCATCATTTCATCTTTCGGAGCGGGCTTTAATCCCTGTCCCCGAGGGGAGCCATTGTCCGAAAGGAAGATGACAATGGTATCATCGGCAACACCCGCTTCATCCAGCGTATCAAGCACGCGGCCAATACCGTCATCCATCGCCAATATCATACCGGCAAAGAATCGACGATCTTCCCCTCCCTCAAGATGCTTGGTTCGCTCAAGATACTTCTCCGGCACCTGCCAGGGATGATGGACCGCATTGTAAGCGAGGTAGAGAAAGAACGGACTGTCAGGCTTGTGCTTGATGAAGTTCACTGCGTAGTCGCTAAAGAGATCGGTTAAATAAGCATTCTCCTGAGGTGGCACCATCTCGTCGTTACGAAAGAGTGGCCACTTGTCCTTCTTGTCGTCAAACTTCATCTCCCATTCCGTGTAACTGTGCGATCCATTGAGAAAGCCTCGGAAGTAGTGGAAGCCTCGATGGTGAGGTCGAAGAGGCTTCTCTACTCCGAGATGCCATTTCCCAATCATTCCGCAACGGTATCCATGAGGCCGCAGAATCTCAGCCAGAGTCGGCTGACTTGTCGGGAGGCCCGACATGCGGAATCGCTCTCCCATGTTATCAGGAAATCCGGTGGCACTGGCATTCTCCCCTGCCCCGACGCGCTGCTGGTAGACTCCCGTCATGAGACCCGCTCTCGACGGGCCACATACCGAAGCCGCCACGTATCCCTGGCTAAACTGGACTCCCTCAGCTGCGATTCGATCGATGTTCGGCGTGATGACATCCTCAAATCCGTGATAGCCAACATCTCCCCACCCCATGTCATCGGCGAAGATAAGGACCACATTGGGCTTGTCCGCAGCAACGGCCGACAAAACTGAGGAACCACATAGAAGTAGAATATGAAGAAATCGCATAGCAGCTTTAAGTAGAACCGAAGAAGGAGTTCATCTAGGTAGGGAGATCCTAGAGGCTTTGTCACAGTGAATCGATCCCGCCATTGACGTTCTTCAACAATCTACGGATGATGGCGTCATGAGCGACTCAACGAGATCGGGTATCAGGGGAGTTATTTCTTTCGCCGTCCTCACAATTTGCCACTCTTTGTCGGCCGCCACATCGCCCAATATCATCGTCGTACTTGCCGACGACCTTGGCTACGGCGACCTCGGTTGCTACGGCAACTCAGAAGTCCACACCCCGCATATCGATCACTTCGCCAGCGAAGGACTAAAGTTTACCGACTGCTACGCTGCTGCGGCCAACTGCTCGCCCTCGAGAGCCGGGCTCATGACCGGCCGGACCCCGTGGCGCCTTGGAATCCACAACTGGATTCCCATGCTATCGCCCATGCATGTGAAGGAGAGCGAAATCACCATTGCCTCACTCTTGAAGGACGCCGGCTACGATACCTGTCACGTGGGGAAGTGGCATTTGAACGGCATGTTCAACCTCCCCGGGCAACCTCAGCCAAACGACCACGGATTTGATCATTGGTTCTCGATTCAAAACAATGCCCTGCCCAATCATCGAAACCCGTACAATTTCGTTCGGAACGGGATTCCTGTCGGGCCCATCGATGGTTACTCAGCCGATATCGTCACGGACGAAGCCATTCAATGGTTGGAAACTGAACGGAATAGTGGGCGCCCCTTCTTTCTCTTCGTATGCTACAGCGAACCCCACGAACCTGTCGTCACCGCGGAAAGACACTCCCATCTCTACGCTGACAAAGAGGATCCGGCCGAACGTGCCCTGCTGGGAAACATCACTCAACTCGATGCAGGTTTCGGCCGGCTCATGCAAGCCGTTGACGATCTTGAACTTCGTGACGATACACTGATTCTGTTCACCAGCGACAACGGGCCGGCCATCACGGGTAAACATCCCTACGGATCCGCAGCGCCTCTGCGCGCCAAGAAGGGCTACCTATGGGAAGGTGGAATCCGAGTCCCCGGCCTGCTGCGATGGCCCGGACATACCCATCCAGAATCAACCTGCAAAGAACCTATCAGTGGTGTCGATTTACTCCCCACCTTATGCGAGATCGCCCAGGTTGAGCCCCCCGGAGACCGTGCCATCGACGGGACGAGCTGGCTCCCACTGCTCAGGGATGAGCCAGTCGATCGAGACACGCCTCTCTACTGGCATTTCCTACGCGCCAAGGGTTCGGTAAAGGTTTCCATTCGCGAAGGCGATTGGAAACTCGTGGCCAGCATTGATCAGCCCGACCTGAGACCCAGCGGAGGAATCACCCAGGATGATATCGACTATCAAACTCGCGCCCAACTCACCGACTTTGCGCTCTACGATCTCACTCGAGATATCGCGGAGGCTACTGATCTAAAGGATACTGAAGCCGAACGCTTTAACGCGATGAAACACACTCTCTCAGAAATGTATGACGAGGTCCGCGAAGAGAGCCCCGTCTGGCCCGTCTGGGAGTTCCCTCACTACGAAGGCATGCGCATTGAGTGGCCCGAATACAAGGCCCTGATCAAACCTCCCGTCTATGTGCCCTGAACCAAGGATCTAATCTTCCGGTTCCGGCCAGTCGAGATGCTGGTGCAGAAACCGGAACGTGCCCACCCCGTTGATCGTGTGCGGCCCGGGAAACCATTCAATTTCGCAACGATCACCTATCCCCAGTTTGCCCTGGTACAAATGTCGAACCTTGGCAAACTCGTAGGCGACTCGATCATCCGGCCCAACCCCGTCGAAATGCCCCCGCTCAACCATGAATGGCCTGGGACAAATCAATGTCGCCATTTCTGAATAGCTAAAGGTGCCACCCAGATTCCATTCAAACATTTCATACTCCAAGGTGTCGACGTAACTGTATCGAAGCGCTCGCTCATCAGTCGCTGAATTCTTCCACACCCAGTCGTTGAAATCCGCCGAGCAAATCGACAGACAGTAGTTGTCCACAAGAGGTGGAATTCGCATAGCCGACTTACCTCCGTAACTGAGCCCATAAAAGGCAATGCGATCGGCATCAACGAAGGGCTGATCAGCCAACCAGTTCGTGATCTGCTGATGCTGCGGCACAATGATTGAAAACAAGGTTTTGCCGATCGACTGTGCCTTCGACTGCTGCAGTCGAAAAAGATCGTAATACTTGTAGCCGTTCTGGGGGGCAAAAGTGATGAACCCACGCTCCGCCAGACGCGTCGAAAAGGCCTTGTAGGCTTTGTATTTTTCTTCTCCTATCACCTGCTGGGGAGTGCCCTCGAGACCGTGTTGGCACACCACCAAAGGCAGTTTCTCTCCAGAGCTCACATCGAGATCTTTTGGCAAAGTCAGAATTCCATAGGCAAACACCCCGTCAAAGACATCGAGCACTACTTCGTAGCTGATCGTCTTATCACTCTCTTGATAGGGACGAGAGCGAGGATTTGGCTCTGCCAGAGGAATCCCAAAATCCCCCACCACCTTCGACCGAAAGTAGTCACGATACGATTCAACGGTCTCCTCGAAACCTTCTAAAGTGTTCGTCTTCAGATTGGCAAAAAACTCCGCTCTATCCGACTCCGACTGCGTCAGCATCGCTTGATTTCGAGCTTCGATCTCAGATACATCCTGACCGCGGGCGAAGTCACTCTCGACCCCATGCTCCCTCCGGGGCCGAAGCCGGTCGATCATCCCATCGAAGCTTTTCGATGGGATGTCTTCGACACCGAGATTATTGAGGAAAGTGACCAGTGTATCCTTGGAGAACACAGATCCTCCCGATTCTGACACGGTCACAAAGGATGATAAATCTCCCTCAACCAGGCGATCAAGACGATTCAACTCCGCCGCCACTTCATCACCCGTATGAATCGTACTTCGCCCCGGCTTTCCTCTCTCTTCGGAGCGCTCTCGGCTTATATCCAGTTCACGGCTCCCTTCTACGGTACGGTAGCGAAAGTCGGAACCCCGGGCAGGCTCAATCACAAGTCGCCGCGGTGCGATCAAGCTCGCCACCTCTGCATCGCCAAATTCTGATAGAAAATCACAGAGCTGATGATCTGCCGGCTCTTGCCAAAGCTCCTCACGCGGACCGAAGCTCCCACTCACACAGGCGGAATCAATGCGCATCTCCGGATCATCCGCAACCGCCGCCGCAAAAAGGGCCAACGTCCCTCCATCGCCCCAGCCCATCACACCGATCTTTTTCGAGTCTCCCAACACCTTCCTTCGCCCCTCCACCAGCGAGAGCACCTTGTGAAGTTCATATCCAGTCAGAGTGCGGCCCAACTCAAAGGACGGCCGTTGCAGCCACTCACGTTCGGTGATGGTATGGCGCTTGATATCCCTCGGAATCCGAGTGGGAACAAAGACACGGCACCCGGCGCGGGCCAACCCCACCGCAGAGGGTCCACCTCCCCCGTCAACGACATCATAGACACTTTGACTTGTATCCGGAATCGCAATCACTTCGGCAACAACCGCCCGTGATCTCGGCGTGACCATCAATGCGCGCCCTCGAACTCCTCCAAACACTTCCCAGGTGATCTCACGAACTTCGATTTCATCCTTTCCCTCACCATACGAAATGGCCGGATTCAAATTGCGGGAATGATAGCGAAATCCCGAACCCGCAGGATCATAACGAAACCCATCAATGTCCAAATCCCTCCAATCCCGATCCAGCCCCAGGATCTCAATCAGCCGCGTCCGGTTAGGAGCAATCGACCGGCGGTACGCTTCAGAAGATGAGAGATCGCGATTCCAGAATCCGGCGCGCTTCTCAGTCGCCTCCACGATCCGACGATCAAGAAAACGATCATTCGCTAGCACCAGATCCAAGCTGAGATCCTCAGCCGTCACCAGCAGATCAGTTCCTGGCAGAGAGCCCGAAAACGAAGCCGCCGATAGTTTCGGCCATCCGGTCAATTCTTCCTGCGCCGAAACAATGACTAGCGACGAAGCCACCACGAACCCGATAATCAATGCTCGCTGCATTCAGCCATTGCAACAGGCTACAAGGAACTCGAAAAGAGGATTCGAGACGGAGATGCGCCTCCCGAATAAGGCTCAAGGACTGACTACTTCCCCGGCTCAGGCGCCTCCTCTTTCGGCAGCCATTTCGACAGTTTGACCTTCAGGCTCGCGTACTCAGGATTACTGGCGAGGTTCTTCCACTCGTAGGGATCTTTGGCGTTGTGATAAAGTTCTTCACTTCCGTCTGCATAGCGAATGTAGCGATGCGTCTCCGTTCGAACGGCATGATTACCCCGACCGTGGGTCGTAATCGCAGGAAGAGCCCACTTGGCGTTAGGATCTTCAAGGAGTGGAACAATACTCGTCCCCTCAACATGTTTAGGAACCGCAATCCCTGCCAGTTCGCAAAGGGTCGGGTAGACACTCATGAGATCGACGGGGCGCTCAGATCTCGTTCCCGCCGTTGTGATACCCGGAGCCACCCAGATGAAGGGCATCCGCGTGGCCTCCTCCCACAAAGCAAACTTACGCCAATGTTGCTTCTCGCCCAGCGACCAACCGTGGTCACTCCACAAAACGATGATGGTATTATCCTTGTTGGGACTCTTCTCCAGCGCATCGAGCAATCGCCCCACGTTCATGTCAGTATAGGCACACGTAGCCAGATATGACTGAATGGCCGACTTCCAGCGATCGCTCTTGAGAAACTTCGCGTGATCTCCAGTCGGACCGGCCATTTTAACACCTGCGGCAGGAATATCGTCGAGATCGCCTTCGATGTGGGGGGGCAGCTCAATCGAATCCAGAGGAAACGCATCGTAATATTTTCGAGGAGCCACAAAAGCCAGATGAGGCTTGTAAAGACCGCAGGCGAGAAAAAACGGCTTTTCCCCCTCCTCCTGCATCCGCTCGATGCAGTAGTCCGCCGAATGCCAGTCAACGAGGTCTTCGTCTTTCAAATTCGGAAACGTTTTCTCGACATGGAACCCGTCATATTTATCTACCCCGGGACCATTGTTACTCAATCCCTTGGTGGGCATATACTCGCTCCACTCAGATTCATGATACTGCATCGAATGGTAAATTTTGCCCGCTCCGGCGACATGATAACCGGCGTTTAGAAACTGAGCGCTAAGACCTTCACCGGACTTCTGATACTTTTTCCAGGCATGACCATTCTTATAACAACCTGAAGTCCAAGGGCGCCGACCGCTCATGAGGGCACACCGCGAAGGTTCACAGGCCGGCACCGCAGTATGAGCATTTGTAAAGGTGACGCCCATCGCAGCGAGACGATCGATATTGGGCGTCTGGGCCTGGGTGTTTCTCCCGAGGTGAGTGACCCAATGATTCAAATCATCAACCGCAATAAATAGAATGTTAGGTCTATCCGCACCAGACGAGGATGACAGGCATAAAATTGAAATCAGCAAGATCGGTAGGGCTCTCATATTTCTTCGAAGTTGGCTACAATAGTCGGGTCTTCAGGTGGTTTCCCGATATCCATATTCTTCCAGGTATTCATCCAATTCTGTCAGCGTTTTCAAAAAAGTATTCGCCCTCATGCCCTCGACCCAGTCAATCGCCGGATGAAACAGCACTATTTTTTTAGGATCGATAGAAATACTAATATCATCAACCGGATCATCGCACCCGTTAATGGTCACCAGAGCCGGAGAATGGAGTCCACCCGCGACAATATCTGATCGAAGAAACAGAAAAGAGGCAATCAATCCAGCGGGATAATTCACTCACAACTGTCTGAAATTTAGTCACCTCAAGCGAAGTCGAAAAGCATTTTAATTACGCAAAGCCGGTCAGCTGACAAAATTGAATCACTGACCTAACCCTGTTTGCCACTCTTGGAGCACTACTTGGCATGAGCATTGCTATGTCGCCATATGATTACTCGCCACCAATGCTCAAACACCTCCTGAAAGCCCTCAGTGCCGACGTTACCTTCTTTGACAAAAAGCGAACGGCATAGAGCGTCTCCCCTCTCAAGCCGCAGTTACTGTTGACCTCAGCCTGCGAAAATTACTCAAAATGCGCCTGCAACTACAACATAGGATCGAGATAAACTACTCAGAATTGGTCACTGACAGCGTCATTGATATTCGCCTCAGCCCTCCCACAACTCGCTTTCAAGCGAATGAATCGAGCACCATTTCCGTATTGCCTGACGCCCCACTTATTCACTACGAAGACCTCAATGTGAACCGAGTCCATCACTTTGAAGTGATCGAGCCTCACTCTCGACTCGTTATAGAATGCGAGGCCATTGTCTCCAACCGAAGCAAGATCGACTTTGATGCTCTACCATTTGGATTTCATCACGCACATCTCAATAAGTGCTGTGACATGGAAGAGTGCCACCCCTTCGTTCAGGACAGCGAATTCATTGAGCGATCTCCGGATATCTGGCGCACAGCACTCGACATTCAGGGTTACTCGGAAGACGTGTTTCAAACAAGCTATCTGATTATGGAGCACATATTTGAAAACTATCGCTATCAGTCCGGTACCACTCGCATTTCGTCCCTTGCATCCGAAGTGATCGAGTCCCAACAGGGATCCAGCCAGGACTTCGCCCACGCAATGGCCGCTCTTTGCCGCGCCATTGGCGTACCGGCTCGCTATGTTAGCGGATGCTTCTTCGATGCAACACCAGATCACCACCTGAGAGGATCGAATGCGGCCCATGCATGGGTCGAGGTCTACATCGATGGCACAGGTTGGATCGGATTCGACCCGACGAATCAGAGAGTCGTCGACGAATCCTACATCGTAATGGCTCGAGGTCGGGACTACCACGATGTCGCTCCCGTAACCGGAGTTTGTTCAAGCGCAGGAGGATGCACGATGCTTACCACCGTCCAGGTAGACAGGCTCCCAGAAGGAGAATAAGGCCACCTCAAACAGTTCCCGGGATCAGATCTCCAATGATTCCCGCTATTCAGATCGCGACTTCTGCCATGACCGCTTCGGCAGGCTATTGCTTCCCGTAGTGGCATAGCCCACGCAAAGTTGCGTCTGATAGAGGACTGTTGCGGTTACGCAACCTTACCCAATCAGCCCGGTATTCGCGCACCTCAATGTTTCGATTTCGGTTCACTCTAGTGCTTGCCCATTCCATTCAGGGGATCGAGGTTCCTACCGACCCTCTAACGCTATGGCTCCATCAAAAATCAAGCATTCACTCACGTCTCTCGCCATCATCGCGGGATTTTTCTTCATCCTCTCACCAGCCGTCCAAGCGGAAGACTGGATTTTGATGGAATCGGAGGAGTTCGAGATTCAGTTCGCGATTCCGGAAAGCTGGGAGACCGAGGTCGACGGAGACACGGTCACTTCTTATGGCAATGGGGTCGTCTTTGTCCTCACCGCCGTGAAAGACAATTCCATCTCTACTGAAGAACTATTCGAAATTCAGATCGAGAACCTCGACATGGATACCGAGGGTGAAGTCGAGGAAATCGAGCTTGCCGGCGGAATTATCGGCATGCTGGGAGGTGGTGCAGGAATCATCGAGGGTGAAGTCGCAGTCGTCATGCTGCTCGCGGCAACTCTCGACGATAACAACTACCTGGCCTACGTTTTCGCTAAACCGAAAAAGTTCGATAAGTTTGAAGATACAATCATCGACGTAATCACCAGCCTCGAGCCACTCGGCTTTGAAGGCTGAGCAACTCTTGTGATTACCCAAAGTGGATGAGGCTCCCGAGCCCTACTCGTCAAGTTCCCTGATCACAATGTTTCGCCAGGATATCTCACCGCCGTGAGTCTGAAGTTGAATAGGCCCAGTCTTGTAGATGGGCTCCTCAGGCTTGAAGAAATTTCGCATCACCGCGTTATCAACGACCAGCTTGTCATTGAGATACACCGTGACAGACTCACCGACCATGATAATGCGGATAGCGTTCCACTCTCCGAACGGCTTATCCGCCAATACCAGTGGGTCCTTCCCAGGCATCTCTTTGTTATTCCAGAGCCCGCCTGAACCCTTATCCGCCCCGAGCTTAAATTTCTTCTCGTCCGTGTAGTCCCAAATCTGCACCTGAGGAACCCCTCGCAAGTAGATCCCACTGTCGGCCTTCGCGACCGTCTTGTATTCCAGGTGAAGTTCAAAATCCCCGTAATCTTTTACGGTTGTAAGAAAGAGCCCTTCGCCATCGTTGATGAGCACTCCATCCACGACTGACCAATGCGCGTTAATGTCTTCGAGTGTGGATTTATGGTGAGCCTCGAGCTCGGCAGGAGACATTGCCTTGAGCTTAGCAGGATCTGAAGTGCCCCAGCCAAACCAACCAGTGAGGTCGCGCCCATTGAACAAGGGAGCAAATCCTTCAGGCACATCCTGGGCCGGCAATGTAGTGCAGGCCGCCAGACAAACGCCGAGGATGATCGAGACCGTGGAAGGAAGAGTTCTGAAAGATCGAGTCGTGAATTTCATGGACGTATCAAAGCGTGTTATACAAGGAGAATCAAGCCCCTATGGAAGGCAGCGAAGCAGCAGCGATCGCCTGACCGTGACGCTTCATCTTTTCATCAGGAACTGTGAAATTGATCTTCTCGCCGATCTCAGGAAACTCACTATTGAGCACCTCGCGAGCCCGGCTCATGAGGAGGTCACCACCAGCACCAGAGGTCACCCGGCCCATGATAATGAGCGTGTTGATGTCATAGAATTCAGCATAATGCGCGATGCTGTAGCCGAAGCAAACCCCCAAAGTGTCGTATATATTGCGGGCCCGATCATCCCCTTCCTCCATGGCTTTCTGCACCTCAATAAGCTGCTCAGGAAAAGGCATATCACCGAAATCAAATCCGGCTACTCCTGTTAATCGAGCCACAGCCTGCTGAGAGCAAAACTGCACCCCACACCCTTCATCGCCAGACCACTCATCAACTGGACCGCCTTTTCGATAATCGACCGGGGCGAAAGCGAGCTCATTAATGCGCGGCGTTACTTGACCATTCGTGTTCACATACCCAACCGCTTGAGAAGTGCCCATCGCAATACCGAGGACACCACCAGTATCCATACTCATCGCTCCGGCCAGGGCGGTCACATCACCATCATTCGCAATCTCGAAGGGCACCGCCGTATAATGTTCTGCCACAATGTCAGTAAACATCGGCTCCACGGTCTTCTTAAAAACATCCCCATCAGTAACACCGCGAAAGAGAGAAGCCAACCTCACTTGATTGTTGATATAGATACCTGCCGCCGAGCCACCAATGGCATCGACCTTAGGTAAATGGCTGGCTGCTGTTTTGAGGGAATCTTCGATTCCCTTCCGATGATACATCGGATCGGATTGAAAATACGGATCCCAGGCTACTTCTTCAGAAAAGACCACCTCCCCATCGATGACGGCGGCACACTTCCGATCCGACCCGCCCAAATCAAACCCAATCCGGCAGCCATCCAGGTTTTTACCAAGTGAAACAGCATTCTCAGTCTCTTCGGGTAAATGAGACGCTTCCACCGAGAATACTGATATGACCTGCCCGAACACTTTTTGCCCCAATGTATCGCGGTCAAACTGACGTACTCCGCCCTTCACGTAGTCTTCCGCAAGTCGGCGGGTCAATTGATCATCGCCCGCAATAAACACCAAACTACCCCCTTTGGCCCAGAGGAGAAACTTCAGCAACCTCTCCACATAGCGATAGTTGAGATCAATGCTTCCGTTGTTGGAACTGAGGATCTCCGTCGCGTAGCGAAAGGTGACCCCGTCCGGCCGTGAAATGGCGATATTCAGCGCAGTCGAATCGGGATCCTGACTGACTCGGGCACGAAAATCGCGATTCCACAGGGCGGCGGGAACAAATTCAGGGTCAAGAACAGGAGAGATCATGGAAGCAAGAAGATTTCGAAGGGAACAGGAAACGCCTTCGTAAGCCTTTCACAACCCGCCACTGCTTGTCCCAAAATGGCACAAGGCACCGGCAATCAAATACCCACTATTCAATTGCAATGGGCGAGGCAACGGTTTTCCCCTCTAGAAACTCGGGAACGAATTTAAAATCGCGACGATCGCCTTCATCACCCTCGATCAGCTGGATGAGCAATCTCAGGAAACACCTCTCGTATTCACCAGTAGGACTTAAAAACCGGGTGATCGCCGGATGAATAAATTCCATGGTCGGCGAACTGCCACAGCTGATCACAGAGAGCCGCTCTGGAATGGAAACTCCCTGATGAGTCAGAAAAGTGACAGTTTGAATCGCCGCATGAGTTCTCCAGCAAAGTAGTGCCGTCGGAGGGTCGGTTCGACCGAGCCGTCGGCGCAGTAGGTCTATCAAATTTGCATCGTCGTGCAGCAATATCCGCTCCTTGATTTTCGAAGGCTCTTCCAATGTCTGGTGACTCAAAATCTTCTGAAAAAGGTCACTGACCCTCTGATTCAACTTCCCCGGATCCCGGCGCATCAGCAAAGTAATCCTGGCTGGATCGTGCCCCTTCATTTTGAAAAGCTCAATCGCCCTTACGATCACCGCTTCGACATCCATATCCACCGATGTGAAGGCAGCAGCAGGATCTCTGGCCCCGAGGACGAGAGCCCGCTCTCCATTCTCAAAACACCACCGCTGCAATGCTCCAGAGCAATCGTGAAGGAGCCAAACCGACCTGGGGAATTGCTCCTTGAGCTGCCCGAGGTTGCGATCAAGTGCCTTCGGAGTCTTGACGTCCACCCGCCGGGGGATCAGATGAATCCCTCTCTTGCTGAGTTCCTGAAAAGTCCGGTTAAACAAAATTCGCGACTTCGAAATCCCCTGCTCCTGGGCGTAGGGGCTGATTAAAAGCACATGGTCAGGATGGGCCGCCTCCCGCTTTCTCGGCGACGGATCACCCACTATTTTCCGGGGTTTCCCCGGGCTCGTTCCAATGACTCCGTCATCCTCCAGTCTGAGTAATGCTGACCGAATCGAACGCCGGCCGACTCCATAGTGCTCTGATAACTGGTGTTCACCGGGAAGCGTTCCCGACCATTGGCCAGACTCAATGTCGCCAAGTATCGCCGAAGCCACCCTTCGCCACAACGGCTGACGGGGAATGTTTGAAGATGACCCAGCTTTACTCATCGCAAGGCTATCCTAGCGCTTTCCTTTCACAGCTCAATACACTTTCCCTGTTCAGCTGCCGCTTGAGCAGCCAGAACGATACGCAGGCTGTTCAGAGCATCTTCGAGGTGCTGGCTCATATCCACCTCACCTCGAATCGCCCGGAGGAACAGCTCCTGCTCTCGCAGGCAAAGATCGTCATGTCCCGGCTCGTCTTCCAGATTGATGGTGCGATCAGGTTCAGCGAATTCCCCCGATTCATTCAGTTCGGCACGGTGAACGAGCAAGCTCTCAGTTCGCGTGTGCGAATCGACATCGTCACTCTCAGCACCTTTGCCGTCTTCAGCCGCGATACTCACAGAACCATATGGGCCCACCACATCTTTCACAAAATGCGCTGTCTTACTCATCATGGGCCCCCAGCCCGCTTCATACCACCCGACTGATCCGTCCTCGAATACAATCTGCATCTGGCCGTAGTTACACTGATCGCCCACTTCGCTTGAAAGCTTTGCCTGAATCGCACTGACACGCACAGGGCGTGACTGAGCCATCTGGCACATCACATCAACGTAGTGAACACCACAGTCCACCATCGGAGGCAGTGATGACATGATGTTCTTGTGGGTTTGCCAGTTATCCCCATGACTTTGCTGGTTCAAGTTCATCCGCATCACCAGAGGCTTACCCAATTGTTTAGCCTGATTCACGAACTCAGTCCACGATGGATGCACTCGTAGAATGTATCCGATTGTAAGCGTTCGTTTAGTCTCCTGAGCCACCCGGATCACTTCTTCGGCTTCCGCCACAGTTTCCGCCACAGGCTTCTCAAGAAATACATGAGCACCAGCCTTCATTGCCGCAATGGCATAGGCAGCATGAGTGTCAGGAAAAGTATTAATTGAAACCGCATCAGGCTGCAACTCCGCCAAGGCCGCCTCATAGCTATCGAAGCCCGGCCAGACTTCCCCTAACTCCTTGAACATCGTTTCTCGACTCGATGACGTTCGGCTCACGACGCCAACGATCTCAAATCCATCGAGTTTCTGGTATGCTTTGGCATGGGACTTCCCCATGTGCCCACACCCCACTACAAGCACTCTGATAGGTTGTTTGGTATTCATTCTAAAAAATCTCTCAATTGCTTTAACTATGGATCTACTCCCAACCACTGAGCCGATCTTCTGTTTCACATTTAAAACGATCGATCGCATCCATGGCAAAATCCATCGCCGAAGCCGACGAGTCCTTGAGGAGACCGGACATCTCAATCGCCAAAGAAGCCTGACTGAGCTGATCACTCTCGTGGGATTCTCCGTAGGTCGCATTGGCATGTCTGAGCCCGATCTCTCCGAGATCGTATCGCTTCCCGCCGGCAATCTGAGAGTCGAACACTCCGATTAGCGCCTGAGCCAGATGCTCACGGCGTCCGCTGTCGAGCGTGAGCTTCTGTGTTGGCGAGACCCAGTCCAACTTCCCCCAGACCTCGGCACCGAGGAATGAGTCAGGCTGATGCTGGGTGGAGAGTTGGCGAAGCGCTTCCAACACATGATAGAATACGGCAATGTGAGTAGGATGCCGATCGAGGGGATGATGAGTCACCACCAACTCGGCCTGCGCGAGAGATGAAATTTTCAGTAGATCCTCTACCAGGTCGGAGCCTACGCCATTCTTAATATCGCCACTTTGAAAGTCGAGCTGAATCACTGCGCTGTATTCTCCAACCACTGCCGCCCGGATCTGCTCCCGGCGTCGAATAACTCTTATTTCCTCATCCGAAAAATTCGAGTAGGGGCCGTTCCTTGAACTGCCTCGCCCGTCCGTCACGACCACTCCCGTGAACCAGGCGTCAGGATTGCCGAAGCAATGCTCAATCGCCGGGTAGGCGGCAATCTCCAAGTCGTCGTGATGGGCTCCAATCGCCATCCGAGTAGTACGCCTCAGCGCCTCTTCGATAGAGACTCCGTCAGGAACAAAGACATCAATTCCTTCATTGGTTAGTGAAAACTGATTCATGGTATTCAAGCCTTCGTGATGGTCATTTTTTGAAATACCTCCATCGCTTCGTACTCCGCAAGGCCAAGCTTGTCATACGCTGCTGCAACGGCACGGTCTTCATCGAGAGCCTCCACTGCCTGTAAACCGACAACGGCACGTAGCCGCTCAAGGGCATCACCCTTGAGGTCATGCTGAAGAGGACTGATAGGCACAGCCATATCAATTTCGAATGGCTTGAGCGGTTCCTCGCGGTGCCGAAAGCTCCAGTAGTGATCTGTCGGGACGGAGACAGATGAAAGCGCACTCGAAACCAATTGATAGGCCAAACCTTGAGGGCTCATCGGATCAGCGACTGCACCGGCCACAAAAAGCAGGCTGGGCTGCAACTCTTCAAGCAATGATTTCACCCTATCCTGATCCTCAGCTGTCAGATGAAACTGACGGAACCTCCCTTTCTCATAGAACGAGAGATCAAGGAAGCGCAACTCGCTGTCATCCAGTCCGATCGCTCGAGCGCCATCACTGATCTCCGCCCGAAGAATTGCCGATTTTAACTGCCTCACTTCAGGGTCGAGAGCAGTTTCAGCATCCCCCTCCTGCAGACGTTCCACATGACTCCCGAGTTGGGGTGGAATCTGCCAGTCAGTCGAGCCTTCCTGCTCAATCGTTGTGAGGCAACGAATCAACTTGAGGGCTTCCTGATCACGAACCCTTAAATTGCCCGACGTCAGGCACACAACGGTTACCTTGTGCCCTTGCTCCTTCAGACGGTTGATCGTGCCACCCATCCCAACGAAAGCATCCTGCGGCTCCGCAGAGAAAATGATGGCATTCTTAGGGTGTGGCTCCGCCTTCTCAGGCCTTGTTACTTCATTCGATCCAGGCTTCCCGCCTGGCCATCCTGTGATCGTGTGCTGAAAGTCATTGAAGACCGCCACATTGAGCGAATATGAGTTCACCTCGTCGGTGATCAGGTCCCCCAGTCCGGTTTCGTTGTAGTCATCATCAACCAGCTTCAACACCGGCTTCTTCGTTTTCCCTGATGCCCACGCAATGGCACGTCGCTTCATGCGGTCGGTCCAGACAATCGAGTCGACCAGCCAAGGGTATTGGTATCGGGTCAGGTCTCCCGCCGCGGCCGTATCGAGAACAAATTCAGCATTCTGATGACGTTGTAGAAAGCTCGCTGTCACCACTTCACTTTCATCCTCTTCAACCGCTGTTCGTACGACGTCAGCCTTGCCCTTTCCCCATGCCAGAAGAAACAATTTTTCAGCTTCCAGAATGGTTTCAACACCCATCGTCACCGCTGTTCGAGGCACGTTGTGAAAACCTTGGAAATCAGCCGACGCATCGAGCCGGGTGATGCGGTCTAGCGTCACTACCCGGGTGCGCGAACCTACTGCTGAACCGGGTTCATTGAATCCAATATGGCCGCTACGACCAATTCCGAGAAGCTGTATATCGATCCCGCCTGCTGCCTTGATTTTTTGTTCGTAGGCCGCGCACTGTTCTTCCGTATTCTTACCAGTGGCACAGGGAATGTTAGTCTGACTGGACTCGATGTCGATATGATCAAAGAGCTGCTCCCTCATAAATCGGGTGTAGCTCTCGGGGTGATTCCCGTCCAGCCCGGCATATTCATCGAGGTTAAACGTCGTAACGTTGGCAAAGCTCAAGCCTTCTTCCTGATGAAGTCGAATCAACTCACGGTATACAGGAATCGGCGTCGAACCTGTAGCCAGCCCCAACACTGCGGGCTTCCCTTCCGCAGCACGTGCACGAATCAGCCGGGCAATCTCTCCGGCGACAAAGCTCGCGGCAGTGCTGGCTTCAGGGTACACCTGAACGGGAATCTTTTCGTATTGGTCATGCATGACACCCACAACCTGACAGTATCGCGGCCCACAGCAACGCTACCATAGGTGTCTCGTAATGGAACACCTCAACCTCGCACACCAATCGTGAGCAGGATATTCGCGAACGTCTGCTGATCCGCCGTTTGAATGGTAAGCACGTGATTCGGCCCCCCGGCTGCCTCATAAAATGCGAACCTTTCAATAGTCCCTAATTCGAGACCGATCTCTGCGCCAGCTAAGACCTCTCGGTAACCTCGCCAATTGGGGGGTTCTTCGCACAGTGCGTGAGGCCCCTCTGTCTGATACATCATCAGATCAGCAGCCTCGATTGGAATTGCCGTGACCAGAGCCGCCAAAACCTGAGTGCACGTCGGAATGCCCGGCGAGAGGTTGAGACTGACCAATTCAGCTCTGGGCCCCAGTGCGGAAGAAGCAGGATAGTTTCCATCCGCAATCAGAACCTGGCTCCCATGTCCGGCACGCCCCAGCACCTCATTAATCTTCGGGTGAATCAATTGATGCTTAAGCATGTCACTCTAGAGGTTGTATACTCGAATCGCATTCTCCCCCAGCATAGCCGCCTGCTCATCCGCTGACAATTCAGCCATCAAAGCCTGCACCGTAGTGAACCACTCCCCGTATCCACTGCGCAATAGACATACTGGCCAATCACTGCCAAACATGAGTCGGTTCGGGCCGAAGGCCTCGAGTGCGACATCCCAATAAGGGCGAATCAAGTCGATCGACCATGCCGGATCACGCACCTCGGTGACAACACCAGAGAATTTACAACTCACATTCTCACGCTTGCCCAACTCTCGAAGAGAGCCGGCCCAAAATTCGTGAAACGCAGCCGTCTTGATCGTTGGCTTCGCAATATGATCCAGCACCATCACTTGCTCGGGATGTCGATCAACAAACTCAATCGACGGAGCCAGATGCTTCGCAAAAATCAGCACATCGTAGGCGAGGTCGAAATCTTTCAGCATCGCCACACCACGATTGAAATCAGAACCCAGAATAAAATTGTCATCTGGCTCCCCCTGCACCACATGGCGCACGCCCTTCAACCAGGGCGAATCAGCCACAGCTTCCAGAACGCCCCTCAAATTCTGATTCGCCAGCGGCACCCATCCGACCACCCCGCGAACCAATTCGTTCTCCTTCGCAAAATCAGTCAGCCATTGCGTCTCTTCAATAGTTTGGCGGGCCTGAACAGAAACAACACCGTCTATGCCAACCGTCTCCGTCTCTCGCAAAAGATCGGCAGGCAGGAAGTCCTTTTTAAGAACCTCCATATCATCTCCGATCCAACCGTATTCAGCCGCGTCGTAATTCCAGAAGTGATGATGACTATCAATCCGCATCTTTAATAGCCCTCCTATTCTCCGTAGTCCTTGCCTTCCCAGCTATCATAAACTGAGGATTGCCACTGCTCCAGAGCCTTTTGCATACGAGCAGCACGCTTGGTCTCCTGGCTCACCAAGTCCGTGGTCTCCATTGGGTCATTAACCAGGTGGTACAATTCGATCGTGACGCTGTCACCTTTCTGAATCCGATGAAGCTTCCAGGGCCATTCGTTCCAGGCGGCATGACCTCCGTAGTCCCCCCGGATAAGAGTGGGAAATTCTTCCACATTCTTGAGAAGGCGTTCAGGATATGGCGAATGCGCACCCGCCTGCTGCGCCTCCATCAAGTCCCTGATGATGGCATCACTATGCGTGCCCTGACCGACCGTATGCCCGTGCCAGAATCCCATCGCCGGGCGCTTCGTCAGTTTGCCGGCTATCACTTCAGCCAGATCAATTCCATCCAATGCAGGCTGGTCTTCGACCGTGGCTCCCGCAATTCCCAACACAGTGGGATAAATATCAAACGCTCCAGCGGGAGTATCTACCTCACCTGGCTTGAGCTTGGCCGGCCACTCCAGGATCGAAGGGACACGCAATCCCCCTTCGTAAATACTGCCCTTCTTGTCACGTCCGCCGGAAGACTTTTCGACCAATCCTCCATTGTCGCTGCAGTACCAGACCACCGTATTGTCAGCAATATCCATTTCGCGAAGACTCTGACGGAGCTTACCCATCTGCTGATCGAGCAAAGTAATCTCCAGAAAGTAGCCTCGATCTTTGCCGGCCTCCTTGTAGAGGCTATCACCGCCGGGGAAATCTACCGGAGTCTCCGCATGAGGTGAATGCGGTGAGGGAAACCAGGTGACGGCGAACATCGGCTTGTCGCCGTCCTTGTGCTTCCGAAGAAAGTCAATCGTGGCATCCATACTGATGATCGATCCCTGTCCTTTCCGATTCACATAGGTGCCGTTTCGGCTCAAATACGGATCAACATCAAAGAAATTCAATCCTGACAACCACTCATCAAACCCGGCTTTTCCAGGACAGGTCGGGCTCTCGGCCTGAACCGAACCGATGTGCCACTTCCCGAAATGCCCAGTCACATATCCGGCCCCTTTGAGGACTTCGGCGATCGTCACTTCATCCGGGCGCATGTAATGCCCGTGATTCGGCACATTAGTTCGCATCGGAGTGCGCCCCGTCATGACGCTCGCTCGCGTGGGAGAGCAGACCGGAGCGCCTGCATAGAATCGATTAAAGACCACTCCGTCCTTAGCCATTGCATCCAGATGCGGCGTCTTGACGAAAGGATGCCCAGTGAACCCGGCATCGCCATATCCCTGGTCGTCGGCCATGACTAGCAGAATGTTAGGACGGTCATCCGCCTGTGCGATCGCCACGGCGACCAGAATTGCAAAAGAGGCAAAAAGTGTCTTCATGTCCAGGTGGCTAGAATCCCTTACTCAGCTAGGGCTGCTTCGATGCGCCCGGCGACCTGCTTCCCCATCAACTCTGAACCCGCTTTGTCAAAATGCACATTGGCAGGCTTCTGCAAAGTCGCCAAATCCGGCAGGACAAGAGTATAGAGATCATTCACCTCGATGTTGTTTTTTCTCATGATTTTCAAAGCCGCTGCATTGTAGTTCCCCGCATCGCCAGGAGCGCGGAAAGGCTTTACGCCTGACGGGAATGGCGTTGTCGTCGCGAAGATCAGATTCGCGCCTGCCCCCCTCAGCTGAGTTACGATTTTCTTGAGGTTGGCTGCGTAGGTTTCTACATTCGCCTGATACGGATCATTTGGATCGTTCGAGTTGTTCGAAGTTCCCGCTTCGGTGACTCGCTTCAGATCGTGCAGCCCAAAATTAAAGTGGATCACATCCCAGTCCGCTACCGCCAGCCATTCATCGATCTTAGCCAGGCCATTCGTGGTCCCCTGACTGTTGCCCGCATTATGAAACACATTCGCTTTGCTTGCTAACTCGGCCTTCACCGTTCCTGTATAGCCCATCGAAATTGAGTCTCCAATGATGAGCACGTTCGGCAAAGCAGGATCAATTGCCCTGTCCGATTTCCCTTTTCTCTTTTTCTTGGCCAACTCAACGGAACCTTCTTCAGGAACATACTTTTCTTCAGCGCAAAGCGGACCAGCAAATGCTACCGCAGCCACCAGGACCAGTTTCAAGATTGAATTTCTCATATGGTTTCGTGTTTATGACTATTCCCGGGTCAGTTCAAGATACTTCGCGGCGTATCGGCGTCCGTGCTCCTCCTGAGTCGCTGTATCAAAATGGACCCCGTCACCAATATGATTGGCAAACTCCCGGCTGTCTACGCAGGCGGCATGAGGGCGGAGGCTCTCGATATCCAGGAGGATCGCATTGATCTCTTTCAACTGCTCTACCCGCTTTTCCTTCATCTCTCCAATCGTGCAGGCGACGAACGGCAGCTCTGGTGAATCCAAATCCGCCCGCAAATTGTCGATCAATTCTCCCAACGCACCGGGATATCGCTCCGCCCCTTGTTCGTTCGTCGCATCCGACTCCCCCTGAAGCCAAAGCACTCCAGCGATCCGGGTCTTCCCTGCCGGACCCTGACTCAATGCCAGCTTCGTCCGCCGCACCGCTTCATCATAGAGGCTCCTACCCTTGCGCCACTGACCAATATTCGATCCTCCCTTCGCTGATGGAATCAACCCAATACGAACCTTTGGCTGTGCTATTTTGAGCGTCGCAGCAAACATCAATCCCGGCCCTACCCCAGCATTGTCTTGGCCGCTGAAATCCTCCGGGCTGCCAATGAGATGAAGAGGATGACGCGCCAAAAACCACTCATCAGTTGTCAAATGCATGGCCACGATCTGTGGATCACGCATTGGCTCTTCCGGCATGATGCCACGGCCTTTCATGTTCGATTGGCCAATGAGCAGAAACAGATCGAGTTGTTCCGTGCCGCTCGACAACTCCGCAACTTCCACCGCCTCCAGAGGAGGCTTGGCCGCAGGTAAGGTATCCGCTGCGTTAGACAGGAGAAAGAGACCGGGGAGAATAATTGAAACTGCGAATCGAAAAGCCAGTCTAAATACAGTCATGAGAAAGTGAGTTCGTGGTTGCCTTGTGCCTGCGAGCATGACCACTATTTTTAACCACTTCCCGGGAACTGACAACCCTGCGTGAACCCGTTGTAATACCATTTCGATGGAGAATCCGAAGCGCATACAATCCCACCCAGAACCCCCATTATTCCTCCAGTTTAGCGGTTGAGATGGTATAGTGGATTCTCCGCCCTTTTTTATGCCAACTGACTCACCGCCCGCCTCAGGTGCACTGTCCGGACTACGCCATTCGTCGGCTGCTGCTTTTATCGGACCTTTTGCCGTATTCATGGTCTTGCAGCAGATCATCCAATGGGCTCGCTCCGATGAGGAAGGCGCCCCCTGGTGGCTCAGTCACCCCGAGCACTGGGGCTATCCACTGCAAGCCCTCGTCTGCCTAACCTTAGTCTGGTGTTGGAGGAAGCATTACCCCCGATTTTCATGGAAAGGTACTGGCCTGGCTTTCATCATGGGCCTGATAGGCATCTCCCTCTGGCTGCTGCCTCCACTCATTCACACTTGGACCGGACTGGGATCAGAGGAATCCCTGCCATGGCTGAAGTGGCTGGGATTTCAGCCTCGCTTGGAAGGATTTAATCCCCATCTCTTTGGCGAAGCCGCCTCCCCGCCCCTCCTGTGGACCATCATAGGCCTTCGCTTCCTCCGCCTCGTCCTCGCCGTCGCACTCGTCGAGGAAATATTCTGGCGCGGTTTTCTGATGCGATGGCTCGCCGACCCTGAAAAGGGTTGGGAACAGCAACCTATCGGCAAATACAACGCTCTGCCGTTCTGGCTCACCTCACTGGCCTTCGCCCTCGCTCATCTGGGACCCGACTTTGCGGTAGCATTAATCTACGGCAGTCTTGCCGGATGGGTCACGATACACACTCGGAATCTCTGGGCGGTCGTCATCATGCATAGCACCGCCAATTTGGCGCTAGGGCTATTCATCATGAACACCGGATGGTGGGGACTGTGGTAAAAGACTCGAGAGGCGCTCATTTTAGCGACTCATCACAACTACCAGTAGTCAATCGCGTCCATAGTATCGACTGTATCGATGTAGTCCACCGTATCGATGTAGTCCATCGTATCAATTGCGACGGCAGTTCCAACGACAGCCGTTCCCACTCCCCAGCCCCAATACGGCGTTGTGCGATAAGGATAGCCGCTCTGGGATCTAGTCATCGGCGTACGATGCTCTACAGGAACAGGCGTACAGCTGGAAAGAAAAACAGAAGCAAGAATAAAGAAGGAAATGATTTTCATGAAATATACAGCGCTGTGTCAAACTTCTGTAAGCTGAACAATACCACCTATCTCTCGCACCTTCATTCGGGGCTAGCAAGCCAAAAACTGATCGAAGCTGGGAATAGCCGAGGTCAAGACAGGTCGTTATCCACTCGTAGATCGATTGCCCATATCCTCATTTCGCTACCAACTTATTGACGTCCAGTCCCTCCGAATTGGACAGAAAGTATAAGCTCTCGATTTTTGGTCTCCTCGTATCAGAATGAGAGAAAGGCCGAAGGATTGACGTTGCTTCAAGACAAGCGTTCCGTTAGAACCATAGGAGGTTGAGTTTTCCACCAGAATGCAATTCGATTTCCCGGGGAAGTCGAAGCGTGACCATTACCCCATGAACCTCCGAAACCCGTTTCTCGTATTTCTCGCCGCGACAACGCTCTTTGCCTTAGCCGCCTCTTCTGGATCGGCCCAAGAGACTTCAGTCGTAGTGGACTCCCAGGCTCAGAAGCTACCGGCAGCAGCCAAGCCTTCGGATAACACTGCAGTCACCACGACAAACCCGAAAGTCCCGCTCGACTACCTCGAGTTACTCCTTGAGCCGCTCACTCGGGACGACCTTCAACTCGAAGCAGAAGCATGGCGCGAGTTAGTGAAGCAAAAGCTCTACGAGATTTCACAGGAGGAAATTTCTACCCGAATCGCCAACGCTGCTTCGGCAGATAATGCCTCCGAATCCATCGCCG
Organism: uncultured Verrucomicrobiales bacterium; assembly: GCA_963975655.1. GTDB lineage: Bacteria > Verrucomicrobiota > Verrucomicrobiia > Verrucomicrobiales > DEV007 > Arctic95D-9. The sequence continues at coordinate 63,151 of CAXBHX010000013.1, forward strand.
AGAAAAAGGAAGAATCCCTTCAGGCCCTTACTGGACTTCGCGAAGAGAAGACTGAATTGACAGACCGCCTCTCACTCGTCCTCGACAACTACGAACAGAAAGGCGGTGACCCGACTGAATACCGCCAATATGTTCTGGCAACGTTGGGATTCATTGTCGACTCCTCAGACAGTCAAGCCGTGTGGTCGGCCATTACAGGCTGGTTCAAATCTGAAAGTGGCGGCCGTCTCGTTCTCAAGAGAATCGCCTCCTTTGCGGCGATCATGGTCGCCTTCTGGTTTCTATCGGCCATCATTGGAAAATTACTCAAGGAGGCAATCGATCGCCAGGTGGGATTGTCGGATCTCCTCAAGAAATTCATTAACAAAATGGTAAGACGGACCATTCTTTTTATCGGTCTCCTTATCGCAATCACTTCTCTTGGGGTCAACGTAAGCGCACTCTTCGCCATGATTGGAGGAGGCGCTTTTGTTATCGGGTTTGCGCTTCAAGATACCCTCAGCAATCTCGCGGCAGGACTTATGGTTCTGATCTATCGACCTTTCGACGTCGGTGACCTCGTCGAACTTAGCGGAGTTGAGGGAACTGTCGACAGTGTCAGCCTGGTTAGCACAACGATACGAACTCTCGACAACAAAGTGGTACTAGTCCCGAACAGCTCAGTTTGGGGGCAGGTCATCACCAATGCTACGGCCTCTGACAAGCGTCGAGTCGATCTGGTCTTCGGCATCGGCTATGACGACGACGCGGAAAAAGCGCAGCTCATTCTTGAGACTCTCGTTGAAAAGCACAAACTGATTCTGGAAGAGCCTGAGCCCACGATCAAACTCCACGAACTCGCCGATTCATCGGTCAACTTCATCTGTCGACCTTGGACCAACACTGAGGACTACTGGACCGTTTACTGGGATCTCACCCGACAAGTCAAAAAGGCCTTCGACGCGAATGAAATCAGCATCCCCTACCCTCAGCAGGACGTCCACTACCACGAATCAGGGAAGTAAGCCCTCACCCAACTACAAAGCGCCCTTGTCTTGAGAATAGGTGGGTGCTTTCGAAGGGTTGGCTAACTCATCAAACTCAGTCCTGCTTCCTGTTTCAATTGCATTCGCAGCAATGAGCCCAGCATACAAGGCAACATCAACTCCCGCGCGATTGACATCGTAAAGATTTTCGATCTGGCGGATCTGGGCTTGAAAAGCAGTAACAGAGTGTGATGTCCATGTGGGAGATTCATTAGAGGCTTCACCGCCGGGAAGCCGAATGAGACGACGATCAACAATCGACGCCTCGTTCAACAATTCAGCAGAGACTAGCTCCTGAATCATGTGACTGATGACTTCTTCATCCCCCCGCCTAGCAAAGGGATCTTCAGGAGTCGTGAATACTTCCAGACACAGGCATCCTTTACCTTCAGGAATCATGCCACTGGCGAATGATCCATAGTTGGTCACTCTTCCGATCAATAGATCAGGGCTCGTCACATTGAGCCAGGCATGTTCGAATTCTGAAGGAGCATCGAGGAAGAGATACAGCAGGATCGTCATCCGATTTTTATTCCTGTCGTCTTTCTTCAAAAGGTCTGAATCTAAACCCAAAATATTTGCGAGGACCATCATAGGCACAGCGCTGACAAGCTCCTTGGTATTGACCGTTTCACAGACCCCTTCAGCCGATTTAAACTCTACCGACTGGACTCCTGACTCGCTGCTATTGACTTGCTTGACCTCAGTTCCAAAACGAATCTCCCCTCCGTATTCCTCAATTCCTGCTACCAGCGAATCAACGAGAGCTTGAGTCCCTCCCTTTGGATGTCGCCATAGTCTTTCTGCATCGGGATCATGACGAAAATGCTTCAGAAGATTGGTGAGGCTACGGCGCGGCTGCCCATTCGCTTTTGACTCTTTATCATCGATACGACGAAAGCCGGAATCAACGGGCCGATCGATCCATTTAACTCCATAGAACTTCTCACTATACCCCTGAGACAAGGCCCGGCTCATCAACGGCCCCCATGCCTGGTGCCAGCGCTCCTCGTAGTTCCGAGGAGTGGATCCTATACTCTTCAAGCGAGCCCAAACAAGACCGGACAGCATGCCCGCCAACAGCCCCAAAGGGACGCCGCGAAGAGCGCCGAGAAACTGCATTGAATACTCAATAATATGATTCTGATAGAGCAACCCCACACGATGCGGATAACCTTCAAAGTCATCGCCGAGCAATTCATCCAGTAACTCAGTGACCTCCGGATTGCGCTCGTAGATCTCCTTTCGACCCAGATCGACTGAGTATTCCCCGTTTTTGATCCCTTGCATGAGCCCACCTGCGCGCGGTGCTCGCTCCAGCAATAGCGGACTTAACCCCGCCCTGGCCAGACGATAAGCAGCAGCCAATCCGGCAGGACCGGCTCCGAGAACCACGAATCTGCCAGATTCGGAGATCACCCCAACCCCTTCGATATCCTCGCCGACAGACATTGAATCCATATTATCTATACATACCATAGGAGCGGAAATTTACGAGCCGATTTGAGGTCACCCCTAAGCCGTAGGCGTACCACTTCTGATCTTCTAGCTCAATGCAGTAGCTGCCGTTTCCACTTTGACCCGATCGCGCTGCTGCCTCAGATCTCGCTCCATCAGCACCTCATAGATAGGGCGATCATTCATACCTTCGGCCACCATATAGGCCGTCAAGCAGGCCCCCAACAATGGTAACATGAGCGAGTAACTATTCGTCATTTCGAGAATGAGAATGATTGCCGTCAATGGAGCCCGAACCACTGCCGTGAAGAAAGCCGCCATGGCAACTACGGCAAATACCCCCGGCTCATCGATCGCCTCCGGGTAGGCCATTTGTGCTAGTAATCCAACAGCCAATCCCACCATCGATCCCAGTACCAAGACCGGCGCAAAAATGCCACCCGGCGCACCGCAGCCGTAGCTAATCATCGTCATGAAAAAGCGGATCACGAAGAAGATCACGAGACTCCCCAATGCCAACTCCCCGGACAGAGCCAGACCAGTCACTTCATGTCCACTACCCAGCAACGATGGAAAGAACCAACCCGCACTACCAACAGTCAGCCCCACAGACAGCCCCACAGCCCAGGCTGGCCAATGTCTGGTTCGGTCGAAGACCCGAAGACTTCCCACCAAACTGCGGTTAAACACAACCCCCAAAAACCCAGCAACCATTCCGACGATCAGGAAAACAGGGAAGACGGAGAGGCTGGGTATTTCGAACGGCTGGACCACCATCACTGGCTCCTGGCCCAAAGCAAAACGCGATACCGTATCAGCGGCTACTGTCGCAAGAAGTCCTGCAAAGAACACGACCGGTGCAAATACTCGATTGATCTCTTCCAGCACAAAAATCAATCCTGCCAGGGGTGCATTGAACGCAGCAGAAAGCCCGGCGCCGGCGCCGGCAGCGATCAAAATAAACCGCTCCGCTTTAGTCATCCCCAACAATCGCCCGACCATTTTCCCGGACGCGCCGCCCATTTGCACCATGGGCCCTTCGCGCCCGAGGGCCATTCCGCTTCCCATGGCAAGCAAGCCCCCAAAAAACTTAACCAAGAGAACCGAAAGCCAATTCATTCGACGCAAGTGCAAGAGCACGCCCTTCAACTGGGGAATGCCGCTGCCAGATGCCGCAGGCGACCAGGTCCTGACCATCCAGACACTGAGCCCGGCTCCCAGGCTGACCAGCAACACCGGAAATAAGACAGTCCATCCACCCTCCTCTGATTTCTGGATAAGGAACTCGGTTCTCCATTCCTCGATCACACGAAGCGAATAGCGAAAGGCAACAGCAATGAGCCCGGCAATCACACCCACCAGGAGCGCCCGCGGCAACAAGCGTTTCCGAAGACTCCGCGCATTACGTTGGTCCTCAATCTCCTCCTGAACTTCTCTCAAAGTGACCTTAATCAGTGGCTCCTGCTCGAATGTCCTTCGAGCTGGAGCTTCCTCTGGGTCGCATTGTTTTTCCTCGTTCACTTTCCTTCACTAGGCCTCATTTGGCTCCGCACAAGTCAATTTCAGTGCAAAGGATTACAGTATGGGACAACTAGTCGCCCCAGCCAGCAGTTTCACCTGCGGGCAATTGACTTCCCAGTTCCGGGCCCACTAAACTGTCTCAGTCAAACCAACCATCCCAGAACTCGAGAATTATGCAGTGGAAAGGCCGCAAAGGAAGTAGCCATGTTGAGGACCGTCGCGCTTCGAGCGGTGGTCGAGGCGGGAGCAGCAGAGGAGGAGGCTCTGGCCTTAATCTCTTGATGTTAGTAGGCAGCCGTTTCGGATTCAAAGGACTTGTCATTGCGGGGATCGCATTCCTCCTCATGTGGAAACTGGGAGTGGTTGATCCCTCCTTTCTTCTCGAAGGAGGAGGAAGGTCAACGGCTCCACAGGCTTCTGTCGAAATCAGCGCCGAGGAGCAGGAGCTCTACGATTTCGTCACAGTCGTCCTGGCCGGCACCGAAGAGGTCTGGGGCAAACTGTTTGACCAGATGGGAGCCCGCTATGAGCCCCCAACACTCGTCGTCTATCGTGGCCAGATTCGCACTGCCTGCGGCAACGGCAGTGCCTCCATGGGCCCGTTCTACTGCCCCAGCGATCACAAGGTCTACATTGATCTCAGCTTTTACGACGAACTGGATGAATCATTCCAGGCACCCGGCGACTTCGCGCAAGCCTATGTGATCGCCCACGAGGTGGGCCATCACATTCAAAAACTCCTAGGCACTTCGGACAAAGTCAATGCGATGCGCGGGCGCCCGGACTACAACGAATACTCTGTACGCCTTGAGCTGCAAGCCGACTACTACGCCGGCGTCTGGGCCTATCACAGCCAGAAGTATCTTGAGCAGGGTGATATCGAAGAAGCGATGCGCGCCGCCAACGCGATCGGTGACGATGCCATTCAGATGAAGGCTCAAGGCAAAGTGGTTCCCCATGCCTTCACCCACGGCACGTCAGAACAACGCATGCGGTGGTTCAACAAAGGGTTGAAGAGCGGAAGAATGGAGAGCGCCGATACATTTTCCCAGCCATACGAGAGTCTGTAACCGTCGATCACCGGGTAGAACCCCATCCAGGCGGTCACCGAAACCAACGCGGCTGGTTCAGTCGCCACCACCCGTGTCCATGGTCAGACAGTCCAGAGAGGGTAGCAGCCGCCCACGCTACCCTTTGATAAAACTGAATGCTCTCGTAGCGCAGCGCACATCATTCTTCGTACCCGGAACAGTTCGTATACGGAGTGTAATCAGTCTTGAGCATTACTCTTTGCCATCCATGTACTTCCAGATTCCTTTGACCCGTTTGAAGCGGGAACGCTCGTGAAGTTCATATCTCTCACCCTCCACAAAATAGACGGCTGTGAACTCAACTTTGCCCGTCTTGTCATCTTTCCCTCCCTTGACCACCTCGTTGATCGTCAGATAGCTCCAGTTCACCTGATGAATCGTCCTATCAAGGTCCAGCTTCAGGCCCGGTGTTTTCGTATCAGGATGAGTGGTCTCAACCAGATAATCCACTCGACGAAAAAAGTAAGCACTGTAGCGGGAACGCATGAGTTGCTCCGCGGTCTCTGGATTTGCGCGCCCATAATGGAATGGCAGACAGCACACCGAGTAGCTCTTTTGGCTCTTGCAGGGGCAAAGGCCTTCCTCTCTCTCCCTTGGTATCCAGTCCGAATCTTCAGTCATCACCGACGATACTCCAGAAATCAGAATTTTGACAAAAACAACGAGTCAAATCTGTATCGATTCAGATAGCGATCTTTCCCCTTATTCAGCGCCGGACCGAATATGCTGGTTCAGGAATCCGAGGACGAGATCATGCTCGGCATCAGATTTAGGCCACCCGTGACCCGCTCCTTTTTCGACATGCAACACTGCATCAAGCCCGGCTTCTGCATACCGCTGACTGAGGAGCTCTGATTGATCCAGAAATACCGTGGTGTCTTTTTCGCCATGAAGAATCAAAAACGGGGGATCATCATCGCTAATGTAGGTAACCGGACTGGCCTGTTTCGCAACCTCCATATTCTCCTTAACCGGACCGCCAAGGAGGAGATAGACGCTTCCCCTTGGCTCGTCGGTTTTCGATGGCTGGTTGACTGATCTGGCCACAAAATCGCTCGGCCCGTAGTAGTCAATCACGCCGTCCACACGCGACGACTGATCGAGATGCCCCGCAGTCGTGCCCTCGAGAGCTTCGACCCCTCCGCTCGTCCCCATCAGGGCAACGAGGTGCCCTCCCGCCGAGGTTCCCCCAATGATGACACGTGAGGCATCGTAGCCGTATTTCCCGCTATTCGATCTCAACCACCGCAACGCACCTTTGCAGTCATGAATCTGGGCGGGGAAAAGTGCTTCGCTACTGAGTCGGTATTCGATACTGGCCACCGCATACCCGTGCTGCGCCACCCAGGCCAGCCGGCACCGGGAACGGTCGCCCCCCTTCCATCCACCCCCATGAATGAACATGACGAGAGGCGGGTTTTTCACGCCTTTCGGCAAATGAAGATCCAACAACAACTTCACTCCATCCGGCTCAGCAAATAGAATATCGTTATGACGTATCACTTGGTTTTTATCGGACTCTACCTCTTCACTGCGGGCAAGTGATGCAACAGCAAGAAGCAAGGCCAACAGCAACAGGATCTTTCGAGGGGAAATCGGCATTCCCACATCGTGTCAGAATTTCTGAACGTTTCAATTCGATCCGGCCCTACTCTGATCGCCGATTCGCGTCTCTTCCTTTCCGCCTTGATATCCCGTATTAATGCACGGTCATGAATTGCATCCGCTACTTTCTCTCGCTCTCCGCTTTCAGTCTCATGCTTGCATTTTCATGCTCCGCTCTCAATGGGGCAGAAAAGAAGGCTAAGAGACCTCCTCCCGTGGTTTCTCCGACGATTCACGCGGACGGCAGCGTTACCTTTCGAATCAAGGCTCCCAACGCAAAAGCAGTCTCCGTGTCTGGTGAGATGATTCAGGGGAAAACCCTCCCCTTAACCAAATCAACCGACGACATCTGGTCTGGAACTCTCGAGTCCGTAGAGCCCGGTCTCTACGGCTACAGCCTCTCAGTTGATGGAGTGAAAATGATCGACCCCGGCAATCCTCAGCTCAAACCGATGCGCTCCCCCAAGACCAGCATCCTTCATATTTCAGGCGATCATCCTTTTGACTTTAAGGAAGTCCCTCACGGCACAGTTCACTATCACGGCTATCAGTCCGAGCCCATCAATCGATTCCGCGAGATGCTGGTCTATACCCCTCCAGGGTATGAAACAGGAAACGAGTCCTATCCACTGCTTGTGCTGCAGCATGGTCACAGCGACGGAGCCACCACCTGGGTAACCTACGGCAAGGCTCATTGGATTCTCGACAACCTCATCGCAGAAGGCAAAGCCAAACCTATGATCGTCGTGATGCTGGACGGACACCCTATCCCTGAATCCTACGGTGAGGGCCGATCTCAGGAGAACACCGACGAACTACATCGCGACCTGATGCAAGCCGCGCTACCCATGGTGGAGACACTCTACCGGATCGAGCCGGGAAGAAAAAACCGGGCCATCTCCGGCCTTTCCATGGGCGGCCTTCACGCCCTCACTATCGGCCTCAATGAACTCGCTACCTTTGGGACAATCGGGGCCTTCAGTGCCGCCGTTCCTGCAGATGAGGACGTCTTGTCCGCCCTGAGCAACCCCAAAGAGACTAACCGGCAACTCGACCTCCTTTGGTTCTGTATCGGAGAAGATGACTTCCTCCTCGAAGAGAACAAGAAGTTCACTGCGGCTCTCGATGATGCCGGAATCGAATACGATTGGACTCTCACCGATGGCGGGCATAGCTGGCCAAACTGGCGTGACTACCTCGCCGAATTTGCTCCCTTGTTGTTTCAATAGGATCAGTTTCAATTTCGACCTAGCCACCTTTTCAACCACCTGCCAAAAATAAAAATTTCCTGCCTTGCCCTTATCTCCTTAGCCGCCACCTCTGCTTTGTTCGCCGCCCCTGACAGCCCCATTGCAGAAAAAGGGGAACTCCTTTTCTCCGATGACTTTGAACGCACCGAACTCGGCGATGACTGGAAAGTTATTATCCCTGCGTTCACTGTCGCGAACGAGGTTCTCGTAGGAACTCAGGCACGGGATGACCATGGATCCGTCGGACGAGTCTACATTCCTATGAAAGACTTTGTGGTCGAGTTCAAATTCAATCTAGCCGGATCAAAAACGTTCAACGTCGTTTTTGACGACAAGAATCACAAAGGTAGCCATGCCGGCCACATTTGCAGGGTCGCTGTCACGCCCACCCAAATCCGCCTCGGAGACGACAAGGAAGGCACTATGCGCAACGACATTTTCGAAATGCGACGCGATCCATCACGCAAAGGCGAGGCCGATGAGCTAATCAAAGGCCGGACCACCATCGTCAAAACAACCGTGGCGTTGGAACAGTGGCACACAATGACCATAGAGATCGCTGGCGATCGTATGCGCGTAAGCCTGAACGGAGCACCCATCGGTCAACTTCAGTCGCCGGGTCTGGCCCACCCGACCAAGGAGAGTCTCCACTTTACGGTGAACGGCAAAGACACCCTTTTTGACGACGTTCGAATCTGGAAGGCCAAGTAAGGTCTGATCAGATCCAGCTTCGCAACCCCACGAAAAACAATGCCGCCAGCCCCCCGGCTAGAGGCAGCGTGACAACCCAGGCGAGAAGAATATTGCCCACTGTTTTCCAGTTCGCCTGCCGGGTGATCGTGCCAATCCCGATGAGCGAACCGCAGGAGACATGAGTGGTGGAAACCGGCATCCCGAAACGCGAGGCCACGATCACTAGAAACGCGGTGATCAAGTTAGCCGTAAATCCCTGCCCGTGATTCATCTTCGTCACTTTGAGTGACATCGTTTCAGCCACTCGCCGGGCACTGATCAGCCCGCCCAGTGCCATACTCACCGTCACCGCTGACAGAGCAAACCAGGGAGACAATGCGCCGCCTACCAACATGATGGCCGCGATTTTCGGTGCATCGTTCAATCCTCGAGCGAAAGAGACCGCTCCCGCGGAAAGGTAGTGTGCCCGATCTAGAACAGATTCCGCCCCGATCCCTAATACGTACCCCGTGTATCGATCGCGACACTCAGCATTGTCACCAATCTGGATCAATGGCATCGCGATCTCTGCCTGACTAACGAGAGTATCGACATCAGCCGGATACGGAGCGGATGCCACCACTTCACTTCCCACGCAAAGACAGGTCTCCTTATTCACCCGAACAACTTTTCTCATCCAGCGAAACAGAGGATACAATCCCACCGACGCGACCACTGCGATCACCGGACTAACTATCAGAGGAACCAAAAATCCCGAAAGCAACTTATCTGAGTGTATCCCCTCAGGCGAAGCCACCAGCCCGGCCCCTACCAGTCCGCCGATAAGCGCATGAGTGGTTGAAATCGGAAACCCCAGACGGGTTGCCAACATCACAGTCACAGCCGCTGCGAGAGCCACACTTAACCCGAACGCAGGGAGCGAGGCAATCTCAGGCGGAACCAGTCCCTTTCCTTTAAATGCCTCAAGCAATCCGTTTGCTACAAAAATGGCCACGATCGCCCCCAACGCAGTCATCAACGCAGCCCATAGAAGCGCCTTCCGGTAGTTTGACGTCCCGCTCCCGAAGAGTGTCGCCACGCCCTTGAAATTATCATTAGCCCCATTGGCGTAGGCAAGGAAAAGGCCAAACAGCACTCCAGCGGCAATCGCAATAGTCATAACAGGCTGATTCAGAAAAACAGAGGTGAGACGAATCGAGTGAAAACATCCTTAGACGTTTCAAGACTCATCCGAAGACAATTCTCCAATCACCCCCGAACAGCCCTCGAGGACTCCAACGTATATCGCTGAGCCAACGTCGGTAAAGAGGTGGCAAAGGAGAACACGAACGCGCTGAACGAGGTTCTGCCGCCACTTCTGAATTTCCTCCTGCAATGGAACGAAAGCGAGCAAAGGCCAGGGCCAAAGTTTTACCCATCTGAGCTAGAAAGCAGAGATCAAAGTCGAAGCCGCTCCGACGAAAGGCTCATCACTTTCAGAGATACTCGCTGCCCGCCTTCAGATCCAAACCACTTGGGTTCGAAAAGACCATTTTCAAGCTTCGAGGGACGCTAGAGGAATAGTGAGTAGAACACTCAAACTCTCCAATGCAGGCAAACTCGGGAATACGAATTTGCGGCTGATGTTGAACATAGCGCTCAGCTAGCGCTGTGGCTTAGCAGGTGATGCCGCCTGCCCAAAGGGCTGGCGACATCACCATAAAGCTTTGATCGCAAGAGATCTGCTCGACAGAATCGGCAGATCACCTGCTTTCGTCAAAGACGAACCTAATATTACTTAGGGATTACGTCCTTGGCGCAAGGGCCTTTTTGGCCTTGACCAACTTCGTATTCGACCTTCTGGCCGTCGTCGAGGGAGGCATAGCCATCCGTCTTGATTTCTGAATGGTGAACAAAAAGGTCGTCTCCACCGTCATCGGGTGCGATGAAACCAAAACCTTTTTCCGAATTGAACCATTTAACTGTACCGCTACTCATTTCTATTTCTTTCTACTTAGGATTTATCTTGTTTTTTCAAAGCGCAATGCGCTCTTTGAAATTTTGTTGTTTTGTCGAACTTGTTCGAGTCTCTCCGGTCAAAGCCGCGGTTCTCCACTGATCGATCAGGAAAACAAAGAGAGACTCTCTCGTCGACCCCGGGCAGCAATTTTGCCCTGGGTGAAATTATTCAGATTACTTGGTTCTTACTACTATTTGGGTGCTGGAATTAATATGTTCTTCAGGATTGGTCGCTTGCATCCAACTCAGGCGCCACTTGGCATCTGCATCAGAAAAGCTCGTCAGCACGGCGCAGTATACACGCTTTTTACGTTTTTGGGACGAATTTTTACATTTCGCCTGAATCGGCCCTCCGTTTAGACTGCCATCCCCCTTGCAGTTCCCGACCCGAAATCCCCCGAATTGGCCGCCGGACCTGCGGACTTTCATTCATGCTCTCTGTGATGTCCCCTATTCAGACCGCCCCTTTCTCTCCCATGAATCAATTTCGTCACACAGCCGTATGGCTTCTTCTATCGGCACTTCTTTCATCACTGCAGGCAGCCTCGCCTCCTCTCTTCGACATTGCAGCCATTCGCGACCCCTCATCACTTGAGATCACGGTTATCGACGACTGGAAACCTTCAGCGAAGGACGCTTCAATCCGACAGAAGCTGATCGAGGTCACGGTGTGCGAATGGTGGCCCGGTCAAAAAGTCCGACTACCCGTCACCCTCAATGTTCCCGCTGAAGGGGGCCCCTGCCAAAATGTGGTCGTTGCCAATCAGGGCCTGGCAAACAAGCTGGCCCTGCCCACCGGAGGGCAGCTGACTCTGCTCAAGGAACACGGGGTTGGAGTTGTTCTCATCGGAATGGGGACTATCGATGCGATGAAACCCGTCGGTCAGCTACACGAAGGGATGCGCCAACAGATTTTAAAGACGCAGAACGCGCGCTATACGCCTGCATGGATCTGGGGGATGAGCCAGATGAGAGCTCTCACAGCTGCCCTGACGGAACCTGAGGCCTTCGCCCCCGAAAAGGTGCTGACAACCGGAGGATCGAAACGCGGCGTTGCCTCAGCCGTCGCCGCCATTCACGACGATCGGTTCACGGCCATCCTTCCTGTCGTCGCGCCCCCACTAGGAAATCCCGGCACGCCCGCCTACGTGATCGGCACCGCTCCTGAAAATCTCGCGGAAACCGACGACCGATTTTTCGCCGATCTGACCGCTGGAAAGCTCGGGCTCGATCCCTCGATTCAGCAGCCATTGGAGGCCCGGGCCCTGCGCCGTGCCAGCACGCGAGTGACTATGGAAGAAGCAAAGGTCGCAGGGTGGTCAGATCACGATATCGCCACGATTACTGACCGAGTCTGGGATGCCTGCCGCACGGCTCCAATCCTGGCCCAACTTCAGGAAAGAGGACTTGAGGTATTTTACAACGTCGGAACGAACGACAGCGTGACTCCGCTGCTTCTAGAACTTGGCCGTCAATATCCTGCATTCCCGATCTGCATCATTCCCGGCGGCCAGCATGGTGGCCCCTCCACCGCAGGCTTCACACGAAGGACACCCCTGGCACCGGAAGTGCAGGACAACTTTCTCGGTTTTGCTCTCCATCACTTTGCCAATCATCGAAGCTTCATCACAGGACCCGAGATCCAGCACCAATGGAACCCTGACACAAAAACCCTGACCGTTATTGCCCTGTTCGCGAACAAGGCCGCACCTCAATCAAATGCGCTCTGGTGGAATCTGAATCGCAGCGAGCCCTACACGCTTCCTTATGAATACGACCAGTGGGATTCCACCCCCATGAAAAACATCGGCACCGGCAAATTCGAAGCAACCATCCAACTTGAGGAAGCCTCAACTCGAATCGATTTTCTGACATTGCACACGGACACAGAAAACAACCTCCCCCTGACAGTATCCAGCCCATACTTGCGAATCGAAAATCGCTAAAGAGTTCGATTTACCCTATGGCCCGCCCCCGCATGAAGACTCAATTCTCCCTTCTAGTTATGGCGGTCCTCACCAGCAATCTGATTGCAAACGATCTCCCTGAGCCAGAGGAAGTCGAGCAAGCGATGGTGAAGGCGACCAACTTCTTCCGGCAGCACCTCTCCGCCGGTGGTGGCTACGCCTCGAGTTGGACCCTCGATCCTTTGACCGGCCATTCCGAGCACCGATCCTCGCCCACCGTTGTTTCGATTCAGCCACCCGGAACTACAACAGTCGGTCTCTCCATGACCAAAGCATTCCGAGCTACCGAACACCCGGTATTTCTCAAGGCAGCCCGCGAAGCAGCGTCGTCGCTCGACTGGTGCCAGCTCGCCTCCGGAGGTTGGAATTCAGACTTCGATCTGGATCCTTCTTTCGCCGATGACTACCACTACCGGCGAGACCTCGAAGCTGGAGATACTGATACCGGGAAGCGACGAAACCTGACCACCCTCGACGACAACAAAACTCAGTCGGCCATCACCTTTCTCCTCGAGTTGACCCACCTGCCCGCTGCCAGATCATCCACCGAGCACGAGGAGTGCCTGACTTTCGCACTCGAAAGTCTCATCGGCGCACAATCAGCCAACGGCGGATGGCCCCAAAAGTTCGACAGCCCATCCAGTGGAAATCCTATCTCGATCAAAGCATCCTTTCCTGAGTCGTGGCCCCGTGAATGGCCCAATGACAAATACTACCGGTATGACACTCTCAATGACGGCAATATCAAGAGGGCCATCGACGTGCTTCTCCAGGCCTGGAAACTTACCGGGAACGATGCCTTTCTGAAGTCGGCGAAACGTGCCGGGGATTTCCTCCTTCTAGCCCAGTTTGATGAACCCCAGCCAGGCTGGGCCCAACAGTATAATGAAGCCATGCAACCGGCCTGGGCCCGAAAATTTGAGCCACCGTCTTTGAGTTCAGCTGAAAGTTTCAGTGCCATCCAAGCGCTGTTTGAATTGTGGATTGCAACCGGAGACGAGAAATACATGCGATCCCTACCCTCCTCGCTCGACTGGCTGGAAAGGGGACAACTCAAGGACGGGCGCTGGTCCAGATTTTATGAAATGGTGACTAATCGTCCCATCTACCTCACTGCGGAAACCTATCAACTCACTTACGACGACTCCAATCTACCCACCCACTACGGCTTTAAGGTCGGTTCGAGTTTCGGGCGGAAAATTGAGAAAATGAGAGAGTCCATTGAAAAAGGAAGGGCCGAGATAATACGCAGCCGGACTGCCCCCGACAGTCCCGAAGGATGGGCAAAGCGAGCCCACTCCCTCGCACCCGCTGTTGAGAGGGCGCTTAAGTCGCAGGAATCAAAGGGCTACTGGATCCAGAACGACCGCATCGACGCCGGACTTTTCAGCGAGCACATCGAGACCATGGCGGCCTATTGCGAGGCAGCGAAACAAGCCGGCGACGCTTTCTCAGAAAAAGAATAGGCCTCTACTGAGGCTGCTCCTTAAGACACCCGTCATCTTGAGGGACTGGATCGCCAACCGCATCGACAGGGTGCGTGTAGAGATAGCGCCAAACCTCTTCGTGAAGAAAGTTTCCGTCGGCGTCTTTGCCAGATGACTTACCTGGCGTGACGGACCCATGGGCTTTCCTGTCATCCCCTCCGACATCGCAATCCGTAATCAGCCGTCGCGTATTTCCGAAGGGAAAACCTATATCATCGACATTAACAATGGGACCGAACTCATTCAGTCCGAGCAGTTCCCACGACCGGCAATAGTGATCCCCTGTCCAGCCACCATCCAACACATGGCTGAAGCCAAAAACACGATTCGGAGGAGTCGCTGATGGCAATGCCTGCCAGGTCTGATGTTGATCACGCGGTCCGCACAAAGCAACGACACGGCTGACTTTTACATGCTTGGAAAATCGTGCCGCTGTCGTTGAACCATGAGACGAACCTGACACAATGACATCCTCCCACCGTAACGCTGTGCCATCGTCACTTAGAAAATAGTCCCAGCGCCCTTCCGGATACTCTTTAGCCAGCCAACTCACCAACTGAAAGCTCCGCTCCATCATTCCATCAGGCTTAGGAATTTCGACTTCATCACTAAAGTCCTCTCCCGTTGCGGCCTCAAGTCTGACGTTTCCTCTACAGTGAGGGCCAACCGGATCTTCCTGACACACGAGTGAAAACCATCGATTCGCGTAGTGAGGACGGATCACATGAAGCCCGTAGCTATTCAATCGCTTAAACAACTCCTCGTTGGGACCCATCAGCCAAATTACCAACTTTCCGAGCGGAGCAACGGAAGTGTCTACTGATGCATTCTCAACATCAGCCGGCTTCCCATCTTCAGTCTCGATCAAAAACCCAATCTCTGGATGTGCCTTGACTCGCTGATCCAATTCACTCGCGCGAGCCGTATACTCGTATCGTTGTGGACTCGGATCATCAAAGACGAGAGGCTCGGCAGAAGCCGACGCAACCACTATCCAGCCGACGATTACATTCAAAATTCGATTCATCCTTAGCATCACTCAATCACTTTAACCCGAACGCCATCGCTAATCCCAGTCTCGGGAGCATCTATCAAAGCATCCCCCCTGATTCAACCCGCTCGCAAACGCCCCACGTCCTTATCAGGCGTTTTTAGATTCGCTCAAGAACTCAACTTCGGGCACACCAGATGCTAAATGAGCGTCTCTCTGGAAGCAAGAACTTGCCGCAACCTTGCTCGCTTTCCATCCCCCATCAGGGCTTTGCCCTACCAGTCACTCTAGCCCCTTGGGTTTCACTGGTATCCCCTGAACACGTAGCCGCATTCAACTCGTTGAAACAGTGTGACATCCGCTACTCTCTTTGAAATTGCATGGCATCGCGATCCCGCATCATCCTGTCATTGATCATCTCGTTCTCCGCGATTCATGCGAGTGAGGCTGAAGTATCGTCGGCTGGCCGCAACTTTTTTGAGAACAAGATCCGCCCGGCACTCGAGACGCATTGCTACGAGTGTCACGCTGCTAGTTCGGAAAAGGTCGGTGGAAAGCTACTACTCGACACCAGGGAGGGCACCCTGACCGGCGGTGAATCAGGCACTGCGATCGTTGCTGGAGATCCGGACGGCAGCCTGCTCGTTCAGGCACTTCGCTGGGAACACGATCTTGAGATGCCTCCCGAGACGCCGATCCCGGAGGCTGTGCTGCTGGACTTCATTCAATGGGTCAAGATGGGGGCTCCCGATCCACGATCCGGAAAGTCTATTCAACTCGCCGGCAGACAGTATGAGGAACAGGCTCTCTGGTCTTTCAAACCGTTAACAAACCCTACGCCTCCTGAATTTGAAAACGCTGACTGGTCCAGAGACCCTATCGACCTCTTTGTTCATCATGGGATAGAAACAATGGGTCTCTCGGCTGTCGATGTCGCACCCCCTGAAATGCTAATTCGCAGACTTCACTACGATCTGACCGGATTGCCCCCGACCTATGATAGAGTTAGAGAATTTCGATCTAACTGTCAGGACAACCGACAGCTCGCCATCGAAGAGCTAGTCGACGACTTACTCGCTTCTCCCGGTTTCGGAGAGCGATGGGGCCGCCACTGGCTCGACGTGGCACGCTTCGCAGAGTCCAATGGCAACGACGGGCTCAGTCGAAATCCATCCTTCCCTCATGCCTGGCGCTATAGGGATTACGTCATTGACGCCTTCAACAGCGACACGCCATATGATCGATTTCTGACCGAGCAAATCGCTGGTGATCTTATCTCGGCTGATTCACCCAAACAACGGGACAGACAACTGGTTGCTACGGGCTTTCTCGCTCTTGGAGCAAAACCGGCCAAAGCGATGAACAATAACTTCGCCATGGATGTCGTCGCCGATCAAATTGATGCCATCGGAACCGGCATCCTGGGCCTGAGCATCGCCTGCGCTCGATGTCATGACCACAAATTCGATCCCATCCCGACGCGAGACTACTACGCGATGGCCGGATTTTTCACGAGCACCGAAACACTCTGGGGCGTCGCCGCTCATGAGAAACTAACAGCACCCGTCACCGACCTCCATGTTCTTGAATCCACACCGCACGTTCCTCCTCCTGCGGACTTCAAAGAGACTGTAGTCAACATGGATTTGGCCAAAGGCGTGCCAAAACCAATCCCTAAATCCAAATGGAAATCTGGCACCCCTCTGGCGATGGGAGTTCGAGATCGGAAGAAACCGGCCGACTGCAAGGTCAACCTCAAGGGTGACGCCAAGAAGCTAGGGGAAAGCATACCACGTGGAATTCCGACCGCCTATGAATTCGGCCCGGAAGTTTCTATTACCAATCGCTCCAGCGGACGCCTCGAACTGGCAAAGTGGCTCACTGACCCCTCTCATCCACACACCTCAAGGGTCATGGTAAACCGAATCTGGATGCACTTGTTCGGCCGGGGTATCGTCGGAACGCCCGACGACTTCGGTGTCTACGGCGAACGCCCGACCCATCCCGAACTACTAGATCATCTCGCCACCCGATTCGTCGAAGACGGATGGTCCATCAAAAGGCTGATCCGATCCATCGTCCTGACACGAACTTACCAGCTCTCAAGTTTTGCCAGCCAGGCGGCCTTTCAATCAGATCCCGAGAACCGATGGCTGGCCCGCCACTCGCGACGAAGAAGGGATGCAGAGTCACTCCGCGACAGCATCTTGAACGCCAGTGGAAATCTCGATGTGTCGCGACCCAGCGGATCAATCATTCGACATCGGGACATCCTCATCAACATCGCGGGTGCCTCCCTGCACCAACCCAGCAATCATCGAAGCGTCTACCTTTGCTATCTGAGAAATTCCCCGCCACCGGAACTGGCCGCTTTCGACCTGCCTGCTTTTATCAAACCCGCTAGCAAACGCGAAACGAGCACAATTCCCGGTCAGGGGTTATTCCTCTATAACAATCCATTCGTTATCGAACAGGCTGGCCAGCTCTCGCAGAAGGTGCGGGAAAGCTCACGCAAAACCACTTCTCGTATCCTGTCGGCTTATCAAATGACCTTGAATCGTGATCCCAATCCGGAGGAGCTGTATCGAGCTCAGGAATTGATCAGACAGGTCCAGTCCGAATCCAATTCCGAACCTTTGGCATGGACCTGTCTCTGTCAGGCCTTGCTAACCACCAGTGAATTTCGCTATATCGACTGAAACCCACTCTTTTCATGATTCCTTTCTCCAGACGACGCCTCCTGCAATCCGCCTCCTGTGGATTCGGCTATCTGGCATTCTCTGGACTGGCCCGGGCTGACCTCTCCAATCGCCCGGCTCCGTTTCGCGCCCGAGCGAAACGTGTCATCTTTCTTTGCATGAGCGGAGGCCCCGCCCAGCTCGACACATTCGATTACAAACCGCAGACGGGGAAAAAGCCCCACCCCGGATCGGTCTACGATTTTAGTCAACACGGCGAAAGCGGACTTTGGATTTCTGAACTGATGCCGGAGACAGCTCGACATGCAGACAAGCTCTGCCTGCTCAACGGAATGCACGCCGACACCGGTATCCATGCACAATCATTTCTACAGCTCCACACCGGAGACCGGCTCCGTGAACGACCCAGCCTCGGGTCCTGGATCAACTACGGCCTTGGCACGGAAAATCAAAATTTACCCGGATTCATCAGTCTCAACACCTCTCGCCCCTCGGTTTACTCCAGCTCATTTCTCCCCTCCATTTACACTGGGACCCCCATCGGCACGAATGGTGAGAACATGGCCAGGGCGACGATCGAAAACGTCACCAGCAACCATCTCTCTAACACCGCCAAACGGAAGCAACTCGATTTCGTTCAATACATGAATCGAGAACATCAGGCCATTCGAACCGGGGACCGGGATCTCGAAGGCGTCATCCAATCGATGGAACTTGGATACCGTATGCAGGCAAGCGCGCCGGACTTGCTTGATTTATCCGGTGAATCTAAGGCAACTCTGAATCGCTATCGAGTGGGACAACAGAGTGAACCTGCAGGCACCTGCAGGCTTTCTGACTTTGGTAGGCAGTGCCTGCTCGCACGACGATTTTCTGAAGCGGGAGTCAGATTCGTCGAAGTCAACCATGGCAGCTGGGATCAACACAAGAACCACAGAAGGGATCTCGAGGCCAACTGTCGAGCCACTGATGCGCCTGTAGCAGCCCTGCTCGAAGACCTCGACCAGCGCGGCCTCCTCGAAGACACTCTCGTCATCTGGGGTGGTGAGTTTGGCAGGCCCGGGCTTACCCTGGGGGACGGAAAAGACAGCACCGGACACAATGCTAACGGATTCACCTTTTGGCTCGCCGGAGGCGGAGTCAAAGCCGGGCACGTTCACGGAAGCACCAATGAAACAGGCGCGCGCGCTGTCACTGGAAAGATGCATTTCCGCGATCTCCACGCAACAGTGATGCACCTTATGGGCCTCGCATCAGAGGACCTCACATTCCAACACGCAGGCCGGGAGCATCGGCTCACCGGCCCGGAAGGAGGCAAGGTTGCGAAAGAAATACTCGCCTAGCGTGATCTATTGATCAGCGCTTCCAGATTTTCAGATCATCCACCACCGCATTTCGATGCACGGCCAGGCGCAGGTGGCCCTTGGTAGGATGAGCGATGCCCTCGGATTTGAAACGGGCGACTTCGGATCCGTCGATCACCACATTCAGCTCTTCACCCTGAATTTCGACGAGTAGGTCATACCATTTCCCGATTTCGAGCTTGTTCGGGAAACTCTTCTCTTTGGTCTTCAGCATTTTTCCCTGCTCAGGGGTGAGAGTTCCATCCGTGCGGGCAGTTCGGATCTTTTGATCCATGCGTCCGGTCTTGAGGTCCTGGATTGCCACTGCTGTCGGGCTGATGCGAACAGCAAAAAGATGCCCAGCGTGAACCTGCTTGTATTTGAGATCAGCAAAATTCAAACCCAGGTCATCGTGCGAATCCTCTAATTTGAAACGAAGACTGACCGCTCCGTTTTTGAATTCAGCCGCGTGCTTCACCGAAACACCGTGATCCGCCGTTTCGTGAATGTAGATGTGCATCGCCCCGTCCTTAAGGTCGACCTGCTTATTTCCGCCGGCCCGACTGCCGCTATTGGTCTCCCAATCGTTTCCCGGCTCATCTTTCGTTTCCTGGGACTCCACACGTTCGAAATCGTCCGAAAAGATGAGTTCTCCCTCTTCAGCGAGAAGACTGGAACTGAGAAAAGTGGCAACGGCAACAAAAGTCAGGGGAAATCGTTTCATTCTGAACCATTACTCAAATAATCACCTCGTGAAAGCCTACTCGCGAATAAATCATCCAATCAGTCACCTGGCGGAGACCTGATCCGGCGCAACAACGACTATCCCGATCTCGACACGAGGCCCGGCCTTTCGTAACTTGCCCCGGATGAAACGACCCCTCGCCATCATCGGAGTTTTCGGCGTATTACAGTTACTCTCAATTCAATCAGCACGCAGTAGCGACCAGATCCAAACGCTGACTTTTGAGTTCGAAGTATTTCACGAAGAAATTTGCAGCGAGTATAGAGAAGACCGGGCCGAACTGTATGACAAGTATGCCACAGCCGTCGATCAACTCGGCGGGTCACTCCAGGCAACCGGAGATTTGGATAGCACCCTGAAGGCAAAAGAAGAGGCGAAGTTGGCGAGGAATAAAAGAAAGCCCGGCAAGACTGATTTCCCTGGCATCGAACGATTACGAACGGCTCTGGAACAGGCATCCACCGGGATCGATAAGGCTGCCAAGAATCGCTCCAACAAGCTGGCCCAGGAATACATCAGACAACTGAATGAGCTTCAGGGCCAATATACGAAAGAGGGAAATGTCGAAGAGGCGCTCGAAGCTCGCGGGCAGATTGACGATCTCGTTGACTTAATTTCGAGCCCGAAGAGTGTCTTTGACACATTAACGACCTATAAGCCGTCCAAGACTGAGAAGGCCATCGTCGCGCCTGAGGCGGCCTCGACGATTTCCACAGGATCAATCCTCCACTCTACGGTGCTAGTGACAGGAAGCCACCAACTGGAGCCCGGCGCTTATACCTCTTTCGAACGCTTGCAACTAGGTGATCGATCCATCGAGAACAAGGCTGATCGAGGCGGTCAGATTCATATCCCAACGGGATGTGAATTGTCCGAAGGCATCATCTACGGCGACGTCGGTGCCATCGATCTTTCTGGAAGCCATTTTCACGACATGGAATTTTGGCAAAACCTCCACAGCAACCTCAAAGCGGACTCATGTCGCTTTGATCGATGCCACTTTAAAAAAGGAGGAGGTTGGGGCGCTGCAATCTCCTCCCGCTGGATCTTTGAAAACTGCGTTATTACCGAATCCTTCTTCCGCGTCTGGAGGAAGAAGTTAGTCGGCCTTCAGGCACGGGCTTCGACCTTCGACGGCATTCAGTTCCCCCCATACGAGTTCAAGGTTGATGCCGGAAAAGAAGCAGCCAGTGAATGGTGGATCTATGAGAGATGCCTGTTTCGGAATTGCTCCATTCCCGAGTCACTTCTAATCGCGACCCGGGATTGCGTTTTCGAGAATTGCGAGATTGTTTCCGAGACACTCCTCATCGAGACCCCTGTCAGCATCTCCCTATATGAACGAGGGACCTCGCTGAAACTCCCTTCGGCTCAGGGGAAAGTATCCTATAAGAAACTTTCCGAGAGCAAACTATCGAGCAAGCAAATCGGCTCCGATCTCACGGACTAGTTCGAGCATGATTCACGCCTTTTCAAACACCCCTGATCACCTCCAGATTTGAAGTTCGTCATCCAATTCGCCTTCGACGGCAGTGACTACTGTGGATGGCAGATTCAACGCGGCGTAGGCTCCCACGAAAATACCAAACCGAGCATTGAAGGAACCTTGCGCGATGCCATCAAATCAGTCTGCCGTGAAACGGTCACAATTGTCGCCAGTGGGCGAACTGATGCCGGAGTCCACGCCAGCAGGCAAGTGGCCCATTTTGAGTTGGAGGACAGGAACTCCTCAGATGAGAATCTACTGAGAGGGCTCAATCAGGCACTACCTGACACCATTCAAATCCACGAACTCAAGCAAGTGCCCGACTCCTTTCGGGCCCAGCACGCGGTCCGAAAGCAATACAGTTATTACTTTCAGCAGGGGCCCTCAAACCTTCCTCACCTCAAGGCATACACGATGTGGAACCGCCACGACCTCAACGGACAACTCATGCACGAGGCAGCACAGCAACTCATTGGGGACCATGATTTTGCACCGTTCGGCAGCGCTAGATCCAATGTTTCCTCAACCATACGCCACATCCATGAAGCCGACGTCACTCGAGAACCGATTTCAAAACCTGGCTGCTTCGATCCCGCCAGCCAGTATTTGTGGCGAGTCAGAATTATCGGATCCGGCTTTCTGATGCATATGATGCGAAGCATCGCCGGCACACTGAAGCAGATAGGAGAAGAACAGCGCCCGCCGGATGATATCCAACACATACTCCGACGCGGCAATCGCCAGGAAGTTGGGCCCACGGCTCCCTCCAGCGGGCTCTGGCTAGACCGCGTATGGTATGAGCCTCAATCAGGAGCAGAGTTTCTGGAGTAACCCGGATCTCAATCAATTGATCGCTCCTCGACCAAATCAGCCAATTCACGAAGAAGGGCCGTGGCATACGTCCCCTTGGGAAGATCAAAGCAGAACTGAAGGGTCCCATCACTCAGGACTTCCATAGCGGAATTTTTGGGCTGCAAACGCAAAATGCGACGTTCCTGCTTTAAGCCGGCCTCTTCGAGACCCTGGGCGAGCTCAGAAAAACGACCCACACATTCCATCTCAAGCGACTGAACCGGCCCGAGGCTTAGAAGTTCACCCGCTCCCCACAACGGCGCAGTCATCTCCAACTCTCCCTGTGAAAAGCGCTCAACTTCATCGCCCCGTTGTCGTTCAGGTAGGATCAGTGACCGGTTACCCGCAAATCCATAGACCTCACCCTCGAGTGGCGCGTCCCAGTTGCCGGTGGAAATTCTATCGGCCACAACCGAATTGAACAAGTGGCTCCGGGTGGCTGAGAGCAACAAGCCCCGCAATAATCGATCGCGAGTCTCGAACTCTCCCCGAAACATTGACAACGCCTTTTCCACATTGCGCCCGTCACGACCAAATCGCTGTGGGCCAAAAACATTCGGCACGCCGCGCGTCGAGATCAAATCCCAGCGCTTTCGTGCGGACGGAACATCGAATTCTGGTTCACGCAGCCGAATCGTAAATCGATTTCCTATGTGCGTGCCACGACGCAGCTTGCGCGTGTTGCGAGTGACGCGCAGCACGCGGAGCCCCTCAGACTCCAGCGATTCAACAGGCGGCGACTCCACACCAGGGAGGTGAATACTGAACCATTGTCGAGTCACCGCCCGACGGTCCTTCAATCCACAATGGCTGACGAGACGGCGACGAATCCCCAGAGCATCAGCCAAGCGGGTCGAGGCGGCATTACTGTCGAGATCACGCTTTTCCACCCAGAGCAGGCAATGTTCGCCAATTCCCGACGGCTCGAACCCGAGTATCTCTTCCACCACAAAATCCTCCGGCTCCGCTTTGAACCGCACCCGACCAAGCGGGCCGCCATGCAGATAAGGGATCTGTGTCGGATTGATGTCCATTCGCCGCGAGACTACGCCCATCTACTCACGAGAGCCAGACCACTTTTCGCAGGCACTTGTTCAGCCACGGTGGGTGGCGGACGGACCCTCCCACTTGACAGAGCGGTCTTCGTCGTCGATCTGACATCGCCAAACCGCAACAGATGGCCCCGCAGGTCAGCCTTCGGGTTTTCCTGTCCGGTCATCACGTGCAGAAGCCTCGGTGTTCTCCCACCGGGGCTTCATTCTTTTCAGGGCGGAACACAGATGAACCAACAGGGTTCCTTCCATCACTCAACCCTGTTGCATTTGCTTTGCCGATCACTCGCTTGCAATTTTTAGCCCTCTGCCCGTTCTTTATCCATGGGCTGCCTCTGGGACACGAATTACTTTAGTGCAGTAAAAGACCCTGGCCAATTGGCACCCCTCTTTGACGTCCTCCCCGACGTATTCTTTTTTGCCAAGGACAAGGAAGGCCGCTTCACCGCAATGAACGCGCCATTGATCGCCGTGATCGGTGTCTCCTCCGATGAAGTCCTCGGTGCAACCGACTACGACTTCTTCGATCACGACCTCGCCGATGCCTACCGGCAGGAAGATCTCGCCCTCATGGAGTCCGGCAAATCTGTTGTTAACGAACCGTGGTGGGTTCCCAATGTAAAAACAGGCCATATTCACTGGTACTGCGCCTCAAAAGTTTCATTGAAGAATGATCAGGGCCAAGTCATCGGGATCGCCGGCATCATGCGCCCCATCGAAGACACCACCGAACTTTCTACTGACCACCGTCAGATGACCGAAGTGGCCGCCTACATTGAATCCCACTACGACGAACGACTGACCGTCGAGCAACTCGCGGAAGTGGCCGAACTCTCTCCCCGGCACTTCCAGCGCATCTTCAACCGCGTCTTCAAAACCGGCCCGATCGAACACCTCATGCGCGTCCGAATCAGTATCAGCGCTGCCCAACTTATCGGATCCAAGGACAGTCTTTCCACTATTGCCATCAACTGCGGCTTCTACGACCAAGCCCATTTCTCCAATCAATTCAAACGCCACCGGGGCACAACCCCATCCGACTATCGCGCTCACTTTTCAGCCCGCTAGTCCCGGATGTTTTTCTGAGCACGAGTCTTCTCCCTTCGCTTCAGTTTCCACCTGTCGCTCGACTGCCACCTCGAAACTCAGAAGGCCTCCCGCCCTTAATTCGCTTAAACTGGTAATTGAAATTCGATAGGTTATTAAACCCGCATTCAAAGGCGATATCCGCCACAGTCCGGTCGGTTTCAATCAACCTCTGGGCCGCCCGACTGACACGAAGTCGAACCAGATACTCCTGAAAATTCATCCCCAGATGCTGGCGGAAAAAACGGCTCAATGATTGCGGGTGAAGCGCCGCCACTTGAGCGGCATCGGCGAGCGTGATCGACTCCCGCCAATGCCCTTCCAGATAGTTCAAGACACGCTCAAGCCGTTCCATCTTCTTAACCTTCACGGGCTTCGCGTAGACATCGCTCGCCACCGACTCCCGTTCCGAGTCCTGCCCCAATGTATCGAGCAATGCCATCAAGCGAAGGGCGCGGTTTGATTCGGAAGCCGATTCAAACAGCTCATCGATCTGGCAACAGGCCATTTTTTGAACCTCGACAGAAAACCTCAGCCCTCTTGCTGCCTCATCGAGCAACTGCCGAATCCCCTCAAACTCCGGCATTCTTAGAAAATCCGATCCGAAAACATCCCGCGAGAATTGAATCACTTTTGCCCGGGCTCGCCCTGATTTCCAATTGCGATACTGATGGGGAACGCCGCCCCCGATCACAACCAAGTCACCAAGGCAGAAGGGTTCCACCACATCACCAATCAGGCGCTGCCCCTCACCCTCCACAATCCAGGTAATCTCAAACTCCGGATGATAGTGGTAGTGGCTGTCGAACTCGGGTTGATCAATCTCCAGACAGGAAAAAGAGCTCCCTTGATTAGGCTGGATATTCTCCCTCGTCGGTTTCATGGGGCAAAAATCATCATCTAAGTTCAGTTTTAGCCACATAAATGTGATAATACCATCATATTTGGTGAGGCGTCCGTTAACACCCTGGCAATCTATCCGCTTAAAATGTGCCACCATAGCAATCCCATACTGACGCCGCCCCCTCCCCATGAGCCATACTTGCCCCCACGATCCTTTCAAAAAGTTCCGCGAGAAACAGGATTCACTCGCGACGGACTTCGACGGCGAACCGATCACCATGATTCTGGGACACAAGAACATACGAGCCGCCTCCCGCGACTACGCGACCTACAGCTCGGACGCCCCCTTCCAGGTTCCCATTCCTTCCGAGGAAGATCTTCGCCGGGTTCGTCAACTTCCTATCGAAACCAACCCGCCTGAACACACCGACTACCGTAAAATCGTCGAGCCCTACTTCAAGCTTCCCAACCAACCTGAGTTCAAAGAAAGGATCGGCAACCTGATCGAGGAACTGCTCGACGAGGCCTGCCAGGGCGACACGATTGAAATTGTCCGGGAGTTTTCGCTACCGCTCCAGTCCCGCGCTCTCACCTACTTGCTTCAAGTCCCCGAATCCGAAGCCGACACCTGGATTGGCTGGGGCATTCATGTCTTCAAAGACGGCGACGACGAAGAGGCCAAGGGGCTCACACTCGAGAACTACATCGACGAACAATTCGACCGAGCCGAAGCCAGTCCGGGAGACGACTTCTTTTCTGCGCTAAGCAAAGCGGAATACCGCGGACGCCCCCTGACACGAGACGAGAAGATGGGCTTCGCCAACCTTACTTTTGCTGGTGGTCGCGATACGATCATCC
Organism: uncultured Verrucomicrobiales bacterium; assembly: GCA_963975655.1. Taxonomy (GTDB): domain Bacteria; phylum Verrucomicrobiota; class Verrucomicrobiia; order Verrucomicrobiales; family DEV007; genus Arctic95D-9. Next base: position 89,201 of record CAXBHX010000013.1, read on the forward strand.
ACACTATTTCATTCATCATTGCCTACGTCGCCGAGCACCCTGAAGCCCTCGACAAGTTGCGCGAGAACCCGAAACTCATCAGGCCTGCGGGAGAGGAATTCGTTCGGGTGATCTCACCGCTCACTCACATCGGTCGCCAATGCCCCGTCATCACGGACGTCCATGGAGAAACTGTTCAGGCTGGCGATCGGGTCTCCCTCTGTTGGGCATCCGCTAACTTTGACGAAACCGTTTTCGAGGCACCGGAAGAAATTCGACTCGACCGCAAACCCAATCCTCATATTGCCTACGGCAGCGGTCCGCACACCTGCCTGGGTGCTCCCCATGCCCGAGTCATCATCGGCACCTTACTCCAGAAGCTGTGCGACCGTCCTCTTTCCATCCACATCAAAGAAGCCTCTGAGCACCTTGAACAAGAGGCCGACTACGAGCGGCGCGTCGGATTCGATTCTCTCGTAGTTGAGATCAACCCTGCCTGACTCGCCATGTCCAAACGCGCCATAGCCGCCGTCGCCGATACTCGCGGGTCCTTCACGATCGAAACCATCGAAGTCGCTCCACCCCGAGCCGACGAAGTGCTCGTTGCGATCAAGGCCTCGGGACTCTGTCACACCGACTATGATTCACTGAACTGGGGCTATCACTGCGTCCTTGGTCACGAAGGTGCCGGCGTCGTCGAAGCCATTGGGGAAAATGTGACCCACGTCGCCGCAGGCGACAATGTGCTGCTCAACTGGGCCATCCCCTGCCGGTCCTGTTATCAATGTGAGAAGGGAAACGAGAACCTTTGCGAACAATATTCTCCCGTCACTGGAACGAACCCAGACCTCGGAATGGCGCATCCTGAGGCAACCCTTTGGAGAGGTCAGCCGCTGAAGCGCTCCTTTAACATCGGTACATTGAGCAGCCACACCGTGGTGCGAAAAGAAGCCGTCGTTCCAATGACCGTCGACATTCCTTTCTCCTCAGCCTGCATCATTGGCTGCGGTGTCATGACCGGATTCGGCTCCGTCGTGAATGCTGCTCAACTCACTCCTGGCAGCAGTGCCGTCATTCTCGGCACGGGAGGCGTCGGGCTCAACGTCATTCAGGGAGCCCGCATCGCAGGCGCAGAGGAAATCATCGCCGTCGATGTCAACTCACAGCGCCTCGCCATGGCAAAGCAGTTCGGCGCTACCCACACGATTCTCGCATCGCGAGATGACACGGGACTACTCCGGGCCGCTGAATCCGTTAAGGAAATTTGTCAGCACCGAGGTGCTGACTACGCCTTTGAATGCACTGGCATCCCTGCACTTGGGGCCGCGCCACTGGCCATGATCCGCAATGCCGGCTCAGCCATTCAAGTTTCAGGCATCGAAGAACCGATCGAAATCGACATGAACCTGTTCGAGTGGGACAAAACCTACCTCAATCCTCTTTATGGAAAGGCTAAGCCTCGGGAAGATTTCCCAAAACTCATGGCGCTCTACAAGAACGGCCAGCTCAAGCTCGATGAACTCGTCACCCGGACCTACGAGATACAGGATCTTCAGGAGGCTATTGATGACATGCTGGCAGGCAGAAATGCTAAGGGTGTGATCGTTTTTAAGTAGGAGCAGAACCCTCCTCAGAACGACTCCACTTCCGACTCTTCCACCCACGATCTCGCCACTGCAGCGCTTTGAACCTTCGCTGAAGAAATGAATATACCCGCAATCAACGGAATCATTCGGCGGCGTATCTTGCTGAACTACAGGGTTACTCCCGATGTCATAAGGGCGGTCCTTCCCTCCAAGTTTCGACCTAAACTCGTAGGAGGCTATTCCATCGCAGGCATTTGCTTGATCCGATTGGAACAGATCCGCCCCAGAGGACTTCCGAGATTCCTCGGCATCTCGAGCGAGAACTCAGCTCATCGCATTGCAGTGGAATGGGACGACGACGACGGCAATGCCTGTGAGGGAGTATTCGTCCCTCGCCGCGACACAGATTCTCGCCTGAACTCCTTCGCGGGAGGACGGATCTTTCCAGGCGTCCATCATCTCTCAAGCTTTCTCGTGAGCGATCACGACGGCTTGATCTCGTTGCAGGTGACGACCGATGACCATGATAAGGCTCTAGTCGACCTCGAGGTCAGAGAGACCTCTGCCTTTCCTGAGACATCGATTTTCGCATCACTCAGCGAAGCGTCAGAATTCTTTGAGGCGGGATGCATCGGCTATTCATCTCGACCAGATTCCTGCAAGCTTGATGGGCTATTACTGCAGGTTTCCGACTGGCAGGTCTCCCCTCTTGCGGTATCCCGCGCTCGATCCGCCTACTTCGATGATGACTCGATCTTTCCATCCGAAAGCATCGAACTAGACCATGCGTTGCTGATGCGGGACATTTCCCATGAGTGGCATTCTGAACCGGAGATGACCACAGCGTAGCCAACAGGGGACAACGTGCTGCCCACCTGCTATCCGCCTCAAGCCGGAGGCTCGCCCTCGAATGCGGGTGTGTCGCCTCGAACGGCAGGCCAAGGAAACCACACAATTACCTAGCGCCTAAAAAGGCGCGAATCGCATCCATCGTCTCATCGCTTAAATGGTGTTCGGCGCCCTCCGCGTCTGCGTCAGACTGCCCTTCACTAACTCCTAAGCGCATGAAGAAACTCTTCAGCAACTCATGTTTGGCGGCGGCACTCATCGCAAGACGCTTTCCTTGCTCGGTCAGCTCAATCTCTTTGGACCGGGTTCCTGAAACTAGATCTTGCTCCGCGAGCCGTTTCAACGTTCGGATCACCGTCACGTGAGAAACGCCGAAGATCTCCTGTAAGCTGTTAATTTTGACCGGATCCCCCGCTTCCCGAATTTTGTATATTGCTTCCACGTAATCTTGAGCAATCTCAGAAGCATGCTGCCTCCGGACTCGCTCATGAATCGTCGCTCGGTTCATCGGGTCATTGCTCATCCGACGGCTAAGCTCGCACGCAGTGTGTGCTAGACAAGTTGATTTCTGTAGCCTAGGCTACACTTTTTGTGTAGCACGGGCTACATAATCGAATCCCAAATTTGACGTTATATGACAACAAACCAGCAGGCGATTACCGCCATTTTCACTCTACTCGGAACCTGTTCCTCCATGGCAGGGGAACCGCAAACTCCCATCGCTGCGACTGAAGAGCAGGCAGACAAGACCCAATACAATCTCTTCAATCCGACGCCGAGAGAACTAATGAGGGAGCTCTCGCCAGATCGGCCGGATGCGACCGAGAGCCCGCTCACGGTAGACGCCGGTCACTATGCCTTCGAAGTCAGCCTGTCTGACTGGAGGCGGGATAACGGCGATGACGCCTACACCTTGATGTCCACCAATTTCAAGGTAGGCCTGACAAACACCACTGATCTACAATTTGTCTTCGACACCTACAGCTGGGAAGATCCCGCTACTGGCAGTGGGGCGGAAGGCATCGGAGATATTCAACTGCGCCTCAAGTACAATTTGTGGGGCAACGATGGCGGTGATTCGGCACTCGCCCTGTTCCCCGTCGTGAAAATTCCAACCGGCACGGCGCTCAGCAACGATGAGTGGGAAGGAGGGCTGATCGTGCCATTCTCCACATCACTTTGCGACAGGGTCGGCTTAGGTCTCATGGCAGAGTTTGATGCGGTCTATGACGGCGATACCCGGAGCCACGTATTCGAGTTCCTCCATTCTGCTGTGCTTGGAATCGATCTCACTGAACGGCTCGGGACGTTCGTAGAATATATCGGGATCACAGGCGATACCCCCTATCAGGCATACGGAGCGGGTGGATTTACGTTTTCTGTGAGCGATGACCTGGTATTGGACTGCGGCGCGCAGGTGGGAATGAACAACCCGGCGGAAGAGCTGGGAGTGTTCGCCGGATTCACGAGGCGCTTCTAGCTGATCGCCTTGAACCCGAGAAGCAGAACAAGTGGCGCCCCGCCTGTCTCATCCCGACTACGAGTCAGATTGTTCTCTCGTAGTTTGAATGCCGAAGCATCTGGAACCCCCTTTCGGGATGAGACGAGCGCACTCTGACATTCGCAGAAAGATGGAAAATGGCTCCCAAACTTCAGAATACCTCAGACAGCCCCCCTCCCTAGTCGGCCACTATTTATGAACTGGAGATGAAGCCCATGAGTGGTCATATTCATGCACCGGCGCCCCATGTCACCTCCTAGCAATCAAATCACCAAAGAAGACACTTCTCCTGATCTATTCGCGATCAGAAGGTTCAGAAAGCGACCAGTAACGGCCGAAGAAATCGAAACCACGCGTCCCTTCTATCGGCCTGGAAATGAAGAGAACGGGAGAATTGGCGTCCTACTTATTCATGGATTCACCGCCACGCCGGCCACGTTCCGCGAATACAGTGAGAGCCTTTCAGAGGACGGATACACAGTTTCGGCCCCGCTACTTCCCGGCCACGGAGTGACGCCTGACGGACTCCTTCAGGTTACCTATGATGAATGGCTCGAAGCCGTTCTCAATGCCTATGATCAAATCCAAACTGCATGTGACAAGATCTTCGTGATAGGAATCTCACTTGGCGGCACCCTTTCGCTTCATCTATCCACGAGACGAAACGGAATCAGCAAACTCATCTTAATATCTCCTGCGGTATATCCTCTCCAGCCTCTTCATTTTTTCGGGTCCGTCCTATTCCCACTGATAAAAAAACTTAAATCCCCCTTCTGGTTCTGGGTCGCTGGGGACATCAAGAAAAAGGAGGGATTCGAGCTAGCCTTCGGAAAGACGGCCATTGGCGGCCTCGAACAAGTGCTCTCCGGAATGGCATCCGCACGGACAATTCTACACGAAGTCACGACCGACGTCCTGATCTTCCAGGCAGAAACAGATCATGAGATCCCATCAAATAAGGCACATGATATCCTGCGAAAGATAGGATCCAAAAACAAAGAAATCGTTTGGTTGAAAAACTCATTCCATGACATCCCCCGTGACAACGATGCCTCCGCAGTTTTGGAGCGAATCCGGAAGGAAATTTCAGTGACTCCTGAATAGCCAGAGAGCCTGGTCTCTAGTTTCCAACCTTCCAGACCGCGCTATCGGAAACCGAGAACGAGCCCATCAGGTTTTTCTCCATGTGATCACGCAGTCGGTCCAGCTCCTCACGCCGCTCCGCGTCTGGTTCTTCAGTGAGAAAGAGCGACCACTTCGGCTGCCCCCAAAAGGTCTCTTCGTAGCTCTCCCCTTCCCTCTCGACCAACAATAGTCCAGAAGTCAGGTTTCCAGAGACTTCTCCAAAAAGGATATCCAACTGAACCGGGCCCTGATTTATCTCAACCCAGGGACCTGAAGCAAAGCCTGCACTGGCATTGAGACACGGCCAAGCGGGATGATTCCGTCTCTTCACGTTTGAGATGGTGTGGAGCGCCGAATCGTAGCGCGAACCATCAAAAATCGACTTTCCATCAATCGCTACGAGCAGGTTGTTATCTGCATACCCCCAGAAACGATAACGGCCGGGACGTGGCGCAGTGGCTTTCCCCTGATACCAGGACAGCCAACCTCCATTCACGGCATAAGGCTCCAATTGGGTGCGTTCTGCGAACTGATTGTAGGCCCCCGCAATGCCCGGAAACCGGAGCGACTGGCCTTGCCTCAGTCCTTCGAGACAATCCCTGTTCTGAAATCCCGACTGGATCAGCGGAGCGATCCGCTGGCCCATCAAATCTACTCCGGGCCGGCGTTCCGCGCCCTCGGCACTCACCTCGAGTCCAAGGATCATTCCCTGCAAGGAGTGCACCGACGGAGGCGTCGAGTCTTGCGCAAGCTCGGGCAGTCCATTCGTCTTCTTCGAGAGAAGATTGAGTCTCCCGTTCTTACCAAAACTCGCGATCTCTCCCTCCGTCATGAGGCGGCCTCGAACTCCATTTCTGTTATCCAACGAGATTTGCCCATCGAGCACAAAAACCTGTGACCCTTTGTCCCGGGCGGTCACCACAAAACTCGTTCCCAAATCTGTGATTTCCCGCTCTGCAGTCTCGACGACAAAACCGACCCCCTGAGGAGGGACATGCAATTTCACTTCACCGTTGTGAAGAAAAATCTTTTCCGAACTGTAAGCCGAAAGCGAAAGTGGGGCTGTCGCAATGGCATGGACCCCACTATGGCGGAAAACCAGTTCAACAAGCCCCTCTGACATCGTCAGTTGATCGCCGGCGAGGAGTGTATCACCTCGCGACAGGCTTCGTTCCCCATTCGCTAATTCGCTTTCGGCAAACCCTTCACCATGGATTCGAAGGACGGTGGCCACGCCAAGTTCGCTATTACGGCGAGACGTTCCAGCATCATGGAACCACCCGAACAATCCCACGGCGACAGCTGCGGCGATGCCGCCCATCGTCCAAAATCGATGCTTCAAAGAATTCCCCGCTCCAGAAGCAGCGTTCTCACTTAAACCGGTTTCACGACCCATTTCCGCTGCCGCTTCTTCAAGGTAGGCATCCACCTTGAGAGCAAGGCGCAGTTTGCGGCGTGCCTCCGCCGAATCGTCCTGCGAGAGGTGGCCCGACAGCTCTCCCATCTCCGATTCCGTTTGGATCCCGAGGACGTATTTCTGAATCAGTTCGTCAAGTCGTTCTGGAGTCATGAAGTGACGGGGTCTGAGTTCAATTCGGTCTCGACGCAGTGCATCAGTTTAGCCCGAAGCCGCTGCAGCAGTTTGTAGAGACTGTTTGGAGAGCGGGTTGACTTATCCGCAATTTCCTTCACCGCGCCCGGACTGCGATACGGGGCCAGCATGAGTTGTTTGCGCTCCTCGGGTAGTTTATTGAGGCAAGTCATCAGCGCGCCGTATTCTCGCGAAGAGTGATCTCTATCGGCTTGATCCGCGTCCTCTTCAGTGAGAAGGCGCTCCACCAAATCGTCGTCAAAGACGTGGCGATCGCGAATTAACTTCCGCCGATGTCGGAAGCTGATGTTCCGAACGATGGTTTTGGCCCAGGGTAGGAATTCATCTTCGTGGCGCAGTTGGTCCTGCTTTTCCCAGATCACGATACTGGACTCCTGCATCACATCATCGATCGGATCGACCGACGGGAGAATCAGACGCGAATAGGCACGCAGTGCCCGGTTGTGGCGAGCAAAGAGCTGAAGCAACTGGCTGCCTTTTTCCTGATCTTCAAATTCCATCACTCCTATATCGACGTTTTCGGCCCATTCTGCCCGTTTTTTGGAAAGAAAGTGAAATAAAGGAAAAAAGATCGGCAGAATCGTCGTACCACCGACGATATAAAAGCAACCCCCTATGGCTAAATCACTCCATTCGATCCAACGCATATCTATCGCGACATTTCGTGGTGCTGAATATTTGAGCCTCGCCCTGTTTTTGGCGATCGCCCCGGTGTCGGCCGCTGAGCCTTCGGCAGAACCCATTGATTTCTCTCACCAAATCGTTCCGATTTTGAAGGAGCGCTGCTCGGAATGCCACGGCGGCGAGAAGTCCAAGGGAGGCTTTTCCATCAACACTCGGGCGCTCTTTCTAGACGACGAAACTGCCGTGCCCGGCAAAGCCGATGAGTCCTACTTCATCGAACTCCTCCTCGAGACCGACCCGGACTACATGATGCCTCCGGAGAAAGAGCCACGCCTTCCCGCTGCGGAGATCGCCCTTTTGAAACAATGGGTCAACGAGGGAATGGAATGGGAGCCCGGATTCACCTTCGGAGTGCCCGCCTACGAGCCACCACTCCTCCCACATCGTCCCGAGCTACCGACTATGACTAATGGTCGAGGCAATCCAGTGGATCGATTGATCGACCACTACCTGACCGCAGGTGAGCACGAACGCCCGGCTCCCCTCGACGATGCGACCTTTCTCCGGCGGGCATCCCTCGATCTGATCGGGACACTTCCGGCACCGAAAGAGACACGAGCATTCCTCGCTGACTCCGCCCCCGACAAGCGCGACCAACTCATCGACGATCTACTCACCCGCGACCTCCCCTACACGGAGCACTGGCTGACCTTTTGGAACGACCTGCTGCGCAACGACTACGCCGGGACCGGATTCATCACCGGAGGTCGAACTCAAATCAGCGCCTGGCTATACGAGTCCCTCAAGAACAACAAGCGCTTCGACACCATGGTGCGCGAACTGATTGCGCCTCCGGACGAACAGAGCGCCGGATTCATCAATGGCATCAAATGGCGGGGAACCGTCAGTGCCGGTCAGACCGTACCCATCCAGTTTTCTCAGAGCATCTCGCAGTCGCTCCTTGGCATTAACATGAAGTGCGCCTCCTGCCACGACAGCTTCATTGATCGCTGGACTCTCGCCGAAGCCTACGGACTGGCGGCGATCTATTCGGAAGAACCTCTGGAGCTCCACCGATGTGATAAAGCCACCGGCGAAGCAGCCAAAGCAGCATGGCTCTTCCCCGAGATCGGTCGGGTCGATCCGGCCGCAACGAAAGACGAGAGACTCAAGCAACTGGCCGAACTTTTAGTACATCCGGACAACGGTCGCGTTCCGCGCACGATCGTGAATCGCCTCTGGGGACAGTTGATGGGCCGTGGAATTGTTCACCCACTCGATGCGATGCAAACCGAACCATGGAACACAGATCTACTCGATTGGCTGGCCGCTGACTTCCAGGATCACGGTTATGATTTGAAGCACACCCTCCGCGTCATCGTCTCCTCACAAGCCTATCAAAGCGCCAGCCCCGTTTCTCAGGAGTCAGACGACGCGGCTCACTATATCTACGACGGCCCCAGGGCCAAACGACTCACCGCCGAGCAGTTCATCGACGCCATCTGGCAGATCACTGATGCGGGACCAACTGCCTACGATGCGCCCGTGGCCCGCGGCATCGTGCCGCCCGGAATGAAACAGAAGCTTTCCTTTCCCAGCTCCTGGGTCTGGGGGCCCTCAGTTGACCGAGGACTGCCATTGGACGGAGAAAAAGTGCTTCTTCGCCGCGACTTCAAGCCCGCCAAACCGATCCGATCCGCCGGCATCATTGCCGCCGCTGACAACGCCTACGTCCTTTATCTGAACAACCGCCAGATCTTCAGCGGGGAGAAGTGGACCGATTTGGATGCCGCTCCCATCGCCTCACAAATTCACCCCGGTCAAAACCGGATCCTGATCGTGGCTGAAAACCGTGGATCCAAGCCCAACGCCGCCGGAGCCTTTGCGGCGCTTCGGATTGAATACGAGGACGGAACCGACGAGATCATCGTGACCGATGAAAGCTGGCAAGTCAGCGAAACCGTCCCGCCTGGCACGCGACCCGGTAAGTGGAAGCTCGACGAATTAAACTGGGAGACAGCTCGTGTGCTTCCGAACGCCACCTGGAAAAAACAGACCGACGCAAACATCGGCCCTACCCTCGCCACCGCCTCAGTCGGGAGCGAACACCGAGTGCGCGCCTCGCTTGTCAAAGCAGATGAACTGATGCGCTCCCTCGGGCGCCCCAATCGCGATCAGATCGTCACCTCGCGCCCTGGCGAACTCTCAACACTAGAGGCGGTCAATCTCTCCACCAGCGCCTCATTGATAGAAGACCTGCGCGCCGGAGCGGAAAAACTCACGTCCGGGAACACCGGCAGTAGACCGGAGTATTTGATTGAAGAGATCTATCTCGCTCTGCTTACTCGCCTTCCCACTGCTGAAGAGATCGAATTTCTTCGCAGCATTCTGGGCAACGAGCCCTCCAGTGATGCCGTCACCGATTTGCTCTGGGCCCTCACCATGACGCCTGATTTTTTCATCGTTCGATAAACTTCCCCACCTCCGATACCGAGATGAACTTCGAAATCGATCCCACCGCTCCAGAACCCATCGTTCGTCGAGATTTTCTCGCGAAGCTTTCCGCTGCCTCCACCGCCGCCTGGATGTCGGGAGCGCCGCAACTTGTCAGAGGAAAGGGAATCGAGCATCCCGAAGCCAAGGCTGATGCCTGCATCCTGCTCTGGATGGGAGGAGGCATGGCGGCTCCGGAAACCTTCGACCCCAAACGCTTTGCGCCCTACGAAAACGGAATGGCCGTCGACTCGGTACTCAGCACCTTTCCCTCCATCGACACATCGGTCGATAACATCAAGATCTGCGCCGGCCTCGAAAACATCGCTCAGGTCATGGATCGAGGCACCCTGATCCGCTCTGCCGTCCAGCCTGATCTCGGCAGCATTCTCCACTCCCGCCATCAGTATCACTGGCACACCGGGTATGTTCCACCACAGACCGTGGCCTGCCCTCATATCGGCTCATGGATGGCACGTGTGTTAGGTCCCGGGAATGATGTCATGCCTCCGTTTATCAACATCGGACAGCGGCTTGAAGGAGTGGGAGAAAAGGAAGAGCTCAAGGCTTTCACGACCGCCGGATTCTTCGGCAGTGAATACGGCCCCATGAACCTGCCTTTCCCGGAGGAGGCTTCGCAAGCGGTCCGCCCACCTGAGGGCATGACCAACGACCGCTTCGCGAACCGGGACAAACTCTTCCGCCAGCTCGTCGAGCGCAATCCACATCGTGAGTATTCCAGCGACCATCAGCAGGAATCTTTGATGCGATCGATGGACAACGCCTACCGTCTCCTCAACTCAAAAGAGCGCGAGGCGTTCGACATCGAACAGGAGCCGAAGGAGGTCCGCGAGACCTACGATACCGGTCGCTTCGGACGTGGCTGTCTCCTCGCCCGCAGACTGGTCGAGAACGGCGCTCGATTTGTAGAGGTCACCACGGAGTATGTGCCGTTTCTTCATTGGGACACTCATGCAGACGGCCACAAGACCGCTGCGAGAATGCACGCCGAGATCGACCGCCCCATCGCCCAACTCATCCTTGATCTGGAGGAGCGTGGACTGCTCGATCGCACCCTCGTCATCATCGCCTCCGAGTTCAGCCGCGACGCCATTATGGAAGGCAAGCCAGGCTCCGAAGCCAACGATCAGGCCGCGCACAAAGGCGACTTTATCACTGAGGAGAAGCACTACGGCCTTCATCGCCATTTCACCGGAGGCACCAGCGTAATGACCTTTGGTGGCGGAGTTAAGAAAGGTCACCTCTATGGCAAAACCGCCGATGAACGCCCGCTCATCGCGGTCGAGAATCCCGTCACCGTCATGGACCTCCACGCCACTGTCATGACAGCCATGGGAGTCAGCCCCAAAACTGAGTTCGACATTGAGGGCCGTCCCTTCTATGTGACTGAGGATGGAAAAGGCAAAGCGGTGATGGATATCTTTGCTTAATCATTGCTCTGCCTGAGATCCCATATCCGGTCAATTCATAAACCCGGAGAACTTCCCGACAAGCCTACTTTCTCTTACCTTCATTGAAGTCGCATACGTTTCCTCAGAACTCTCGCCACCTTGGATGAGGGCTAAAGCAGGGCGGAATCGGCCTCTCACGAAGTAAATCAACCCACTTTCAAAAAAAAACGGCAGAATCCTCGGTCGTCTGCGATATCAAGGCAGAAAGACGACCCCAACCATAAAACCCATGAAGCAATCCATGAGATTCCTGATGATCCTGGTGGCCCTGATCGCCATCACCCCCTTTACCCACGCCCAGCGCACCGCCACCCCGGCTGACAAAATCCGTTTGCCGGAAGGCTTTGAGATCGAGTTGCTTTATTCTGTCCCACGTGATGACCAGGGTTCCTGGGTCGCGATGTGTCAGGACGACAAAGGCAGACTCATCGTCAGTGACCAATACGGCGGCCTTTTCCGCTTTCCGATTCCTGCTCTAGGCGAGGCCGTTGATCCGGCCTCCATTAAAGCGATTGCCTACACCGCGGATGACGCCCCACTGAGGAAGGGCGAAGTAAGAGCTGAAGCAAAACCAGTCGATCCTGCTTTGCTCAAGCTTCCAAATATCGGACACGCCCAAGGTCTCTGTTATGCTTTCGATAGCCTCTACGTCGTGGTGAATTCCAAGGCGAGCGCCACCGGATCGGGTGTCTTTCGACTGCTCGACACGGATGGCGATGACCAGTTCGACAAGATCGTCACGATTAAGGCATTAGCGGCTACTGGCGGTGAGCACGGCCCGCACGCCATTCTGCCTGCTCCCGATGGCAAGCATCTCTATGTCGTGATGGGCAACCAGACTCAACTCCCGGAGGACTACACTCATTCCCGTGTTCCTGAAGTCTGGGCTGAAGACCAGCTCTTCCCTTCCCTTCAGCATTTCATGGTCGGGGCTGAGGCTCCGCTCGGTCACATCGCGCAGATCGATCCCGAAGGCAAAACCTGGGAGATCGTCGCCACGGGGTTTCGTAATCAGTATGATGCAGCCGTGAACAGGGAGGGGGAACTCTTCACTTATGACGCTGACATGGAGTGGGACCTGAATACCCCTTGGTATCGCCCTACGCGAGTGAATCACGTCATCGACGGTGCCGAATACGGTTGGCGCACGGGCTCGGGCAAGTTCATGGAATATTGCAGCGATACTTTCGGTGCGGCAGTCGACATCGGTCCCGGTTCCCCCACTGGTGTGAGCTTCGGCTACGGAGCAAAATTTCCGGCCAAGTATCAGAACGCACTTTTTGTTGCCGATTGGTCATACGGCAAACTGTATGCCGTTCATCTCGACGCCAAAGGGTCTACCTACACCGGTAGCTTCGAGGAATTTGCCGGCGCTCAGCCATTTCCCCTGACTGACCTTCTCGTCAATCCAGATGATGGTGCCATGTATATTGCCGTGGGTGGTCGTCGTGTTCAGTCTGGCCTCTACCGCATCACCTACACGGGTGATGAGTCCACTGCGCCGGCCGAGCCATCGAGTGACGGTGAAGAACAGCGCAAGCGCCGCCACGCGCTTGAGGTCTATCTTCAGTCAGGGGCCGATGAAGCGACCGCTGACCAACTAGACCAGATCTGGAGCGCTCTCGGCTCCCCTGATCGGGGCATCAGGCACGCCGCTCGTGTCGCGCTTGAAAAGCAGCCCATTGCCAACTGGAAAGATCGCCTCTCCGGAGAAGAGAACCCTGTCATTGCCACAGCTGCTCTCATCGCGCTGGCACGCACCGACGGAGCAAATTCCGCACCTGCCATTTTGAAGCAAGCTATCAGTTTCGACTACAAAGCGCTCAAAAATCGACAGCAGCGCCTCGATGTGCTGCGCAGCATCACCCTTGCTCTGACTCGTGGTGGCAAACCGAAGGCCGGGCTTACATCCAAGCTCATCGCCTCGCTCGATCCCATCTACCCGGCACGCACGCCGGAAGAGAATCGTGACCTCTCTGCTATCATGGCCTTTCTCGAAGCACCGTCCGCGGTTGAGAAAGGGATGGCACTTTTGACCGAGGCTTCAGGCCAGGAAGAACAGATTGGCTATGCGCTTAATTTGCGTCACCTCAAAGACGGCTGGACCCCGGCTTTGCGTGAGCAGTATTTTAAGTGGTTTGTCCTCTCCGGCAGCTATCAGGGCGGGGCCCGACTCGGCAACTACCTCGCCGATATCAAGAAGCACGCCACTGAATCCATTGCGAAGGCCGATATGACCCCAGCTCTGACCGAGCTCATTGAGACTCCGCCGAAGAGCAATGATCCACAGTTCACTTTCGAGCCTCGTGAATTCGTCAAGATGTGGACGATGGAAGATCTCACGCCTCTGCTCGGTGCGGGACTCGAAGGAAACCGCGATTTCAAAAACGGTCGTCAGATGTTCGGTGCCGGCACTTGTTATGTCTGTCACCGATTCAACGGCGAAGGCGGTGCGGTTGGACCCGATCTTTCATCGGTCGGCGGGAAATTCAGTCCCTACGATTTGCTTGAGTCTATCGTCGATCCCGGCAAAGAAATCAGCGACCAGTACGGTAGCAGCATTTTTAACCTCAAGGACAGTAGCCAGGTCATCGGCCGGATCATGAACATGAAGGGTGACAACTATTGGGTGAACACCGACATGATGACACCGAGCACGACCACTAATGTGAACGCAGACGATATCGAGTCCATCGAACCTTCTCCAGTCTCGATGATGCCTCCAGGTCTCATCGCCTCGATGAAGGACGACGACATCCTCGATCTGCTCGCCTACCTCATCTCCGGAGGCAACCCGGATCACGAGCTGTTTGATAAGTGATTCGCGGCTTACCGGACTCAACGAGTCGAAAGAAAAATCGCCGATCACCCGACGAAGGAGAAATCGAAGCAACGCTGCAGAGTATTGCGACGCGGACACCTTTACTCGGGGGATTCGACTCGGCTCACTTGCGCTTCGAAGAGTGACTCGAAGCTCTGATCGAGTGGAGTCCAATGGGGTAAATGCGTGACCTGATCAAGGTTGAGCGGGCCGTCAAATGGCTCCACCATTCCAGATGGGAATCGCATTAGGGTTTCCAACACCATGGTCAACGCCCCTTTCATCCATCCAGCTCTCAGAAAGAGAGGGTATGGCGCTGCCCTGGGTGCAATCGCAGTGATCAGTGGTTTGCAGCCCGCTCCTCTTTGCGCAGGCGATGCCAATCAGCAGTCGGCGCCCCCCTTCCTCCCCGAACAGCTCACCGAGGAGAATTTCGCCGCCCTGAAGACGCTCTCCCCCTTTCGCCGTTCTCTGGCACTGTCCGACTCCATCGTTCTCACCGGAATGGCCCGCATTGAGAGCGATGTCTTCGCCACCTTGTTTGACACCGAAACAAAGGATTCCCATCTCGTTTCCCGTGCTACCAACCCAGAGGGTTGGCAGTTGGTCGGGGTGCGGGGCGATGAATCTGACCTCGAATCATTGACCGCCAAAGTCCAGGTGGAGGGAGGTGAAGTCGTTTCCATCCGCTACGAACTACTGCCTCAGAAGGTGACCCGAAAAAGTCCGGGCAGCAGTTCCGGTTCAAGCTCTCCACGATTGAGCAGCGCCCAGTACAAACAAGCAAGGGAAGCCGCCATCAACTACAAGGGGGAACATCCGGCTGATGGATTCCCGAACCTCCCTCCCCCCGAGATGGTGAAGAAGCTATCGAAACTCAGTGTTCAACAACGTGAGGGTATTAACCGTCAGATGCTCGAGCTGCGAAACCGCGGGCTCGGTCTGGATGAGCGACGCAACATTTACATCAACAAAGTAGATCAAGCTGTCGGAGGAGGACGTTGAGCGGCGAACGGCAATGAAGAAACGAACCATCACTCTTCTGCTACTAATTGCGAATTTCGTCCTACTCTCGTCGCAGGCGCAGAACTGGCCTCAAGCGGGAGGGCCGAATGGAAACTTCATCCTAGAAGGCGCACAGCCTCCCACGGCCTGGAGTGTCGCCCTCGATCAGAACATCGCCTGGAAAAAGACGCTGCCCGAACTCGGGCAAAGTTCCGTCACAATTTGGGGAGACAAGATCTTCTTCAGCATCAACCGCCCGGTCAAGGCTGACACGAAGCTTTCAAAAGACATCGTTGCCTACTGCTGCAGTGCGACTGACGGCAGGACTCTCTGGACACGGGAAATCGTAGCGGATCATTCTTTAAAAATTGGCAGCACCTACGGAGACGCCACCGGACCATCCCCCGTGACAAACGGCGATCAGGTCGCCTTCTTCAACGCTTCCGGCGCCATCGAGTGCTTCGACATGGAGGGCCATCCTCTCTGGAGGCGAGAGGCTCTCACTAACTATCGCGGATCACCCTTTCTCATCGGCGACCTGCTGATCTATGTGCAAATGAATGTCGCGCCTGAAGGCGGCGGCTACCCACATCCTAAGGGTGAACTCCCCCGCTCCAAATGGACCCAGGCCCAAGCCGTCGACATGAAGACGGGTGATTCCGTCTGGTCTACCCAATGCGGTGGCAACATCGGCGCTCAGCCGCTCCCTTTGAAACTCGACGACGGACGCGACGTTTTTCTTCTCGGGCGAGGCGGCGGTCATGCCCCACCGGAGCACCCTCTCGGTGTTTCCCTGGTCGACGCAGCAGACGGCTCCGAAATCTGGAAGCTACCGATCAAGGCGTGGGAATGCCGTCAGACCTTACCGCTTCACGAAGGACAAACTTTTATCATTCACGACAAGGAACACTGGTGGGTCGACATTAAGTCCGGTGAAGTGACACGAAAGGTCTCCATCATCGAGGAGGTCACCGTTCGACGCCGCGTCGAAGACAAGTGGGTCACAAAAATCGAGACGCTGGAGACTAGCGGGAGAACCTATCAAATCACCAATCAGTCGAATCTCTTTGTAGGAGGCTATCACTATTTCAGGAGCTACATGAACAACTACCTCGGCCGGGTGAATACAAACACCGGCAAGGTTGAGTATCTGCAGTTGCCCGTCAGCATGCTACGCGAACCGGGCCAGCCCGATCAATTCATCTGGAGCGAATGCGACCTGGAATCCCCTCTCCTCAAAAACTTCAAAGTCCCGACACCACCCTCCTACTGGACCTTTCGCCAGAACACCATGCTCAATTCCCGCGGCCACCAGGTCATGGGCGACATCCGCTCACACGGAAACGGGTGGGGTCATGTCGCCGCTCCCATTCCCACCGCCATTGGAGATAAACTCTACATCCCTGTCATGAACGGCATGGTCTATGCCATCAATTGGAACGCTGAAGTCCTCGACGAAAATGCCATTCTTTCCATCAACGATCTCGGCCCTGTCGGCGACGCCTGGACTCGCGGCAATATCACCTACTCAAAGGGAAAGCTATTCAGCCAGACAATTCGTGAGCTGATTTGCATCGGAAAATAGTCACCTGCCCTACTACGCGATTTGAAGTCGCACCTTCAGCGCTCTTTATTTTTTTACCATCAAACCTGGGGCGTTGCCCCAGGCTAGTTTGAATCTGGCCCGTTGGGCCGCCAGGCATCGAAAAACCAGCTTAAAACCCTGCCATTCTTACCTGACCCCCTAATTGGTCGAGCTCTCCAGCTAAGCTGGGAATCCTACAACCGAAGCTGTCGGCAACAACGCGCCCTTCAAGACTCGGCTAATTACACCAAAAACCCACTGGAGCGAAATACGCCAGTGGGTCGGTAAAAAGCGACCTAAACAAAGGTCGCTCTATCTTCTATTCTGAACGGAGCGGACTTTGACAGCATCTTCCCGACGCTCTTGCTCCCGGTGATTGTCAATCGCCTTGTAGGTAACAGCCCCGGCAGCAACGTTTCCAGCCGTAGAGTTGCACGACGTGAAAACCACTGGAGTGATGAACCCGATTGCAAGTATGGTGATAATTATTTTCATGTGTTTGCGTGGTTGATTTAGTTGGGCCCATTCGATCTACCTTCGCGTAAAATCGCAGTTCTACTCCAGACGAAGATAGGTTCTAACTGACTACCTCAGACCTAACAGGGTATCCAAATCTCTACAGGCTATCAATACGAATCCATTTCATTTTCAGGCCCACAAATCCCCCTTCAGCTGTTGTTACGACCCGAACAGCTCTTACTTCGGAGCAAACGTCGTCGACTGAGGGGTACGCGCAGGGGTGAAATCAACCACCTGATTCACGCCCTCAGGGGCTACATTCGCCTCGGCAATTCGGGCGCGCAACTTGCCCGACCACTCCTTCACCGTCGCCGCATGCTCTGGGCTCTCGGCGAGATTATTCATCTCATCCGGGTCGCTTTCGTGATCATACAACTCGACACCAACCTCCCCGTTCTCACCCCACTCAGTATAGCGATAACGTGGCCCTCGAATGCTGTATCCGTTAGAGTATTGAGTCAATGCCGTCTCACGTGCCATCACAGTGGTATCTTCCAGCACTGGAACCAAGCTGACACCTGACACATACTCTGGCGCCTCCAGACCAGCGAGCTCCGCCAGGGTCGGATAGAAATCAACCATCTCCGCCGGTGAAGTCGAAGCCTGGCCTTTCGCCTTCACTCCAGGTCCAGCGATGACCAGCGGGACGTGAGTGGCGTTTTGATAGAGAGTCGTCTTCTGCCAGTGTCCGTGCTCGCCCATGTGATAGCCGTGATCCGAAGTGAAAAGAACAATTGTATTCTCCGCCAGGCCCGTGGCATCCAGCGCATCAAGAATGCGCCCAACCTGAGCGTCAGCAAAAGTGATCGACGCGTAGTATGACTGAATCGCTTCACGAGCCAGATCATCCGCCAAATCGATCTGATCCTTCTTCCGGCGGATCGATTTCAAGGCCGGTGCTGGAATCGTCTCTTCGTATCCCGCCGGAACTTCCGGAACCTGAATCGAATCGAGCGGGTAGATGTCGAAGTATTTCTTCGGTGCCACGTAAGGGGTATGCGGACGAAAGAGTCCCACCGCGAGGTAGAAAGGCACTCCGTCCTTCGCGCTTTGCTCCAGCAACTCAATCGCCTCTGTCGCTGCGATGCCGTCAGTCTGCTCTTCATCCGTTCCCTCAGCCGCCAGCCAGCTCATCGTTCCACCAAACTGCTTTTCCTGAAGCGTCTTGATGAGCGGTTCATCCGTCACGTCGCGCCCGCGGGGATTGATGGTGTAGTTCCACGAATAGGGATCGTCATGGCCGCTTGTGCCGATATGTTTGGGAACATTGTAGTGGTAGAGCTTGCCAATCCGGGTGGCGAAGTAGCCGTTTTCACGAAATAGCTGCGGAATCGTCATCACGTTGGGAACCGTCTCGCGCAGATAAATCGCATTGGTCCGAATCAGCGTCTGATCAGGATAAAGCCCGCTCATGAATGACGCCCGACTCGGTCCACAGAGCGGGTACTGACAATGAGCGTTGTCGAAACGCACCCCGCGCTCGGCGAGACGATCGACATGAGGAGTCTTCACCTGCGGATGCCCGTAGAGCCCCATATCACAGTTCAGATCGTCACAGATGATAAAGAGGACGTTGGGTTTGGTCGTCCCGCCATGGGCGAGCGGCTGCAAACAGTAGGTAATTGCCAGAAGCAGGCAAAGGGTTGGGATCGAACGCAGAGACAACATAGTCAGGGAAGATGGCACATTTCCGAACATCCAACGACTAATAGCACATGACCTCTTCAGGCCACATCATCAGTTCCATCGCGCTGGCCCAGCGAGTTCGATTTGCGAAACGAAAGTCCGTGCATGACCGACCCGGCAGCGCTATCTCATTCACCGATGCTATCGACGGGAGATATCTACGCCATCACCTCGGGGTTCTTCTGGTCTTTTTCAGTGATTCTGATGCGGATCAGCGGCTTCACCATTCCACCGCTCCCCCTCACCTTTTTCAAGAGCTTCGTCGCAATTCTTGGATTCGCCCTTGTCCTGCTGTTCCAGCGCACGCCCCTCTTTCCCGACTATGAAGCCCTGACCTGGCTCCGACTCGTCGTCAGCGCCGTCCTCGGCATCTCCATCGCCGACACCATGTTCGCCGCGGCCCTGAACCGCCTCGGCGCCAGCCTGCAAGCACTCGCCGACTGCATCTATGCGCCATCGGTCACCTTCGTAGGATTCCTCATGTTTGGCGAGGGCCTCAGCGCTTTGGAACTCATCGGAGGTGCCCTCGTCGTTTCGGGTGTGTTTGTCGGCATGGTCGTCACCAAGGAAATCAAGAAGCCGAGAGACCTTCTCGTCGGCACACTCCTTGCGGCCGGGGCGCATATCATCATGGCCATCGGCATACTCATGGTGCGCGACGTCATCCGTGAAGGATCTCTCGTCTGGGTCTGTGGATTTCGATTTGCCGTCGCGGCTCTCGCTCTAGCCTTATTCGCCATTTTCAGAGGCGAAGGAAAATCGCTGGCCATGGCCTTTCAAAAACGGAATACCTGGAAGTTCACCATTCCCATGGCCCTGCTTGGCCCTTTCCTCGCGACGCTCTTCTGGATCGCCGGCTTCAAATACGAAACGGTCGGCCGGGCTGCGATCTACAATCAGCTGTCGACTGTGTTCATCATCATTCTGGCATGGCTGATTCTGAAGGAGAAAATGACCACGCGGAAGCTAGTTGGTATAGCTCTGGCGATAGCCGGTTCCGTTCTAGTAGCAATGAGCCGGTGATAGAGCCTATCACCCGGCCGCCCTGCGGCTCGCCCCCTCTTGAAGGCTCAGTAGCGAAGACTCATCCCGCAGTAATGGAGAGTGCAGGATAGTCAATGTAGCCCTCTTCTCCATCCGCATAGAAGGTCTCTGGTCGTGGCGCATTCAGCTTCGATTCCGAGGCAAAACGCTCGGGGAGATCGGGGTTCGCGATAAACTGCTGCCCCCAGGCAATCGCATCAGCTTCTCCTCTTTCGATCAAAGTCTCGCCATCCTCACGACTCAACCCCTGGTTCGCGATAAAGGCTCCACCAAATTCCGCTTTAATCATCGGTCCGAGGCGCGGTTCGTCCATGCCCTCGCGGGCAAAGAGAAACGCAATCTGACGCCGACCACATTCGCG
>CAXBHX010000014.1:0-104588 GCA_963975655.1 uncultured Verrucomicrobiales bacterium
CAGCTCGACATCAGCTGGCGATATGTTCGACCTCAGCAGTGGAACCGGAGCCCTGGCTTTTGATACCAATACTAATTTTGAAATCGTCTTTGATGCTTCAATCGACTTCAACGATGCATTTTGGGACAACACCAATCCAGAATGGCTTGTCTGGGACTACAACGCAACAGGAGGAACTAATGCTGCAAGTGGAGATATTACCTCTGGGTTCACCGTTTCGATCACAGACAACACGGGGTCCTTCATCGGCAACGAATCGTCCTTCAGTTTCAACAATGACGGCGATGGCATCTACCTTCAGCTCACCACTGCCATCCCCGAGCCGAGCACCTACGCGCTCATGGGACTCGGCCTCGCCGCCTTCGGCTGGGTAACCCGCCGACGCCGCATACAGGCAACTCTTTCAACAGAGAACGAGTGACCCCTTACCGGGTCAGCCAAAACCTGCAATTAAGGAGGCAGGCTTTGGTTCTTCTTCTCTCACGAACTCCTTCTTGGTGGGGGCCGGCGCGTGGTGGCGCTGGTTTCCATCAGGTTGGGGATCTGGCCAGAATGGCGCTGCAATAAGGGATTGTTTCGATAGTAAGCCTTCGCATCGAACTCCACGGAGGAACGACATTCCTGTCGTTCGGCAACCCAAAGGACGACAGGGCCCGGAGCCCTGCGCCTGCGGGATGGAGACAGCCGGAGGCAATGTCGGCCCTCCGCGGGAAGATCTTTCCCTCTGCAACAGCCTTCTTCGGCAACTTGCTCGATGCTTAATGCAGCGCCATTCGGAACTAATCACTAATCACCAACAACTAATCACTCCCCTCCCGAGCACCGCTCGATGAACTCCGCCACATCTTTGTTCCACTGCGTGTTCGACTCTTCGATCGTGTACATCATGTGCCCACCCTCGTAGAAGGTATACTCGATGTTATCGAGCAGGGACGGGTCCAGGTCGAGGTGGTCGAGGCTGTGCCGGATAGCCGCGTAGGGCGTCGCGAGATCCTGATACCCGCAGTTTACCATGACCTTTAAGGCAGGGTTCTCTGAAAGAGCTGCAGCGAGCTGGGGTGTCACCGTGACGGCCTCTCCCACAAAGTCGTCACCGTATTTCCAGGGATGAACCCGTCGACTCAAGATTTCGTAGATGAGATCACTTTCAAACTCGAGTTCCCGTCTCAGGTAATCATTGAGGGTTGCTGAAAATGGCCCGTAAACGGCGGCGTAACTCGGATCGAATCCCGGAGAAGTCCCTGCCAGGCTGCCGTCCCGACCCGTCACCCGGGCATCAAATCGGCCGATCATGAGCCCCTCATCCTTTAAGATTTCCTCACGGAAATACGAAGATGGAATGCGCAGTCGGTGTTTCTTCACCGCCTCAACATCGATCCCGGTGTAGCGGGAAACCTGAGTAGCGATGGCCTCATTCTCCGCCTCACCGATCCGGCCACCTTTCATCAGTGCCGCCGCATAATCCCCTTTTGCAAAATCTTCTACCTCAGCCCGTCGACCCTCGGCATCATCGATCAGAGGTTGATCCAACTTTCCGTGGTAAGCCGCTACTTCGCTCATCGCCTGCAGAAAATTGACATCAGCCAGGTCAGTCCCCCACAGGGTGTCGAAACTCAGCACCCCCGAGACAAGGACGACTCCATTCAGATAGAGTCCGAAATCTTTATGCAGCACGCTGGAAAGCCCCGCTGCCCGGAAGGCTCCGTAACTCTCACCGGCCAGAAATTTGGGAGAGAGCCATCTCTCATTTCGAGTGGTGTAGAGACGAATGAACTCCGCCATGGAATCGAGGTCCCCTTTGAAACCATGAAACTCGCCCGCCTTCTCTTCGTCGTCTGAGCGACTGTAGCCCGTGCTGACCGGATCGATAAAAACCAAGTCCGCCACGCTCAGGATCGAATCGGGATTTTCCGCCAGTTGAAAAGGAGGGTTCGGCATGGTGCCATCCTTTTTCATCTGCACTCTCTTCGGCCCAAAGCCTCCGAGATGAAGCCACACGGCCGAGGATCCCGGCCCCCCGTTGAAGCAATAGACGATAGGTCGCTTGGCGGGATTTTTGATGCCGTCCTTAGTGTAGGCAACGTAAAACACCGAAGCCTTCGGATCTTTCTCCTTCTTCGAAATCACCATCGTCCCTGCCGTCGCGGTGTACTCGATTTCCTCACCGCCGAAAGTGCCGGTGTGAGTCGTAACAGAAACCTTTTCCTCAGTCTCTTCCTTGGGCTTCTCTTTCGCCTCCTCCTTTTTGTCCGAGGCCCCTTTATCAGCAGCGCCAGCCTCTTCACTCTCTTTCTCAGCCAAACAGAGGGAACAGGAAAGCAACAAGGCGAAGAGAAACAGGGGGAGGATTTTCATCGGCGCTAGATAACTGCGCTGGCAGCCATATGGCAAGCATTCCCGCCTCTCTATGCCCAAAATTCACCGAAAAGGGCCTCCGCGGCGGCCACGAGAGCTTGTGAAATTTTTCACAAACTGTTTGAACACGCAATCGGCGGACGTAACATCTCATGAATTCAGACTTTTCAACGATGTCCGAAGAGAACACGCAACACGCCGCCTACGATTCCAAAGTCGAGGGCAATATTATTTTCACTCAGGTCGATTCCGCCATCAACTGGATGCGGAGTAACTCGCTCTGGCCCATGCCCATGGGCCTGGCCTGCTGCGGGATCGAACTGATGGCCACCGGTGCCTCCCGCTTCGACATTTCACGTTTCGGCGCTGAGGTGATGCGCTTCTCCCCTCGCCAGGCCGACGTGATGATCGTGGCTGGCACCGTGACCTACAAGATGGCTCTCGCGGTGAAACGAATCTGGGATCAAATGCCCGAGCCCAAGTGGTGTATCGCTATGGGCGCCTGCGCTTCCTCCGGCGGCATGTATCGCAGCTACGCCGTGCTACAGGGAATCGATAATCTCATCCCGGTCGACGTTTATGTCTCCGGATGCCCCCCCCGCCCCGAGGCGCTTCTCGAAGGACTGATGAAGCTTCAGGAAAAGATCGGAGAAGAAAAATCCGGCGCCGCCCAGTTCCGGGCCGACAGCGCTGCCAAGGTCACTGCCTGATCCTAAACTCCCGTCACCACTCCCATGAGTAACACCTTCATTTCTTCTCTCCAGAGCGAATTCAGCGAAGCCATTCTCGATACGATCGAGTTTCGCGGTGAGCACACGCTCATTATCGAAAAGAGCAAGGCACTGGAAATTTTCCGACACTGCCGGGACGAGCTAGGATTCGACTACCTCATCGACATCAGCAGCCTAGACAACCTGGGCGAGGAACCCCGTTGGGAGATGGTCTACGAGTTGTATGCCCTGGGAAACGGTGCCCATCACCACCTGCGCATCAAATTCAAGGTCGCCGAAGATGACAAGGTCGACTCCGTCACCGAACTCTGGCCCACCGCCAATTGGCACGAGCGCGAGATCTACGACATGATGGGGATCGAATTCAACGGACTTGCTGATCATAGACGCATTCTGATGTGGGAAGGCTACCCCTACTTCCCGCTTCGCAAAGACTTCCCCCTTGCAGGACGCCCCACCAATATGCCTGATGTGGCGTTCACCGAAAAAGCATCACTCGCTGGAGGGCCTTTTGTCACCTCGCCTACCTCGGGCAGCACAGTGCATCGCGAGCCCCGCTCCCGCGATTTTGATTGATACCGCCGCTGCTTGGCGGGACCGTTCCCCATGGAATGGCTCACAGAACTATGGTCCACCAGTTGGGCTTGGATGCGTGAGCGCGAAACTCTGGTGGCGTGGATAGGGATTCTCTCCCTCGCGACACTCATTGTCAGTGCAGTCGCGGTCCCGATCGTGATTCGCCGAATGCCCCGTGACTACTTTCTGGAAAAAAGCGAGGAGGCAGACGCATTCCGCCATCAGCACCCGGTCCTGAGATTGCTCTTTCATCTCCTGAAGAACCTCGTCGGAGGTATTCTGGTCATCGGAGGCCTCATTATGTTTCTCACCCCGGGGCAGGGACTCCTCACCCTTGTGATCGGCCTCATGCTGATGGATTTCCCCGGAAAAAGGCGTCTGGAAATCAAATTGATCAGATTCAAGCCTCTGAACCGGGCCATTGCATGGATCCGCCGCCGGGCTGGCAAAGAGCCACTCGAATTACCGGAATCGTGAGTAGGGTTTCTTTCGTAAATTCCTCTGCCTAGGTGATTTTAGATTTGTGATTTCGTCAGCGGCGTTCTTATTGCGCCAGACTATGAGCGATCACATCAGACTGCACATCCCGGGCCCTGTGGAAATTTCACAGGGAACCTACGAAGCTATGGCTACCCCGATGATAGGGCACCGCTCCAAGGACTTCGTGGCCCTCTACGACGATATCCATCCTCGACTTCAGGAGATGATGGGCACAAAGCAGCCCGTTTTTCTTTCCACTTCCTCCGCCTGGGGCGTCATGGAAGGCTCCCTTCGCAACCTGGTGGCGAAGAAAGTGCTCTGCTGCTGTTCAGGAGCTTTCTCGGACAAATGGGTCGACGTGGCTCGCCGATGCGGCAAAGACGCCGAAGCGCTTCAGTATGACTGGGGAGTTCCCGTAGATCCGGCTGAGATCGATGCGAAACTCGCTACCGGTGAATTTGACGTGGTTACCTTTATCCACAACGAAACCTCTACCGGCGTGATGAATCCACTCGCCGAAGTCGCTGCAGTCGTGAACAAATATGACGACGTGCTGCTCGTGACCGACACCGTCTCCAGCTTTTCCGTGGTGCCCATCGAAGTCGACAAACTCGGCATCGATGTGCTTCTCACTGGAAGTCAGAAAGCGCTCGCCCTGCCTCCCGGCCTGGGCATCTTCACCGTCTCCGACGCTGCTTTCGAGCGTGCGGCGACAATGAACGATCGCGGCTATTACTTTGACTTCATTGAGTTCAAAAAAAATCAGGAGAAATCCATGACTCCGAGCACTCCCTGTATCGCGACCATCTACGGCCTGCGTCACCAGCTCGACGTCATCTTCAAAGAAGGCCTCGAAAATCGCTACGCACGCCACGAAAAGCTCAACAACATTGTAGCTGACTGGGTCGTCGCCAATGGATTCGAATTCTTCGCCCCCGAAGGCTTTCGCTCCAAGTCGCTCACTGCGATCAAGAATAACAGAGGCATCGACGTGGCCAAGCTCGGACAGATCATGCGAGCAGATCACAAAAAGCAACTCGACGGCGGCTACGGAAAGATCAAAGGAGAAACTTTCCGCCTGTCAAACATGGGTGACGAGACTGAAGAGACTATCGCCGGCCTGCTCACCGCACTCGACGACTCACTCGCCAAACTGTAATCCCTTTTGCACCATGACTACCTGCCCTCTGTTCCCTGCGGACCTGGGACGGGTTGCGATCAAAATTTGCGGCATCCGAACAGGTGCCCAGGCCTCGGCCATCATCGACGCCGGCGCTGATGCTCTCGGCATCAACTTCTGGCCGAATTCCAAGCGGTTCATCGAACTGGATGAAGCGCTGCCGTGGCTGAAAGAACTCGGTGGCACCATACCGCGCGTCGCCGTCACGGTGAATGCAACCGATGACGAATTGCATCGCCTCCACGACTCCGGCGGACTTGATTGGATCCAACTCCATGGAGATGAAACGCCCAACAGGGTTGAGTCACTCCTCCAACAGGGTTTGCCCGTCTTTCGGGCTATGGGGGTGAAGGACCTCGCCATGCTCGAGGCCGCAACCGACTACCCCGGCACCACCCTGCTCCTAGATGCCTACGCACCTACAGAATATGGTGGCAGCGGCGAAACGATGGACTGGACTCTTGGCGCCAAAGCCGTTCAGCAATGGCCAGAGCGCCAGATCATTCTCGCCGGAGGCCTCGTTCCTAACAATGTAGCCAAGGCAATCAGTCAGGTCCAGCCAACCGGAGTCGACGTAGCCAGCGGAGTAGAATCGGAGCCGGGCGTGAAAGACCTCGATCTAGTGAAGGCGTTTATTGAAGCAGCGAAAAGCTAATCACTTCGCTTCCAGCGTCCCTTCGACGACACCCAGTCGCGAATCAACCTGCAGCCGCTCCCACATCTCCTCGCCTCCCTTGTCTCCACGGAGCAGCGATTGGTAGGTGCGAATGGTTTCGGCAGCCTCGGCAGCATTCTCCTTCAACAACTCAACCCGGAATCGGCGCAGCCCTCCACTCAGCATCTCGCCGAAGAATCGGGCTCCTGACTGAGCCCGCCCATTGAACAGCGTGTTGCGGCAACCCACGTCAGCGGTGAGTGGATGCAACTGGCCCACCCTATCACGTAGCTGCACTTCGTGTTTGTCGCAGGGTCGCCCGCAATTCGTCACATCAGTCCCTTCCGAAAGGAACGCACAAAACACGCAGTGCTCCATGTGAAACATCGGCATGTGTTGATGAATAGTCAGCTCGAACCAGTCCGGAGGAACGACTTTGAGCAGATCCAGCACCTGCCGAATATTCAAATCGTAGGACACCGTCAGGTTCTCAAAGGCACGCCCCTCACTTTGACTCATGAGCCGCCCCGCGCTAATCGGATTGGCTACATTCAGCGAGAAATCCCCCACCATCTTCAACTCGGGGTGATCTCTGAAATGGCGAACCCCGCCCAGATTCCGGACCAGCACACCGTAAGGAGCCGCCTTCTCGACCACCCGAAAGAGTCCAGTTTCGCCTGCCTTCTGAATCCGGGGTGTCGCCAGAAATAGTTTTACATCAGGACTTGTTTCGCGAACCCGGCTGACCAAATCGCGATAACGCCTGACATCTTCAAAATCGGCATAGATTATCTCGACCCCGCATTCAATCGCGGCATCGACCTGCTCCTCGGTGCGACAAAGAACCCGAATCTCCGGTTCAGAAAATGACGTCTCCGGCAATTCAGGAAGCAAGTCACTTACGACTACTTCGGTGACCCGGCGCTGCCGATAAGGCTCCTCTCGACTCACATCGAGTCGCTCAACCAAGGCACGGCGCATTCGATTCAGCTCGCTCACTGGAAGCATCACATCACCATCCAGTTCGATCGAAAGTGAGCCGAGTTCGTAGACTGTGTTGCCTAGCCGACTGAGCTGCTTCTTGAGAACCTCCTCAGTGAGAGGGCGATTCTGGGCGGCCTCCAGGGAACCCGCCGATGCCACTTCATGCCCAAAATTGGTATCCCGAATGATGAGAGGCTCACCCACGGATCCCGTTACCGTCCACTGAAGCCTCACTTTCCTCGACGGAAGATTCTCCCGTTTCCAGGTTTTCTGCAAATCGGAATTGAGCGCTGGGTCATCGGTCTTCCACACGCGATCGCCCGGCAGAATCTCCTTCAAGTTGAGCTTTCCACGCTGCATCGAGAGACGACGCCCCGCTACTCCATAGACCCGCCCACCTTGTTCGCGATCCGTATTCCCTCCAGTGTCGAAAACGATACCGTCTCCGTTCTTGACTGGAGTGTCGCCGGAAACCTCGACCCAGTCATCGCCGACCACAGTCACCTTTCCCAGAAAGGCCCCTCGCTTTTTCCCAAAGCGAGCATGGACCAGATCCTTGTTATCAATCCCTTTGAGCCAACCTGTCGAAAGACCGCGAGAGAACGCCATCTCCAGTTCGTAGTGATCACTCGCTGTCGAAACATCATCATCACCATCCAGGGCAGCATCAATCGCCTTGCGATAAGCCCGGGTCACCGCGGCGACATACTCCGGAGTTTTGAGACGTCCTTCAATTTTAAAACTCACCACACCAAGACGAATCAATTCCGGTATTTGATCAATACCCGCCAAATCCTGGGGCGAAAGTAGGTAACGCTGATCCCCCAAGTTTCGCGTCACCCCGTCGACGACTATCTCATAGGGCATCCGGCAGGCCTGAGCACACTCCCCCCGGTTGGCACTGCGCTGCCCCAACGATTCACTGGTGAGACATTGCCCCGAATAGGCAACGCACAGTGCCCCATGCACGAAAGTTTCCAACTCGGTCACTTCAGGTTCGTGAGCGTGAAAGAGTCGAATTTCCTGCATCGAGTTCTCTCGGGCAATAACAGCACGATCGAGATTGAACAACTCATTGGCAAAGGCCAGCGCTTCCGGAGAAGTAATCGTCATCTGGGTCGATGCGTGCACATGTAAATCAGGCACCATCGCCCGGGCCATCGTGGCGAGGCCAAGATCCTGAACAATGATTGCGTCGACACCGGCCTTACTGAGCAAGCGCAACTGATCCGCAGCAGCCTCCATCTCCGACGGAAAGATCAAGGTATTGAAAGCCACAAATCCCCGCACGCCGTGCTCGTGCAAGAAGGTCATCAGCTCAGGCAGATCTGCCGGCGTGAAATTATCCGCCCGAATCCGGGCATTG
The DNA here is from genome assembly GCA_963975655.1 of uncultured Verrucomicrobiales bacterium. Classification (GTDB taxonomy): domain Bacteria; phylum Verrucomicrobiota; class Verrucomicrobiia; order Verrucomicrobiales; family DEV007; genus Arctic95D-9. The sequence continues at coordinate 8,328 of CAXBHX010000014.1, forward strand.
AACTTCGGCATCCCGAAATAGATCGCATCGGCCCCGTTGGCGACGGCCGCCCGGGCACACTCCCAATTACCCGCCGGGGCGAGCAATTCTGTCTGTCGGATGGGATCGGGTTGGGCCATTAGCCGAATGGTAACACAGCAACCGAATGCGGGTTTGGAAAAAGAGAGAGATTAAGGCCTCAAGCGTAGCGCAGTAGGGGCATCCAAGAATGAGGCGCGAAGCGAATGCCAATCAGCAGGTCGAGCGAGCCTTGGTGAGTAGAACAAAAGGGAAAAGAGACGAATGAGTCGGAGCCTCTTTTTCTTAATCCTTTTCTTTTTCTTTTTCTCTCAGTATCAGTGCCCCATGACTCAGCTTCTCGTCGCGACCCACAACGCCCACAAAACCGGAGAAATGCGACTGATCCTCGCCGATCGCTTCGAAGAGATCATTGACCTCACCTCCCTCCCTGAAATGACGGAACCTGAGGAGAATGGCGTCACCTTTGCCGAGAATTCCGCCATTAAAGCACTCGCCGCCAGTGAGGTGCGTCCTGAAGCCCTGATCCTCGCCGACGACTCCGGCCTGGAAGTCGACGCCCTCGGCGGAGCTCCTGGAATCTACTCTTCCCGCTTCTCAGGTGAAGGCGCCACCGATGCCAGCAACCGCGACAAACTGCTCGCCGATCTCGCTCTTCCAGAAAACGCGGGGAAGCCCCGCGACGCACGCTTTCGCTGTGTCGTCACTATCGCGCAGGGCGGTGAAGTTCAGGCCGTATTCGACGGGACCGTCGAAGGGAGAATCGCTAACAGCATGACTGGAGAGGGCGGCTTCGGCTACGACCCTCTTTTCATTCCAGAGGGCTATGATGACTCCTTTGGTGTTCTGCCCGAAGATGTCAAAAACGGCATGAGCCACCGAAGCCGAGCTCTGAAGCAATTCAAGGAATGGCTAACCAGCCAATCCTAACTGATCTCTATCTGCACGGGGCAGTGATCTGAGCCCATCACCTCAGGTAGGATCACGGAGGACTTCACCTGATTCATCAGGCTCTTCGATACACAGAAATAATCCAGCCGCCACCCGACGTTCTTCGCTCTCGCGCCCCCTCGGTAACTCCACCAGGAATAGTGATCGGGCTCGTCGGGATGAAAGTGCCTGAACGTATCGACAAATCCGGCAGCGAGAATGTCATCAAACCCAGCCCGTTCTTCATCTGAGAATCCGGCACTCTTTCGATTGGGTTTGGGGCGTGCCAGATCAATTTCCTGGTGAGACACGTTGAGATCACCAGCAAAGATGACCGGCTTCTCCTTTTCCAGCGTCTTCACATAATCGAGAAACGCCGCGTTCCAATCCATGCGATACGGCAGGCGCCGCAATTCATTCTGCGAATTTGGGGTGTAAACACCGACCACGTAAAACGAGTCATACTCCAGAGTAATGACTCGCCCCTCCTGATCGTGCTCCTCGATCCCAATCCCCAGGCGCGAAGAGAGCACCGGCGTCCGACTGAGGGCCGCTACTCCTGAATACCCCTTCTTCACGGCAGGATTCCAATACACGTGCCACCCGTTTCCTTCGAAATCCTCTTCCACCTGCTCCCGCTCTGCTTTCACTTCCTGCAACACCAATACATCCGGCTGATGCTCATCAAGAAACTCGAGGAAATTCTTTTTCAAGACCGCTCGGATTCCATTCACATTCCAACTGATTAGCTTCATGATTGAGGTTTCAAACTAGATCGTCACGATGACGGGATTTACATTGTAAACTTTTCTCTTGCGATTCGCCATTCTGCGAGGAAATACAGAGGGTGCAACCCAAAATAGGCGACAGGATTTGATTCTGCCCCTCTTCGCACATTTTTCAAACAATTCGGCGGCAGCCTGTCGCTTAAAACCCTGAATTACCCGGATATCAGTAATGATAGAAGTAGAAGACCTTCATAAGCACTTCGGAACCAAAGTCGCCGTGGACGGTGTTTCATTTACGGTGAAGAAAGGAGAAGTCCTTGGATTTCTCGGGCCCAACGGAGCCGGAAAATCAACGACCATGAGAATGGTCACGGGTTACCTGCCTCCCTCTCAAGGCAAAGTCACCATCGGCGGAGCCGATATCGAAGAGAACGAAATCGAGGCCAAATCCAAAATTGGCTATCTTCCGGAAGCCGCTCCACTTTATTCAGACATGACGGTAGAGAGCTTTCTCCGTTTTGCCGCTGAAATGCGCGGCGTGCCAGCCAAGGAGCTGAAAGCAGCTGTTGATAAGGTCATCACCACCACCTCGCTCGAGCCTGTTCGGCATCAAAGCGTCGATACTCTTTCGAAAGGTTACCGACACCGCACCTGCTTCGCCCAATCCATCATCCACGACCCGGAGGTGCTTATTCTCGACGAACCCACTGACGGGCTCGACCCAAATCAGAAGCATGAGATCCGCCAACTAATCCGTCGCATGGGCGAAGACAAGGCGATCCTCTTTTCGACTCACATTCTTGAGGAGGTCGAAGCGGCCTGTACCCGGGCGATCATTATCGACCGCGGGCGGATCATTGCAGATGGAACTCCGGAAGAGCTCAAGGCTCGCTCCACCAACGCTGGATCCGTCCTACTGCGTGCCTCTGGTCTCGCCGGCTCTGGCATTCAAGCAGAGCTGGAGAAACTCTCCTCAAGCCGTGAAGTTAAAATCATCCAATCGGATGACGACGGCATCGAAGCCCGTGTTCTCCCAGCCAAAGGAAAAGGAGGCGAGCTTGGATCTGACGTATCAAACCTTTGCAAGGATAAGAGCCTCACCGTTGAGGAACTCCACGTTGAAGAAGGACGACTCGACGAGTTGTTCCGGGAAATAACTACCTCAGATTCCGAGGACTAACCACTTACCTGTCTGAGCTCAATCTACAGCTACTGATTCAAGACATCATGGATGCATTCATTACTTTATTAACTCAGTTCGCCATTCCCACACTCGTGGTTGCCGCCATATTTATCGTGGTGGTTAAGTTCGCGCTACCCAGAGAAGTTCGCACGATTTTCAAACGCGAGCTGAGAAGTTACTTCACTTCGCCCATTGCTTACGTTCTCTTTGTTGTATTCCTCGGCCTGTCTAATTCGCTCTCGTTTTTCTTCACCGGCGTATTGGAAGGAGGAGAGGCAGAATTGTTCCTCCCTTACTTCCAGTATCTCCCTTGGTATCTCGTCCTCATCGCGCCAGCGGTAGGAATGCGTCTTTGGTCGGAAGAGCACCGCCTCGGTACCATGGAGCTACTTTTGACCATGCCACTGGCACCATGGCACGCCATCCTCGGAAAATTCCTCGCCGCCGCGGTCGTTCTCTTCGGCATGCTCGTCCTCTCTTTCCCTATTGTGTGGACAATCAACTACCTGGGGGATCCCGACAATGGAGTCATTATGTCAGGCTTTGTCGCCACCTTCCTCGTTGCCCTCTGCTTCCTGTCGATAACCAGCGTGGTCTCCGCGATGACTCGCAGCCAACTCGTCGCACTTCTGGTATCAGTGGCAATCTGCATGACGCTCTGGCTCAGCGGACTGCCCCACATCAGTGAATTCCTGATTAACATGAAGGGTGGCTGGCTCGCTTTGTGGCCTCTGCTCAAACTGGTCAACGTCCTCGGCGTAATGCCCCACTTCACCGAACTGGCCAAAGGAGTTCTCGGAATTCGAGACATCGTCTTTTTCCTAACCTTTATCGCTTTCTGTCTGTTTGCGACATCCGTCGCCATCCGACTCAAGAGAGCTTAACCCCCATTTTGAAATCCTCCGCCAACGAATAACGCCATGAGTGATTCGAAGAAAACTTCAACTACCAAACTCGGTCGCGGCGCAGTGGCTATCATTGCCCTCGTCGTCATATTCATCATTGCCATCTTGATCAATCTTCTAGTCGGATCTTCCGGCCTGAGATTCGACCTGACAGAGTACAAGACATACACCTTGTCCGAAGGCACTAAAAATATCCTCAAAGATCTCGAGACACCTGTCACCGTGCGCTACTACGTCACGGACGACAGCAAGGTCATGAGCCCCGGAGAGCGAACCCGGGCCCGGCGTGTTGAGGACATGCTGAACGAGTTTGTCCGTGAAGCACCGAGCAGAGAGCTTGAATTGGTCAACGATGACGGCGAGTTCGAAACCAAGAAGGTTCGCATGCTTACCGTTCAAAAGCTGAATCCTGAGCCAAACACAGACGCCGAGGACAACGCGATCATCGACGGCCTTCAAGCGGGCGTGTCAGGTGAGACGAACAACGAATTGTTCTTCGGTATCGCCATCGAATGCATCGATTCCAAGGAATCCATTCCTTTCGTTCCGGCACGTCCCGAAACTTTGCTGGAATACGATCTGGCTCGCGCCATTTCCAACGTTCACGGAGGCAAAGATAAGAAGGTCCTGGTGATGACCGGTATGCCAGTCGGAGGAGGCTTTGGCGGAAACTTCCAGGCTCCGCCGCAGCCGGTCTGGATGTTTTTCGAGCAACTCGGTCAGGACTACGAAATTGAGGTAATCCCTTCGACTAGCACTGAGATCCCCGAAGGCACCAACGCCCTGATCGTTCTCCACCCTCATGACATCAATGATGCGGGGCAGTTTGCGATCGATCAGTATCTGCTTTCAGGAGGCAACGTGATCGCAATGGTCGACCCCAATTTCTTCTACGCACGTGCTATGGCCCAAGGCCAACCACAAATGCCAGGAATGCCTCCGCAGGGCGGCCCAGCTCCCATTTCCGATCTCGATAAGCTATTTCCCGCTTGGGGTGTCTCCTATGATCCGAATCGCGTTCTGGCGGATTTGGATTTTGGTTCAGAGATTTTGCGCCGGGGAAATTTCTCCCCGACTTTCCTGACCTTGGACCGCGGATCACTGGGAATCGGAAACTCTCCGGGCCTTACTGATCCCATGACTCGTATGTTGAATCATCTCAACATGCTGACCCCCGGAGCTTTTGAGGTGGAAGCGCCCGAAGGCATTAAGGTCGACAACCTCATCATGACTTCCACCAACAACCAGTTGATAGGAGCTCCTGACGCCGACCCGACCCAGGAGGGCGGCCCTGACCGGATTCGCAAGGAATTTCAGGCTTATGGAAAGCGCCGCGGCCTGGTCACTCGTCTCAGTGGCAACTTCAAGACAGCTTTCCCCGAAGGCGACCCTACCGTTTCGTCCAAGGATAAAGAGCAGGAGGCTGAAGATGCTGAGACTGAGACTGAGACTGATGTTCCCAAGAAGGATTCGTTGAAGGAGTCAACAGCACCGGGTCGTGTCATCCTGATCGCTGACGCCGATTTCATCTATGACGCCAATGTCGTCCGAAGAAGCCAGGTCCCCGGACTTGATATCGTCATCCCGGAAATGCTGAATGAGAACCTGACACTCCTTCAGAATGCCGTCGAACAAATGGCCGGCGATCCAAACCTCATCAACGTGAGAAGCCGCAGTTCAGTGCGCCGGCCCTTTACGCGACAGAACGAGTGGTACCGTGAGGCGAATGAGAAATACTCTGAGGAGGTAGAAAAGTTCAGCGCCCAGCGTCAGGAAGTGGAAACCCGCCTCACCACCATTCTTTCGCAGACCCCCGAAAATATCAATCAAGCACTCCTCTCTCCGGAAGTTCAGGCTGAACTCCGCACACTGCAGGAGCAGGAAATCGATTTCCGTCGCAAGGAGCGCGAACTTCAAAAGGAGGTCAGTCGCGAGTTCCGCCGCAAGTTAGCCACCTACAAATTCGGGAATACGCTACTCATGCCAGCCCTGATTATCCTTTTCGGAATCTTTCTCGCTCTTATACGACGTGCCCGAATCGCCGCTAGATAACCCTTAATTTTATTCACTAATTCAATTCAAAGCCTAAAGCACCATGGGACCCAAAATACTCATCAGACTGCTTATTGCTCTCGCCGTCATCGGCGGAATCGCCGCTGCACTCCACTTCAAAGGATCGGGCGGTGTATCAGAGGTGACCTCATCCACTTCCAAGAAGAAGGTTTTTGCTGATTTCCCAATTAATGACGTAGCCGCCATTGAGATCAGAGCTAAGGACGCTTCCCTCACGCTTAGTAAGGGAGAGACCGCTTGGGAAGTTAAAGAGCGTGACGGGTACACCGCAAACACAGAGCCTATCTTTTCGCTGCTGGTTGAGTTGTGGGATTTGAACATTGCTCAACCTGTCACCATCGGAAGAGCTCAGTTCGGCAGGCTCAGCCTGGTCGCGCCCGATGAAGCCACCTCCGAAGAAGAGGCGGCTACCATCCTGACGTTCCGCGACGTAGAAGGAAAAGATCTCGCTTCGCTCTGGTTGGGTAAAGTCTACGAACGCTCCACCAACCGGCCCAATCCATTTGGTGGTGGTATGGCAACAGCTGAGGCAGGTCGCTATATCAAGCCTGGAAGCAGCAACTCAGTCTACCTTGTCGGCAACATTTTCGAAGCCGTCGAAACTGATCCCTCCAAGTGGATCGACAAGAGTTTCTTTCAGGTGGACAAGATCAAGACCATCGAGTTCAAGTCTGAAGAAAAGTCCAATAACTGGAAACTTGTTCGGGAAAAGGCTGACGGTGACTTCACGTTAGTGGGCGCTGGAAAAGAAGAGGTATTGGATCAAGCCAAGGTTTCAAGCATGAGAGGCGCATTTGGCAATGCCCAACTCGAAGATGTGATCACCGGTGAGTCCATCGCAGAATACCCGACCGGGAAGACCTCATTTGCGATATCAACATTTGAAGGCTTTAGCTACAGAATCTCACTGGGAGAAAAGAGCGACCTGAACGAACTCTCGCTGTCGTTGAAAGTTTCTGCCGAGCTTCAAAAAGAGCGTAAAGCTGGAGAAGACGAGAGCGAAGAAGATAAGGACCGCCTCGATAAGGCTTTTGACGCTGAACTGAATACTCAGAAGGCGAAGCTCAAGAAAGAGAAGGCGCTCGAAGGGCATCTGTTTAAGGTCCGCAGCTACCTCGTAGATTCGATCTCTAAGCCCCGCGCTGAATTGATGGTATCTGAAGAAGCTCCAGCGGAAGGGACCGAGATCGCACCGGGAATCACCCTCCCCCCTGGATTCCAAGGCCTTCAGCCAGGAGGCCCGGGCAACTAACTCGCGCCGCTCCTTTCCCCTCAAGAATTTTCACCAAAGCCCGGGATTCGTTTCCCGGGCTTTTTCGTGATGTGATGGCCCGAATCATCTTGTTTGGGAAAATGTCATTCTTTGGTTGCGATAAATTTGATAACAGTTATAATTATAAGAAAATTAAGACATTTACATCTCTTGAGTAATCGCTCCACAGCCAAACCTTCGCCAGCCACTCGCGAATTTCCGGAATCCATTCCGGGGCTCGCTCTCGCACGTGAAGACATCGACAACGAATGCCTTTCCCCGGCCTCGGACGGCACTATCTCACCGGAGATGCTCAGTTTGCTGGAAGCTACTTCCTACGGGTTCTGGCGGTGGGATATACACACCGGCGAGTTGTCCGTACAGGGTATCCACGGAGCAAGCTCCGTCGCAGATTGGTCTGAACGAGTTCACCCGGGCGATCGGGAGGCATTTTCGAGCTATCTGGATCGCGACTGGCAGAATGCAGATGAGACTTCGACAATCAACTATCGCTTCGATGTTTTAGCCGACGGGAACTTTGTACCCGTTCGTCACATCTCCGCAACCCATCGATCCGACCGGCTCAAGTATGTCGTCAGCTTTGTCATAGCGGATTCCGATGAACAGGATGACCAAAACACTGAAGCACACCACCTGATCGAGATCACGAAAAACTGGGTGCAGCGGGCAGGTTGGCATTCGTTCATCAACCAGATCCGGCGTTTGATTGATGCTGATGCACTGATGCTCGTCGAGCTCGATTCGAGTCAGCAACTCTCGAAGATGGTCGCCCAGTCGGTCTCCGAATCCTGCAATCTGATCTACTCCTCTTCAGAGATTCCTGATTTCCTAAGCCAAGTGCCAGCACTCTCTTCAATCGAGACCGCACCATCCCTGTTCGAGTGCCCGATTAGTGATTCTTTCACTCCTATTGATCGCATCATTGGCCAGATCGTCTCTGATCGAAAAGCCGGTTCGACAGCTGTCCTAATTGCCGGCTATTCAGGATCCCATCCCGCAAGTGGTTCGTCGACCAAATCCATCCTCTCACTGGTCGCGTCACTAGTATCCACTCAAGTACACTACGACAAGGAAGTTGCTTCACGAAAGGAGATCGAGAGCATGCTCAGGCAGTCGCAGAAGCTCACCAGCGTCGGAAGACTTGCCACAGGGATCGCTCACGACTTCAACAATCTTCTTACAGTGATTCAAGGCCACACTTCTCTACTTGAGATGTCGGTCGAAAAGACTGGAGACCACAAGTCAATAGAGTCACTGGAGTTGATCCAGAGCGCCTCCCAACAGGCGGTGGAGCTTTCGAAGCAGCTCCTCTTTTTCAGCCGCCAGCAATCCGTGAACCTTGAACGCTGCGAGCTCAACACCGTGGTTTCAGACTTCGTCAAGATGATGCGACGCATGGTCGAGGAGACCATCGACATTGAGGTCAAACTCGGATCCCGGATCGGCCCAATCGAGGCGGATCGTTCAATGCTGGGTCAAGTCATGATGAATCTCATCGTGAACGCTCGTGACTCGATGCCTGATGGTGGTAAAATCACTATCCAAACCTCCAATTATCAAATCGGGGAGCCTCAGGGCAGTATCGAAGCCGGCGACTACGCTGTAATGAAAATTACGGACACTGGCTCGGGAATCCCGACCGACAAGCTTCCTAAAATCTTCGATCCGTTTTTTACCACCAAGGAGAAGGGCAAAGGCACTGGCCTTGGGTTGGCCAACGTGGCAGCCATCATTCGTGAACACGGTGGCCAGATCGACGTTTCCAGTACCCCAGGCGTTGGCACCACGTTTGAGTTACTCTTACCCACCACCACCAAACGCGCTGCCGCAAAACCGGTTAAAGTTGAAGCGACCAACGAAGAAGAGAGTATTCGTGGCGCGACAGTCCTACTGGTGGAGGATGAATCGGCTGTTCGAAAACTGGTTCGCAAACTCCTCGAGATGCACGGCTGCACTGTTATTGAGGCACCCTCGGGAAAACAGGCACTCGACCTCTGGCCAAAAATTGCAAAAGATATCTCTGTCGTGGTGACCGATGTCGTCATGCCAGAAGGAGTTTCCGGATGGGATCTTGCGAAAGAACTTCATGAGACTCATCCTGATCTTGGAATACTCCTGACAAGCGGCTATAACGAGCGCCCGGAAGACCATGGCCTAGGAGGCGAAAGCCAAATTGCTTTTCTGCAAAAGCCGTATGAATCCAAACATCTGAAACACACCTTATTTCAGTTGATCAATCAGGCGAAGATCGAGGGATAAATCAGCTCGTCTTGCTACGACTCCACTTCCTTAGCCGGGTTTCGGCCAATCATGGGGTGTTGCTCGATATCCAGAATCGAACCACTCACTGGTCCGGATTCTTCGCTCAGAAAATACACTACTGCCGACGCTATTTCGGCTGGATCAAATATTCTTCCACTCGGAGCGAAATTAGGTCCAATTCTAGAAGGCCAATTCGACGGTAGCCCCTGCTCTTGTTTCCGCATTTTCTCATTTTCAGTCAAGACCCAACCGGGGTTAATCTGATTGACTCGAACCCCGTAGTCACGGTGCAGAGTGTCTCCTAGATTCCTGGTTAATGTCATCAGGGCACCTTTCGAAATTGAATAAGGCAACAAGTCCGGCTCGCCACAATAGGCATTAACGGAACCAATATTGACTACCGATCCTTTGGTGGCCTTCAAAGTATCGAGTAGTGCCTGAATGAGAAAGAAGGGCGCCTTGGTGTTCACTTCCAGAAACTCATCAAACGACTCACGGTTTGTCGAAACAATATTTCCCGTCCCGACACGAGCGGCATTGTTCACAAGAGCATCAACGCGACCGAAACGTGCCAGGGCGCTATCTCGAATTCGTTTCGGAGAATCAGGGTCCGCCAGATCGGCCACGATGATATCGCTGCGAGACTTCTCCGGATCGAGCTCAATCCACGTCGATTCCGCCAACTCCAGCTCAAGCCCGTGAATAAGAACAGAGGCGCCTTCGGCCAGACAACGCCGAGCGATGGCCTTCCCAATCCCTGTCGTCGATCCGGTGACGACGACGACTTTTTCAGACAGCCTCACGGTGAGTAGTCGAATCAGAACAGTTCAAAATTGATCAAATCATCGCCAACAGATGGCTTCACGGCAGTATCACTGTCTCGATTCTTGGTCACTAACACTGCAATCGACTGATTCGCTTGAACCTCGTCTACTTTGACCCAACCCAGAATTTCCGATCCTCGACGCACAGCAAAACGCTGATCCTTTTTGACACCCTGCCCGGCTCCGGCATCGAACGTCAAGATTCCCCACTCCTTATCGTAACCGGTAACCCGAGCCAAAGCGGGGGCTGCCATTACCTTCTCCCGCATCTGAGCGAGTTCTGCCTCAACCGAAGGGTTTCCTCCCGGAGGGTTCGCGACCGCTTCCCGAAGGAAGTCAGGAAGTGCCGCCGTGATCGGTTCAGAAGTGGCTTCCTTCACACGGCTGTCTACTTCGCCGGAGAGATCCTTGTATTGCTGATCCGTCCGCATTGATTGTTCCCTAACTTGAGCAAGAGAATTTCGAATCGCGTCGATTTCGGGATCGACAGGTCTCGGTAGAGACGACTCAATCCCCATATTGGCAGCCTGTTGAACCATATTTGGATTCACAGCCTGACCGGCAGGCAATTGCCCCTGGGTTCCCTGTACCCCTTGTTGGGCAGATGCCTGAATACCAACCTGCTGATTCAACTGTGCCTGATTCAACTGTGCCTGATTCAACTGTGCCTGATTCAACTGTGCCTGATTTCCAATGACAGGCTGTCCCTGGTAGGCTTGAACGGGATACCCGTGACGCATCATTAACTGGCGCTCTTTCTCCGCGTATTCCTTCTCCAGACTGGAGCGAACGAAATCACGATAACTCAAAGCACCCACAACCAGCAAAAGCAAAGCAGCAATCGCTAGGGCAATGGACGGCGTGTGATTCACCGGTCTTCTTTCTCCAATTTCTTCAGGGGCCATCATAAGACCTCCAGTATACAGCAGTGATTGCCATCATGCCAACGCTGCTGTTCGCCTCCCTCGAAATGGCCAGTTTTAATGGCCCAACCGGGGCCTGAAGTGCCCATAGTTGTATGTTCGAGACCAATGCGAGCCGGGCGTCAGGCCCGAGGTATACAGCAAATCCTGAACGGCCATCTCGCGCCAGAAGGGATTGGCGAATTGATGGGCCGGTTGATAGCGGGACCAGTATGCAGGCCATGCTGGTTCATAGAACGCCCGCGAATACCCACACCCAAAAAGAAACGGCCCCGCCGCATACACAGGCATCGTTCTCCGGGTTCTCAGTGTGACGACCATCTCAGGCCACTTTTTGAGAGCTTCTTCCGAAACTTCAAACCCACCCGTTGCGCCACCGGCAGGCGATGATGCGAGCCGCGCTCCCTTCAAATATCGGCCTGCCACCTCTTTGGGGAGCACGGCATAGCCAATTTTTGCAGCACCATACTGATGGCGGAACAGTATCCCATACCGATCTGCTTTCAGGACAGTCACATCGCGATAGACATCCCCAAAATTCGTCGCCAATTCATCGAAGTCGATCCGGCGATCGTCTGCCGACAGCATTCCGGCAAAGAAGACCGATATCGAAAAAACAGCAGAACTTAGAAATTTCATAACAATGACAGTCATAAATGAGATTCTCGATCGCGGAAAGTAAAATTTTATAGCGAATTCGACTCAGTCTTTGATTTCCGTTGTCGGCCTGAGCTTGATTCTCGTAATCTCTCTGTCTATCCCACGTCTTAGGACGTAGTCATTGCGAACACTCGATCCCTTCCCTTTCCCTCCATGTCAGAGTCAAAAGAAGACCTCAAAGCCCGTCTCACGCCCACTCAATACCAAGTCGCCTGCGAGTGCGGAACTGAACCACCCTTCGACAACCCCTACTGGGATCACAAAGAGGAAGGTGTCTACATTGACGTCATCTCAGGTAAACCACTCTTCTCTTCAAAAGCCAAATTCGACAGCGGCACTGGTTGGCCGAGCTTTTTTGAACCCATCGACCCCGAAGAGGTTATCGAAATCGAAGACATTACCCATGGAATGAAGAGGGTCGAAGTGAGATCCAGGACGGGTGACGCGCACCTAGGTCATGTTTTCCCGGATGGCCCCCCGCCAACCGGGCTGCGCTACTGCATCAACTCAGCCTCTTTGCGCTTCGTTCCTGAGTCAGAAATGGAGCCATCCAACTGACGCCACCTGACCTACCCGCGGCGGCAACGGTATAAACTGGCCCCTGAAGTTTATTCAAGCCCTCGGATGAGCCTTATCGTAGGCCCTCTTGATCCGCTCGATCGACACATGGGTGTAGATTTGTGTCGTGGAGAGGCTCGCATGGCCTAACAAGGTCTGCACGCTTCTCAAATCGGCACCATGATCGAGAAGATGGGTAGCAAAACTATGCCTCAACTTGTGAGGACTGACGTCCACCGGAATATTTGACAGCTTGTGGTACTTTTTAAAGATATCGGAAACCGCGCGACTCGTCATACGCTTTCGAAGTTTACTGATAAAGAGCGCTCCCTCCATCACTCGAGCCGCGTTGCGGTATTTATGAATGGCTTCCGTAGCGGGAGTACCAACCGGACAGATCCGCTCTTTGCTTCCCTTGCCGAAAACGCGGACGCATTCGTTGTGAAAGTCGAAGTCTTCGACACTCAGTGCCGTCAACTCGGACAATCGAATACCCGAACTGTAGAAAAGCTCCAGAATTGCAGCGTCCCGCTGCGCTGTCCACGGCGCCGCCTGCTTTGGCTGATCCACCTGAAAAGGCATCTCTATCAACTCCACAACCTGCTTCTGATTCAGTACGATGGGCAATTTCTTTTCAGCCTTGGGCAACTCGACATCCAGCAGTGGATTGAGAGGAAGCCCTTCCCTCCGCGTCAGATACTTGTAGAAACTTCGCAGGGCGGAAAAATGGAGGCGAATAGTTGACCTGGCCCAGCCCCCCTTCATGCATTCGAAGAGGTAGTCGCGAAAATGCTCCGAGTTGAAGTTTTCCCAGCCAGAAAAGTTCGGCTGAGAATTGGAGAACCCCTTCAGAGCATGCTCGTAATTGACCAAGGTCCGATGAGAGCAATTTTTCTCCACGGAAAGATATTCGAGAAACGCATCGACCAGAGCATCCCCTTCCTCCGCCGTCGTGATGACGGTACTCCGATCCAGCTCGGATTCGGATGCCTCAGTTGACCGAGGAGCCATAGCCCTTGGGCCAGAAATGAGCGCCCCGAAAACTGAGCGAACTGCTCATGGCACCAACAGAAGATTTTGGGTAATCAGGCAGTTTTACGTTTTGCTCAAAGATGGGACGGAAGCCAGTCACATCCGACCAGCCAAGAGCCACATGGTATTCCCTGTCATCAGCCATCAGTGGAACGATAAAATGCCCAGACTCACGATGTAGGATGATCATCTCCTCAGCATCCGACTGTTTACCGTTGATCTGCAGACAAAGGCGAACCTTGGAATGAAACGGTTGGCGCTCGCTCGGCAGATTCCAATAGACAACGACGGTGTCGCAGTTTCGCGGAATCACCGCAAAGGAATCATCAAAAAAGAGTTCAGACTGAGAAGAGGGATCGTGAGCGATAGCTTCCATGGCAATTACGGAAATTTAGTTAAGAAGAGTTAAACATTAATTAATTCGAATTACCAGAACTTTTATAGATAAAATTTAAATTTTTTTCTCCTCTCTCTAAGCAAGCTCAAATCCAACTGCTATAATGCCCCATGCTGACTAAGCGGATAATTCCTTGCCTCGATGTGACCGACGGACGTGTCGTCAAAGGTACGAATTTTGTAAATCTTCGTGATGCGGGCGATCCGGTCGACTGCGCAGTGGAATACAACCGCCAGGGTGCCGATGAGTTGGTATTTCTCGATATCACCGCCTCTTCAGATGAACGCAAGACGATGGTGGATGTAGTTAAAAAGACGGCGGAGCGCTGTTTCATGCCCGTCACGGTGGGCGGAGGCATCCGCACGGTGGAGGACATGCGGGAAATGCTGATGGCCGGAGCCGATAAAGTCGGTATCAACACCGCCGCGGTAAACAACCCCGATCTCATCTCAGCCGGATCCAAAGCATTCGGGGCTCAGTGTATCGTTGTCGCCATCGACGCCAAGCGACGCACCACTGATCCCGCTGACGGCTGGGAGGTCTATACTCACGGTGGGCGAACTCCTACCGGTCGTGATGCCATCGAGTGGGCCCGGGAAGTGTCTGAGCGCGGAGCAGGGGAAATCCTTCTCACCAGCATGGATGCTGACGGCACGAAAGCCGGCTACGATCTTGAGCTTACCGCTGCTATCAGCAATGCCATCACCATTCCTGTGATCGCCAGCGGCGGCGCCGGCAATATCGACCATATGGTTGACGTGTTAGACAAAGGCAAAGCCGATGCCGTCCTCGCCGCCAGTATCTTTCACTTTGGTGAATACACCGTCGGCGATGTGAAAGACTACCTGGGCAAGCGTGGCCTACCGGTACGGCCCGCTTGATTAGCAGGAGAATGAATCCGTTGCCGGACCGTCTCCATCTTCCCTCACACAGAACCCTGCTGCGGCGAGATGATTGAGGCAGTGATAGACTGGCTCAACTTCGCCCTCACCCAGATTCGAGGCCATGGCCTCAGCCGTGACACCGCTGGAGCCAGTCTCAGCGAGGTGACTCTTAACCCGGGTCAGAAGATCGAGAAAGTCTCCCGCGGCCTTCTTTCCAGCTTCGACACCAGGTTGGTGATAGGCGTTCACATTGATAAGGCTGGCGTAGAAAGAAACGGCACGCTCATACAGAGCAATCAAGCCGCCCAGTGAAAAGGCATTGAGCTCATCCAGAGAGATCGTCATCGACTGACGACCACTTTCGTAAAGAGCCCCACGCGTTCCTCGAAGAAACCCTTGGAGGTAATCCCCTGACGTCGCGCCCTGATCATCGACGACCATTGACTCGCCTGATCGAGTCGACCTCACTTCGATGAAGGTCGCGAAGAAATTCAGCAACCCGTCGCGCAACTGCTGCACATAGGCGTGCTGATCAGTCGACCCTTTGTTACCGTAGACAGCGATCCCCTGATTTACGACAGCACCATCGAGATCATGCTTCTTTCCGATCGACTCCATGACCAGTTGCTGGAGATACTTGCTCATCAAATCCAGACGATCGCAGTAGGGCAGTATAACCATGTCTTTTTTCCCCTGCCCATCTCCGGCGTGGTACCACATCAGCGCTAATGTCATCGAGGCGTTGGATGCCGCATCATCGACCCGGGTTTTTTCATCCATCGCCGCAGCACCGTCCAGAAACTGATCAATATTCAGGCCAAGAAGTGCAGCCGGAAGAAGGCCAACCGCACTCATGATTGAAGTCCGTCCGCCGATCCAATCTGACATCGGCACTCTGGCGATCCATTTATTCGACTCAGCGTACTGATCCAATTTGCTACCCTCACCTGTCACAGCAATCGCGTATTTGGAAAAATCGAGCTTGCGGGCCTCGAAGGCCGCTTCTGCTTCGAGCATCCCATTTCGGGTCTCAGCGGTTCCACCGGATTTGGAGATCACGATGATCAATGTCTCAGCAAGTCCGTCGCCCAGAGTCGCGAAAGTATCATCCATCCCACCGGGATCTGTATTGTCGAGAAAATGGAGATCGATCGGAGCGTTCGGTGCGAGCAGCGCCTTGGAGACCAATTGCGGCCCGAGAGCCGATCCTCCAATGCCAATCAAAAGGACATGACGAAAGGAGCGATCGTTGGGCGCTTTGATCTCCCCCTTCAGCACTTTGCCTGCGAGATCCTGCACCTGCTGCTTCACTTCGCGGATCCACTGGCCTTCCGATTCTGGAGCAAGATCCGGATTGCGGAGCCAATAGTGCCCCACCGCACGGCCCTCGTCCGGGTTCATGATCTCCCCGGCTTCAGTCGCGGCACGATCCTTGAATGCCCGGGATATTTTCCCCTGCATCTCCGCGGTCCACTCGGCAGGAGCGTCCATGCGGCTAGTGTCCAGGACAAAGCCCAGTTCAGGGTATCGAATGACGGATTTCTGGTATGTGGCCCAATTGCTCATGTTTGTGTCAGATTTTATGTTCGACAGATCAGGCGGTTTCGCAAAGGGTTTCACCATGAAATTACCTCATCTTCTCGCATTGTTTTTTGCATTTGCCATCGGAGGCTCCGTCGTGCACGCCGATCATCACGAAGAATCTCAGTTCCGTCACGCCGTCTTTTTCAAATTCAAGGACTCGGCTACGGACAATAATATTCAGCAAATCGTTGACGAATTCATGCTTCTGAAAGAGAAGATCGATACCATCACCTCGATCGAATGGGGCTTTTCAGAAAGCGTAGAAGGCCTGAACGATGAGTTCACCCACTGTTTCTTCGTTACCTTCAAAGACAAGGCTGGCCTCGAAGCTTATGTCCCTCATCCAGATCATCAGGCCTTCGTCGCCATTCTAAAGCCACACCTGGAAAAGGTGTTCGTATTTGATTACGCCCCAAAGAACTAAACCAATACTGGCTATATGACCCAGTCCACCTCATCGCCAGAATTTGCGATGAGCTCGGTCAGTTTGATCTCGCGACAACTCTCCAACATCGCTTCATTCACACGCACCCATGCCGCGTGAACATTCGCTGCAGACATGCCTCCGTTCCCCGGGCTGCTTTCAATCACAGACCCGCCCTCCATCGCCATAGCGATGTCAGCGAGCGTAATCTCGTCGGGATGCTTCGCCAACAGGTAGCCTCCGTTCTTGCCTCGACGACTGATTACGAGGCCCGCCTGACGTAACGAGGTTAGAATCTGGACGGAATAATTGGGTGACAACCTCTCCACCGTAGCCAAATCTTCTACCTGCCTCACGTTCTCTTCTGAATACGTCAGAGCCAACTGCGCCAAAACCTGGCAGGCATACTCTGTCTTTAGGGGGAGACGCATCGTAAAAACCTCTTGCGAATAGGGTGATACAATACCTTAGTAAATGACGCAACTTTAAAACTTTTCGAATTCTTTCCTCTTAAACGCACATGAAACCTTTGGGAAAATCAGCCAACGAAGGCATCAAAGACGCCAGCCAGTACCTGCGAGGCACCATTCTGGAAGGATTGGCGAATACAGCCACGGGTTCCCTTTCGAAGGATGACCAGCAACTGACCAAGTTTCACGGGATCTACCAACAGGATGACCGCGACATTCGAAAAGAGCGCCGCAAGAAGAAGCTGGAGGCCGCTTATTCATTCATGATCCGGGTTCGGGTTCCCGGTGGAGTATCTTCACCGCAGCAATGGATCGACATGGATCGAATTGCTCAAGAGCACGCCAATGGTGCGATCAAGTTGACTACTCGTCAGGCTTTTCAGTTTCACGGAGTCATCAAGAGCAATCTCAAGACATCCATCGCTGAGATCAACGAAGCGCTGCTGGACACTCTCGCGGCCTGCGGAGACGTGAACCGAAACGTCATGTGCAACCCCAATCCGAACCAGTCAAAGGTCCATGGGGAAATCTTAAAATTCGCGACGGAATTTTCCGATCACCTCAGTCCCCGCACAGGGGCCTACCACGACATCTGGATCGATGACGGCTCTGGCGAGAAAGTAAAAGTCACCTACGATGCGCCGAAGATCGATGAAATAGCTGATTCGGAAGAGCCCATTTACGGCAAACACTACCTGCCCAGAAAATTCAAAACGGTCATCGCCGTACCTCCAAGCAACGACGTTGATATCTACGCTCACGACCTTGGATACATCGCCATTCTCGAAGGCGATGACAAGATTGTCGGATACAACGTGACCGTCGGTGGTGGCATGGGAATGACTCACGGCAACGAGGAAACCTTTCCCCGTCTCGCCGACCTTCTCGGATTTTGCACACCTGAGCAAGCAGTGACCGTCGGGGAGGCCGTCGTTCGAGTTCAGCGTGACAACGGAAACCGCGACGTCCGCACCAATGCGCGTCTCAAATACACCATCGAGAGAATGGGGATCGATGCTTTTCGCGACGAAGTTGAAAAGCTCTGTGGCTTCAAACTGGAAGAGCCGCGCGAGTTCAAGTTCGACCACAACGGTGACCGATACGGCTGGATCGAAGACCACGCCGGCAATTTTCACTACACGATGTTCGTAGAGAATGGCCGCGTCTACGACACGGACACCTACCCCATGATGACGGGCTTGCGTGAGATCGCAAAAATCCATGAAGGAGACTTCAGGCTCACTGCGAACCAGAACCTCATCATTGCCAATATTTCGCCCCAGCAGAAGGCGGTCATCACTAAGCTTCTCGAAGAGCACAAGATGATCGATTCGCATGAGCGATCAGCCCTTCGGCTCAATTCCATGGCCTGCGTCTCCCTGCCCACTTGTGGACTCGCCCTGGCAGAAGCACAACGCTACCTTCCCGACCTCGTCACAGAGATCGACGAAGTGCTCGAAGAGGCCGGCCTGCGGCATGATGCGATTACGATTCGCATGACAGGTTGCCCCAACGGTTGCGCCCGTCCCTACCTCGCTGAGATCGGATTCGTTGGACGTGGCCCCGGCAAATATAATCTCTACCTTGGTGCCGGATTCCATGGTGAGAGACTGAGCAAGCTTTACGCGCCCTCAATAAAGGGCACTGACGCAGCGAAGATCCTCAAGCCTGTCATTCAAGATTACGCCAAAAATCGAAATGACGGAGAGCACTTCGGCGACTTCACAGTTCGTGCCGGCTACGTCAAAGCCACTGAAGACGGACGCGATTTCCACAAAGATCTCGTCGAGCCTGAACTTTCAGTCTAAAGACGACCATCGTCGCGCTCATCTGCTTTCAGACCATCCCCTGCCTCGCTTATCATACCTCTGCTAATCAGCTAAACCGCTACCTGCTAATCAGCTAACAAAATGAGTTCCAAAAATTCTTCCCCGCTGCAACCCGAACAGCAGCAACTCGCGCAACAACTCGCCACCGGACTTGGACCGAATGAAGCCAATTGGCTTTCCGGATTTTTTGCCGGAATCGGATTTGCAGGAGGGGGTGCCGTAGCACCGATCACAGGATCTCCATCCGTAGAGAAACTGCCACTCACTGTCCTCTATGGCTCCGAGTCCGGAAATGCTGAGAAACTGGCCAGCACCATTCAAAAAGCAGCAGAGAAGAGGAACTGCAAAGTGAAGGTAGTCAGCATGGGGGACGCCAAAGCGGCCGACCTCAAGAAATCCAAGAACTTGCTCATCGTGGTCAGCACCTGGGGTGAAGGCGATCCACCCGACGCAGCGACCGACTACTGCGAAGAGTTCATGGCTGACGGCATGCCCAAACTCGACGGGCTCAAGTTCTCTGTATGCGCACTTGGCGACACCAGCTACGAGCACTTCTGCAAAATCGGGATAGACTTCGACACCCGCCTTGCCACCCTTGGCGGTGAGCGCATCTTCGACCGCGCCGACTGCGATGTGGAGTTTCAGGCCACTTTTGACACCTGGCTGGCTGGCGCTCTGGATGCCCTCCCTCATGCTGAAGCCGCCGCGCCGGCTCAAGCGGCAATGGCAGCGACCACCACTACCTATGACAAGGCCAATCCTTACGAAGCCGAGATTCTTGAAAAGATTATTCTCAACGGCACCGGCACAGCCAAGGAAACTCTCCACGTCGAACTTTCCATTGAAGGATCAGGTCTGACTTACGAGCCTGGAGATGCGCTTGGAATTTGCCCTGAAAACCGGACCGCTGATATCGAAGCCGTCATCGCCGCAACCGGCCTTCAGGCCAACGCATCCATCGGCGGAAAAACCCTAGCCGATGCGCTTACAACCGGTTTTGATATTACGTCACTGAGTCCGGCCATCGCCATGAAGTATAATGGCGTTGTCGGCGATAAGAAATTGGAAGCCGCCCTCGCCGCTGACAAAAAGGCCGAATTCAAAGATTGGATCTGGGGACGTCAATTGGTGGATCTGTTAGAGGCCTATCCCCACAAGGATTGGACACCTGAGTCTTTCACCTCCATTCTCCGCCCACTGGCCCCTCGGCTCTACTCCATCGCTTCCAGCATCAAGAAGCATGAAGATCAGGTTGACCTGACGATCGCAGCGGTTCGCTACAACAGTTACGAACGAGACCGCATTGGTGTTTGCTCATGCTACGTGGCTGACGATGTGGAGATTGGAGACAAGGTCAAAGTCTACTTTCACTCTAACAACAACTTTCGACTCCCTGAGAGCGACGACACCGACATCATCATGGTGGGCCCTGGAACCGGCATAGCCCCCTTCCGGGCCTTTGTCGAAGAACGCGCTGCACGCGAGGCCAAAGGTAAGAGCTGGCTCTTCTTCGGCGATCAGCACTTCAGCTACGATTTTCTGTATCAGCTTGAATGGCTCGACTATCTCGAAGACGGCAGCCTCACAGAATTGAGCACGGCTTTCTCGCGTGATCAGAAGGAGAAGATCTATGTTCAGCATCGACTTCTCGAAAACGGTGAAGCCATCTGGAAGAGCCTCGAGAATGGAGCCCACCTCTACGTCTGCGGAGATGCGTCACGCATGGCTAAAGACGTTCAACAGGCTCTGATGGACATCGCAGCCGAACACGGTGGCAAGTCACCTGCGGAAGCCAAAGCCTGGCTATCAGCTCTGCGCAAAGCGAAACGCTATCAGCGTGACGTTTACTAGTAATTGAAAACTTCACAGGGTTAGGTGGATGACCTAACCCTGTTGCTGTTCACTCGGCTCGCTCGAACCAGTCGCCGTATTCCTCGTATTTGTGGAACGGCACGGCCTTGTCCTTCCAGGCTTGAACCTCACCATCGTAGTTCTTCCGCAATGCCTCCAGCATGGCGTGGTGCTCAGGATTCTTAACCAGATTCGTCAACTCATGCGGATCCTTTCCGATGTGGTATAGCTCTTCGGTCTTCACCAATCCGTCTTTCTCATCATACGGCCAGTAGACATACTTCCAGTCCTTGGTCACCACACTGAGACTCTGCACCGCATCGGGCCCCCATACGTTGATGAGAGGCAACTGCGAGTGCGTCGATCCCTCCGGATCGTCGTAAAGCGGTAGCAGACTTTTGCCGTCAATCCCCTCGGGAACCTCAACGCCAGCCAACTCCAGGAGAGTAGGGTGAAAATCGATGTTTCCGGTAAGCGAGCCGCAACGCAGCCCTTTGCCGGAATTCTTGTGGCCTGGGAGGAACATGATCATCGGTGCACGTGAAGCCTCTTCGTAGGGCAATACCTTCGATCCGTATCCATGGGATCCGCAAAGAAAGCCGTTGTCAGAGGTGAAGATGATCGCCGTATTTTCAGCAACTCCGGCCTCATCGAGAGCCTCGCGGATCATACCAATGGCGACATCGACCCCGTGTATCTGCTGATGGTACGTCGCCATCACCTGATCGTAATTATCCTTATAGCCCCAACTTTCGAAACGCTCATACTGGCGCCCCTGCTGACTCTGCTTCGAAAAATGCTCGCCGTTCTCACGACCGTAATTGGCCGGCTTCTTAAATGTCTTACCCGCATAGACATCATCAAACTGAGGGTCGGGTGTCGCCGGCATGTGTGGAGCCTTGAAGCTGATCGACAAACAGAACGGCGCATCGCCTTTGGCTGACTCTTTGATGAAGTCCCGACCGAAGGCGCCATACGAAACGCTGGAGTGCGGATACTCTTCGGCATACTTGGCCATTGATGTATTCTTCGCTGTGGCGTAGTTGGTTTGTCCCGGCCCGGCACCCCAGGCATCAAAATCGTCCTCGGGTAAATACCCCTTCTTACTGTCCGGCTCGTCGGCAATCTCGACTCCGATTTTTCCAGCAATCGCGGTCTGATAACCGGCTTCGCGAAGCAGGACGGGGTAACTCTTCACCCAGTTTTCTTTCACGAGATGACCATGCTCAAAATTGCATCCGGACCGATACTCCAGCAGGCCCGTAAAGATCGTCGCCCGGCTCGCCATACAGATTGCCGTGGTGTCGTAGTGTCGATCAAACGCTATCCCATCAGCTGCCAACTGATCCATGTGCGGGGTCTGCACATCTTCATTCCCATAACAACCCAGTGAATAAATTGTCTGATCATCAGTGAGCAGGAAGATTAGATTCATTGGCTCCGCGCCAATAGAAGAGATAGCAGGACTGAGCCCGCAGGCTAGTAGGAGGATCGATAGAATTCTCATCATGGTAGATGCAATCGGTATCACGATCTATCAGGGGCCCGCAATGGCGAATATCGGTCGAACTATTGCGTCAGATCCGATTGGGCGGTATGCTCAATTTCTCAAATGCCTGCCGATCTTGATACAATGGACTCCCTGCTTCAGCAGTGTGCGAGCGCGGGGCTTCGCAAAACTGGAGCGCTCTCTTCATGTCTCCGGGTGCTAGACTCGGCTGCCCGGCCGATCACCCTGCAGCAAATATCAACGCATCCACTGTTCGAGGTCTCTTGCGATCCCGCCACAATCTACCGCTTGATCACCAAGCTTGAAGAACACCGCATCGTCAGGCGGATTGGTTTTCACAGCCGCGCGGCTCATTACTGCCTGCGCGAGGGACACCACCAGGATTACTTGATCTGCCGCGACTGTGGTTCCATCGAAGTCCTTAATATCACCTGTCCCGTCGAGCATCTTGAGGAGCAGATTGCCGAAAAGAGCGGCTATGCTGATCTCGATCACGAACTCGAGTTCTACGGCCGTTGCCGGGCCTGCCAATAGCGGCGCCCTCAGGCCATTCTGGCTTCGCGGCCCAATTTCACCTGCGGCCTCCATCCACGTTTCGGTGGATGCAATCTGTAGAATAGCCCGCATTTGCACATCTCTCATTCTTGAGAAAGTGAAAAAATACCGGTGAAAATGGAATTTACAGTTGTTAGAATGCGCAGATTTGATATATTTCGCTATGCCGCCTCGCATGAATGCGAATTCGGACCGTTGCTTATTCATGAAATTTTCCGCGAACCGCCTAGCCTTCATTGTTGGAGCATTCATTCTCGCTCTCATGGCGATTGATGGATTGATCCAACTCAACCGTGAGGCGTTCTCTGGTTTCGGGTTCGGTCAAAACACCCAGGTTCAGGCTGGCAGTACGGCGGCTCTTTTCATGCTAGGCATTGTCGGCGGCATGATCATCGGAATCGGCCTCTTCTTTGGCTACCTGACATGGCGTGGAAAGCGCAACTCTGAGCAGCCTGACGAAATCGAAGCGTTACTCGAAGAGATTGCCCGTGAAGAGGAGGAGGACGAAAACCCACTTTTCGTCGAAGACAATCAGATGGAAGAACCAATCGAATCTCTCGATCCTTGGGAACGTCCCTCTGACTGGTGGAAGCAGAGCGACGGTATCTAGTCGCTCCCCGGCGGCTTCATTTCGGTCTGCTGGTCTGCCATTCGCAGTCCGGAAACACAAAACCTCATCCTCGGGGATGAAAGCGCCGATGCACATCACGCAGATGCTTCTGATCCACGTGAGTGTATATCTGAGTCGTCGAAATATCAGCGTGTCCCAGCAACTCCTGGATCACCCGGAGGTCCGCACCGTTACTCAGCAGGTGTGTCGCAAATGAATGTCGCAGCAGGTGGGGATAAACATTCTGCTCAATACCCGCCAGCCGGGCCCTTTCTTTAACAATCTGCCAGATCCGGGTCGTGGTGAGCTTCTTACCCCACTTCGACAAAAATATTTCACTGCTTGTATGACTACTCACCAAGGAAGGCCGCTCTCCCTCAAGGTAGTCTTCCAATGATATTCGGGCCGCCGATCCTACTGGAACGATACGAGTTTTATTTCCTTTGCCGGTCACGCGAATTGCTCCGTCCTCAAGGAAGAGATTCTCAAGTCGGGCATTCGTCAGTTCAGATACCCGCAATCCGCTGGAATAGAGAAGTTCCAATACGGCTCGGTCGCGCCGAGCCAGCGGCCTCGAGTCCTCTTTGACCGACTCAAGTAGCCTTTGAACTGATGGCTCATTCAACGTCTCTGGAAGGTATTTTCCCAGCTTCGGCGAGTCAATTCCTTCCGCAACATCTTCGGAGATATGACCTTTACCGGCGAGGTGTCGAAAAAACACCTTTATCGCAATCAGATTAACCCGAAGGCTGGATGCCGCAAGACGGTCATCGAGTCGCCGGTGTGCCAGGTAGGCGGTAATATGCTCAAGCTTGACCGCCCCCACTTCACTGATGTCATACTGATCCGCTTCCCACTCAGAAAACGCATCCAGCGACCGGCGAACCGATAGCTGATAATTTTCCGACAGACCTTTCTCGACAGCTAGATAACGAATGAAGCGATCGATCTCACGCTCCATGCCCATATCAGCGGAACCAACCCTCGGTAACGTAGTCCTTAATGACGAGGTGCTCCACGCCGTGACTGAACATTTGTTGCTCCAACGTCACGATAACAGCCAGTGGCTCGTCATTCAGCCCAACTACTTCTTCAAGCTCTGCCGCCACGGGTGAATCCTTCCTAACGAAAGCATAATCCGAGAACTCATTCAGGTCGCCGTAGGGAGGATTGATTTGATAGACATAGTGGTCATCAAGATCTTTAAAGCCGTCACGATCCAACCCGTAGTAGTCCGAAACGCGCTCGATGACGACACGCAAAGTATGAGGGCTGGCGATTGATCCTTCCTGAAACTTCACGAAATGGCGGTCATTGAATTCCGAATAGATTTCCCAGTCCAGCTTCAGCAATCCTTTTTCCTCCCTGATAATCACAGGATACCCCTGGTCTTCATCGCTCTGCGAAACAAGATAGACCCAATAGGGTCCCCCAAGGTCCGGATCCTGTTCCATCTGAAAGAGCTGTAGTGAAAATCTCCCAATCCGAACATCAGGCCACTTTTGATAGTATTCTTCAATCGCGGGGCGCATGCTTTCGCCGTGAAAGGTATACTTGATTCGAGACTCCCAATCTGGAGCCCTTAGATAGGCATCAAGAAGATCATGCGTTTTCCCCAAAGGGGCATCGTTGGGTCCCGGAGCCGAAAAGCTTTCCGGAGGGTTATAATTCTTTACAGTTTCGTCACTCTCAGCTGCTCCGACCAATGCTTGAACGTCCGGCTCAATCAGGTTAGGAGGGGGAACAATCCCTGAAGCCTGCTCGCCTACTTCCGTAGAAAACTGACCCACTGCACTGTCTACCATATCGGCAGCAGAAAGCTTTTCGGGCTTACTGGCACCGCTCCCGCCGCCCGTTCCATTAACAATATTCTGAACACGCTCATCAAACGAGAGTGCCGGTTGTTCAGACTCAGCTACCGAAGTTTGGGGATTTCCAGAACCACCAATTTCTATTTTCGGCTCCTCTTTCACAGGAGGGGTGCTGACCTGATTAGCTGTATTACCATCTGATTCAACAGCACTTGTTTCAATTGTCTTTGGAGTTTTATCGCCATTGAAAGTGGCGAGTTCAGCAGGGCTAGTCTGCGAACCACTCGGTGGCTCCGGGCGTGCTTCACTGATTGCAGGTGGAGGCGGAGTTATCTCTTCTTCAGAACTACTGCCGGGATTCAATCCCCCCAATGCCTTGATCGCAAAAATCATCACAATCGTCGCAATGATGGCCACTGCACCGATAGTGGATATCATCACGACCTTTGCCTTACTCGGCCCTTCTCCATTTTTCGAGGAAGCACCAAACAAATCACTTATCACGTCCGTATCCTGACGGGAATCAGGAGTCCCCTTATTAACGGATAAGGCGGGAGCGTCATCTACCTGGTCCTCTTCAACTTTCTTCGCGCCTCTACTCTCAACGACAGGCAGCTCGAGTTTCTTGCGCTTTGGAGGGAGCGCCGGCTCTTCGACATTTTCTTTATCTGACTCCACCTGCTCTGAAAGAAGAGATTCAAATGAACCCTCACTCAACGATGCCGTCTCTAACTTCGCCGAAAGCTCCTCGCTCTTACGATCAGCTTCCGCAAAAATATCAAGAATGGACTCCTCATGGGCGACAGGCTCCTCCGCCAATTCCTCAGAAATGGGCGCCTTCGTCACTACGCTATCCACCGGGGCGAACTCTGCTGTATCGAACTGATGACCAACTTCATTAACTGAATCCGGCGCGGCCTGAACCTTCTCTTCCCGCTTAGTAGGCTCTTCAGGTTCGAGAACATCAAGACCAAGGTCAACGAAGACATCCAACGGTTTAGGATCGGCCAGCAAGGGATCGAATTCCTCCGCCATTGGCTCAGCGGAAATCCGCTCCACCGGCTCGATCTCATCGATCGACTCCGACAGCTCTGGTGAATTCATGTCAACCAACTCGGGAAAGTCCGAAGAAACGCCCCCTTCGGACAACTGTGGCGGCAGCAATTCTTCTACTTCCTGCACGGCAGGCACTTCGACGGGAGCCGTCATCTCCTGTATGACAGGAGACTCCAGTTCAGGCACTTCAATGGGGGCCGTCACTTCCTGCATGACGGGCTCTTCAGGCAAGCGCTCTTCAACGGAGTCTTGATCGGCCAGCAACTCCGTTAACGTCTGCGTAGTCTCTTCTGCTGGAACAATAAAATCACCTGGGACAAATTGATCCGTCGATTCGCCGGGCTGCGGCAACACCACCTTTGTTCTTCCTTGGCTGACTCCGCCATCCTGCATCAGCGCTTCCATGGAAGTGGCAGAATCTTGCCCTGCCAAAGACACATCCAGCCTGGGAAGTTCTCCCGGGGCCGCACTGTCCGGTACGCGCACCGGAGGTAAACTACTAGGGCGGGGATTAATCCGAATTGGTTGAGTCTTGGCCACAGCAGGCGGCTCCTCAACTACCGACTCAACGGCCAATCCCTCCACTGACGAAGTAGATTCCACCATAGGAACAGGTAATGGGGGAAAAGTCACCGCTGCTGCTGGTGGGTTCGGCACCGGCGGATAGGACACCGGTACATTCCGCACCGCCACAGCTGGAGCGGGCTCAGAAAGTGCCGGCGCAGCTGCGCGATCCTGAATAGAAACGGGACTTGAATCCTCTACGACCGGAATGGTTTTTGACTCGACAATAATTTCCTCGTAGTCAGGTAACGGCTCCGATTCGGGTGGGGGAATATCTCTCGATGGAGCGCCCGGCGCCACAGCATCGGGTGTGGGGAGAGGATTCTGAACTACCGCCCGGACAGGCTCCACGACTGCAGCGGAGCCCCCTCCGTATTCGCGGCTTGGCGAGACGGCTGAAACAGCCTCTCTCGCCGGCGCATGAGTTCCGGCAACAGCTCTTAGTGGGGCTGCAGTTTTCCGTCTCGGCGTATCATCCACGATATTTTCAATATCGGTGGGCGCAGTTATCTTTGCACCGCACTTTGGACAGGGCGCCGTAACACCGGCCAAATGGGTCGGTACCCGGAGTTTCGCTAAACAGTTTGAACAGGTGAATTTGATCTTCTTCACGTTGGTAGGCCTCTTGAGGGTTTTAAACACAAGCGGTCTCCGCTGCCCGCCTGTTGCCTATAGCAATAAACGGGCAACCGGATCGGATGATTAGACACAGTTGAGGGGTGGTTGTGGAACCCGCAGAACGGGACCACCAGAAATCTTAACATTGATACGCACGAACGCAAATTTTTGTTAAGAATCTTTTAAAATAAAGGGATTAATACTCTCAATAATGCGAAAGCATCTCCTGAAACGGGACGAATCGAGCGAAGTTTTTAAAAGAATCCTTACCTTGGAGTCGTTTTACACCTCAGTCGGCGACCCTGCAGGGCACCATGATGGCGTCGCTCATGCCGTGGAGGATCTTTTTGTCAGACGGGCAAATCGTGGCAAGCACCCCTCCCAATTGAACCTGTTGATCTGAGGCATCTACAAAATAATAGGGACAGAGTCGAACGCGCCCTTCCATGAGCTCGACATCCCCAGTCTCCGGATTCAACCACGGATGAGTGACTAGCTTGCCGCTGTGAAAGCGCTGCAGCACGTAGGGCGATTCACCAAAAGCCCCGAGAGCCGTATCAACGGCATCCGCCCAATCAACCTGAGAAACATCCTGACCAATGGTCACGCTGCGACTGCCCCAGGCCTTTTCATTGAAGCCACTCAGCTTCATGACAAGATCGCGCTCAGTTTGCGAGAATTCTTTCATCTCGGAAAAGTGACTGATCCCCAGTTCAGGTATCACGGCATGATGTGGCACTTCAGCAGGATCAACAATCCAGCTCATCGGGAAAAGCTTCTGTAGCCGTCGCCAGTTTCCGTCCCGCAGTTCCCTGCGCCAGACCTCTTTCAAAGGGTGTGACCAAAACAAGGCAGACCAAAGTTTCTCTTCGAGCCACGGTTTAAATGGACTGGTCAACTCGAGAGTCCCCTCTGCGGCGGCTTTTCCAACCGCCTGGCCACCCGGTATATTGGGAAGATCAAATAGCTCAAAAAAGCGATACACGTCGCGATCACTTGGCTCGTAACTCTCGGCGTCCCTTACCGACCAATCACCCTGCAGCTTTTCAGTGATCCACTCCATCTCCGGCCGGTAATCTGAAGATTCTTTCGAAATAAGAATATCCCCCTCGCCCGATGGAAAAATCGAACCGAAGCCGCTGACCATCCCCTCTGCTCCGCCGACCAGATCATGATGGGGATTGACCTCCGAATACACCTCTCCCAACCATGCGGTCAGCCCGATACCACCTGGAACAGAGTCGAGCTCCGTTGCCGTGAACCCCTCTTCCGTTAGAATCAAGTCAGGACGAATTACCCGGGGTGTCTTATCCAGAACAGAGGGCGAGAGGCCGAGTTCAAGCAGCGCCTCCGGCTTTCCATCGTCCAGGTATTTCGAGATCCATCCCGGGAGCGTCCCCTTCCGGCTCCGCCGGTAAATCATGTCGCATGCCTGCTGGAATTTCAGCAGAAGCGGACCGAGTCGCTCCAGCGCCTTGACCTCCTTTTTCGTAAGAGGAAACGGTTCAGGAGAAATACGCCACGCCTTTTCAGAAAAGAGGCCACCCTGCGGAATCGCATTCTGAATTCGCCCGGCCCTCTCCTTGAAGTCATCACCGGACGCAGTAGCTGGATCATAAATCATCCCTGCAATAGTCGCAGTGCAGCCCGCAACATTTCATCCGATTGTGTCATTTCTGCAGATAATTTATCGATTGCCTTTTGAGCGTCCGCTGGCTTGTAACCCAAAGAAATAAGGGCCAGCAGCGCATCGTTTTTCGCCACTGCCTCAGGAGCGAGATTGGCCTCAGCCGACTGATTCTGCCAAGCCTCCTTCACGCCGACCTTGTCTCCCAATTCTAAAACAATCCGCTCGGCCGTTTTTTTTCCAAGCCCCTTAATTTTCGAAAGCGTGGAGATATCCCCTGACACCACAGCTTGCTTGAAGTCACCTATCGCCATCCCGCTAAGGACCGACATCGCTACTTTGGGGCCCACCCCGGTAACCCGGTTGATGAGCAGCCTGAATACATCACGCGAGGCATCATCAGGAAAGCCGTAGAGAGTCTGCTCCTGTTCTCGGATATGATGATGCGTCAGCACCTTGGATGGCTCTCCTATTTGCCCAAATTCCCCATCACTCAGGAGCGGAACTGTCACTTCGTATCCGACGCCACTGGCATTGATAACGAGCCGCCCTGGCCAGCTTTCTTCTAGGGTTCCTTGTAGAAATGTAATCATCGGCGATATATTCCCTCAAACCAACCCCTTCCAAGCCGGATGGCAAACGGATTTCAATCACTATCACCTCTCATTTCACCCGCGGCAGCCTGCTGCGCCTTTACTTGGGTAGCCTTCACCTTTCCAGGCTTTGCTCAGGATGATGAACCAGCCAAAAGGGTGGGCATTATTTTGGAAGGAAGCTTTGAGTCGCCGGACGTCTTCAAACTCGCTAAAGATTCGAAGCTGACGCATGTCGTCCCTTTCTATGAATGGGACTACGGGGTACGCCCGTTCGACGAAGCTTACTGGACAAAAAATCAGTTCACCTGGGAACGAATCCTGGCGATCGGTAAACGCGTCGCCGACGATCTACTGGAAGTCCTTGAACCGGATCTGGTTCGCGATGAACGAGGGGTCGTCGAGTATGCTATCATTCATGACAAAGACCCTTTCCTGACCAGCATTCTGCTATCGGACAAATTGCTCAAGAAATTCGAGGATACTCTGGGTGACCGCCTACTGGTCGTCTGTATCGATCGACACCTCGTCTATCTTTTCCCGGCGGCTGGAGGCAAGATTGATGACTTCGGTCCCGCGTTGGTCGACGAATTCCGACAGACTCGACTTCCCGTGAGTCTTGAAGTCTTTCTCGTGGACGCAGACGGATATCGTGTCATCGGCGAGCTACAGAGAGAATAAAGTCCCGTCCGTAAGCTCACTCCCAGGCCTCGATTACCTTCCTCCGAGTCACCGGCCACCATTCTCGAATCTCTTCAGCGAGTTCGCTGACTACTTCAGGATTGGATTTCGCAAGATTAGTATTTTCGTGCGGGTCGGCCAGTAAATCATAGAGCTGAGGGCGCTTTTCAGTGCGGGGATGGGAACTGGCATATCGATTCACTTCGCCATCATAGGTCAGAAGCAGCTTCCATTGATCTTTCACGATCCATCGGTAGATCAATGAATCCTCCGGTCGTTCGACATTCGCTACGTCATGAGCAAATCCCTCACCCAGCACATTCTGCCGAGGAGTCGGCTCACCGCTCTTCAGGATCGGCATCAAGTCGTATCCCGGCAATGCTTCCGGTGCTTCTACTCCGGCAGCTGCAAGCATGGTGGGAACGATGTCGATACTTGAAGCCAATTGATTGCCTCGATCCCCCTTTTCGATAACACCAGGCCAGCTGTACATAGTAGGCTGGCGGATGCCGCCTTCGTTCGCCGACTGCTTGGATCGGGGGGCATATTTGCCGTTGTCTACACTCTGGATCCAACCGTTGTCACAAATGTAGACGAACAGGGTGTTTTCGGTCTCGCCCTTCTCATCGATGTAGTTGATCAACTGGCCGCAGGTCTGATCAAACCACTCACACATGGCATAGTACCTCGCCACAAAATCGGAGTCCACTTGAGCGCGGTATTTTTCGAACAACTCTTTTGGCGGATTGTGGGGCGTATGAGGCAGAAACGGTGCGTACCAGAGGTAGAACGGCTTTTCCTTATCTACTGCATGATCCACAAAATCGAAGACCGGCTTCATCCCTTCGCGACCAATTTTCAACCCATCGTCTCCGTGACGTCCGCCTTTTTCCGGAAAACCCCGGGTCATACCGTGAGTAAAGCCACCTCGCGAGTAATTACCCTCCCACCATTTGCCGGATTGGTGGGTCAGGTAACCCGCCTCAGTCAACAACCGGGCAATCGTCGGCAGTCGGTCCACATTTGAGATCAGCTTTTCTCGAAGCGCATCATATTCAGGGCTTTCCTTATCGCCACCAGTAAGCACCGGGGAGGGGTCATTACCTGATATCATGTGCTCATGGGTGTATCGCCCCGTAGCGAGAGTCATCAGAGAAGGCCGGCACAATGCGGTCGGCACGTACCCACGAGTGAAGACGGCACTGCTCTCTGAGAGACGATCAAGATTAGGCGTCTCAATATGCTCATGCCCCATGAACCCGTAGTCAGTCCATGATTGATCATCCGATAGAATCAAAACGATGTTCGGTCGTTCATCAGCAGCGAAGAGCATTCCAGTGCTTAGAATACAGATGAGAATGGGGGTTCTGAAATCCATTTGGAAAAATGGTGCGGCTTGGCGGAGTGTCAAACTAACAACGCTCAATCCCATACCGCGATAAAGCCTGTTTGTATCCACTCCTGACAAAACTGTTACCTTTCCTGCAAATTCGAATTTCCAACTCCCTCCCCCTCAAACCCATCTTGACTCCGGCTAAGCCTCGACCATTATTGATGCAATAGAGTTGCAACAATATGATACGTCCTCTGAAAATCGCTCAATTCTTTCTGATCGCAGTAAGCCTGATACTAATAGTCAGCTGCGGCGGGGAACGCCATTCCGACGCAGACAGCAGCGACACGGTGATTTATGTGTCAGTGCCTCCTTACCTCGGACTTGTTGAAGCAATGGCTGGAGATCTCGTAAGAGTGGAGTCTCTAATTTCAGCTAAGGACGACCCTCATACCTACACGCCAACACCCAAGGAGTTGGCCCGCCTCTCAACCGCGACGATCTACTTCACAGCAGAACTTCCATTCGAGTCAAAGTTGATTGAGAAGCTGGAGGAAGGGAAATCGCCAGTGCGAGTGGTCAGCCTTGTCGATCAATTGCCCCGGAGGTCCTTTGGTGACGGCGAGCACGATCATGAAGCCGAGCACGATCATGAAGCCGAGCACGATCATGAAGCCGAGCACGATCATGAAAGTGACCACTCGGATCACGGCCATGACGAACCTGCGCCTCACAGTGAGGAATTGGATCCCCATGTCTGGCTCTCGCCCACTCTCCTTATCAAGCAGGTTCAAACAATGGAATCTACGCTGACCGGGCTCCTTAAGTCAGATAGCGAAAAGCAACAGCTGGCAGCCAATACCCTTCGACTGATTGAGATGATCTCAGAGACCGACAGAGAGCTCAGTGAGCAATTGGCTCCCATGCGAGGTAAGTCATTTTATGTCTATC
Source organism: uncultured Verrucomicrobiales bacterium (assembly GCA_963975655.1). Lineage (GTDB taxonomy): Bacteria > Verrucomicrobiota > Verrucomicrobiia > Verrucomicrobiales > DEV007 > Arctic95D-9. The sequence goes on from CAXBHX010000014.1 coordinate 41,045, forward strand.
ATGGTGCATTTGGCTACTTTGCGGATGCATACGGCCTCAACCAGGTGCCTGTGGAGATCAGTGGGCGAAGCCCAGAGCCAAAACAAATCGCCAAGATGATTGATCAAGCTCGCAAAGACGGTGTCACGGTGATTTTTGTTCAGCCGCAGTTCGACAGCTCCAGCGCGGCGGCACTCGCCGAATCGATCAATGGCACCGTCATCCCTATTGACCCCCTGGCTCACGATGTGATTGCCAATCTACGGGAGATTGCAGCCAAACTTGGCTCAACCATGACCCATTAAGAGTCAGGACTTGAGGGGATCCTCTCATGCTTCCGATTTTCTCAGTCAACGAAGTCCCCGGGATTCAGCCCATTCAAAGGCACCGCCAGAACAAGAGGTAAAAACAGCCGCTTGCATTAATATGGTATTTATGGTATTTATCATCAACCTATGATGCCTGAAGGAACCTGCCCAGAAATAGAATATCCTTCACCTGTTACCACCATCGCTCCGTCGATGGTGATTCAGGAAGCGGTCACTGACGTACCGAAAGCAATACCGGTTGCGCCTCCTCAGATGAACTCAGACGCGGTCGCCTCTCTTCAGCAGCTCGAGAAAGTGGTCTCCGAGTTCATGATCAAGTACCCCTCTCACACCCAGCGAATCCCTTCAGTTCGCCCAGGTGAGCATCCACTGATCGCCTTTGTCAGATCCATGGCAGCATCAATGGCGACCAAGCAAGAGGAGCTCGAACGCCTAAATGTGGAAGTCTCTGAGGCAGCCAAAGAAAAGGAACGGTTTCTCGCCAATATGAGTCACGAGGTCCGAACTCCAATGAATGGCATCTTTGGGATGGTCAACCTTCTGCTCGAAATGGAGCTTGTCCCGGATCAGCGGGAATACCTTGAAACTATTCAGAGCTCCAGCGAATCCCTGCTCAACATCCTCGATGACATCCTGGACTACGCGAAACTGAACTCGAATCAGATGCAGCTTCGGCCGCGACCATTCGACCTCAATAAGTTGATTCGTGACGTTCTCTGGGTCTACAAGCCCACCACAGATGACAAAGGCATCGACCTTTCAGCAACAATTTGTGATTCTCTCCCGAACCACTATGTCGCCGACGACCTCCGTTTGAAGCAGGTGATATCAAACATAGTCAGCAATGCGATCAAGTTCACCGACACAGGTGGAGTCAGCGTCACGATACAGGGCATCCAAAAATCAGGCCGAAACCAGCTGCTCATGTCCGTTCAAGATTCTGGAATTGGCATCGATCCCGAAAAAGGGAAATCTCTCTTCTCCCCTTTCCGCCAAATCGATTCGGAAGACGAGCGTCGCTACGAAGGAACTGGCCTCGGCTTGGCTATCTCAAAAAACCTTGTCGAGTTGATGGGTGGCCGGGTCTGGTTCGAAAGTGAAGCAGGAAAAGGCACCACCTTTTTCTTCACGATCGACTACGAACTTCCAGCCGCAGAAATCAGCGATCAAGCCGAGATTGTTCATCGAGGCAAACTGGCATCACCCAGTGAGACCGCCAATTCGACCGACAAATTCCGCGTACTTCTGGTGGAAGACAATAAGGTGAACCAAAAGGTGGCAAGCCTCACGCTCCAAAAGCTGGGTTGCGAGATCACTATTGCGAACAACGGCCAGGAAGGCGTTGATCTCGCAGACGGCCCGATGAAATTCGACCTGATCTGCATGGATGTAAACATGCCAGTCATGGACGGCCACGCAGCAACGAGAGTGATTCGCCAAATGTCTCACGAGAATGCATCAACTCGGATCCTCGCGATGACAGGAATGGCCTTCGAAGAGGATCGTGAGAAGTGCCTCGCGGCAGGAATGGACGAGGTCATCATCAAACCGTTCGACCTCAACGACCTTCGTACCCGCATTGAAGCGTTGCAGCGACAGAAAGCAGATCTTGTCGCCCTCAGTTCTTAATTCAGGATCCGGGGAAATTATTCGCCCTGAAGCTATATTTGACTGGCGTTTTGTAACGTTTTCGCGAGGATGTGAACGTCATGAAACCAGACATTCGAATTTTCAGCGGGACCGCACATCCGAAGCTGGCAGAAGAGATCGTCAGCTATCTCGGAGTCCGCAAATCAGACACCACCGTGACCCAATTCCCCGATGGGGAAACTTTCGTTAAAATCAACGAAAACATCCGCGGTCGTGACATCTTCATCGTTCAACCAACTTGTCCGCCATCAAATGAAAACCTGATGGAGCTACTCATCATGGTCGATGCTGCCAAGCGGGCCAGCGCAGCCCGAATCACCGCAGTCATCCCCTTCTTTGGGTATGCCCGACAGGATCGAAAGGACCAGCCACGTGTCCCCATCACAGCCAAACTGGTCGCCAATCTTCTCACTGCAGCCGGCGTCAATCGCGTGCTGACGATGGATCTTCATGCAGGTCAGATTCAGGGCTTCTTCGATATTCCCGTCGATCATCTTTATGCCAAGCCAGTCCTCCTGCGCTACTTGCGCGAAAAAGGCCTTACCGATAATATCGTCGTAGTTTCGCCTGATGTCGGAGGGATGAAGATGGCTCACTCATATTCAAAAGCGCTCGAGTGCCCACTCGCCATCGTGGCCAAAAACAGAATTAGCGCCACTGAAGTCGAAGCCATCAGCCTGATCGGTGAAGTTGAAGGCTGCAACGTTCTACTAGTTGACGATATTTCCGAGACCGCAGGAACACTCACTTCGGCGGCCAAGCTGCTCAGGAGTCGCGGCGCTAAACGTATTTTTGCTGGCGTCTCTCACGCCGTTCTGGGCGAGCAGGGACAGAAACGTATCGCTGAATCGGAAATCGAAACCCTGATCACCACCAACAGCACTCCTTTCGCCTTGGGGGAAAAGGTAACCGTAGTCAGCGTGGCTGAACTTTTGGGCGAAGCAATCCGCCGAATCCACCTCGAAGAGTCGGTCACATCTCTCTTTGACATCTCCTAGGTGATACCGTAGATTTCGCGCCCTCTCCCCGAAGAGGATCAAAAATCCACAAAACCACTCGAAACAGACTGTAATCATGGCTCAACAAGCAACACTTCAGGCCGAAAAGCGCGACGTCAAAGGCACCACAGCATCCAAGCGACTTCGTCGTGGGGGAATCGTGCCCGCCGTCATTTATGGCTCAAGCCAGCGTGAATATATGATTCAGCTCAACTCGAAGTCGTTTTTCGACGTGGCGCGGAAGCAGGGCAGTCAGAACTTTATCGTGAACATCGAGATCGAGGGTGCTGAAGAAAAGACCAAACTGGCTATTGTTCAGGACATCCAGCGCGATCCACTCACCGGTGCACTTATCCACGTCGATTTTCGCGCAGTGAGCGAAACCGAAACCATTCACGCCACAGTTCCAATCGAGCTGACGGGAGAACCGCTCGGAGTGAAGGCCGGCGGCCTCATGGAGCAGCTTCTTCGTGAGATTGAAGTATTCTGTCGCCCCAACGACCTTCCTGACTCCATCTCAAACGATGTGAGCGATCTGGATCTTGGCGACAACCTTAGAGTCAGCGAGCTCAACCTTCCTGAGGGTGTTATCACCAAAATGGAGGGTGACGTGCTCGTGGCAGTAGTGGCCCTAAGTCGCGCATCTATCTCTGAGGGCGAAGACGGCGAAGAGGCAGCAGCTGAAGGCGAAGAAGGCGAAGCAGCGGCAGCTGAAGGCAAAGAGGCAGCAGCTGAATAACCCGCCCCTTGAATACACCCCTATAATTTTGAAAGCCCCGGTTAACACCGGGGCTTTTTTTATGCCATGACTGCCCCCTCAGTCTCGGTTGTGATGCCTGTGCGCGATGCTGCGTCCACTCTGCCTGCCGCAATCAGCAGCTTGCAGGGGCAAACTCATCGAGAGATCGAGATTGTAATAGTCGATCATCGGTCCACCGATCGATCCTCTGAAATCGTCAGGCAGGCAGCGCGCAGCGACTCTAGGATTCGTGTTTTCGCTCACGCCGGCACCTTTGTCGAAGCCGCCAACCTTGCCTGGCAGGAGTCGAACGGAGATCTAATTGCCCGCATGGATAGCGATGATGTCGCCCACCCCGACAGAATCGCAGAGCAAGTTCGCTTCATGACACATCATCCGGAAATCGCAGCCTGTGGCACTCAGGTGAAAATTCTGAAGCGCGGCCCCGACAACTCCCCCCTGCCTCCTGATCAAGGCTATCGCCACTACGAATCATGGGTGAACTCCATCACCACCCCCGAAGACATCTTTGCCCAACGATTCATCGACAGTCCGATCCCCAATCCCACCGCCATGATTCGTCGACCCGTCATGGAATCTCTGGGCGGCTATCAGGATCCGGAGTGGGCCGAGGACTACGACTTTTGGCTCCGCCTTCTGGAAGCCGGTCACCGCATCGGCAAAGTCGAACTGCCGCTTCTCGAATGGTTCGACAGCGACACTCGCGCCACCAGGAGCAAACCCCGCTACGCCCTTCCCCGCTTTCAGGCCGCTAAGGCATTTTACCTTTCCCGTCTACCCATCGTCCAAAAACTCGGGGTTACCATTTGTGGCGCCGGCCCAATTGGAAAAGAAATGGCCTCGCTCCTCAGAGCCAGAGGGATCCATGTTCACGCTTTTATCGAAGTGAATGAGAAACAGATTGGGAATGAAATTTCCGGTGTGCCCGTGCTGAATCTGGATGCCCTGAATCAACTTGCCGGAGACACTGTAATCATGGCAGCAGTTGGGCAGAAGGGTGCTCGAGAGAGAATCAGAGGCCTACTTCAGGCCTACCCGCTTCAGGAAGGAAAAGACTTTTTCTGCGTCGCATAATGACCACATTGGGCTAGTTTTTCAGCGATCCATGGTTAGAAGAACACGTTTTCGCCCCTGCATCGATCTTCACGACGGAAAGGTGAAGCAGATTGTCGGGGGCACACTCGACTCCCCGTCCCAGGATCTTGAGACCAACTTCACCAGCAGTCGTGGTTCCGCCTGGTTCGCCGAGCGCTACGCGTCTGATGAACTTCAGGGCGGCCACGTCATCAAGCTGGGGCCGGGAAACGACGAAGCAGCCCGACTGGCTTTGGCAGCTTACCCCGGGGGACTACAGATAGGTGGTGGCATCACTTCCGAAAATGCCGCCGAATGGCTAGAGGCCGGTGCTTCTCACGTGATCGCAACTTCATTTCTCTTTGATGACGAGTCGCGCTTTCGACCAGACCGCCTCGACTCCATCATCACCGAGGTCGGTGCGGATCATCTAGTGATTGATCTGAGTTGCAGGCGACGAGGGGACGAATGGATAGTCGCCATGAACCGATGGCAGACCATGACTGATCTGTCCGTTGATACCGCAACCCTCGACCATCTCGCCGCCAGCTGCTCCGAATTTCTCATTCATGCTGCCGACGTCGAAGGGAAGTGTGGCGGGATCGACGACGAACTTGTATCCCTCCTTGGGGCTTGGGGGAAAAAGCCCCTAACCTATGCCGGTGGTGCGGCCTCCATGAACGACTTGGAGAAAGTGGCTCAATTGAGCAGCGGCACTGTCGATCTCACTATCGGAAGTGCTCTCGACATTTTTGGTGGCAGCGGCGTAAGTTACGCGGATTGCGTGGCTTTCAACCGATCCCCCACACCCTAGCATTTCATTTTCTATTTCTGTCACTTGCGACCTTCAAACAGATATCCCTTTACCCAACGCTTTTATAAAAATGACGCCTCTCCGCCGTATCACCTCACTCGCTCTTCTCGCTCTTTGCTCGTTGATTCCCATTCCGGGTCATGCCGAAAGCAGTCCCATTCCGCTACCACAGGAAGACAGCGACATCTCCGCTGATCCCGCAGTGACGTGGGGCGTTCTGGAAAACGGCCTCCGCTTTGCAATTCTTCCAAATGAAGAGCCCCCCAACCGGGTCAGCATGAGATTGTTTGTCGATGCGGGATCACTGATGGAGGCTGACAACCAGCAGGGACTTGCCCACTTCCTTGAGCACATGGCATTCAACGGCACTACCCATTTCCCAGCCGGGGAAATGGTGGAGTATTTCCAACGCCTCGGGATGGGCTTCGGCAGTCACACGAACGCCCATACTTCATTCAATGAGACGGTCTACAAACTGGAACTCCCTAATATAGATAGCAAGATGGTCGACGAAGGCATGCAACTCATGCGGGACTATGCAGACGGAATGCTACTACTTCCCGACGAAATCGACGGCGAGCGAGGAATTATTCTCAGCGAGAAACGTTCGCGCGACTCGGTCGGGTGGAGGACCTTTGTCGAGCAGATGAAGTTTGCCTTCCCCGAGCACCGCATCAGTGCGCGAATGCCGATCGGAACCGAAGAGATCATCAACAATGCCCCCCGCGAACGATTCGTCGAGTTCTACGAAAACTGGTACACTCCGAATCGGATGGCCGTCATTGTTGTGGGCGACATCGAAACCAAAGCTGCCGAAAAGGCGATTCGGGCCCACTTCGATTCCATGGAGGCTCGAGAGAAGCGCCCCTCGCCAAAGATGGGGCAAATTGCTGGCCGCAACTTCGCAGCTCACTATCACTACGAGAAGGAAGCCGGCGAAACGTCAGTGTCCATCGAGGCGCTCAAGACCCGTTTAGATCCTCCCGACAACAGTGATCGCAGAGCCGGAGACCTCCAGCGGACGATTGCGGGGCGCATGATTAACCGACGGCTCGAACGACTAGCCAAAGAGGAAGCATCCCCCATCAGTTCAGGCACCATGCATGCCGGCGATTTCTTTGATTTGGGGTTTTCTCTCTACACTTCAATCGACGCCGACTGCAAACCCGAAGATTGGGAGGGAGCCATTTCTCTTATTGAGCAGGAACTACGAAGAGCGCTCGAATTCGGTTTTACCGAGTCAGAATTGGCAGAGACTAAAGCCGTGATCACTCGACTCTACGAAGATTCCGCCAAGCAGATGGGATCCAGAAAATCTAAAGATCTTGCCAACGAAATTGCCCGGCGGATTGGAACGCGGCGGATCTTTACCAGCCCGGCTGACGACCTCCCTCGCGTTAAGAAGGGCCTTGAAGCCATCACTGTCGAATCCTGTCGTGAGGCACTTCTTGATCTGTGGTCCACCGCTGACGAGACACTTGTTCTGGTATCCGGCAATGCGGAGATAGAAGACGCCCTGGCCACCATCGAATCCGCCTACAATACCAGCCAGGAAGTGGCTGTAACCGCTCCCGAAGAAAAGGAAGTTGGCGCATTTGCCTACACCCAACTACCTGCGCCCGGCGTTATTGCCGAACGAACCGACATTGAAGATCTCGGCATTACTCAGCTTCGATTTGAGAACAACTTGCGGGTTAATCTCAAAGTGACCGATTTTGAAGACGACACCATTTACGTGAAATCGAGAATTGGATCGGGCCGCCTCACGGAGCCGTCGCCGGGAATGGCCTTTTATGCATCGAGTGTTTTTAACAAAGGTGGCCTTGAAGCCCACAGCCATGACGAACTAAAGCAGATTTTCGCCGGCGAATCAGTTGGCGTTTCATTTGGTGTCGGCGACGACTCATTCGCGCTTTCCGGCCAAACTACGCCGAAAGATCTCGAGGCTCAGCTAAAACTGATGCGCGCCTACATTACCAACCCGGGATACGGAGAGGAAGCCGACCTCGAATTTCGCAAGGCCCTCGACTACGTCTATCAGCAACTTGAGCACACTCCCGGGGGATTTGCTCAAAATGAAGTGGCCCGCTTCCTTCACTCCGGAGACACCCGCTTTGGATTCCCCGCACGAGAAGTGCTGGAAGACCTTTCCACATCCGACGCAAGGGAATGGCTCGGCCCCGAACTCGACGCCGCCTATTGTGAGGTGACTCTCGTAGGAAGCTTCGACCTCAACAATGCCATTTCGCTCGTCGCCGGAACCCTCGGAAATCTCCCTGAGCGAGCCACAAAAAAACCAGCCTACTCCGAGGAGCGTCTGGTTTCGTTCCCTGCTTCGACAGGTCAGGAATTTGAATTTGAATCTGAAATCCCCAAAGCGATGGCGGTCGTTCAGTGGCCTACAGGCGATATCTACGACATTGAGAAATCCCGACGACTCAGCATGTTAGCTGCCATTCTCAGCGACAGGCTTCGGATCAAAGTCCGCGAGGAACTTGGCGATGCCTACAGTCCCTTCGCACACAATCTTCCCAGTGATACGTGGACCGACTATGGCTATCTATTTGCCTCAGTGACGGTCGCCCCTGATCAGGCGGAAGCCGTAACCCAGGTCATCTCACAAATCGCTGACGAACTGGCTTCTGGCGATAGCATCACCCCGGACGAACTGGACCGGGCCAAAAAGCCGCAAATCACTCAAATTGAGGAAATGCGACGGACCAACCGCTATTGGGTGGGCAGTGTTTTGGAATCGAGCCAGGAATACCCCGAGCGCCTCGATTGGTCCCGCACCTTCGTTGACGACTACAAGAACATTACCGTGGAAGAAGTGAATGCTCTGGCAAAAGAGTTTCTCCAGGAGGGCGCCCAGGTTGCCATTGTTATCCAGCCTGAAACTAAGTAGTCCTTGGTTTGGATTCCTTTCCGGCAAACCTTGATGCCTGAGAGCACAAGTAAATCAGCAGCACCGCATTCAATACCTCTGAATCAAAGAAGGTGTTTTCGAAGAAACCAGAAACCAGAAAGGCGGCTATCAATGGGACAAAGAGCATCGCGTAGGGGCTACGCCATGACTCCCATAGCCAACTCGCACAAAAGGCGAGAAAACTTAGACCGCCAAGTACGCCTGTAGAAGCGAAAGCTTCCAGGTAGTTATTGTGAGCATGCCCATTGAAGTATCTCGGCACTGATTCACCGCTGACACCCCCAATAATATCCTTTTCCAGGCCATACCTTTCCTTAAGAGCAACTGATTGCGCTTCGAAATTTCTGAATCCAAGCCCGAAACCAGGATTCTCAAGAAAAGCGAGTCCGGCAGCTTCCCATTGATTTTTTCTAACAGATTCCTCAAATTGAAAATACCGAGCACCCTCCAAAGCGGCTACGCCCCCCCCGACCAAGCCCACCGCCAGGACAGCGATCACCAACCAGCGAGACTTCATCATCGCAAACATCGTTAGACCCACGACCACCCCTAGCATCGCCCCTCGGGAATAGGTCAAGTACATCGAACTACCTGCGATCAAAGCAAATGGAATCACCCAGCGCCAGGAGATACGTGTGAGAGCTTTCCATATCGAGGGCACAAACAGCAATACAGTGAGCGCAATCACCGAAAATTGCAGGCCGTATGCAAACGTCATTACTTCGCCTTGCAAACCCGCATGTCTCTCAACCCTACCGGTAGGAAGATCCGCAAAAGGGTGATCCAAACGTATGACGGCAATGGTGCCGACAATGGCCGCCAGAACCATCGGCACCAACCATGCTAGAACATAGCTATTTCGCCAGCGAGGTGCCCTCAGTAACTCCGCACACACATCAGGAACAAGTAGGATCGCCGCATAGATAAAGTAATACCTCACCTTCTTGATGTATCCGAACTGAGAATCGATCTCTCCCCAGTTCGCCAGAACTGAAACCACTGCCACCAAGGAGAAAACGACTAACCATTTGGCACTCGCTGGCATTGCAGCCGCCCGCTCTTTTAAGCCTTGCCTCCTGAACAGCGCCATGCCGACCCCAACCGCTGAAAGTGTATGCCCAGCAGCAATCAAGGCGTTCCCCAGAAATATCCCCAAGGCCAAACAAAAAAGCCCGGCTCCTAACAGTCGGACTTCATCAAGATATTCTGCTATACGCTTAAACTTACTCTCAGAAACTTCCGCAAACATTATTCATTCATTTCATTTTATGGCTTCAACCTGAGCCGTGGAAGGATCGCCTTTCAAAAGTGATCCTCGGATCAAGGAGTGCGCATATTCTCGAAGCCTTTCGCCGTCGCCTTCATCGATCAATTCAAGAAGTTGGCCCAATTCCACAGGCTCTACGTCTGATGGAGTGTCTTTTGCGACCACCCAAATTCGATCCAAATCCGTTCTGACAACATTTTCGTCGTCGGTGAGAAGCTCCTCATATTCCTTTTCGCCACTCATCAGGCCGGTATACACAATCGGAATATCCACCTCGGGAACGAGTCCAGACAACTCTATCATTCGACGGGCCATCGCATCGATTTTCACCGCTTCGCCCATCTCAAGCACGAAAACTCTTCGATCCTCGTCAATTGCCCCAGCCGCGAGCACTAATTCGACCGCTTCAGGGATCGTCATGAAGAATCGGGTCACGTCAGGGCTAGTCACCGTGACAGGACCGCCACTTTCGATCTGCTTTCGAAATATGGGAACAACACTTCCGCTACTACCAAGTACATTCCCAAATCTCACCGCTCGAAAAGAAGTCCCTCGCTTCGGTCGCTCGATCAGTAATCGTTCAGCCAACCGCTTACTGGCACCCATTAGACTGGTTGGCCGCACGGCTTTATCAGTCGAGATTAGCACAAAATGTTCGACCCCCTCCTCCTCTGCCACAGTCGCAGCAGTATGGCTTCCAACAACGTTGTTTTGAAAACACGAGACCGGATTCCGCTCCATCAGATCCACATGCTTGTACGCCGCCGCATGATACAGAAGACTAATACCTCCAGCCTGATGAATGGCTGACCTCAGGTGTGCCGCATTCTTAACATCTCCTGTAACCCCTATGATTCTGACTCCGGCCTCCTGAGCTCCCCTTGCCAGTTCGCGTTCAATGTTGAAGAGCTGAAATTCGCTGATATCGAAAAGAACGATGGTCTCCGGCTTGTATTTCAGAAGTTGAAGACAAATCTCTGACCCTATGCTCCCCCCGGCACCGGTCACGAGAATCTTCTTCCCGCAAATCGTATGAGCCAACTTTTCTAATTCAATATGGTAGGGCACTCTGGGCAGCAGATCTTCAATTGCCACTCTTCGAATCGAACTAACACTTAGCCTGCCAGAAGCAATTTCATCCATTGAAGGAATCACTTGGTAATCACATACGAGACGTTCTTCAGACAGTTTTTCAATCACTCGACGGATTTTTCTGGGGCGAGTGCACGGAGGAAGAAACAGCAAGGTCGCGACATCGAGTTGCTTCACTAAATCTGAAACGCTATCTAATCCGGAATAGATCTTCACTCCTCGGAGCTTTGATCCACTATGGATTTCATCTTCCGACACAATTCCAACGATCCGGCCTAGTTCTTTAGAATGTTTTTGGATGCTCCTCAAAAAAGCATCCGCTTCTTCAGGATCACCAACAAGCAGAAGCCGTTTCTGGCTACTCGATGGATCCTTATTCCGATTCTGCAACGATTCTCTCCACAATCTAACCAACCCTCGCCCTCCGATTTCCCAAAAGAGGAAAAGCAGAAACGAAATGACGAGCACTGACCTCGGATAGAGATCAAATGAGAAATCACGAATCAAAAATACGCTACCAGCAGAAACAACCGCTCCCACAGTCAGACTGGCTACAGTCACGATACAATCGGTTAGCGTAAAAAATCTCCACAGTCCCTGATAAAGGCCGAATGCAAACACAGACAGCATGTTCACAAGAGCCACCCAGGGTAATGTTTGCCAGAAAATATCCGACCGCCAATCCTCTACAGCAAAGTCAAATCGAAGCTGAAAAGCCAAGTAATAGGCAAAGAAAATGCCAAGAAAGTGAAACGCGAAGGCCAGCGCCCTCCGAAGAAGGACATTCTCTTCTATGTATCTGAAACTCAGCTTCATTCAATTTCACGAGCCCTTTTGAAAACGCAAAAATCCCAACTGTTTCATTGGGATTCTCATCATTCAATACGCTCTGGAGGGCAAAACTAGTCGACAGGCTCCGTAGAGTTCACTCGGTCTCCTATCCCCCCCCCTTTTAGAGTGCACCAAATCAGGTAAAGATCATACGAAAAACACATTCGGGAAAGATACAATTCATCGTATTCAGCCAACCTGGCCGGATCTGACATGTCAATACCGTTCACTTGCCCCACCCCGGTAATGCCAGGGAGAACGGCCCAAACGCCCCTCTTGTCTCGTTCTTCAATTAACTCGACCTGCACCGGCAGGCACGGCCTTGGCCCGACCAAGCTCATTTCGCCTCTCAATACGTTGACTAGCTGAGGCAATTCATCCAGTTTCACCGCCCGCAATAACTTTCCGACGGACGTCACCGAGGCAGCAGACACCTCGTGTGTCCCTGCCTGCTTCGTCCCCGTATGCATCGTTCTCAGTTTCAGACAATTGAACACCTTCCGATTTCTTCCCACTCGCTCTTGAGAAAAGATAGCTGGGCCGGGAGAGGTCAACCAAATCAGCGGAATCAGTATAAGGAACAATGGCACTGCCACGACCATTCCCACAGCTGCCACAAGCCGATCGAAGATAGGTTTCATAAGTCGGCCAATGCACGCACACTGCATTCCATCTCCTTGAGCGTAGATTTCACGGGGTTCCAAGCAAAGGCCGCCTTCACCTTTGATCCATCAACAACCAAGTCTGCAAAGAGTCCATCACTCATTGTAGCGCGACCCATACATTTTAATGTTCCGGCCAAAATAGCCGCCGGAAATGGAAGTAACCCGGGTTTTCGGTCCAAACCCAATCTCACGGCGGCCACAACCTCCCTGAGTGAAACCACCCCTTCATCAGCAACATGATAAGTTCCTGATTTCTGATGATCTTGACTCTGTTCCAATATTCCAATCACGAGGTCACACAAATTCTCGATCCCCAGAAAAGATCGCCGATTGCTCACCGAGCCAAAGGGGAGAACAAACGAACTCTCGGCGAGTTTGACCAATTTAGGCCAGTTGCCCCGAGCCCCCTGACCATAGATCAAGGGAGGCCTTAAATTCACGCCGAGCTTCCCGATCTCTCCAAGGTTCTCGACAAACTGCTCAGCTTCTCTTTTAGATTTCCCGTAGTCACTTTTCGGTTGAGCCTGCTGTGACTCACTCAACCCGTCTCCTCCTGAGAATTCAGTATAACCAGCCGCTGCAATGCTGCTGATGTGAATGAGAGCATGAACCTCTGATAAGGCAACCGCATCAGCAAGGGATCGCGTCAATTCAACATTTCCACATCGAAACGCTTCAGCCAGAATCGTTGCATCCCCACCGGTCTGATGCGCCACACCCGCAGCGTGAACGACAGCATCCACGTCACGCAATAGCCCGCTGTAATCCCCATCATCTGGCAAATATCTCAGCTCCGAGCAAGACAGGCTTCCGCCCCCTTGTCTAACACATGAGACAACCTCCCATCCTCGCTTACCAATCGCCCGGACCAGATTTCGGCCGGCAAATCCGTTTGCTCCTGTAACTAAGACTTTCACTTTATCTTATGGATTCCATTCTGGAGTCAAGCCCGCTAGATCAACAGCGGGTGCCGCGAGCTAGAAATTGCTTGCCTCGATGAAGCAACTTACCTGGAAAGAACCCTAACGGAAGATTCTCTCCATGCTTCTTGAAAGCAGCTACCTCCTGCCGATTACTTCCGAGTATATTGGCCAATGATCGGTTGGACACTCCCCCAACCCGCATCCTCACCATATATTTGTCGATGAATTTTGTTTTAAGCCCCTTCACTTCGAATGCCCGGTACAGCCATTCCCAATCGGCACAGATGGGGAATGACTCATCAAATCCGCCAATTTCTTCAAATACACGCCTTCGTGCATAAACCGTCGGATGAGGTGGCACCCAGCCAGACCGAAACATTCCAGGGCGATACGGTTCCGAAACCCAATCCCGAATAACGTGGCCGGTATCGTCAGCGGACACATATCTGAGGTTTCCGAAAACAATATCAATGTCGGGTTGATCAAAGGCATCCGCAACCGCCGCTAACACCCCCGGTGTTTCGTAGAAGTCGTCAGCATTCAGGAAACCAATGACATCTCCGGAAGAGGCCTCTATCCCACGGTTCATCGCATTGTAGACACCGCTATCCTTCTCAGATATCACATGGCGACTATCCAAAGGAAATTCGTTCACAATAGACAAAGTCGAGTCATCTGACGCTCCGTCGATCACCCAATGCTCGAAGTCGGCCCTGCTTTGCCCGTCGATCGATTTCAACGTATCAGCAATAGTTCCCCCTGAATTATACGTTACTGTAATGACGGAAATCACAAGATTTTGAAGGTTTAGTTCGTTTAGCACAAGCACATCACCTTATTCTAAACCAAATAGGAAGTGTCATTCAACACCTCCATAAAAAGCCCTTCGGTATTCGAAGAAGGTTCTCCCCACGAAGACTCCTGAATACTCACCCGTCCTCGACTTCGAAAACTCGGACCCGATCAAATCAAGCGTGTCCGTCAGGGGAGCCCCGGATTGAAATGAGGCGGGAACGATGGAAATTTCCATGGAAAAGGGCCGGGAGCGGGCTTCAGTGAAGGTGGCCGACAGTGACGGTTTTTTCTTTCCCTATGAGCACTCCCTTAGTCAGTATCATTTGCCCTGTTTATAATGGGGCATCCTACCTCGAGGAAACGCTCGCCTCAGTGGTTGGTCAAACCTATCCCAAGGTTGAACTGATTGTCATTGACGGAGGCTCAACCGACGGAACCGCTTCCGTCGTCGAAAAATTTGGAGACAGAATCACTAGATTTGTCTCTGAACCGGATGAAGGCATGTACGATGCGCTTGCCAAAGGATTCTCTCTCGCTTCCGGAGAAATCGTGGGATACATCAATGCCGGTGATTTCCTGAATTCGTATGCGATTGAAACCGCCGTTAGAATCTTCACCGAACACGAAGTCCAATGGATCACGGGATGCCGGTCCATTTGCAATGAACAAAGCGTTGTTACACATGTGGATCTTCCGTTCCGCTACCTCAATAAGCTAATTCAGGTCGGTTCCTATGTGAACCACCTCCCCTTTATTCAACAGGAAACATGCTTCTGGACACGCGACTTAGTCGATAAAATGGACTTAGAGCGATTTCGCCAATTTCGGTATGCTGGAGACTATTTCCTCTGGTGGACGCTTTCCCACTATGCGACGCTCGAAGTCGTGTCATGCCCCTTAGGAGTCTTCAAGAAACATTCCGGTCAACTTTCCGAAGATCGCCAGGCTTACCTGAATGAAGTGAATTCCTTCACTTCCAACAGGAAATTCACACATATCCTACTGGAAAAGCTGGAACTCATCGGCTGGGCTCTCCACCCTTATCTTCGCTCACTGATCAGTAATCGAGTCCTGCGCTATGATCACAAGGCGAAAAATTGGGTGCGCTCTTTTCAATGAGATCGTCCCCTCGTCAATCTCTTGCATTTCCTAGTCTAATTGCGGCCTTGTTCCATCACTCAGCATCCGACTCGGAAACCTTCTTGCTGCCCGTTGAGAGGTGCGTAGGGTTGCTAAAGTGGCTCCCCAGAATTCGGGCGTCACCCCGGTAATCTTGTTACTCTGCCAAAATTTTCAGGCGCCAATAATTGACGGCCAATCCGAAGAGTCTCCTGCCCTTCCGCCTCCCATTCCATGGGCTAATTCAACAAAACCGGAACCTGCCACTCGAAATCCGGTAGGACCATACTTTCAGGACATGTCCCGAAGAGAGACCGGAATTCAACTCTGTTTTCATAAACTGCGGATAGATATCGGCCCGCTCTACTAGCTGAAGCGTTTGCCATCCGGGTCTATCCTCAACTTTCAAAAACGCTATCAAAATCCAGTCGCTCGAAATACTCAAGTTCTCCACCTCGCGTCAGATTGAATATCTTCACCCCATGCGCGTCAGCATATCGACGGGCCTCTTCAAACGCAGCGTTCATTTGGACCATGTTCGCTGAAAATACCACTTCTCCTTCTTTGCGATACCCCTTGGCAAAGTGGTTCTCCACACCCGCCTCCTGACGAATCGGAACACTGGTATCATTCATACTGCCTTCATTCGACCCCTGATAGCTATGATCGCAGCCGATCAAATAGATAGGGTTGAGACCCAGGTGAACCGCTAATTGAATATTTTCGAATGTCACGGTGCCTCCACAAAAAACTCCCTGTGAAACATCGTTTGAAAAATACCATTCACGCTCTCGCTCAGTCTGGTGTGTTGGGACGACATCAATGTGCCGATATGCGATTCGCTTTCCACTGGAGTCAACCGACCGGTCAATCGAGACGGGGGTAAGAATTTTGGGATATAGATCCCGGACAATACTTTCGTACTTGGACCAGACCAAAGGATCAGCGACAGAAAAGTAGTCGGGGCGCCAGTCCGTTTCGCTGAAAGCAAAGTCTATCCGGTTTGAAGCAATCGTCACCACATCACTGCGATCCGAAAGCTGATCAAGATCCCGGAATCGGAGACTTGGTCCGTTACCCACTACGACACCTGCCTTCCCTGCCTCGCATTGCCGCAATTC
Source organism: uncultured Verrucomicrobiales bacterium (assembly GCA_963975655.1). Lineage (GTDB taxonomy): Bacteria > Verrucomicrobiota > Verrucomicrobiia > Verrucomicrobiales > DEV007 > Arctic95D-9. The sequence continues at coordinate 57,388 of CAXBHX010000014.1, forward strand.
AGCAAGAGCCTTATAACTCTTCGAATATCGGAGCCGATATGCTGCCCCGCGAACAAGGCCTTTCACTTTTACGATCGTATTCAAAGAGTTAGCTTTTGGCTGCGTTTCGCCCCGACTCGCTCATATGTGGCGAACTACCGCTAGGAGCATGATCTGTCAGCGAAATTCGTTCTCCCCGCAGATAACTGTCAAGGTCTTGAGCAAACTTCCCTTTTCCGCGCGAAAGCAATTCACTTTCCTCGAATTCGTAGAGATCGTATTGAATGAGTCTCGATATGAAATCAAGGTATCCCTCCTCGTCGACAGCATCCACTGTGCTTGCGTCGAGGAGTTGGTTAATTCCTCTTTCTATTATATCGATGCAGGGAGCATCCCCTTTCATTTCCACCAATCCGTATTTGAGCGATTCTTCGGTGATTGAATAGGGACCCGCAAGAAGCACAGGAACTCCGCTGGCAAGAGCAAGGAAAGTGCTCTTGGAGCCAAGCGATACCACCACGTCGGCCGCCTCAAGAACGGAATAGATGTCAATATTTCCCAACAGTCGAACGTGTGGCCCCCAGATGTTCTCGGATATGGTAGCCCACGATTGTGATTTTTCGATATTCGGATGGTTCTTGAAAAGAACGAGCCAGTTATTTGCGAAGGCGACCTCCGCAACTGTCGAAAGCATATCCAAATTGCTATCGAAATAGGGAGAATACTCCTGTGAAAACGTGGACCGGCGCGGAAGGAGCCCAGAACAAAACGACTGGTCGCCATTGACGTATATGACTGCATCATATTTATCAAGCCCACCGAGGAGTTCGCCCCCATTGGCTGGAGAGTGATAAGTCTTTGTCGATACTTTCTTCTCAACCAATTCTTTCAGACGTGAATTTGTCCACGATCTAACCGGTTCAGAAACAGAAAGGCGACTAAACTGCTCCCGGTTTTGATAGGGCCAGCTCTCATGAAACATTCCACATTCACTGACAAAAATTGTTCCCGGCAGTTCTCCATATTCGGAGTAAATCAACTTTGCATTCTTCTTGCTAGCTTCTGCAATCAGGATCCGGGCTCCGCTCGAATGCTCGGACCAAATCACCACCGTATCTGAAGGACTCAATTCCAAGGACTCCAGGACACGGACGCTGCGGCCCAGGCCGCAGAATAGATGAAGCCAGGACTTCAGCTTTCCGACGTAGCTTTTGGCCCCCTTCAGCAACTCACCTTCCAGCGCAAGGACATCGTCTATCCAATCAAGCTTCTGCTCTTTCCTGCTCCTCCAAAGCGCAAAACCTTTTAGCGCGTCTGCCGTATCCCCTTGAGCCCTTACCAATTCATTTGGAAAATACTCAACAAGGCTTCCTTCAGGAGGATCAAACAGATTACTATCCTCAAGACGCACCTCCCTTACTGGACCCTTGCCATCTCCCACCGCAGCACTCCGTTTCCGCTCCAGCCCGATCGCTTTACGAAGACACACCACGATCCCGATTCCCAGATTAAGGGTCTTTCGAAGACCTCTGCGCAATCTCAGCAAAGATACTCTGGAGGTGCCGTTGTCTCTGAAAAGTTCAGAACGTTCAAGGATCACGATTTCCGAGAAAGCACTTAGCAGCGGCTCATTATACAGGAAAAAAGAGCGCTTTTGCTCATTCTGATTACCACCCAAAAAATAACCATTAAAGATGATTCGATTGGCCATTTTTGGTTTCTAACGTGCAAAAACAAAGGAGAAACTTCACCAAAACCTATCCCTACCCTTTGCTTACAAGAGGAACCGGGAACCTAAGGGCAAGTTTACTGATAGGAATGTGCATTTTCAAGGAGTTCTTATCGGTCCGGCCGGGATTGAGAGGGTGCAATTTCGGCCTTGGCCTTCTTTATGCTCTCGTGGTGCCGATGGTTGAGACCAGACATGAGCTTGCAGCCGCTTTCCTTCTCGACGGCAATCATCACTTCCATTTCCTTCGCGTTAAAGGCGGGCGGCTCTCCCTCAAAGAGTTGACATCATAGACCTCGGCCAATTTGAAACGCCCGTCCTCACGAAGAGCATTCGCGCGTATCTGCCCCAGATTTCTGCGTCCTATGATTCCTGCTTTCATTCTGTTAAATTATCGCAACGGATTTCACTCCGATGCGCGCCAATATCGTGGCTCCGTCTCAGCGGATTGCCCGCCGGACCGCAACAACGCTTCCGCAGTCTGAAAATCTGCCTCCGTGCTGATTTTGACCCCGTGCAACGGGGCGATCGGCATAAGCAATCGACTCCGCCCCAAGTAGGCGTGCCCGTCAGCATCGAAATGCCGTTGAAACGCGGCGCAATCCCATACCGTTACCGCCCAATTGAGGGTCTGGACCGGAACATTGTCCTGCGTCGGCGCCAGGGGGCCATCGGGGTCGATGTTAACGGGAACCCCGTCCTTGAAAGTCTGCATCCGCGTCTCACAGCAGGTGATCAAGGTATCCGCATCCGAGGCCTTGAAGAGCTCCAGCGCGGCAAGGATATCGCTTGCTTTCACCAGTGGACACACCGGGCTGATCATCACCAGGGTATCAACCGGGTACTTGGTGATAAAGTCATAGGTAAACGCGTCGCCGGAGGCCGTGGCAGAAGCGAGATTCGCGTCCCTGCGAAAAACCTTCGCTCCACATTCTTCCGAGAGGGCGGCAAGGTCATCGCCGTCGGTGTTTACGACCACTTCGTCCAGTACCCCGCTTTCCAGCGCCGCCTTAATCGAGTAGGTCAGCAGTGGCTCGCCCGCAATATAGCGAAGATTCTTGCATCTCACCCGCTCGCTGCCGGCCCGCGCTGGAATGTGCCCGACTACTCTTCCTAGATTTCTCATAAGTCCTTCAAATAAGCTTCCTCTCAAAATAGCGCGTGATGCCATCGTCAAAATCACAGAGCTGTTTGAATATGTCCCCGATTCCGCGCGTCACGATCAAGCCGAGTTGGGTTCCCATATTCTCCTTGTCCTTTCGCAGGGCACTGGAATAGCGCTCCAAGTCGATCTCGGGTATAGGCGCGCCGTCAAAGACGACCTCACACGCGGGGCGAAGTTGGTGTCGATGTAAACGGCCGAAGGAGGATGTTCCCCTCCAGTTGGTTTTTGTAATTCCGGCTATCAATCGATGACTGATAGGGATTTGCTTTTTCGAGGAGTTCTTATCGGTGCGTCGGTCCGGCCGGGATTGAGGGGGTGCATTACCCACTACGACACCTGCCTTCCCTGCCTCGCACTGCCGAAATTCAGCAAGAGCCTTATACCTCTTCGCATATCGGAGACGATATGCTGCCCCGCTAACAAGGTCTTTCACTTTTAAGGTCGGGTCCAAAGAGTTAGCTTTTGGCTGCGTTTCGCCCCGGCTCGCCCATACGTGGCGCATTACCGCTAGGAGCATGATCTGTCAGTGAAATTCGTTTCCCTCGCAGATAACTATCAACATCTTGAGCAAACTTCTCTTTTCCGCGCGAAAGCAATTCACTTTCCTCGAATTCGTAGAGATCATATTGAATAAGCCTCGATACGATATCAAGGTATCCCTCCTGGTCGACGGCATCCACTGTGCGTGTATCAAGGAGTCGGTTAATTCCGCTTTCTATTATATCGAGGCGGAGATCATCCCCCTTCATTTCCACCAATCCGTATTTGAGCGATTCTTCAGAAATTGAATAGGGACCAGCGAGTAGCACGGGAACCCCACAGGCGAGAGCAAGGAACGTGCTCTTGGATCCGAGCGAAATCATCGCATCGGCGGCCTCAAAAACAGAATAGATGTCAATATCCCCCAGCAGTCGCACGTGTGACCCCCAGGTATTCTCAGAGATGGCAGCCCACGGTTGCGATTTTTCGATATTCGGATGGTTCTTGAACAGAACGAGCCAGTCATTTGCCAGGGCGACGTCAGCAACTGCCGAAAGCATATCCAAATTGCTATCGAAAAAGGGGGAATACTCGCGCGAAAACGAGGATCTACGCGGAAGGAGTCCAGACATGAATGGCTGGACTGCATTGACGTATATGACTGCATCATATTTATCAAGCCCACTCAGGAGTTCGCCCTCATTGGCTGCCGAGTGATACGTCTTTGTCGATACTCTCTTCTCAACCAATTCTTTCAGACGTGAATTTGCCCATGATTTAACCGGTTCAGAAACAGGAAGGCGGTTAAACTGTTCTCGGTTCCGAGACGGCCAGCTCTCATGAAACATTCCACACTCACTGACAAAAATTGTTCCCGGCAGTTCTCCATACTCGGAGAAAATCAATTTTGCATTCTGCTTGCGGGCTTCTGCAATTAATATCCGGGCTCCGCTCGAATGCTCGGAAAAAATCACCACCGTATCCGAAGGACTCAATTCCAAGGACTCCAAAACACGGAAGGCTCGGCCCAGGCCGCTGAATAGATGAAGCCGGGACTTCAAATTTCCAACGTAACTTGTTGGCTCCTTCAACAACTCACCTTCCAGCGCAAGGACATCGTCGACCCAATCAAGCTTCTGCTCTTTCCGGCTCCACCAAAGCGCAAAACCTTTCAGCACGTCTGCAGCATCCCCTCGAGTCCTTACCAAATCATTTGGAAAATACTCAACAATACTTCCTTCGGGAGAATCAAACCGCTCACCTGGCTCAAGACGCACCTCCTCTACGGGCCCCGTGCGATTTCCTACAACAGCGCCCCGTTTCCCGTCCAACCCGATCACACTACGCAGACCGCGGTGGAATTCACGAAGACCGCGGCGCATTCTACGAAAACCGCTGCCCCTTCTACGTAAACCGCTGCGCTTTCTACGTAAAGTTAGTCCGAAGGTGCCCGTGTCTCTGAACATTTCAGACCGTTCAAGGATCACGATTTCCGAAAAAGAACTCAAAAGCAGCTCATTATGCAGGAAAAATGAGCGCTTTTGCTCATTCTGCTTACTACTCAAAAAGTAACCATTGAATATGATTCGATTGGTCATTTTTGATTTTTGACGCGCAGAAACTTTTGACGCGCAGAAACGAAAGGAGGACTTCACCAAAAGCTATCCCTACCCTTCGCTTACAAGAGAAACTGGGATCTTAACCACCAGCTTACGAACGAAATCAAAACCCTCAGTGGCACGTTGCGGTTGATGGGCATCCTCGGGAAAGAGGATACAAAATTGTCCCTCGCGATTCGAGACAAACGCGGCACCGGAATCACAGGTTTCCAAAAATTGGAAATCTTTCTCCGCCAAGTAGTCCCCCTTTGTTTTCATCCCCTCCAATGGAGACCATTCGATTCCCTCAGTTCCCTGCAGAGTTACCTGAAGATCTACAGTGTGCCTATGATGCTCGTAATTCGCTTCCTCTCGACTACGAAGAGCATATTCCATAATCCTGACAACACACTTGGATTCATCAAGCTGATGAAACCCGAGTTCCGCGGTAGCCGCGTTCTCGCGAATCCAATCGAAAGCCTCCCTGAACACAGGGCTGTCCTCGAGAAGGGAATGTTGGCTCCAATTAACTAGTTTTCCTACTATCATGTTTCAATTAGATTTGTTGAAAGACAAAATGAAACCTCCCCGCGCAAGGTGAGCCATCCGTCATCCAAAATTGTCCGAACGGTAAACTTCATCGACAAGCTTCATTAACTCAAGAGCATCACCCGATGTTCCAAACCGAATTTCTGAATCCTCTTCGATGGCATCGATAAAGTGAGCCACTTCAGATTGCCATGAGGTGTCAACCGTAAAGCGTTTGCTCTCTTCGCCTGTGTGATTTCCACCCGGATTGTTAGAGGCAACGGTCAGTTCTTCGTCGCCATACATTCCAGAAGACGTTTTCAGACCGTTCAGAATAATGTGCCCCTTCTCCAGAAAAACCTCGAGAGAAAACAAATGCCTCCATTGAGTCATTGTGGAATGGAGTGACGCCGTAATGCCAGTTTCTGAACTTCGGAACATGGCGAAAACGTTATCCTCAATTTCACGCTTCCAAAAGTCGTTCGAAACCATGGCCTTCACTTCGTCAAATCCGCCTCCCAGAAACATAAACAGATCAAGCATGTGAATACCCTGATCCAGAAAGATACCGCCACCAGCGAGCTTTTTCTGAGCTCTCCATCCTTCGAAAAATTCTTCATTCACATTCTTCCCATATCGACCTCTCATCCAGAGAATCTTTCCATACTCTTCGGAATCAACGATTCGCTTCGCTTCACGAATGCTTTCATGGTGGCGATGATTGAAGCCGTACATCAGTTTGCCAGCGTTAGCTTCTTCAACTTCAATTACTTCCCGCATTTCCTGTGCATTGAAGGCGGGAGGCTTTTCAGAAAACACATGCTTTCCAACTTCGAGGGCGCCCTTAACCAGAGGCACAATCCGAAAGTTGGGCGTACAAACAAAGACGATGTCGATCTCACCGTCTTGCAAGATCTCCTCTTCATTCTCGACAAGCCTCGCTCCCTCGATCGGGCTCTCACTCAAGCGGGGCTCAAAAATGGCCGCGACAGAAACGCGCCCATCAGCCTTGAGCGCATTGGCCCGTATCTGCCCCATTTTCCCGTAACCAAAAATAGCTGCCTTCATCACTTAGGAATTCGCTGATGCCTCCCCATCGTTTTCCTCATAGGTATGAATCACATCAGATCGGCTGACGGCAAGTCTTACGGCAGGCTCATCTCCTATCGCGGTAATCTTATGCCAGACATTCTTTGGCATAAAAACAATCTGACCAGGTTCAATCACGACTTCTTTTTCACCTATATTCCACTTCCACTTGCCCCTCAGGATATACCACCACTCATTCCAATCAGGGTGGTAATGAAGTCGGTTTCCTTCGCCCGGCAACTGGCTGATAATTGTCGCACTGTTGCTCTCGGTATTGATAACGCGTCGACTCCATGAAATACTTGAATCGGCTTCTGCGATCGCCTCGTCAACATACGTAACAGGGATATTCTCATGCCCGAAATCATTATTGATGACACCGTCTCTCTTCAAAATCGCAGGCACATCGAATTCATCTCGTTGATTTCGACGACTCTCGTAATAGGACGGCTCAACTTTGGCTGAAGCGTTGGCGATTCGGGCTTTCACCGCAACTTCAGCCAACTGAAAATCAGACTCCTCATCGATATCAATCTCTGCGAGACCATCGATCTCGAAGTAGCCAACCTTACCTTTCCCTCCATGGTATCCGCATCCGAAGGTTTCCATACTCTCCTTGAAAGATTGAGTCTGCCAACTCATCAATACAGTGGCGTATGAATATACAGGCTCCATCTCCTGTGAAGATCGATGACGCTCATCTGTTTTAAAATTGAGTGCCTCCTCGCCAAAGATACATGCGATTTGATGCCGGGTAACAGAAACGTAGGTATCAAAAGTCCCCTCCAGCATGCCGTTAACAAACGCTGCAATTGTCTCCGGCTCAATCAAAGGAGAGGTCGGCAGTAGTTGAATACAGTAGTCGCATTCCGTTTTTTCCACGAAATCCAACAAAAACTCGTCATTCACTGTGGCATCAGACGAAAATCGTTCATCCCGTTTGAAGAATTTTACACCCAGATCCTCAGCAATTTCCCGAAAAATTTCAGCTTCGGAGTTCACGTAGATCTCATCAAAGACATTCGAGGCCTTTGCCGCCTCGATTGCATACGCGATCAGAGGCTTCCCGTTTATCAGCCTCAAGTTCTTCATCGGCACACGCTTACTCCCGAGCCTAGCCGGGATCATTGCTACTTTTTTCATAATTATTGAATCGTTACACCACCGTCAACGACGATAGATTGCCCTGTCATGAATCTATTCGCGGGCGAAATTAGAAAGGAAGACACCGCTGCAATATCTTCAGGCGCGCCAAACCTGCCCAATGGAACCTTTTCAAGAAGCTTATTCCGCTCTTCTTCAGTTAGTGCGGCCAACATATCCGTATCAGTGTAAGCCGGACAAATACAGTTCACCAAAATCCCATCAGAGGCATACTTCAACGCATAACTCCGAGTCAGGGATGAAAGAGCGGCTTTACTTGAAGAATAACAACTCGTAGTCGCTCGAGTGACGAAGGAGGCAATCGAACCGATGTTCACGATGCGCCCATACCCTCCCTTTTTCATATTCACCGAAGCCGCATCCATGAGGCTAGCAGGAATTTCTGCGTTGATTCGCATGATCCGGTTCCAGTGATCGGCCTCGAAAGTGGCTCCATCCGGCCCGAAAACGCCCACATTGTTGACCAAGCCATCGAAAGATTTTTCGGTGAGCGCTGAGCGCAACGACTCGATGTCACCGCTTACGTCAAAATCGGCTGTAATTACCGCACACAAATCGCAGTCATCCCACCATCCGGGCCGAAGCCGCGAAACAGTAATCGTCACCTCAGCTCCCTGCGCCAACAGGTCCTGAGCAATCGCCCGCCCGATGCCCCTGGATCCACCCGTGACCAAATACTTTCTGCCCTTATGCATCAAATAGACTTCAAATAGAGACGCTCATCAAAAAACGACTTAATGACAGATTTAATCCCGTCATCAAAAGCGCAAAGCTTTTTATACATATTGCCCTCACCCTCGGTCACTATCAGGCCAAGCTGATCCCCAACATTTTTCTTATCACGACTCAGCGCGGAATAATACTTTTCGAGTTCGATATCCGGCAACTCGATACCACGATAAACAATTTCACAAGCTTCGCGGAGGCGGTTTCTGACACTCATGTCAATTAGACCCAAATGAACCGATACGAGGTTAGCCAGATCAATTCCGAATGAGACGCAGACACCGTGAGGGATAGAGTAATCAATCGAAGATTCAAGCGCATGTGCGAATGAATGACCGTAGTTGAATACATTACGCGGCCCCTGATCAAATTCATCGACTTCGATCATCGCCTTTTTTATCTCAAGGCTCCGATACATAAGCGCATCAATCGGCTCCTCTTTACTGAGAATCAGCGGAGCAAACTTCATAAACTGCGCCACATCCTCAGAGCTTGTCACCGCACAGTAATGCAGCATCTCCCCAAGGCCCGATCTGTATTCCACTTCACCGAGAGAGCTCAAAAAACTGGTATCAATAAAAATGCGTGCCGGAGGGTAGAATCCCCCCAACTGATTTTTATAACGTCGGAAATTGATTGATGTCTTACTGCCAATGCAGGAGTCGCATTGCGAGAGGACATTGGTAGGGATGAAAATCCAATCAACCCCTCTATACAGGATTGAAGCAACAAACGCAGTCACATCCTGAATGATTCCTCCACCCACAGCGAAAAGCCGGTGATTCTTCCGAAAGCCACCTTCAATAAGCCTTTCCAGAAGCGGTAGAACCCCTTCATAGCTCTTTTCGTTTTCAGAAGATTCCACCACCCACACATTATCTGCCGGTGTGATTTCAAGGAACTGCGGAAACAGTTCAGCGACCTTTTTGTCGATGACAAGGACGTCACCTTCATTCCGCTCTTCAGAATAGACCTTACAGATCTCATCAACAAAGTGAACTTTGTATTCCCTGAACACCGACTTAATCGTGAGCTCGTTAGACAATTGTGAATCCGCCATCGACGATAATATTTTGACCAGTTAAATAGGTAGTTCGAGCACTCGCGAGAAAGCCTACGATTTCTGCAATCTCCTCAGGTTCTCCAAGGCGTTTCATGGGAATGAGACCGCTAACCTCGGCAATTCCGCTATCCCCCATCGTCCGTTGAGTCAATTCGGTTTTAATGAACCCCGGCGAGACCGCATTGACTGAGATACCCTTCGGAGCCAGATCAACGGCCATTCCACGCGTCAATCCCAAAACGGCCGACTTAGTTGCCGAATAGATGGAACGGCCGGCCTTTGTATTTGTCGCCCAAATAGAGGCAATGCTAATGATGCGCCCGGGAAGCCCAGCTTCAACCATACGGTTTGAAACGACCTGAGATAGATTAATCACCATTTCGAGATTAACCGACAGAAGCGCTCGAATCTCCGACTTCGGAAAGTCACCAATTTCGGAAATGTGGTTTATACCCGCGTTGTTAACGAGAATATCAAAAGCAGGCGCGGAAGAGATAACCTCCAAAAATTTCCCGGATGATATTGAATCGTTAAAATCGACAGCATATCCCTTTGTTCCAGGCTCGATAGACCGGGCCGTTATCCAGACTTCAGCTCCAGCCGCTTTGAAATACTGAGCGATTGCCTTACCGATCCCCCGGCTTCCTCCCGTGACCAAGACCCTTTTCCCGGCAAACTGCATCATTCAAGCCCCCTTAAAATGCGCGATTAGATTCTCAGCCGCTTCCATTTCCATACTCCGGCGACATTGCTCAGTATAAGTGCAATTGTGCGGAGTAAGTAGCGCCTGAGGATAATCGCAGAGCGGCCCCTCGTAGGGCTCTGTCCAAAAAGCGTCAAACCAGCAGGAAAGGAGGACTTCATCGTCCAGCGCCCGGCAAAGCGCCTCTTCGTTAACGAGTTGACCTCGAGATGGATTCAGAAGGATACCACCTTGTTTCATGCACTCGAACTCTCGAGTTCCAATGATTTCAGCCTCGCCTGATGCATGCAAAGTAGTTATGTCTGCTCGACTCAGCCCGGCCTCCAATTCAACCAGTTCCTCCCCATGCTTCATCGAAGCCGCCTCAGCATAGGGATCAAAGACAAGAATACGCGCGCCTGAAGCACGAAACAGATCCGCCGTCCGCCGCCCAATGCGTCCATAGCCTACAAAAAGCACGTTGAGCCCGGCGAGACTTCGACCAACCTGCTTAGTCCACTCCCGTCGGTGCAAAGCCGCGTTGTTAGGAATAACGTTTCTCAACAGCATCATCGCCGACATCAGCGTCGCTTCTGCGACTGCAACGGTCGGAGCCTCCGGGGTATTGAAGACAGCAACCCCCCGACTCGACGCTTCAGGCATATCGATATTGGCGATCCCAATCCCGACGCGGGAGATAACCTTCAGTTTATCAGTCGTTCTTAAAACCTCAGCATCAAGAGGTTCAAGACCCGCTATCAATCCATCAAGTCCCTCCAAATTCCCGATGGACTCTTCTTTCGTCAATCGACGCCCATAGGGATTCGGGCGGACTACAAATCCCTCTTTCTCCAATAACTCTCTCGGTGCAGGATCAACTGCAGCGAAAGAAGATGGTGTGATACCGATCGTTATATCCATATTACAAAGAAAATTCGGAGGCGCTCATGTTCTGACATCCGTCCCGATCCCACTCCATGACATTCATGTAGCAGTCGAGCCACATGTGCATCCAGAGCTGATGCGCGCATTCGACCATCCCGTAGGTGAGGCCGGGCACATACAACGAATAATCAGCAAGCTGTCGGCTCATGTTATCAGGCTTAAGCCCTGAAAAAGACACCACCTCCAATCCTAATTCGTGAGCTTTCCGGATAGAGCGGACAATATTTTCTGAGTTACCGGAACTGCTGATGGTCACGAGGACATCATTCTCTTTCCCATGCCAATCCAATGGGGCCGAAAAAACCTCCTCGTAGCCCAAATCATTCCCCAATGCAGTGAGCTGCGTCCCGTCAGAAAGACAGAGGGAGGCAACACCTCCGTTTTTCGACCAATCGAGAGCCATGTGAGAGGCGAAGGATGCGCTTGCTCCGTTGCCAACGAAAATAAAACGACCGCTTTTCTCAGCCGTCGCACCAGTGAGAGCACACAATAGATCGAGCCCCTCCTGCTGTCCGACGTCGCTCCCCTTTTGACTGAACTGTGACTTTCGAATTAGAGCATCAAAAGCGGACGAGTATTTAAGAGAATATGATTCCATCTTAGGTAGGATACGGGTTTTTTGAAAAGAATAATTCCGGATGCGCAGCGAAAAGAGGATCAGGACGGAGGATTCTCGTAAAGCTCGACCCCTCGCGCCTTATCTCCATCGAAATAGATTTCACCGTCTTTCATGAAAATAATGCGCTTCACAGCATCACCGAGCATCCCCACCATATGAGTAACGAGAAGGATGGTCGTACCTCCATCCGACAACTCACGGATCTTATCAATACATTTGTAGCGATAAGTTCGGTCTCCGGTGGCAAATGCCTCGTCAAAAATCATAATTTCAGCACCCAGATGAGCAGCTACTGAAAACCCAAGCCGGGACCGCATCCCGCTGGAGTAACGTTTGACCGGAGTCTCAGCAAATTCTGAAATTTCAGAAAATTCAAGAATAGCCGGTATTTGCTTTATGATCTCTTCTCTTGTGAGCCCCAAAATCGAACCGCTCAAAAAAATGTTCTCCATACCGGTAAGCTCCTCATGAAACCCAACCCCGGCCTGCAGAAGGGTTGCGAAGCGCCCGCGGTAATAGACTGTTCCCTGATCCGCCTCGGTGACTCCGCAAAGGATCTGAAGGAGGGTAGACTTGCCCGCTCCGTTTCTCCCCAGAATCGCAACGCATTCCCCTTTTTTAACCTCAAACGATACCTTTTTTACCGCCCAAAACCAATGGTTCCGACTCGTTTGGCTCTCCTTAATCGACCCGCGATTCAGGACCAGCTTACTATTAGGATCTTCCCGGCGCAGCAGTTTCGCGAAAAGTGATTGAACTTCCTGCACCAGCGTCGCTCCGCCATATGAGCCGAGTCGATATTTTTTCCAGACGCCGACAACTTTAACAGCAACATCGTCAGGAAGAGATTCGGCAGAATTCAAGGATTGTCCCATAGCGAAAGGCTAATCAAGCGATATCAATAAACTTGCGCTGAGTGACATTGAAGTTCAGCAAGCCAACGATAAATATTAAAAGCGCCACCACCCATCCCGTATAGCAAATCCATGGCGCCGGGAACTCCGTACCAAAAATGCCGTGACGAGCGATCTCCAAGGCACTGGTCACAGGATTCAAAGCCATAATCTTACCCAATGTCCCCGGAACCTCAGAGAGCGGGAACGCCACGGGAGAGAGATACATCCAACCTTGCGTGAATAAAGAGGCTATGACCCCGAGATCGCGATATTTCAGAGTCATCCACGCAAAGATGAATCCTGTACCCAACCCGATGAGTGAAAGTTGCAGAATAACGAGCGGCAACCATAGCAAACCGGTAAAGGGTATCGAAACCTCCCCCTTCAGCAGAAAGTAGACAAATAATATAATGAGGAATCCGGTCTGAATTAGGAATTTAAAGGCGTTCCCCCCTAGAGCAGCAAACGGAACAATTAGTCGGGGGAAATAGACCTTTCCCATGAGGGCCTTTCCTTTGGTGTAAACGGTTGAAGTCTCTCCGTAGACAGAAATCAAGAAACTCCAGAAAATATTATTGCAGAAATAGAATAGGAAAGAAGGAATTCCGTCAGTCGAAATTCCAGCTATTCGACCAAACACCAGCGTAAAAAGAAAACTCATCAGAGCCGGATGCAAAACCAACCAAAGCGGCCCCAGCAGCGTTTGCTTGTACTTCACAACTATATCCCGCTTCATGAGATAATAGAACATGTAGCGATAGCGCCACAGTGCCGACCAATTGATCTCCCATGCAGATACGCCCGGCTTCAGTAAGCTTACCTGGTCTGCTAAATTTTGAGATTCTTTACTCACTCCAACGATAGTCTATTTTTGTTTCCTGAGAACACTTGCGTGCTTTCAACTTTATCGAGAAAAATCTTCCCTCTTACCCAACTCCCAATCAGCCGCAACCATAATTGTTGCAACCCTCTAAAAGTCACTTCCAGCTCCCATCCGAGCTTCTCCTTCGCTTTTGTCGGATCACCCAGAAGTTACTCAGCCAAGTAGGATCCGTCCTGACCCGTGATGCCCGTAATTTGCGCTTTCTCTATATCTTCTATTTAGATTCTCCGTTCAACAAAATCTTCGTATGCCAGCTTCAGACCTTCCTCGATCGAGGTCGAAGCCGTCCAGCCAAGTGATCGAATCAAGCTGGAATCCATGAGCTTTCGGGGCGTCCCATCAGGCTTCGAAGGATCGGTCAAAATGCTTCCTTCGAACCCAACTGCGTCGGCAATCATTCCGGCCAAGTCGCGAATTGAAATATCGGACCCTGCTCCGATATTCACCAGCGACGGCGGATCTTCGAGTCCCATCAAGTGCAAACAACCTTCTGCTAAATCATCAGCAAACAGGAATTCACGCAAAGGAGAACCCGTCCCCCAGATAGTGACATCAACTGCCCCCGCCTCCTTCGCCTCATGAAAACGCCGAATCAAACCGGGGATCACATGAGAATTCTCTGGATGGTAGTTATCCCCAATTCCGTAGAGATTACACGGCATTGCAGAGTGATAAAGACACCCGTGCTGCTGCCGATAAAATTCGCACAACTTCAGGCCTGCAATCTTTGCGATCGCATAAGCCTCATTCGTTGGCTCCAGCGCCGACGTAAGCAAGTAATCCTCCTTAATCGGCTGCTCGGCCAACTTGGGATAAATACAGGAACTCCCCAGAAAAAGCACACGCCCCACCTGATTCTCGTAGGCAGCCTGAATCAGGTTCGAAGCGATCATCAAGTTATCGTAGAGAAAATCTGCCGGATAAGTGCTGTTGGCGATAATGCCCCCTACCTTTGCTGCAGCAATCACCACCACATCAGGACGCTCTCTCGAAACAAATTCTGACGCTGCCGCCTGATTTCTCAGGTCCAGCACGTCGCTGCCAGCAGTGACAATACGATTACAACCCCTCTTGCTAAGAGCCCTGGCAATCGCACTTCCCACCATCCCACGGTGCCCTGCGATGTAGTATTTTTTCTCTGGATCCATCATTACTCAATTGATCATCCGCTACCTCTTCAGCCTCTTTACGATCAGGGGCACCAGGTTCCGCCCCTCTTGTGCCAGTTTTTCAAAGCTGAAATTCGCGTTCTGACCTCGTCGCTATCCTCCGATCCCTCTTCCAGTCGAGTTAGCGCCCCGGTCTTCCTTTTTTGACGAAGCTCCCTTCCCGGGGCTCACTCACTTGCCGACCACGCTACCGCCAGTGGTGTTCTCCGGTCAGCGTTCATTCCGGAGCACCCGCACAAGCAGTCTAACGATGTAGAGTGACCGTTCATAACAGACAACCCGGGACCACTAAAAGGGCGTTTGAACTTCGTTCAATCAAAAATGAACAAAACACACCCCCTGTGAAGTTAGTGATTTCGGAGCCTCAAAGCCTCTCAATAACCTCTCCGATTCGTTCTTGATCCGCGCCGCTCACATAGGGGCTCATCGGCAGGCTCAACCCCAGGCCAGCAACACGCTCAGTGACGGGAAAATCTCCTTCCGAATGCCCGAGATGAGCAAACACCGGTTGAAGATGAAGAGGCACGGAATAATACATCACCGAGGGAACTCCCTGCTGAGATAGGGCATTCTGCAATTCAACCCTATCTTTACTCAAAATGGTGTATTGAGCATACACCGATGTATTTCCCTCTTCGACGACCGGCAGAGTGACGTCAGAATGCTTCAATGCATTGGCGTACCGAGCCGCCACTTCCTGACGCATCCGGATTTCATCTTCAAAAATCTCCAATTTTGCCAGAACAACAGCCGCCTGAATGGAATCAAGTCGACCGTTAATCCCCAGAACCGGATGATGATTTTTTCGCTCCTGACCGTGCTGCCGAATCCAGCGCATCCGATCAGCCAGATCATCATCATCGGTAAAAATGGCCCCGCCATCCCCGTAGCCCCCCAGAGGCTTTGAAGGAAAGAAGGAAGTGCTCCCCACCGCCCCAAGAGAACCCGATCGCTTCCCATGATGCGTCGCACCAAAAGACTGTGCCGCATCTTCAATCACTGGGATATCTCCATTTCGCTCGGCTATCTCGTTGATCGCCGTCATGTTGGCAGCCTGCCCGTATATCCCTACCGGCATGATAGCCTTAGTTCGCTCCGTGATGGCAGCCTCCAACAAATCCGGGTCCATGTTCCAGGAACCTTCTTCAATATCAACAAACACCGGTTTTGCCCCGGTCAGGGAAATCACTTCCGCAGTCGAAATCCAGGTATACGGAACCGTAATCACTTCATCTCCAGCCCCAACACCAAGAGCCATCAGCGCAATCAACAACGAGTCAGTCCCAGACGAAACCCCAATGGTATGTTGAACTCCCAGGAAATCACAAAGTCTTGATTCCAGCTCCACCACTTCCGGCCCCATGATGTACTGCCCATGGTCAAGCACCGCACTGATTCGCTCATCTAGATCAGCCCTCACACGCTGTTGCTGAGTTTTGAGATCAATAAATTCCATAATTCACTATCTGGTTCCTATATCCAAATTTTCGATTGCAGCAGGGAGGCTAATCCTCCATTCGCTTAAACTCGCCGCAATTCATTCACTCGCCGCAATTCATTCACTCGCCGCAATTCATTCACTCGCCCAAGCCTTTACGATTCAATCGGTATTCGCCCGAAAGAACATCTTCCCACCACTGGTGATGATTGAGATACCAACTGACGGTCTTCTCCAGGCCAGTTTCAAAGGTCTCCAAAGGGACCCAACCCAGCTCTCTCTTGATCTTGGAAGCGTCAATGGCATACCGAACATCGTGACCGGGACGATCTTTTACAAACGTGATCAGATCCTCATACCGACTCAACTCACCCTTTTTCTGCTCTGGCGCCAACTCTTCAAGAAGGGAGCAAATACTACGGACAACCTCAATGTTCTTCTTCTCATTTTGCCCTCCAATATTGTAGGTCTCTCCAATCGAGCCCTTCTCAAGAACGGTCATCAGTGCAGTCGCATGATCGTCGACATACAGCCAGTCTCGAATCTGATTGCCGTCTCCGTAGACAGACAAGGGCTTTCCAGCCAAAGCGCTCAAGATAATATGAGGAATCAGTTTCTCGGGAAACTGACGCGCCCCGTAATTATTTGAGCAGTTCGTGATGAGGACCGGAGTATTGAAAGAGCGAAACCATGCCCTCACCAGATGGTCGGATGAAGCCTTTGTTGCCGCATAGGGCGAGGAGGGATTGTAGGCCGTTTCTTCGGTGAAGAATGCTTCCTTGTCCGGCAGGTCTCCATAAACCTCGTCGGTAGAAACGTGGACAAACCGAAAGTCGCTTCTAGCTGAAATCTCACAAGATTCCAGATAAGAACGAACAGCCTCCAGCATGGAGAATGTCCCCTGAATGTTGGTCACAATAAATGCCTCGGGACCATCGATAGATCGATCGACATGAGACTCAGCCGCCAAGTGAAGGATTCCGCCTGGCTCGTATTGCTTCAGAAGAGAACGAATCTTCTCGCCATCACAGATATCTGCCCGTTCGAATTCGAAATGCGGATGATCGGCGACTTCCTTCAGCGAAGTTAGATTTCCAGCATAAGTCAGCTTATCCACCGCCACGACGCGGTAGCCCCGCTGAAGTGCCTCGCGAACCAACGAAGAACCGATAAAACCAGCTGCACCGGTTATGAGAATAGTTTTCATCTTACAGCCAATTTTGGTGTCAATGTTATCATCTACCTGTGATCCCTCGTCACGAACTACAGAGGTTACTACATCGTTTCGGACCGCACTGATGGAAAAGATTCAATGCAGCGCCCGCGTACCCTCGAGTCCGCTTCTGCCATCGCCGATCGGTGTTCGCCCCGCCTTACCATACTCCACGCGAAGTGGCCGGCCAGCACCTTCAAAACAATCCTCCCCTACCGTCCTCGACATTTTGGAGAGACGATTCCTTGGCGGGATAGAATCACCGTCTGGTTCGACTCATCGTAGCCGAGGATTCCCCTTTCCCAGCTATAATCACCTCCCGCTCAACATGCAGCCAAAACTGGGAGTTATGTGAATTCGCAAGAATTTCGATTCACTTCTGCTCGCGTCTCACCATCGCTTCAACCACTTCAATATCATGGGGAGGACGGAAACTCCACGCTTCTGCCATTTCTGCAATGCACGAATCCGAATCACCACGTCCGAATCCCTGGCTTGAGAATCAATGGCCTCACTTTCAGCAAGAGCCAGCATCCTGCTAATGCTCTGCTCTCCGTTTTCGAACATGGGCTGAAGACGATTCTCATAAAAGTGATTCACAATTCGGGTGACCTTGAGGTCAGCCTCATACCTCTCCCTCCTCTCACCTGGCAAGCTACATGATGTCACTGCTCCCAACGTCTTCAGAAACGAAAGCCCCTGACTCGCACTGCCCTTGCTGATTCCCAAGCTCAAAATAACATCATCCATCGAAAGCGGTTCAGTCGAAACGAAAAGCACACCGTAAATCTGCCCGACCGACTTCGGCAGTCCTAGCATCTGAACAAACGCCACGAAATATTCGATGGCCTCTTCTTTCAGTAGGGAATTACCTTCTTTTTCTGCTCCAATTGCCTCCATTGCTACCTAACTGGCATGCTGCCGCCACTGGTGCCGCCTTCCAAATAAAGACAACAGCACCCCACTCCTGATTCGCTCGGTTGTTCGAGAATCCACATCGACTGGCATTGCTCGGTGCAAATATTTACCCTTCAATCTCCTTTTGTTCAAATATAAATGAACGAAGTGCCTTGGTGGGCGAACCGTCCGGCGACAGTTCCCATCCCCCTTCTAGATGTGACCGCCAAGGGCCTGACCCAACTGCGCGAGAAGATGAGTCCGCTTCCCTGAAGCCTTCTGACCTGATTCATCGCCAAAACCTTGAAATAGTTTCATCAGATCATCATCCCAACTCAGTGGCTCATCTGCCTGCCTACCGTTCCGAGCAGCCCAGTCAAAACGAGCCCAGTCAAGCATCCAGGCAAGAAGCACTGTAAAAAAATCCTCTGATGCTGATTCAGCTATAGGCTTCCATGAACAATACCTCCGCCCGGTCAGGTAGTACTCAGTCGGCAACTCAACTCGTAATTTGATATCCCACGTCGGCCAGTCACTAACATCCGTTGAAAGAAGGGAACCCCAATCAACTTTGTCGAAATTTGACTCAAAATGAATCTCTACCTGCCATGGAGACTGCAGCCCCATGTCAAATTCAGCGCTTTCAAACTGCTGCAGCGCTCGATCGAGCTTCGCCCCCAGTAACAAGACATCCACCATATCCAATCCCTGCCGAATCGCCAGCAATGAGGGCAGCGGAAGTCCTTTGGCGGCACATCCCAATAGAATAGTATGCCGCTCCTCAAAAAATACCGAACGAATGCGAATTCCGTTGGGGTGCGCATTTAGAAAAGAGTGTGACATCTTACGATTCACAGGATCAATTGCAGACTTTTCAAACCACCCCTCCGGAGGGAGCAAATAGACTGTGCGGAGATCACCCGACTCGTTACTTTGAGCTTCGCAAACGTATGGAGAGAACGGCGACACCTGACGACCGGATATCGACAGGCCACTACTGAGAGCCATCGGATCCGAAGCCCTTTCAAAAAAGATCTCCGAGAGAAAACCTTTTGGCATTGTAGCTGAATCCAACGAGAAGCGACCTGATCCAGCCCCTCTCGTTCCGTCCAATTCCTTTCGCAAAACAACCTCGAGGTCAGTAAAGCGCTCACACAACATTCTTTCGCCACCCGACTCGAGGTCCTTCAGTGGCCGGCGAAACGGCTTTGCCTGGCTGGGATTCAACACATCAAGATCGTCCTTCCAGCCTCTTTTTGCCACAATATAGAGACGTGCTAAAATTCGGATCCACTTCAAAGCCAGTTGATAGTCACTTTGAGGACTCTCCGGACGAATCAGCGAAAAACACAGTGCCGGGACCGCTTCCAAGCTTACCCCATCCTTCCGCACCACCAGAAAGTCCTCGAGTTCCAGGCATGACAACACCCTCGGAATCAGAGACAGCCTTTTCAAGTGCACCACAATATCGAGCATGAGCAGCAGGGTCGCAGGCTTCCCAATTTTTCCCAACCTTGCGAGGAATACTGGCAGGGGTTCTCCCTCGATGACTTCGGAAATTAATCCGTCCTCATTTTCAGAAACCATCTGCCATGACACAATCGAGGCATAAGTCGGGATGCCACTCTCGATGAGTCTGATTCGCTGCTTGATCGAATCGACAATTATGGACTGAACGTCCCCACCATCGGGACGGGTAAAGACCCAAACCAATTCATCGCTCTTCTCGCGACGCCCTAAACTCAGATCCCAATCTGAAAACTGATCACCGTAATAGCGACGATGAAATCCAAGTTTATCCAGATGTATAATTGACGCTGGCGGCCGCGGTTCCATTCCTCCTTCATCTCAGACCACACCTTTACTGGAGATTTCCCTCGAACGGGCGGAAGGCACCTGACTGAATGATCAATCCGGCCTAATTGGACTGCCAGTTCGTAATAAACTTCGCCTGATCCTCCGGATTATTTGGATCAGCGTCCACAATCGACCAGAGATCAAAAGTGGGATTATACGTCTCCCGTTTATCTTCGCTGATATTTGGCGGCTGAGCCAGATACCGAACAGGATTTCCGTAGGAGTCAAGAATCACAAATTTGCTCCCCAGCGTTCCTGCACGAGGATCTTTGGAATCTTTATTCTCGAAATAGCTCAATCTAGCAACGTAGACTTTTTCATCCTGTTCAAAATCCACTTCGCCATCCTCATTCCAATCACCCGAGAGGTGCTTGTATAGAGTGGTTGCGCCATCGATACCAATCGCATCACGATCACCCCCCTCAGGAGGGTTCTGCGGATAGATTCCGTGATCCAGCTGATACTTGGACAGCCCCGATTCCAACTCCGCGATGAGCGTCTCAACCTTCTGTCGATTGATTCGCGCCTGAATTCCGGGAAGAGACCCGATCAGTATCCCGGCGAGAATAACCATGATGGAGATCACGGTCATCAACTCGATCATGCTGAAGCCGGCATCCGACCGTGTCGAAGAGTGATTTTTCATAGCAATAAGCTTAGCAAGCCGAGCCGAACCGTGTCAATACATTGTAAAACAACGACAGCCGCCCCTTTCCCGAAATCTATCAACCCTGCTCGTTCATGGTTGTGATAATTGAGATCATCGGCATGAACAGAGCCACCACGATGGTTCCGACGACACCGGCGAGAAACACAATCATGATCGGCTCGATCATTGCGGTCATCGCATCCACTGCGTTATCCACCTCGTCATCGTAGACGTCCGCAATTTTGAGGAGCATATCAGGGAGCTGTCCCGTTTCCTCCCCCACATCAACCATACTGATCACCATGGGAGGGAAAATCTTACTGGCCTCCAACGGAGCCACGACAGACTCACCTTCCCTGACGGCTTCGTGAACTTTTTCAATCGCTTCAGAAATGACCACGTTGCCCGCCGTATCACGAGTGATGTTCAATGCCTGAAGAATCGGCACGCCGCTGGTCACGAGCGTCCCCAAAGTTCGAGTGAATTGGGAGATACCGCTCTTCAACTGCACCGGGCCAAAAACCGGTATGAACAGCTTCCAGCGATCAATGAAGCGTCGGCCAGGCTTCGTCCGGCCAAATAACTTCCAGGCAGCATAGAGAACGCCACCACCAACCAAAACGATGATGAGGTTATCCTGAACAAATCGGCTAATCCCAATGACAAACCGAGTAATCCCGGGCAACGGTTTATCGCCGAGCATCTCCTCAAAGATTTTCTCAAATCGTGGCACGATCACCGCCATAAGAAAGATCAGAATAGCAACAGCAATCACGATCACGATGATAGGATAAACCATCGCCGCGACGATCCGGTTCTTCAGCTTCTGCGCTTTCTCCTGATACTCAGCCAGTCGAATGAGAACCAGTTCCAAAACGCCACCAAGCTCACCTGCTTTAACCATGTTGACATACAACTTGTCAAAGATGCGGGGGTGTTGCCCCAAGCTTTCCGAAAAAGTCGAACCGCCCGCGACCGAGTCGGCAAGATGGTTGATCGTCCCGGCCATCACTCGATTCTTCTCCTGCTTTGCAAGAACAGAAAGGCCTCGAAGCAACGGCAAACCGGCGTCCACCAGAGTAGCCAGCTGTCTGGTGAAAATCATCAACACCTTCCCTTTGACGCGACCTCCTACATTGGACCCTTTCTTTCCTTTTCCCTTCTGACTCTTTTTGGCCCTTCGTTTGGCGGTGCTCGAAACACCCCCTTTACCGGCAGCCACAACCTGAGTTGGGTAGAGCCCGCTTTTTCGTAGCTGAGTGATCGCATCGGCCTCGTTGCTTGCCGTTATCGCACCCGTCGTCTCCTCGCCCTTTGCATCCAGAGCAATGTATTCAAAATTCGCCATATTAATTAGTAATCTTGTTTCCCTTCGAAAATTCTATTTCCAGACTATCTTTTCCTGCGTGTTCATGTCGACTGAAAAGGCCCCAGTCCTTTTATTGATCAGGTGTATTTCAGTACCTCTTCAATGGTTGTAATCCCCTGAAAAATATTTCTCAGACCATCCTCTCGCAGAGTCTTCATTCCCAGTTCCTGCGCTTTTTGCTTCAAAACAACAGTGGCCGCTCTTTGGGCAACCAATTCGCGAACTGGATCGGTCATATCCAGCAGTTCAAAAAGCCCCTGTCTACCTCGATAGCCAGTGTCATTGCATGAGTTGCATCCCTGACCGGTATAAAATTCACGACCTCCAGTATCAGCATCAGTAAGTCCCAACTGAGCTAAGACAGCTGCCGTTGGCTTATAAGCCACCTTGCAGTCCGGACAAATTCTACGAAGAAGACGCTGACCCAGAACCCCCTCAAGAGTAGCCGCTACCAGAAAAGGCTCACAGCCCATATCCACCAAACGCGTGACGGCTCCGGGAGCGTCATTCGTATGAAGAGTGGAAAGAACCAAGTGACCGGTCAACGACGCTTGAATCGCAATTTGCGCGGTCTCCAAATCTCGCATCTCCCCCACCAGAATTCGGTCAGGATCCTGACGCAGAAAGGCTCTCAGGACACGACCAAAATTCAACCCAATTGCTTCATTGACTGGAACCTGCATAATTCCATCGATGTCGTACTCAACGGGATCCTCAGCAGTCAGCAGCTTTGAATCTTCAGTATTTATCTTTCGCAGACAGGCATACAGAGTCGTCGTTTTTCCTGCGCCAGTCGGTCCTGTGCAGATGAAAATACCATTCGGCTTAACAATCGTATCTGTAACGTATTCGTAAATATCCGGCTCGAGATTTAATGTCTCGAGATCCAGATTCACGTTGGATCGATCGAGAACACGCAACACTACGCTTTCTCCAAACACAGTGGGCAGAGTCGATACTCGCATATCAACAGGCTTTTCGTTGATCTCCTTCGTAATCCGGCCATCCTGAGGCAATCGAGTTTCAGCGATATTAAGCCCTGACATCACCTTAATTCGTGAAACAATTGCCTGCTTCAAGTGCTGCGGTGGTGGCGCCATTTCGTACAGCGCTCCATCGACACGATATCGAATCTTAAAATCGTCTTCAAATGGCTCGAAGTGGATATCCGAAGCCTTCTCCTTGATCGCCTGGTACAGAACCAGGTCAACATAACGAATAATCGGAGCTGAATTAGACTCTTCCTCCAAATCCTCATCCCCAAGAGCTGCAACCTCTGCGTGAATAGCCGCCAGTGCATCACTTTGACCACCTCCTGCTTCTCCTGCTTCTCCATCTTCACTCGCTTCGCCGCCGCCGTAGTAGCACCGCTCAATCAGCTCAGCGATTTGCTCCGGTGGTGCAACTGCAGGAATAATATGCTGATTGAGAGAGAACCCCAATTCCTCCAGATTTTGCGGATCTAACGGGTTGGCAATGGCCACCTGCAACCCCTCTTCCAGGAACTGAATTGGAATGACCTGATATAATTTGGCTGTTCCTGCGGGCACCGCCGCCAACAACTGCGGCGCCGGCTCAAAATCGGCCAGATCATAGTATTCCCCCCCGATATCCTGAGCCACTAGTTGAAAAAGCTGATCCCGCTGGATCACTCCCATTTCTTCAACCGCATAGGTTATGTCTTTATCACTAGCGTGTGCCGCCGTAATAAACTCATCACGCTGCGAATTATCAATCAACCCCCTTGAGATCAATAGATCAATTATACTCTCAACCGTCATATACTTGTAAAAAAATTGCACCCGCCGAATCCGGCAATTAATCCGAATCCGACATCGTTACCCGAACGACTTCAGATGCGGTGGTCGTCCCTGCCAACACCTTGCGAACACCATCTTCACGCAAAGTACGCATCCCCAATTCCCGGGCCCGCTTCCGCAATCCCGAACTCGATTCATCGCCATTAATGAGGAGGCGAACCTCTTCAACGATATTGAAAATCTCAAACAGCCCCATTCGGCCTTTGTAACCCGTCATCCGGCAAGTTCGGCAACCGGTTCCCTGCTTCATTTCAGCCTTAGTCAGCTGCTCGGCGGTCAAACTCAATGCGCGGATCTCTTTTTCGGTAATCTCACCGGGCGCTTCACAACTCGTACATATCTTCCGCACAAGACGTTGGGCCATGATAGAACGAACCGCACTGGCAATCAGGAATTTCTTCACTCCAATATCGGCGAGTCGAGCCACCGCAGAAGGAGCATCATTGGTGTGCAATGTACTGAAAACCAAGTGCCCGGTAAGACTTGCATTAATCGCAATCGACGCAGTCTCAATATCTCGAATCTCACCAATCATGATGATGTTCGGCGCCTGTCGCAAAATAGCCCTCAAGGCAGCCGCAAACGTCATTCCAATATCTTCTTTAACCTGAACCTGGTTGATCCCGGAAAGTAGATACTCAACTGGATCCTCAACGGTGATAATCTTTCGGTCGGACTTGTTAATTGAGTTCAAACAAGCGTAGAGCGTGGTCGTCTTTCCTGATCCCGTAGGACCGGTCACTAGAATAATCCCATCCGGAAGTCGAATCAGCTCCTGAAAATTTGCCTCGTCGTCACTGAAAAACCCCAATTGAGGCAGCCCAATTGAGAGGGAACTCCGGTCGAGAATACGCATCACGATGCTCTCGCCACAACTGGTCGGCACCGTCGAAACACGCAAATCAAGGTCGCCACTTCCAAACTTGGCCTGAATTCGACCATCCTGCGGAATCCGTTTCTCGGCAATCGCCATGGTGCCAGTCATGATCTTGATCCGGCTCACCACAGAGGGGAGCAAGCGCAAGGGATGGCTTTGAACCTTGTGAAGTGCGCCATCGATTCGATATCGAACCCGCAACTCAGTTTGAAGCGGCTCAATATGAATATCCGAAGCGCGGTTTTGATACGCCTCCTGAAGGATCTGATAAACCATCTTAATGATCGGCGCGTCCCCTCCTTCGCCATCACCGGATTCAGTCACCGCAATGGCTTCAGAATCCAATTTACTGATCTGCTCGGAGTCCAGCTCAGTGCTGTAGAAATCGAGTTGCCTTTGCTTAATGGCAGAATCTGACGCCACTACAAACTCAGGCTCCACAGAAAGCACGTGCCGGACGGAATCCAGCGCATCAAAATCCAATGGGTCAGTTACCGCCACAACCAACGTACCGCCCCCTTCAGCAATCGGCACAATCTTGAATCTTACGGCAGCATCGGCAGGCACTTGCGCCGCAACTGAATGATCAACATCCATCTTGCCCAGATCGACATAATCCATTCCGGCATTTGCAGCCAATACCTCAGCCACATTTTCATCCGTGATTATATTAAGGGCAAGCAGCCCCTCCAAGGTCGACTCCTGAGCCTTTTTCTTATGCTTTACGTCTTCGAGGGCAGCAGCATCGAATAGATTCGCTTCCTGCAATAGATCGAGGAGATAGGTTTCGTTTGCGTACAAGGCTGAAAAGGAGGTTTTCGGTGAAAAATCTGTGTATCTGTGCAGATAAGCGGATGGCGACACGTCAATGCACCACCCCCGCAATGGACGGAAACTAGAGAATTACTTCGGACACGGGAAGAAAAAAAAGCCGAAAAGCGAATTTTTGCTGTCACGGAAATCGAAACCCGTATTTGCCAGCACTCACCGCCACATCAGGAGGGAAATTCGCATTCTCAAAAAAGTCGTACCCCTCCTTCAAATTGACCCAGAAATCGATCCACTCAGGCTGCTCCTCCCACTCCTCGTTCATCCTCCGATCTGACATCCTGAAGGGGAAAACATTCACCCTGAACAATTCCTGCCCGCCTTTGAGCGCCGATTCAGCCAAGGCGAATACTTCGCTCATGTCATCACCCGAAACCACGAAAGCACCCGAGTCACTACGCCCCCCGTGAATCATCAACTCGCTGCCCGACCGACCATGGAAGCGATCATATTCATTAGGGAACCCCAGATCGATCCCCAGATGATGGCGAGTTTCAGGGCGCAACCTTGAAGCGCCGACATGGTAGAACCCCTCCGGAGTTTGCCTGTCCCCCTCGCTCAGCTTTGGCCCAAGCCCTCCCGACCAGCCTTCCAGTCGGTATACCTTAAAGAGAGTGTAATGCGAATCCCCGTCCGCTTGCATCCAGAGCTCTAATTCATCCTCCTCTTTAAATATCCGGAGAAAAATCGGATCGCCAGCCTCTAGCCCCAGACTGGACAGCCCAGAGCCCAAGTCGACCTCAGCATCCTGCACGGACACCATTGCCGCGTCGTAGCCCAACCGGGGGATCGGCAACCCGGAGCCCGTCGCAATGGCGGCAGTCGCCGGGAGAAAACCCTGAATAATTTTCATGGTCTTCGAGGCAAAAGGGTATGGCTCTGCGGAACCCGCTTTCGAATCACGGTGTTCCGGCGAGCTTGCCACCGATGAAGCGGCTGCAAATAAGGGAGGCCCTGCCCCGCCCAACTTCGCCCTGAGACTGTCCGGAAAATCCGCGAGCTTGCGATAGAACAATCCGGGAGCTTCCCGATCGGCACGCCACTCCAACCAATCCCGCACCAACCACGGCGAGGCAATCCCGATACCAATCAGGAGAATTGAGACAACATATCGGGCAAACATTTTAAAAATTTAGTTGAGAAATATTAAATTTCAAGTACTTCGAAGTATCTATTCTTCCGCGCCTCTATGGCCCGGCCTCGGCCAAATGGAACTTGGATCGATGCAACCATCCCGCTAGATTGCCGCCCTATGAATGACAACTCCCCTCAGGACACTGCCATCGGTGTCATAGGTGGCTCCGGCCTCTATGAAATCGAAGGTCTCGCCGACATCGAAGAGGTGACAGTTGACACCCCATTTGGCCCACCCTCAGATGCTATCATTATGGGGAGAATGGAAGGGCGCCGAGTCTGCTTTCTTCCCAGGCACGGACGAGGGCATCATATTTTGCCATCCGAATTGAATCACCGCGCCAATATCTGGGCGCTGCGCTCACTCAATGTTCGATGGATTATAGCGGTCACAGCAGTGGGCTCGCTCAAAGAGGAATACCACCCCAGAGACATCGTGTTGCCCGACCAGTTCTTCGATCGAACGAGCCGCAGAGCTGAGCACACCTTCTTTGGGAAGGGTATTGTAGCCCACGTTGCCTTTAGCGACCCCATCTCGGTTGGACTCAGACAACTCCTGTTTGAAACAGCCACAGAGGCCGGAAAAACCGTTCATAACGGCGGAACTTACGTCAATATGGACGGGCCGGCTTTTTCCACGCGAGCGGAATCAGAAACCAACCGAAAACTGGGATTCGACCTGATCGGCATGACCAACCTCCCGGAGGCAAAGCTGGCCAGGGAGGCTGAAATCGAACTGGCCACCATGGCAATGATCACGGACTACGACTGCTGGAAGATTGAGGAAGACTCAGTAACTGCCCACTCCGTAATCGAACATGTGCAGGCGAATGCGGCAACAGCCAAGGGCATTCTACAGACCGTAATTCCCCGCATCCCAACAAAACCCGACTGGCCCGCACACACTGCCCTCGACAACGCCCTCTTCACCTCGCGCGACATCTGGCCTCAGGAAACAGCGAATAATCTACGCCCCATACTGGAACGTTTTTTATAAACTTTAAGAAAATTATCATTTCTGCATTGCATTATTATAAAACTTTCTTAAGTTTCACTGTCTTTCTCAACACAACCCGCCGTCGCCTGTTGAACATTCGTCTCCACCAGATACTACTTGCCGTCACCGCCCTCGGCCTTGCCGGATCAGTGACTGGATGCAAAACTTCATCCGGCGGGAAAAAGGGGAGCGACAATCCTCTTGCTACGATTGATGGCCCCTCGCGGAATCCGAACGCTCCATGGAATGACGCGGGAAGCCGCAATCTCCCTGTCTCAGTTGGCTCCAGAGACAGCTACTCTCAGGTGAACACCAGCCTGCCTTTTATCGCCCTCACTTTTGATGATGGCCCTCACCCCGTCAACACCCCCCGCCTGTTGGATATCCTGAAGTCCCGCAACGTGAAAGCTACATTCTTCGTCGTTGCCACCAACGCCCGAGCGCACCCCGGAATCATGCGGCGTATCGTCGCTGAAGGGCATGAGATTGGAAATCACACGGTCACCCATGGTAATCTCGCTCAAATGTCTTCCGATGGAGTCAGGAAGGAACTCAGAGACGCTCACGACTCGATTGTAAGCGCCACCGGGATCGCTCCGAGAGTAATGCGCCCGCCTTATGGGGCGATCACCTCTTCGCAAAAATCCTGGATCCGAAAAGAATTTGGATATCCCTCCATCATGTGGTCCGTAGATCCAGAGGACTGGAAAAAGCCCGGTTCTTCGGTCGTCGCATCCCGCCTAGTCAAGGGAGCCAAGCCCGGCGGGATTCTTCTATTGCACGACATTCACGCTCCAACCATCGACGCCGTTTCACCTACCGTCGATCAACTGTTAGCCAAAGGCTTTCAGTTCGTCACGATCACTCAGCTGATCGCGATGGACGGCAAAGGGTGATCGACTCTTTCCTTTCGGCGAGATTGATCAGGCACCAGCAGGTGCAAGCTCTCCCGGAAACTCATCGCCACTGTCCGTCTCTTCATTATCGACAGGACGCTTAGCAGCCTCCGCTTCCTCTGCAGGGAGATCAGGAGGAGTCGGAGCTGAAGGAGGATTCTGGATCGAGCCATGGTCCATGATTTCCTGAATGTGGACACCATCCAAAGTCTCATATTCCAGCAAGGCCAAGCCGATAGCGTTTAATTTGTCACGGTGCTCGGTAAGAAGTCTAGTCGCCTCGGCGTATGCCGCGTCGGTCAGTGCTCTGACTTCATCATCAATTTTCTGAGCAGTTGCTTCAGAATAGTTGCGTGGCGTGGAAATATCGCGCGCCAGAAAGACCTCTCCCTGACTTTCACCATATTCGATCATCCCGAGTTCCTCACTCATACCCCAGTTGCAAACCATCTTGCGGGCAATTTCACTGGCTTGCTGAATGTCACCGGCTGCCCCGTTAGTAACATCTCCAAAAACGAGTTCCTCTGCAACGCGCCCACCCATGATCAGAATGAGTCGATCGAGAAGGTACCTCTTCTTGTAACTGTGCTTGTCTTCAACAGGAAGATACATCGTAACCCCCAGAGCCGGACCGCGCGGAATGATCGACACTTTGTGAACCGGGTCCGTGTCCTTAACTAACATTCCTAGAAGAGCATGGCCGGCTTCATGATAAGCCGTGAGCTGCTTCTCGTCTTCGCTCAAGGCAAGACTACGGCGCTCCTTACCCCACCTCACCTTGTCGCGAGCCTCTTCGAGCTCAGCAGTATTGATCGCTTTGAGACCTTTCCGCGCAGCAAGCAAAGCGGCCTCGTTAATGACGTTGGCGAGTTCAGCGCCCGAGTATCCGGGGGTGCCACGGGCAATCAAGCCCATTTCGACTCCTTCGGCGAGCTTCACAGTTTTGGCGTGAACACCTAGGATTTCTTCACGCCCCTTCACGTCAGGCAGGCTGACCGTAATCTCGCGATCGAAACGTCCGGGACGAAGCAGTGCAGGATCAAGCACATCGGGACGGTTTGTGGCCGCGATAATAATCACACCTTCCTGGGTGTCAAAACCATCCATCTCCACCAGCAGCGCATTGAGGGTCTGCTCACGTTCGTCGTGTCCACCACCCATTCCATGACCACGGTGACGTCCCACCGCATCAATCTCATCAATAAAGATCAAACAAGGAGCACTTTTCTTACCCTGCTCAAACATATCGCGGACGCGGGACGCACCCACACCGACAAACATTTCGACAAAGTCAGAACCACTGATCGAAAAGAAAGGAACGTCTGCTTCACCGGCAATGGCACGGGCCAGCAAAGTCTTTCCAGTTCCAGGGGCCCCCACCATAAGGACACCTTTGGGAATTCGACCACCGAGACGCTGGAACTTCTTGGGGTCACGCAGATACTCGACGATCTCCCACACTTCTTCCTTGGCTTCTTCAATGCCGGCCACGTCCTTAAACGTCACCTTCTTCTTGTCCGAGGCCATGAGCTTGGCCTTGCTCTTACCAAAACTCATCGCGCCTTTTCCGGCCGCCTTGATCTGATGACGAAACAGGAAATACAGCAGGATTAGCAGAAAAAATACGGGCATGTAAAACGACATCAACATCACCCCAAGACCATCAGAGTCCGTTGGAAGGTCGGAAATCTCCAACCCATTCGTAGCCAGTATTTCTTTTAACTCGTCACCAGCATAACCCAGGATAATAGGGGTCGAAAACTCACTGAACTTGTTACCTCCATTCTCCTCCGGAATATCGACTTCGTACCATCCCGTAATGAACTGCTTGGCGCTTCCATCCTGCTGAACAAGTTTCAGTAGCTTGGGAGGCTTCGACTCTGAATCGACACGGATCTTACCCTCTGTCACCAGATGCTTGAACTCTGCAAATGTCAGTGTTTTGGAGGAATCCGAGAAACTTTTGGACCAGATAGCCAGCCCGAAAAGCCCCATCGCAACAGAAAGAAGAATCAGGCCCTTCCAGTTGAATCCGTTCTCACCGCCACCTTGGCTCTGGTTCTTGTTATCGGGTTCGTCGTTTTGCATTGAAATGGTTCAGTTTAGGAGTGGAGGGGGATCGGACGTTGCCAATCGGCGGAAACTAACACAGCGGATCCCACCGCGCAATCGCAGCCTATGCAGCGAATTAGACCCTGCTTTTTCCTATACGTTTAAAAATAGAAAAGATTGAGTCGAATTTTATCTTTTTCGCATCAAAGCCCTCCACGGCGCGCCTCCTAATGCAAATGGCCCTATACATAAGAATTTCTAATGTTGATTGAGGTTGAGTAAATTTTCCTTTGAAATAAGCTTAACTCATAATGAGCGAGATTTCTGAAACACCCCCAGCATACGATGACAGCGCCGACGCCCGGCTTATTCAAAACATTGCCAACGGAGACAGGAATAGCTTTCGGGGCTTGTACGAGCGCTATGACGGGTTGCTGTTTACTACAATCAACCGGGTTCTTAACGACCGGGAGGACTCTGAAGATGTCTTACAGGAAGTCATGGGTTCGCTCTGGCAAAAAGCTCACATGTATCACCCGGGCAGAGGAAGACCGATAACTTGGTTCGCCTCTATGGCTAGGAACCGAGCCATAGACCGACTCCGCATGAAACAGCGACAGTCCCGTATAAAGACAGCTTTCACCAACGAGATCGGGGCCGCTCCTCGGGGAAACTCCGGTATCAGCGGGCTGGAGGCAGCGACAAGAAGGGACGCATGCCATACCATTCGCTCAGCCGTCATGGAGCTGACGGACGTGCAACGCGAGGCGATTGAGAAAGTCTACTTCGAAGGACTCACTCAGCAGCAGATCGCGGATGAGCTGGGCGAACCACTCGGAACCGTCAAAGCACGCGTGCGTCGTGGTCTCGCAAAGCTTCGAAAGACCGTCAAACCTGCTTAGGAGCCAGCTCGGTCAGGGTGCACCCTCTCACGAGAGACGAGTCAAGAGGTCCAAATTCGCCGTCGGATCAAATGATTTCAGGGCTGCCGTCTGAAGCTCAACAATTTCAGAGACGCCCTTCTTGCTCATCCTCAGCATATCGAGCATCTGCTCTTCACTGAAAGTAGATTCTTCTCCGGACCCCTGCATTTCAATGAGTTCAAGGTCTGACGTCATCGCGAAGTTGAAATCGACACTGGCGTCCTTGTCCTCGTGATAATTCAAATCAAGACAACACCCACCATCCCAGACCCCGGCACTGACCGCCGACGCATACCGTGACATCGGAGAGACCTCCATCTTCCTTGCCGCGATGAATCGCTGAAAAGCCATCTCCACCGCCACGCACGCTCCGGTGATCGAGGCGGTTCGAGTGCCGCCATCAGCTCTCAAAACATCGCAATCGATCCAGAGTGTTCGCTGACCCAGTTTCTTCAAATCCACCACCGCCCTCAGGCTACGCCCGATGAGACGCTGAATTTCAGAACTGCGTCCGTCCAGCTTTCCACGGGAAATGTCTCGTGACTTACGCTGCAAGGTCGAATACGGCAGCATACTGTATTCAGCGGTGAGCCAGCCTCCCTGCACCCCCTGCTTCATCATCCATCGAGGAACACCTTTTTCCAGCATGGCACTGCAGATAACCTGGGTTTCGCCAAAACTCACCAGAACACTTCCGTGGGCCAAAGGGGCAATATCCAACTGAAAACTCACATCACGCATTTGATCGGGAGCGCGCCCATCGATTCTGTTCATGAATAGGAAATTCGCTAATACAGCATGTTTTGCAACCGTTCACATTCCAAGTTGCGTCTCATTGCAATGTGACGACCGTTGACGCCGCCTCGCAAGCTCTATCTATGCGGCAAACCACCGAAAAGCTCGAACAATTCGCCATCGACGTCATACTTGACCGTCGAAAAGGATTCCGTGCGTCCCTATTGCGAGGATTCCTCAGTGGTTTCTCCGGGTTGTATGGTGGCATTGTCAGCCTCAGATTGTGGCTCTACCGAAATCGAATCCTCCGCGAACGAAATCTTGGCTGCCTTGTCGTCAGCATTGGCAACCTGACCGTCGGGGGTACAGGAAAGACGCCAGTAGTAGAGAAGTTTGCTCGATCCCTCCAGGACGGTGGACGTCGTGTTGCCATTCTCAGTCGCGGCTATAAATCCGTGAAACAGCCCTTCTTGAAACGACTCTCAGGAAAGATTCAAGGGAAGAACGAAATCGACCCCCCTCGTGTCGTCAGCGATGGAAAATCGCTTCTACTCGACTCCATGACCGCCGGTGACGAACCCTACATGCTCGCTGCCAACCTCAAAGATATCCCAGTCGTGGTCGACAAAGACCGAGTCAAAAGCGGGAAGCACGCCATCGGTGAACTCAACTGCGATACTCTAATTCTAGACGACGGCCTTCAATATCTGCGTCTCAAACACCGGCTCGACATCGTACTGGTAGACCGATGGCACCCCTTCGGGACAGAGCGACTGCTCCCCCGCGGAACATTGAGAGAGCCACCCCGAAATCTAAAACGAGCCTCTTACATTTTCATCACCAAATGCAACGGAGATCCTAACGATGAACTAATCGAGCGAATCCGTCTCTATAATCGCACCGCTGAGATCATTGAATGTGAGCATCGGCCACGCTACCTCCAACACATCGAAACCCGGGAGAGTTCACCGCTCGAAACACTGAAGGGTGCCAGAATCGGCACGGTCAGCGCTATCGCTGTCCCGGAAAGTTTCGAGGACGGAGTTCGAAAGCTAGGCGCCTCAATCGAGGCCACCTGTCGCTTCATGGACCACCACCGATTCACCGAGCAAGAGATCATTTCTTTTATCAATTGCTGTGTCGAGTCAGAGGTCGACATGATTATCACCACCGAGAAAGATGCCGTCCGATTCCCGAGACTCGCCCGCATGGACATCCCCATCTATTTCCTTCGTGTTGAGATCGGCATCCTCAGCAATGAGGAGAGCTTTGATCAATGCATCACCCGAATATGCCGCCCGAGGACGCAGGCCTCTGCCAGACGCTTCTTCTAATGATCGCTAGTCGCTTCCGCTGGTGTATATCCCAGCTTCGTTCATATTGCCGACGCTAATGACGATTCTCGCGGGCATCATGGACTCTTTGGATACAGAGTTGATACTCACCAGCCTTAAGTGGACCGTGATCATCGCCCTGCTGGTAGTGGGCTTCCTCGGCACCTTTCTTCCTATCTTGCCTGGCACCACCCTGATTTATCTGGGTGCGCTGCTTCACTATTTTCTGATGGGAATGGAATCGTCAGGCCTCGCCTGGCAGGGACTGGTATTTATGGGAGTGCTCTACGTTCTCTCACTCATCCTCGACTGGGTATCCGGCGCGCTCGGAGCAAAATGGTTTGGCTCCAGTAAGTGGGGCATTATTGGAGCTATTGTAGGCGGTATTGTCGGCATTTTCTTTTCTCTTCCCGGCCTCATCATCGGGCCCATTGTCGGCGTTTTCCTATTCGAGGTGCTGTTCGCTAAGAAAGAAGTTAAAGAAGCCTCCAACTCAACCATCGGAACGGTGGTTGGAGGCATCGCCGGCATCATCGTACGGGTCGTGCTGGCGTTTGGCATGATTGCCTGGTTCATCGGCGACGTATTCTTTATCAACTGAGATCGTAAATCAGTCACTAGAACCGGCGCACGATTTACCATTCGAGAGTGACCTCCATGTCACTCCCATCACAGCTCGCCAATCGAGAACACCCCCTCACCGCATCAAAGTGAAAGCCACCATTCTCGGAGGCAGAATTACCGGAGCCTATTGCGGACGGAGGTTAGGAAAGGTGCTCAAAAAAGCCGGAGCCTGACTGTCACAAATCTTCCTTCTCAGGCGATTTGGTCGAGGAGGAAACTCCGCAATTCGGAGATCGGAATGCGCTTCTGGCTCATCGAATCGCGCTCCCGAAGAGTTACCGTGTCCTTCAGTTCATCTCCGCTCTCTCCGAGAGTTTCGAAATCCACCGTGACACAAAATGGTGTTCCCACTTCATCCTGTCGGCGATATCGACGCCCGATTGCGGCGGTCTCATCATAGAAAACAGCCATATGAGGAACGAGCATCTGCTGAATCTCCCGCGCTTTTGCCACCAGTTCAGGCTTGTTCTTCAAGAGTGGAAATACACCCACCTTGATCGGAGCCATACGTGGTGAAAACCGCATCACAGTCCGGACTTCTTCTTTGCCTTTTTCGTTCGTGATCGTCTCTTCAGCGAACGCTTCGCAAATCAGCGCCAGAATGGTCCGGTCGCACCCCGCACTTGGCTCGACTACGTGCGGCAGAAGTTTCTCCTTCGTCTCGTCATCAAAGATCTCAATCGGCTTACCGCTGTGCTCCTTGTGCTTCGATAGGTCATAATCGGTCCGGTAGGCCACTCCCTCCAACTCCTGAATTCCGAAAGGGAAAGCGTATTCGATGTCGTAGGTCTTCTTCGAATAGTGCGCACGCTCACCATCCGGCACATCGAGAACATGGAGGTTCTCTCGGGAGATTCCAATCTCCTCGTAGAATGTAAGACGACGCTCCAACCATTCATCGGTCAAAGCCATGCCCTCTTCGGGACGGCAGAAGAATTCGATCTCCATCTGCTCAAACTCCCGGGATCGGAAAGTGTAGTTCCTCGGATTGATCTCATTCCGAAATGACTTTCCGATCTGTGCGATACCAAACGGCACCTTCACTCGATTGGTCTCGGCCACATTCTTGAACTGAGTAAAGATCGTCTGAGCCGTCTCTGGTCGAAGATAAGCCACGCTGCTTTCGTCTCCGCCGTCAGCCGAAGCACCCATGTGAGTCTTGAACATCAGGTTAAATTCCCGCGCCTCAGTGAGAAGCGATCCATTTTCAGGATTGTAGCGAGTCGTGTTCTCTACCACTTCGGTCGACTCACCCGCCAATTCGATTTTCTTCGGCGAGATCTGTTTATCCGACAAAAACTGCGAGTAATACAGCCGGGCCGTCTTGCGAGCCTTGCTCTCATCCTGCCCTTCAGTCAGCAAAACCGAGTATTCGCGCTCCACCGACCACTCGGACTCCTCGTGAGAAGCACCCGAGTAGGAGTATACCGTTCCGGACTGCGGATCGATCTGATCGGCCCTCAATCGAGCCTTGCTCAAAAGGCAATCACACATCGGATCTGAAAACCCGCCGACATGACCGGACGCTTTCAACACGTCCTGATGAGTCAAAATGGACCCGTCCATTCCCACAATGTCCTCCCGCTCCTGCACATTTTTACGCCACCAGTAATCCTTCAGGTTACGCTTCAGCTCCGTTCCCAATGGACCATAATCCCAGCATCCATTGAGACCTCCATAGATTTCGGCTGACTGGAAAATGAACCCGCGCCGCTTGCACAGGCTCACAATTTTCTCCATTAGGACGGTATTTTTCTGTGAAGCAGCTTCGCTCATGGGATCGATTTTCTAAAAAATGGGCCACAACATAGCCGCCACACCCTATCCGCAAGGGGAAAGTGCGTTCCAGCCCCTTCAGACACGCCAATCTCCGCCCCTCATTACTGAACTTGATGACCAAACCCCGTATTTCCCCTTGACCCGGCCCAAATTTTGCCGAGATTGCCCGCCCTCGCAGAAGTGCGGGACTGCCCTCCCAGGGCTCTGAATCTTTAAGGGATCTTCACGATGTCAAGAGTTTGCAAAATTACTGGTGCTAAAGTTACTTCCGGAAACCGAATCCACCGCAGTGGTAAGGCCAAGAAGAAGGGTGGTATCGGCCGTCACGTAACGAAAACCGTGAAGCGCCAGTTCAAGCCAAACCTTCGTCAGAAGCGCGTCTGGGTTCCAGAACTTGGCCGGTTTGTCCGCGTTAAGGTCAGTGCTCGTGGTCTCAAGACCATCGACAAGAACGGCGCTTTCAAGACGCTGAAGAAGGCTGGACTTATTTAGGTCCGCTTGGCAGAAACGGTGTCGAATGCCTGACACCCTTCATATCGCTGAACCCGGAGACACGGAAGAAGTGTCTCTTGCTCGCGCAGTGGCCCTGCTCGGAGTCACCCCTGATTCTCCCGCAACATTCCTGTTCGACGGGCGCGGAGACCTTCCCTCAGCATGGAAGCTATGGCAGGAAACCTGGTTAGCCCCTCACTTGGCACCTAGTTTTGTCGAGGCCTATGAATGCGGCGTTCAGTATTGGCTGGATGAGATTCAAGCCATCGATACTCTGCTTGATCTGGATCTCACTGACCAAGTCAGAGAACGCAGCAAACAGGCCGCAGCTGCCTTTCTGGAAGGAAAATCTGAAATGCAGGCCAATCGCGAATGGTCAAAATTTGCAGATCGAGTCGCGAAGGGAGAAACGCCCGGGCACGTCAGCGTAGTTTTCGCGCTCCAGTCAGCGCTATACCACCTTCCTCTGGCTTCCGCGCTTTCCGCCTATATCTGGTTTGAGTTTCAATCAGGGATGCCCAAAGAAGTTTCCCGCGAGTCACTCTCAGAGTTATCCTCCCTGTTCGAAGAGGCGCTGGTACATGTCTCAGTTGCCGTCCGGAAACACAATTCTGAGAATTCCGGAGGCTCGAGTAGCCTCAGAGTCGTTTAAACAAGACGATGGCCATGTCGCCTGATATCGAAGAAATCACGATCACTGAAACCGAGACCGATCTGGACTCGATGTGGAACGTGATTGTCTACGACGACCCCGTCAATCTGATGGGCTTTGTCACCCTCACCCTTCGGCGAGTGTTCGGCTACTCTCAGCAGAAAGCCGAAACACTCATGATGGAAGTCCACACCGCTGGGAAATCCATTGTCTGGACGGGAGTTAGAGAGCAGGCCGAGCTGTATGTACAACAACTGCAGAGCTATCAGTTGTTAGCTGCTATGAAGAAGGCTCTCTAAGCGCCTACGAGGCAGACGGAGAGTAGCGGTAGTGCCCCACTACCGGCCACTGGCCGATACCTCGCCCCTTGACCGGACCAGCTCCAATATTGTGGACGAAGGAGTCGGCTCCCACCACAACCCCAATGTGCCAGAGCCCTTTTCCAGTCAGATCCCAGGCCACCAGATCTCCGGGGGTAAAGGTTCCGCCCACCACAGTACCATGGCGCTCAAAGAATTTTTGAAGATTGGGAACGCGCCGGTGATCAATATTCCGGTCAGTCCCAGTCAGGCCCCACAGCGAAGGATAAGTCGAAAAGTGACCACTCATGTCTTCATGAACGCGCTTTTGAAGATCCACGCCTAATGCTCGATAAGACCGAATCACCACATCGGTGCACACTCCTGTATCTGCCGGCACATCCCCTCCCGGGTAGTCGATGGAAACATAAGCGGGA
This sequence comes from uncultured Verrucomicrobiales bacterium, assembly GCA_963975655.1. Lineage (GTDB taxonomy): Bacteria > Verrucomicrobiota > Verrucomicrobiia > Verrucomicrobiales > DEV007 > Arctic95D-9. Next base: position 95,405 of record CAXBHX010000014.1, read on the forward strand.
TCGTAGCGAACATCCTGAGTCGTTCGAAACAAAGCCGCCTCAACAAGGCGGCTGGAAAAACTCTGTGTCGAAGGCAAATCGGCCAACTCCTGAGCCGAGAGCATCTCAGTGATCACCCAGACAGCGAACAGAATCATCGATAAGTATTTCATGGTTGTCTCTACGGTTCGACGCACAGCCGCCTTTCATATTTAAAAGAAATTCCTATTTCGCCCCCCAGCCTCAGAATCCGGATCAAACGCGAGGCGCTCAAAGACCGGGGCAATCAGCTCACCACTCCCAGCAATCCTTTTGCTATCGAGTCTCTTCGAGAATCGCTCGATACGCCGACCTGGCGTGATCGTAAGCGGCCTTTGCATCCCCCATCTCACCTGGGGCGATTAACTTTTCCTTCTGGGACCAGCATTGATCGACCGAGTCCAGGCACCACTGCGCACTTTCCCCACTGGCCCTCACCGGCTTTCCATCCACCAGTACAAAGACAGGATTCGTATGGCTACTCGGAAGGATCCTGAGGGCCAACCACGAGCTTTGATCCACAGGAATGTCCTCGAATACCAGATCATTGAGTTGGCCGTCTCCATCAATCAGCTGCCTCGCTACGGGCACGCCATTCATAATCAACTCCACTTCAACTTGATTAGAATCGCCGACCCGAGCCCTCTCAATATGCCAGAACGGCTTCTCTGCCGCACTCAAATCACGGTATCTGGTTTCTCCCGTCAGCCTCGCCGCCACCACGGCTCTAACCGTAACGACGCCGTCCGTTGATAGCAGGACCTCGCTGCCCTCAGTCCCGAGCTCGACTCCATTGACCGTCATTTCCATCAGATGAGAATACCCGTCCGATACATACCCCCTACCCTTTGATATGCCTTCGCACCATGCGTCGTAATTAAGCTCCCCGTCGATCTTGATATAACTTCGGCCCAATCCTACCCGCTCCCCATAGATGCAGGGAAAATCTGTCTCTCCGCTGATCCGGGTCCTGTAGCCGCAGTTCAGAGTGTGATACCAAATATTCAACTCCCAAAGATGGGGCGTGTCCACCATGCTCAAGAAATCTACAGCCGGAACAAGAGAACCATCGGGCCCTTCGACCTCGTGCGTCACATCCACAATGTATTCATTCGCCCCAATCCCATCGAATGGAGGAATTTCATAATTGGGCAGATCCGTCGAGGCCACCATCAGCCCCCACCCCGAATGAGCGGGCCCACATACAGCGCCCTGCTTCTGCGCCCAGCGCAAAGTGTTAAGACACAAGGTAGGCCAGTGTTCGCTCGAATCCCCTCCCGGATAGATCTGTTCATTGAGCCGCAATAGACAGAGATGTCCCGACCGATGGGATCCAAATCCTGACACTTCAACGTCGTAGCGGAGCAAGTAGGGATAAGTAGACACTCCATCTACTTCGCCCGTGAAGAACTGCTTCTGATAATCAAAGCACGGCCCCCAGGTCAAATTCGCACCGACCTTGAGATCTTCACCCAGACAGTGCCGCATCATAGCGTCGGCATGCACCCCTTCCGACGGGCTCACGTAGTGTTTGCACCCGGCGGCATGAATATGATGATCTCCCGACCACCACCCCCTTGTCGACGGATCAATCCATCGCTCGAGCGCGACATCAACAACCGGCGACTTCAACGTGACCCTGAAATCATTCTCCGAAGGCAAATACTCAGGCCCGCGAGTAACTCGAATCGAATACTCACCCTCAGGTAGCCTCACTGATTCCCCATTTGCGCGATATACCTGGGGATGAAATCGAAAGTCAGGCTCAACGCGATTGAACTGTGGAGGCCAACTTCTCCCCATACTATCCCGTATCTCAAAAGCAGCCGTAGTGGGATCGCCGTTCTCATCAACTGGGCGTAAAATGACCTCCGCGGTCTCAACCGCCTCGAAATTCATAAGGAGGTCAGATCGGAAGCCCAAATCCTGAGTCCCCTGCCCCACATCAAAAGTAAGCACCGTGGAAATTTTTCCGGATTCACCAGCCTTCAACATTACAATCCGATACTCAAGTCCCACTCCTGACAAGCGTGCATTAAGCGGTCGATCAGTGAAGACATCGACAGCTATACACGACTCCTGGGACACCGCAAAAAGCGGCGCCGTTACCCCCGCCTCATTGACGATCTTCACGAGATGAGAAGTCCACTCACCCGCCACCAAATTCGGCGTTTCATACCCGGGAGTGACAGATACCCGTGATTCAGGATTGATGGTCACAGCCACCACGCAAAGCGGATCAAACAGTTCCTGAATCCCCTCCAAATCGGCACTCATCGCCTCGCTGCGCTCTCCGGGAAACGGCTGACCGATAAACTCCATCGCCTGAATCAATCGCCCCAGATTCACCCGTACCGGTTGAATCTTCTCATCACGAACTTTCGGAAGCTCTGCGGCCGAAATGAGATGGCCGCAATTGAACACCAACAAAACCATCACAGACAGAATCCTCATGTGACTACTTGATCAGAATTCTTAGAAACCTGCAATCCAACAAGGCCACCAGACAGGGGCACACCCCGCCCCAACGGAAGATCGAGTCTGGCTTCCCGTCGCAGATTTCACCGCCGACAGGGGCGCAATCAGGAACACCCAAAGAATGAGCAGCAGCACCAGTGACCAACGCGCCCACCGTATGCTCCCTTCAGATTCCCCATCTTAATGAATCACGATCACCACAGGCATAGCCAATTTCGAATCGGGATCGAACTATTTAAACTTAATAGTCACTTGATCCTCTAACTCGATCGTCATGGCCTCGATATTCTGAAACAGGTCCTTCAGTGATTCTTCGGTAACCGACTCAGGATCTTCTGCAGCCTGATCGATGAATCGGGCAAAATCGGGATCCTGCATCACTTTCGAAACCTCCGTATCACTGATAATAATGAGATTCCCGGTGGAATGCTTCGCGCTAGTTTCCTCAACCTCTCCTTCTACTCTAACAAAGATCCCAATTCGCATCCCCTGGGTCGCCCCTGCAGCCATCGGCAAAGTGTCAGAAGGCTTCATGCCCATTTGCTTCGCCTGATCGATTTGCTTCTGGTCGACCAGCTCACTCACCCCGGCCGATGCCATGGTCGAGTGAATCGTAAGCACATCCTCTTCCAGCGTGAACGTCAAACTCCCCCCCTCTTTCTCATCAAGGGTTTGCCCCGAGGCCTCTACGTATTCTTTAGCAGCCCCCGGCAATGAATGCTTATCGATGCGAATCTGACGAATATCATCAAAGTGGTATAAAACGGTGTACCCCCGCCACCCTCCATCGTCTTTTCCGACTTCGTGCCGGAGGTAGGACACTCCTTCCCCGTATTTCGAAGAGTCCTTTTCCAGTGTCTCCATATCAGGCATCACCAGCCCTCGCATCACTCCAAGATTCCCGAGAGGCCCATCTGCAGCCGCAGCGCCGGCACCTTCATATTGCTCGATCAATGCCAGCACTTGAGGTGAGAAGTAGTAGCGAGAAATAATCTCCCCGCTCCCATCCATATTCATCTTTACCACAGTCGAGGTTCGCACACAGGAACTCATCAACCCGCACAACACCAACAAGGCGATGCAGGCAGTTCGACGATACATCACACAACGCTCCATACTGTCCACGTTATACAGGCCATACCACCCGTGGCAAGTACTGGTGGTAACGTGACACCGTCACCTCCGATTTCGGCAGCGCTACATCTATACTATAGACCTAGCGCCGGCGCTTGAACATCCGATCAAAAAGGCCGCGGCTCGGCTTAGGCGCGGCGCGGGGATCGGGAGCCGGAGTCAACTGCTCCACAGGAAGCTCACCCGGCCCCGGACGAAAGATTGATTGCACCGGGCCTCTATAGGAAAACTCCTCCTCATTCTCACCATACTTTTCCTTCAGCACGTTTGCCATATCGCGCACCTTATTATAGTTACCTTCGTTGAGGTATTGCTCAAGAAAAGCACCCACAATAGGAGCTGCTTTACTACCACCTCCCACGACTTCACCCGGATCACCTTCGTAGATAACAGCAAAAGAATAGACCGGATATTTCGAGGGGAAGTAACCGGCAAACCAGGCCACGTTTTGCTTATTGGCAATCTTCCACTGCCCCGTTCCCGTTTTACCGGAAACGGTAATCTTGTGAGCTGCATTTCGCCCGGTGCCGTTGCCGGCATTCACCACATCATACATGCCGCGTTGAACTGTCCGTAGTGAGTAATTATCCACCCTCAGTGGATTAGTGACCTCCACCGGAAAGGTACGAACGATCTCATGATTCAAGTCCTGAATCTGCCTCACGAGACGAGGCTTGAGGAGTTCGCGGCCGTTTCCAATCGCCGCCATCGACCGGGCAACTTGAAGAGGGGTTGCCACGACCAAACCCTGACCAATGCTCATCACCGCCTCTTCCCCATCTGACATCAAATAGCCATGCTTCTCCAACCAATAGCGATTGCTGGGAATAAAACCGGCGGATTCATTCAAAGGAATCCCCGTCTTTTGACCGTAGCCAAGTTTCGTCGCCATATAGCTCATTGAATCCGCACCGGCTCGAGTCGCCACCTCGTAGAACCATGTATTACATGAACGAGTCAAGGCACCCACGACATTCATGTATCCTTCACCATTCTTATTCCAGTTCCGCATCACCACGTTGCCAACGCTCCAGGCAGAAGGACAGGGATAGACATCACTTGCGGAAATATAGCCACTCTCAAGAAAACCTAGAGCCACCGGCACTTTGAAGGTCGAGGCCGGAGGATAAGCCGCCCGATACGCTCGGGGGAAGAGTGGCTTTTCAGGATCTTCGACCAAGGCAGAATACTTCTCCTGAGAAATCGAAGGAATGAAATCGTTCGGATCAAACTGAGGGAAACTGGCCATCGCCATGATATCTCCCGTTTGCACATCCATAATCACCATGGCTCCGCGCTTCAATTTCTCAGCGAGAAGAGATTCGCAAATTTGCTGCATCTCCAGATCAATCGAAGTCACCACGTTGTAGCCTGGCTGCGGCCGTGACAAGACGTCTTCCTTCACCTTCTCTCCATCCGCTTCATAAAGGACATTCACTCTGCCCGGTTTTCCGCGCAGATCAGTCTCGAAGGTCTCCTCCAGACCGTCCACACCGATTCCCAGGCCCCAGAGGTCTTCATCGTTCACAATCGCTCCAGTGAGCCTAGGGGGACGTCTCCCCACGTATCCGACCACATGTGATAAGGCCTCCCCCTGTGGATAATGCCTCAGGTATGTCGGCTGCAGAGACAATCCTTCCATCTTCTGGCGGCTCAGTTCATCCACCTCCTTCTCATTCAGAATTGAGGAAAACGTCAGCGGAACCCATCGTCTGTCTTTGTAGTGATTGAGGACCACTTTTCCAGGAAGGTCCCACTTCGTTCCTAGAGTCTTGTTCACGTGCACAATCCGCTCACCGGCGTAGCGAAGCACTTCCGCATCGGAGACCTCCAGGCCGAGGAAAGGAAAATTGATAGCCGCATAGTAGGCTACTTTGCTTTGAGCCAGAGGGTACCCATTTCGGTCGAGCAACTGACCGCGAGGAGCAGGAACGGAGAAAGTGAAGGTGCGTGCCTCCGTTCTCGTCATCATGGTGGACTTGTCTCCTGATCCCTCAACCTTCTTCGATTTCGCCCGCAAATCACTGGCCTTGATCAGCACACTGGAGGGCGGAGCATCCTCGATTTTCTTCACAATAGAATCTTCAGCAGCCACTTCTTCCTCAACCGTCGCATCAGCGGCCATCTCTACTTCGTCCTCAGCCGCCTTGACCTCAGGAACCAACTCCATTGGAATTTCAACAGCGGCATCCACATCCTCGGAAGTAGGAGCCCCTGGCACGGGAGCGGCAGGCACAGCCGGTGCATCTTCAAATCGTGGAATCGCAATCGAATCTGGTACCGCTTCCGAGCCGCTCTCATCCTCCGTCCCGGACTGGGCCGTTGGAGGATTTTCGCTCGATGCGGCCTCCTCCGTTTCTTCCTCAACGGGAGCTGCTGCCGTGACGTCCTGAGCAGCTACTTGATTTCGGCCGAAGCCCAGAATCCAGACCGCTGTCAGTCCAACTAGAATAAAACACCGTGCCCGATGTGTAAGAGATGCCATTTTTTACGAAAGATTAAGTTTCACAGTAGCACGAACTCAAGTCCCCGCCCACTTCCAATACGGAGGAAACCTCAGTGAGTTTTCAAGAAATCGGCAATTTCTGTCGCCGTGGCTTCCGTAATCCCCTGAACTTCGGCTATCTCCTCGATAGAAGCCTTCCTCAATCGGGTCACCGAGCCAAACTTCTCAAGCAACCGTTCTTTGCGAATTCGACTGATCCCGGGGCAATCATCAAGGATGCTCTCCTCCACTCGACGCTTCATCAAAAGCTGGTGATACCCGTTGGCAAAGCGGTGAGCCTCGTCCCGAATCCGTTGCAGCAGCTTCAGAGCCCCTTTGTCGTGAGGAATCAGGATAGGCTCAGATTCCCCCGGTCGGAAAACCTCTTCGCGCTGCTTCGCCAGGCCGATCACAGGGAGGTCATGTAGGCCAAGCCTGTTTAATTCCTTCACCGCCATGCTCAGCTGGCCCTTTCCCCCATCCACAATCACCAAATCGGGCAAGCGGACGAAAGGCTTTCGTTTCGCCTTTACGGCCTCAACCTGATCTTCCTCTCTCTCGATGCGTCGCATCGCATCGAGCGGATTCTCCTGCGTGGCATCGGCAACCTCATCCCCAACCCGGTCCCGGGCTTCCAGCAAAATGCGGGAGTATCGTCGCCGAATTACCTCCGCCATACTGGCATAATCGTCCTGACCTTTGACCGTTTTGATTCGATAACGGCGATATTGACTGTTGTCCGAAACCCCATTTCGAAATCGTACCATCGAAGCAACAATGTGATTCGATGAAATATTGGAGATATCAAAACACTCCATCACGGTTGGCTCGCGATCGAGTTCGAGATATTCCCGCAGCTCTTTCACATCCGCTTCCGGATTAATCGCTTTGCCCGGCACGCCCCGCTTTCGAAACTGACGCGTCGGTCGCAGCGTCTTCTTCAGATTGTCGACCATGTCCCGCAATTCGGCGGCTCGCTCAAAGTCGAGTGCCGCTGCCGCTTCGGCCATCTCTTCTTCGATCGAGTGAATCAACTCCTTCGAACGCCCCCGAAGGAACTCGCAGGCCTGCTCGATCTTGATGAGATACTCCTCCCGGGTGATCCGTCCGATACAGGGAGCCGTGCAATTTTTGATCACATCGTCGTGACAATGCTGATATTCCTTTTCCCCGGGGCGCATCGGGCGACAATTTCGTAAACCGAACTCCCGGTCTATCCACGAAATTGTCTGCCGGAGAGCCCCTGAGTGAGCGAACGGTCCAAAATAGAGCGCCCCGTCCTCTTTCTTCAAACGCGTCAGCTGAAACTTCGGCCACGGCTCTTCGAGGTGGACTTTCACCAAATAAAACCGCTTATCATCGCGAAACGCCACATTGTATTTGGGCCGATATTCCTTGATCAGCTTGCCCTCGAGCAACAGTGCCTCCGGCTCATTGCGCACTTCGTGAATCTCGAAGTCCCAGATGCTCTCAATCAGGGCACGCGCTCTGTGCTCCGCCTTACGCTGTCGGGATGGCGTGAAATAGGAGGCCAACCGCTTGCGCAGATCACGAGCTTTGCCCACGTAGATCACAGAACCAAACCTGTCCTTGTGCAGATAGACCCCTGGCTTATGGGGAACATCCCTAAGCTTTTTCTGAAAGTCGGGCTTGGCGTCACTGGGCACGCGGGAATATAACGCAGAAGATCTCCCGCCCTATGAGAAAGTTCTCAACTCTTCCCTGCCCCCACCTCTCAATGCAAATTTCGACTTCAAAATAATCGATCTAGCGCCCCCCTATATCCTTCCCAATCCGGACAGGGGACATCGGGGCGCCCTCAAAACTCAACTCCGATGGAAGTTTACCTGTGATCCAGGAAACTTACGTCTTCAAATTCTTAGCCCGTACGATGCCTACCCTGCCTATCTCATCGATCAGGAATACGGCGAGTCACCCGGCATCGCCACAGCGACCGTGCAGGTCAACGGATCCGACCCGACTCTCACGAACAATCCGTGAGAGTCCGGAGCATCGGCTTGGCTGACCGCGAATTCACTTCGCGGTCAGCAAGGGCGTCCCGGTCATCTCGGCGGGTGCCTCGATTCCCATCAGCCCCAGCATCGTTGGCGCAATATCGGCCAACTTCCCACTGGCCAGGCTAACCTGATCCGCGTCGTCACCGACATAAATCAAATGCACCAGATTAGTGGTGTGAGCTGTCTGCGGAGATCCGTCAGGGTTGACCATGACTTCGCAGTTGCCGTGATCCGCCGTAATGAGCAACTGCCCCCCTAACGAAAGCACCTTCTCGACGACGCGATTCACGCATTCATCGATGAACTCAACCGCCTTGATCGCTGCCGGAACACTTCCGGTGTGGCCGACCATGTCAGGGTTAGCGAAATTGATAATCGCCATATCGTAATTCTCAATGCGATCCAGAACAGTCTGTGTCACTCCTTCGGCCGACATCTCCGGCTTCTCGTCATAGGTCGCAACATCCTGGGGAGATTGCAGCATCTGGCGATCTTCGCCCGTATTCTCAAGCTCAACGCCGCCGTTGAAGAAAAATGACACATGAGGGTATTTCTCCGTCTCAGCAATACGCAGCTGGGTTTTACCCGCTGCCGCTACCACTTCACCTAGTGTATTAGTCAGCGACTCGGGGCCAAACACGACAGGGCAGCCATAGGTCTCATCGTACTCGGTGAGAGTGTAGTAGCCAACCTGAGGTCGGCCCCCACGATCAAAACCGTCGAAGTCGTCGCGAAGAAACGCGAGGCTAAGCTGACGCGCCCGGTCAGCCCGGAAGTTAAAGAAGAGAACCACATCGCCATCCCGAACCCGCTGCTTATTCGCCGATCCAAACACCATCGCCGGCATGAACTCATCGGTAAGATCTTCGGCATATTTCTCAGTCACCGCTTCCGATGGAAGCACCTCTTTCTCCTCACCGATACCATGCACAATGGCATCCCAGGCGAGCTTGGTGCGATCCCAACGCTTGTCACGATCCATCGCATAATAGCGACCCACCACTGTCACAATCTGCGCCCCCGACTCAGCGAGTTTATCTTCGCAGTAACT